>CAKZVT010000063.1 GCA_937922435.1 uncultured Prevotella sp. | reverse complement strand
AGTAGGAGGCCGCCTTCTTTAATAAACACCAGTGAGCCTCCCCGAAGGGTAATCCCTCGGGGAGGCTCTTTTTTGTATTCGGACGGCCGGACAGGGAGAGCTGGGAACTCTGGGAGGACTGGGAAATATGGGAGGATTGGGAAGATGGGATATTGGGGATAAGTTATTTGTTCAGTAATTGGGGTATTGCCCCTTCCAGTCCATAATAGTTTATAACTTTAGTGCAAAGTATGATGTAAATTGCCACTCCCAACAATATTGAGAGTGGCAGTGAACAGAATATCATCCAATTGGGGATGAGTTTGTTATATTTTGAATGTTTGTATTTTGCGGATAATTTTTCTTTTTGTTTAGTGTATTTTGTAGCTGAGTGGAAAAGCATAGTGATGCAGAATATGCAGTATAAATATAAATCGGTCTTTATATTATCCGTTCTGAACAAGCTGCCGATAAATCCAACCAAAGGAAACCATATAAATATTTTCATCATAGTTATGAACTTGATGCTTGTGTAGGTGGCGCAATCCTTCTTTTGTTTGTACCAACAGAACATTCTGTAATATATGTAATCCATGGCAGTTTAGTGGCGGATGATTAATCTTTGGGACGTTCGTGCGGGCTTTTCGGCTCAAGTATTTTAGCCAGTCCGCCGGTGCTTGTCTCCTTGTACAGCGACGGGATGTCGTGCCCGGTCTGCTTCATAACGTTTACTACTTTGTCGAACGATACGCGGTGAGTGCCGTCGGAGAAGGCCGAGTAGAGGTTGGCGTCGAGGGCGCGTGTGGCTGCGAAGGCGTTGCGCTCTATGCAAGGAATTTGCACGAGGCCGCATACGGGGTCGCAAGTCATGCCGAGATGGTGTTCAAGTCCCATTTCGGCGGCGTATTCAATTTGTGAAGGACTGCCGCCGAACAGCTGGCACGCCGCACCGGAAGCCATCGCGCAGGCTACGCCAACCTCGCCCTGGCAGCCCACGTCGGCGCCAGATATGGATGCGTTTTGCTTCACAACGTTGCCTATAAGGCCGGCCGTGGCTATCGCGTGCAGTATGCGCGAGTCGCTGAACTGGTGTCCGCGCGACAGGTGGTAGAGCACGGCAGGCAGCACGCCGCACGCTCCGCATGTAGGGGCTGTGACGATGGTTCCGCCCGATGCGTTCTCCTCGCTTACGGCCAAGGCGTAGGCGTAGACCAGTCCGCGTGTCTGCAACGACTGCTTGTAGCCTGAAGCCTTGACGTAATACGTGGCGGCCTTGCGTGCCAGGTTGAGCGGACCGGGCAGGCGGCCTTCGTGGCTGATGCCGCGCTCTACGGCCTCCTGCATCGTGCGCCACACCTCCATGAGGTAGTCCCATATTGACTTGTCCTCGCACATGTCAACGTATTCCCAGTAGCTCCGCCCAGTTTCCTCGCACCACTGCATTATTTCCGTTAGCGAGTTCATGCCGTACACTTCGGACGTGTTAAACAAGTCGCCTTCGCTTTTTCCTTCCGACAGTGCGCCGCCGCCGATGCTGTACACTGTCCATTCGTCGGTTATGTTGCGGTTTGCGTCGAGCGCGGCGAATTTCATGCCGTTAGGATGGTACGGCAGGAACACGTCGGGCTGCCAGCTGATTGTCACCGGAGCCGCTTGTGCCAGCACTTCGTTTATTGCCACGTCGGTCATGTGCCCTTTGCCCGTGGCCGCCAGGCTGCCGTACAGCGTCACCTCGAACGCCGCCGCGCCGCCGTGTTTCTCTAAAAACATCTTCGCCGCCTTCTGCGGCCCCATGGTGTGGCTGCTCGACGGCCCTTTGCCTATCTTGTAAAGTTCTCTTAGCGATTTCATCTTCTGATGTGTATTTATTGTGCGAAGATAGCGGAAAAATCGCACAAAAGCAAGCCTCCGCCCGTTTTTGTTCGGCTGCATGCTGCTTATTTTCATGCCGTATTGTAAGTCGCTGAAAATCAGTAGCGTTGCAAAAGGCCGTCTTTCGCATTGTAAAACATGGCCTTTTAGCGTGCAAAAGATGGCCTTTTAGAATGTAAAAGATGGCGAATTGGGTTAACAAAGGATAAAATTAAAAGGATTAGTTCTATGATTAAAATATTTAGTTTATATTTGCATGGCTGATAAAATACGTTCATCATGAAAACAGTTTTATTGTCATTGGCGATGTTTGCTTCGCTTTTCGTTAGTGCGCAGATTAAAATCGGAGGCGACCTTCCGCCCATCCTGCCGATTGAAAAGACCGTATTCGACTCTGCCCGGGTGAAGGTTTACTATGAATACGCTTATAGGCCGGACTCCACCCGGCATGACAAATGGCGCAGGGGGCAGACCGTGTTGCTGCTCGGCGGCAGATATACGGGCTTCATAGACTATTATTCACTGCAGTCAGACTCGCTCAACGACGCCTTCTACAACGAAAAACGTTCGCCTATGGAGTTGGTGGGTCCTATGATAGGACTGATGCGCAACCAGAAATACGACCGTCCATTAGTGATAAACAACGCAGACAATACGGCCACGGTGCAGCTCGGAAGTTTCCTGAAAATAGAGTACAAGCAGCAGCTTGAACCCCTTAATTGGACTGTTCTCGGCGGCGACAGCGTAATCAGCGGCGTACACTGCAAGAAGGCCGCGTGCCGCATGGGCGGCAGGGACTGGACGGCCTGGTACTCTGAAGAGTACAACCTGCCAGTCGGCCCGTATCTTTTCCGCGGCCTGCCAGGGCTGATTTTCGCCGTAAGCGATACGAAGAACAACTATACGTTCACGCTGAACGGACTCCAGATGCTGCCCGAGGCCGAAGCCATTTACTTGCGTGCGAATGACGACATGTTGAAACTGTCGCGTGAAGACGCTTTCAAAGCCAGACGCAATGAGAACGACGACCCGATGACGGCAATCAAAATGAGCGGCAAGACTGTGTTTGTTGAAGACTGGGGCGACTACAAACCAAACCCTTACAATCCGATAGAATTGGAGTGATTTGTATCATATACGTAAGTCACTGATAATCAGCGGTGTTGCAAAAGGCCGTCTTTTGCAGTGCAAAACACGGCCTTTTGGCGTGCAATTGACGGCCTTTTGCAAGGCGAAAGACGGTCAACGGCAAAGCCGTGGGGCGTGGATGTGAAAATGAAATGACTGTGATGAATATTGAAAGACATATTTACGGCATGTCGTCAGGCGGCGCGTCTTCAGGCGCGGAACGCCTTGGCGGCTCTGTGCAGGCCGCATCTAAAGGTAAAGGCAGACGTGTTTTGCCGCCCTGTTGGCGTGTCTTTGCCGCCGTTCTGCTCCTCTTCCTTTCTTTCATTCCCTGCATGGCGCAGTCTTCCGCGCGTACCGTTACGGGCACGGTGATTGACCGCAAGACGGGCAAGGCCGTAAGCTACGTCACCGTGAAGGCACTCAACGCCGCCGACTCGCTGCTCTCTTACGCCATGACCGGCGGCGACGGGGCGTTCACCCTGACGCTTAATGAGGGTACGACAGCCGTGGAGTTCACCCTAATGGGCTACGAGACGAAGCGCGTCAGCGTAGGAAGCATGCGCCAGGGGATGCGCGTAAGCCTTGCCCCGAGCGGCATAATGCTGAAAGAACTTACGGTGAAGGCGCGCCCAATAGAGCGGCACAAAGACACGCTTGACTACAACGTGGCGGCGTTTCAAGGCAAGGAAGACCGCTATATAGAAGATGTGCTCAAGAAACTGCCCGGCATCGAGGTGGCCGCCAACGGCGCAATATCATATCAGGGCAAGCCCATCAACAAGTTCAACATCGAGGGGCAGGACTTGCTCGGCAACCAATACAACCAGGCTACGCGCAACCTGCCGGCCGACGCGGTGGCCACGGTGCAGGTGATAGAGAACGACCAGCCCATACGCGCGCTGAAAGACCGCGTGCCGTCAGACAAGGCCACGCTCAACATCAAGCTGAAGCCTGACTACAAGTTGCGCCCCTTCGGCGAAGCCGTGGGCGGCATAGGCGGCACGGACGGCGTGCTGTGGAACAACCGCCTGACGCTAATCGGCGTGGGACGGAAGAACCAGGCCTTCGTCACCGCACGCATGAACAACAACGGCGAGGACTTATCCGCCGACACGGAGGAGCACATCGACTACACCGACATATACAGCTACGCGCCCCTGCCGCCGCAGATGGTGCAGGACGGAAGCGCCGCCGAGCCGCCCGTAAGCCGGCGGCGGTATCTAAGGAACAAGTCGTACACCGCCGGGCTTAACTTCCTCCGCCGCGCCGGACGCTACGGCTCGCTGCGCATGAACATCACTTACTACGGCACGACTGACCGCTCCGAGGACAGCACCTACAACTTTTACGGCGGCGACGAGACGCTTTCGCTGTACGAAGCCAACCGCCGCAAGGCGCGGCAACATACCTTGATGCCCCACCTGCGTTATGAGCTTAACGCCCCTACGGTGTATCTTGAAGACGAGCTTTCAGGCTCGCTGACTTTCCAAGAGCAGCTGACAAGCAACGAGTTGACAAGCAGACAAGGCGCGGCGGCAGGCTCCCTCCCCAATGGGGAGGGGTGGGGAGAGGCTTCTTCTGCCGCCTGTCTGCTAAATGAACGCACTGTGCGCCATCCCGGCTACGTGCAGAACAAACTGCGCATGACCGTCAACGCCGGCCGCCATTCATATTCCGTCAGTTCCCTTCTGCGCTATTTCCGCCGCAGCGAGACGCTCTGCGTAAGCCAAAGTGACGGCGGCGCGGAGGGCGCAACTACCGCCTTTGACGCTCCGTCCGCCCTTGCTTCATCAGCCCTTTACGCCCTTTCGCAGCGTCTTTCGCTTGAAAGGCTGATGACGCGCAACAGCGTAGGCACGCGCTTCTACATCGGCCGCAACAGCCTTGAACTGCTATACGCCTTCGAGCTGCGCTCGGACAACGTGGCCGTTGACGGCGGCAAGGGCAGCCATACCATGTACATGAAGCATTCGTTAAGGCCGGAATACGTGCTAAGATACCGCCGCGGCCACGTAACGCTCGATGTGCCCGTGAGCCTCTTCACGTCGCGCGTGGCCTGGAGCGGTGCAGGCGACGGGACGAAGGCGTACCTTTCGCCTTCGGTAAGCTGGCGGCACGAGTTTTCGCCGTTCTGGCGAATGAACGTGTCGGGCGGCTTCGGGCAGGACGAGGATGCCGAGGTGATGACCCCAGCGGAGTATTACAGTACTTACCGCACGCGCGTATTGACAGCCGACCGCATAGGATGGACGCGCTCGGCGAGGGCTTCCGTATCGTTCAGCTACGCCAACGTAGTAACCATGTTCGTGTGGAATTTCATGGCGATGGCCTCGTGGAGCACGCGCGACCACTACAACAAGTACACCTACGGCGGACAGTTTACCGAAGTAAGCCCCGTGTGGAGCGACGTGCATACGCGCATGTTGTTCGTAATGACGTCGGCCGACAAGACGTTCACGCGCGCCGGCCTGTCGCTGAAGGGCACATTGAACTACAACCGCACCACGCTGCCCGTGGCGCAGAACGGCGTCAAGACCGCCATAACGGGCAACGTGATGGCGGCGGCCATGACCATGCGGTGGAACAAGCTGCGGTGGCTTGCCGTGTCGTTGCGCCCTACGCTTAACGTTACATGGCAAGACCCGTCTCCGTGGAGCACCGGGCACAACACTCTGAAGAGCCTTTACAACGTGGCCGACGTGCATCTCTTCCCCTTCAAAGGCTTTGACGTAAGCCTGCAATGGGAGTACAACGCGCTCGAGGTGGAGCGCGGACGGTACCGCCGCAACAGTTTTCTCGACGCCGCCGTGCGCTATGCGGCCACCAAGCGGTTGGAGTTCCGCTTGCAGATGAGCAACCTGCTCGACCGCGACACGTACAGCGAGGCGGCGTTCACTGGGCTTAATTATGGCTATTTCAGTCTGCCGCTGCGCGGCCGCGAGGTGCTTTTCTCCGTGGCGTTCAACATCTGACGGCACGCCATGCGGCGAAAACTGTAAGCAAAGAGTACTTTTCTCCTTATACTTTTTACTGTCGCATTGCCTCGGCAAGGCGTTGTATAAGCAAACGGCCTGTGCCTGCTTACAATGTAAAAGGCCGTCTTTCGGCCTGCAAAACACGGCCTTTTAGCATGCGAAAGACGGCCTTTTGCAGGGCGTTTTGCCGTGTTTTGGAAAGCGTACAGCCGTGCAAGGAGTGGAATTTAACGAAACATTTTACAGGAATTTGACGTTTTTCGTCAGGAAATATGTATATTTGCAAAACGTGGCAGGTGCGCTGGCGCACTGCGCCGGAGCGTGCGGCGCGATGTCATGGTGTGTTGAACAAGCGAGAACATGGGCGGCATGGAGTATTCAATTGTAAGGCGTTGGCTTGTATGGACGGGCCGCATAGGCCGCTGCCGCGGCTTCGGCGTGCAGTCGCCGTGGGCATACCGCATGGTGCGCTACGTCATCAACGAGCACTGGCCGTATTACGCTTACGCGCCGTTGGCCGCGCGTTATCCGCAGCAGGGCGTCATTGGGCGGCGCGTCTGCGAGCTTTGCCTTCGCCTGGCCAACCGTCTGCAGTCGCGCAGGGTGGCGCTTTACGGTATAGATGGCGACGCAATGGGCGGCTACATACAGGCAGGCTGCCGTCGGGCGGAGTGTGCGAAGGCAGGCGCGGAAGGCGTGGCGGAGGCCGACTTCGCGGTGCTCGCCCCTGCGGATGGCTTCGAGGGCGCGTTCGCTGGCTTATGTGCGGCGGCGCGCGACGGCTCTGCCGCGATGCTGCTCGACATCCGCCGCGACAAGGCCATGCGCCGGCTGTGGCGCAGCGTGGTTGAGGAGACGCAGGGCGTGGTGACGTTCGACCTGTATTACTGCGGCCTGGTGTTTTTCGACAAGAAGCGTTACAAACAGAACTACATAATAAACTTTTAACCGTTTACGACTATGAAAATAACCAAGGTGTATACAAAGACCGGCGACGCGGGCACTACCAGCCTCGTCGGTGGTGTGAAGGTGAAGAAGACCAACTCGCGCATCGAGGCTTACGGCACGGTTGACGAACTTAGCGCACAGCTCGGCCTGCTGGCCTCGTTCATGAAGGACGGGCCTGACAAGAACCTTATTTACCGCATACAGCGCAACCTGTTCACCGTCTGCTCGTACCTTGCCACGGACAAGACGAAGACGCAGCTCGCACCGTCGTACACGCTCGACCCCGCCGAAGTGGAGACGCTCGAGAAGGAAATCGACACCATCCTCGACGGCATACCCCAGCAGACAGGCTTCATACTGCCCGGAGGCTCGCACGAGGCGGCCATCGCCCACGTGTGCCGCACGGTGTGCCGCCGCGCCGAACGGCGCATCTTCTTCCTTGCGGAGAGCACCGAGCTTGACCCCGCCGTGCTGCAGTACATGAACCGCCTGAGTGACTATTTGTTTGTCCTTGCACGCAAATTAAACTTTATTGACGGTGTAAGGGAAAAAACATGGCAGAAAACTTGCAAATAGGAAAAAATATATTACTTTTGCGTCCGATTAAAAACGCTAAAAAAGGAACAGATTATGTATTGGACACTTGAACTGGCTTCGAAACTCGAAGACGCGCCGTGGCCTGCCACGAAAGACGAGTTGATTGACTATGCCATCCGCTCGGGCGCGCCGCTGGAAGTGCTGGAAAACCTGCAAGAGATAGAAGACGAAGGCGATGTGTACGAAAGCATAGAGGACATATGGCCCGACTATCCCACAAAGGAGGACTTCCTCTTCAACGAGGATGAGTATTGACACCCTTTGGGATAGTTAAACAATTAAATACCAACGCGATAAACAAAGATAATTTGTTTGTCGCGTTGGTGTTTTATGGCGTTGTATGGTGCGGTTTGTTTGTCTAAATTGCGGTTTTTCTTCTCGAAAACAGGGTTTGTTTGTCTAAAATACATTACCTTTGTTTCTCCTCAGGAATATTAAATTGGGAGGAAAAGCATATGGGAAGACCGAAAAGACTATATCCATTGGGCAAAT
>CAKZVT010000062.1 GCA_937922435.1 uncultured Prevotella sp. | reverse complement strand
CGTGACCGGTTACGGCTCGGCCCGTAAGCTGGGTACCATCGCCGGCTCGGTGGCTACCGTGTCGAGCGAGGCTATCTCCAACCGCCCCGTTGCCAACGTGGGCGACGCTTTGCAGGGCCAGGTGGCCGGACTCCAGGTATTCACCTCTTCGGGTGAGCCTTCGGCTACGACGAGCATGCGTATCCGTGGTGTGACATCAATTTATGCAACGACAGAGCCTTTGTTCATATTGGACGGCAGCGAGATTTCGTCCAACACGTTCGTGTCGCTCAACCCGAACGACATTGAGAACATCACGGTGTTGAAGGACGCATCGTCTACGGCCATCTACGGTTCGCGTGCGGCCAACGGCGTTGTCATCATAACTTCGAAGAAGGGTAAGTTCGGCGAAGCTCCGACAATCTCCGTTACGGCGCAATACTCAATTTCTGAAATCGCCCACGACGGTTCTGACGTGATGAACGCCAACCAGTGGCTCAACTTCCAGGAGATGGTGACTCCCGACTATGCCAACGACCCGTCGTTCCAGGCTATGAAGGCTTACTACAAGAAGTACAACATCGGCACTGACTGGAAGAAGAAGTATCTCGGCAACACCGCTCCTACGCTGCAGGTTGACGCCAGCATCCGCGGCGGTTCGCAGAATACGGCTTACCTTGTATCGTTCTCGCACTATGACGCCGACGGTCTTTTCGACGACTCTTGGATGCGCCGCGAGACGTTGCGCGCCAACCTCGAGGCCAACATCACTCCTTGGCTGAAGGTGGGAACTAACTCGAACCTGGCTTATACGAAGCAGCAGACTACGCTGTGGAGCGACACGGGCAACAGCGTCTACAACAAGTCGTACGCCGCAAACATGTACAACCCGACGCAGCCCGACCGCGAAATACTCGGCCTTGTGGACACTGACGGCAATCCGATAGGTTACAACGATAACGGTATTATAGACTGGGAGAACAGTACCTTTGATGGCTACGGCAAAGAATTCCAGTATTATTCAACCTTGGGATGGATGAATCCGGACTTGTTGTCACAATATCAGCCTATCATTACCAACCGAGTGCGTATCAACGAGAACGCATACGTGAACATCAACCCTATCGAGGGCTTGAACATCCGCTCTTCGGTAGGTCTCGACTGGAACGACATGCGCACATCGCAGAAGTTCTATAACTTTACAGAACTTGACTATCCTCTCGGATGGAATGAGCAGCAGTCTGACGGACAGAACCCCTACGGCTCGGCAAGCGAAAGTTTTTCACGCTTCTACCGTTGGACTGTTACGAACACAGCGGAGTACAAGTTTGACTTCCTGCGCGACCACCATGTGACCGTCCTCCTCGGACAGGAGAGCATGATGAGCAAGACCGAGGCATTCGGCGTATCGGTAAACGGACTCGCAAATAATAAGCTCATGCTTATTTCAACAGCTCCGTCCACAGGACTTGACATTCCCTCGCAGTCAATCAGCGAGGAAGTGCGCAACTCTTGGTTCGGAATGCTCAACTACAGCTACAAGGACCGCTACTTCCTCGACGCTTCACTGCGCCGCGACGGTTCGTCACTCTTCGCCAAAGACCACCGCTGGGGTACGTTCGGCGCTGTCGCAGCGATGTGGAACATCACGAACGAGGCATTCATGGAGTCAAGCAAGAGCTGGCTCAACGACCTGCAGTTCCGCATCAGCTACGGTTCTACCGGTAACTCGGGCATCAGCGCATACACAGCCCTCAGCCTTGTAGGCGCAGGCGGCAGCTACAACGGAGGCACGGTGATGGCACCCGTACAGGCCGGCAACGACGAGCTGACATGGGAGACCGTCAAGACATTCAACATCGGACTGTCAGGCCGCGTGTTCAACCGCGTAGACTTCGACTTCCAGTATTACAACAAGCAGACATCCAACATGTTGATGCAGATACCGTTCTCGCTGGCTACTGGCTACAGCGCTACATGGGGCAACGTGGCCGAGATGCGCAACCGAGGCTTCGACTTCACCATCGGCGTCGACATCATCAAGAACAAGGACTGGTACTGGAACGTGAAAGTGAACGGCAACTACAACTCGAACAAAATCACAAAACTCTTCCAGGGACGCGACAGCTACGCGGCAGGCGACTTCATGCAGCTTGAAGTGGGCCATCCTTACGGAGAGTTCTACATGGTACGCTGGAGCCACGTTGACCCGGCCGACGGACAGAGCGTATGGCTCGACAAGAACGGCAACTACACCAAGGTTTACTCCGAAGCTCACCGCGTGCAGACAGGCAAGAACGCCATTGCGCCTTGGTCGGCAGGTCTTTCCACCACGGTTGCATGGAAGGGATTGCAGCTCGACGTACAGTTCTCCGGCATGTTCGACCGCTACATGTGGAACAACGAACGTTACCTCATCGAGAACCCCGCCAACGCTTCGGCAGCCAACATGTCGACAAACATGCTCAACATGTGGATGGAACCGGGCGACAAGACCGACGTTCCTGCAGCCAACTGCGCTCGCCAGCTCGACACGCAGTTCCTCGAGAACGCATCGTTCGTGCGCCTGAAGCTCTTGCAGCTGTCTTACACCCTGCCCCAAAAGTGGATGGACGCTACACACTTCATCAAGGGCGTAAAGGTGTTCTTCACCGGCCGCAACCTGCTGACGTTCACCGGATATTCAGGCTACGACCCCGAGGTCAACAGCTCTGTTACGCTCGGAAACTATCCTAACACACGCCAGTACTCGTTCGGCGCACAGATTACATTCTAATCACAAGCGTATAACATACACAAATTAAGATGAAAATTACAATGAGCAAAAAGATATTTTTACCGGTGATGGCTTTCGCATTGACGCTTGCGTCTTGCGACATGGACAAGCTGCCCTACGACTCTCTGCCCAGTGACGAAGCCATCGAGACACCGCGAGACTTCGAGGGCTTGAGCAACGGCCTTTACAGCGGCTTTCGTTCATGCGTAGGAACAGAAGCGTTCTACAACGCTCCCGACATCCAGGCTGACGAGTTCAACGCCGTTGCGGGCTTCAGCGGAGCGCTTAACTATATGTACAACTGGAGCTTCAACAGCAATTCTTCCGAAGTGCAGACCGTCTACGGCAGCTGCCAGGCATTGATTTCGCGCGCCAACTTCGTCATCGAAAGCTACAATACGTGCGACATGTCGAACACCAACATCTTTGACACCGAAGCTTTGGCCGACATTGACAACATCCTCGGCGAGGCTTATTTCACAAGGGCGTGGGCGTTGTCGGAGCTTGCTAAGTTCTTCTGTGCAGACTTTGAAGAGACAACAGCAGACGAGGAGAACAGCGGCGTGTCGTACATGACAAAGTACAACCCCACAATGGACGCGTCACAATACCCTGCACGCAACACCCTGCGCCAGACTTACAAGCAAATAACCAACGACCTTGACAGTGCAGCAAAGTACGTTACAGCTACTCCTGACGCAGATGGAGACAGGTATTACATTACACGTGATGCCGTCACAGCTTTGAAGGCGCGTGTAGCTTTGGCGATGGACAAGTACTCAGACGCGGCAGAATATGCTGCTGAAGTTATCGGAACAAACAGCTATGCCCTCAACACCGCAATACAAAGCGGTAATCCCTATGAGTTCACAAGAATGTGGTGGGGTCTTACTTTCATAATTCAAGGCAATACAGCTTACCTTTATGCTTACGGCGACGAGACCGATACGGAAAGTATCCTGAAGATTTACAGCAGCTACCCGTCGGAGGCTTCAGGTCAGACTGGCCAAAACTTCCAGCCTTATTCGGCAGGTTCAATACCCAACTACATACCGACACGCACTGTGCTCAACCTCTATTCAGACAATGACTTGAGGACATTGCTTTTCCTCCCGACACAAGTAACTACGTCGGCAGGTACAAGCGGCTCCGTGCAGCTTCTTGACAAGTACACCGATGCTTGCTCTCAGTACTACGCAAGCCAAGGTTCAGAGTATGCACGCTGGACTTGCCAACCCAAAGTGTTGCGTATAGCCGAAATGTACCTTATTGCCGCCGAAGCATATGCAAAGCTGGACCAGCCTGCTCTTGGCGCACAGTATCTTAACGCGTTGATGTCCAGCCGCATCATAGGTTACCGCAACCAGTCGTTCGCCGATGCAGACGCTTTGTTGCAGGAGGTGAAGAACGAGCGTCAGCGCGAGTTCCTCGGTGAGGGAGTGCGCCTGTTCGACCTGAAGCGTTGGCACGAGGACATACGCCGCGGAACACCGCAGCAGCAGAACCTCTGCAACCAGCCGGGACAGACAAACACTACAAACCTTGTCGTTACTTACGGCACGGGTACGGGCAACAGCCTGCACTATGTATGGCCCATCCCGCAGCACGAGATTGACGCCAACCCGCAAATCAAGCAGAACCCGGGCTATTAATACAACTTTAACTGATAAAAGCAAGAAATCATGAAATATATAAAAATGTTTTTGCTCGCGGCGTTAGCCGTGCCGTTCCTTACTTCGTGCGACGACGACGAGTTCAACACGAAGGAGTGTACGGTGGGCTTTACGAACAGCCAAATGACTGTAAGCGAGTTTACTGACGGCTACGTGAACATTCCTATCGCCATCGACGGGCGCAGGAACGGGCCTATCCACATCACTGTTTCGACCGAGGGTACAGGCAGCACGCCTGCCGTAGAGGGCGAGAACTACGCCATCACGGACAAGACGCTGAACGTAAATCCCGACACGCTAAGCACCGGCACGGTGAACGTTGAGCTGCGACTTATCGACGACTACATAATGAACGCCGACCGCCAGTTCACGCTTACCATCACATCGGTTGACGGAGCTACGGTAGAAACAAGCCAAATCACCGTAACCATAACCGACAACGACGGCAACTTCTATGACGCTTTCGCAGGCCAGTGGTACTTCAACGCCACCAACCTTGACGGCGCACAAATCAAGAGACCGCTCACTATAACCGCCGCACAGCAAAGCGATGCCGACTATGAGAACGTGCTTTATGCTACGGCTTCCAACCTCTGCGGCTACAGCGAGACGCTTACATGGCAGTTCCAGTGGGTGTATGACGACGCGGCGGGTATGGGCGTCTTAGCTTTCTTGCCGAGCCAAACGACCTCTATAGGTTCTTATGGCGGTGTCTATTCACTTCACTGGCAGGCTTCTCCCAACGGCAGTTCAATCTCCAACACACCTATAGAAGCTTACTGGGACATCTCTGAAACAGGCATACCACAGACTATAACCTTTGACAACACTTATATGCTTTTGTGTTGTGCCAGCAACGGACAAGGTTTAGCCCTTATGCAAGGTTTCATGAACATTACCCTTACAAGGGAATAAGCCATTCTTATAATTAAGGTGTGTCACGGTCTCCGGCTTGCACGGAGACCGTAACACGCCTTTTTTTCATAAAAAAATGCAATAGCCATTATGAAAAAACTATTCACCACATTGTTTTTCGCCGCAATGTTCACCGCAGTCATGGCAGTGCCTGCCAAGCGCGGACAGTGGAAGACGGTGACGCTGGCCGACGGTACGAAGGTGCGCGTTGAGCTGCGCGGCGACGAGTTCTGCCACTTCTGGCAGGCCGAAGACGGACGGACGTTCATAAAGGACGCGCAGAAAGGCTACTACAAGGCGGCCGACGTGACGCTCATGATGAATAAGGCCAAAGCCCGCCAGGCCAAGGTGAAGGCTGCTACCGAGGCGCGTAGGGCACAGAGCCGCACCGGCAGCAGGCAGACCGGCGGCGACCGTCCTTACTTCGGCGACCACAAGGGGCTTGTCATCCTCGTCGAGTTTGACGACGTGCAGTTTACCCACGGCACGCCCGAGCTATACCAGCAAATCCTCAACGGCGAGGACTACCGCAACCCGATGCTCGGCTTCGTAGGCTCGGTGAGCGACTATTACCGCGACCAGAGCCACGGACAGTTCAACCTTACGTTCGACATTGCCGGGCCGGTGCGCCTGCCGAGGGGCTACGCTTACTACGGCGACAACGGCGACGAGGGTGACGGCGGCGACGTTAACAAGGGCGAAATGTTCAGCTACGCCCTCAACGCGGTCAACAATGAAATCGACTTCCGCGACTACGACTGGGACGGCGACGGCGAGGTGGAGCAGGTTTACTTCATCTTCGCCGGTCTCGGAGAGGCCAACGGAGGCGACGAAGGCACAATATGGCCGCACAAGTGGCAGCTGCTCGGCGCGATAGGCAACACCATGCTGCTTGACGGAGTGACGGTAGACGTCTACGCCTGCAGCGCGGAATGCCAGCCTGCCGTTACAGCCGGAGGGGCGCAGACAACCCATATCGACGGCATAGGCACCATCTGCCACGAGTTCTCACACTGCCTCGGACTGCCCGACATGTACGACACCGACTACGCTGGCAGCGGCGGCAACGGCTACGGCATGGGCGAATGGGACCTGATGTCGAGCGGAAGCTACAACGGCTACGGCTTCACACCGGCCTGCTACACCGGCGCGGAACGCATGTGGATAGGCTGGGAAGAGCCTATAGAGCTGACCGAACCTACCGACGTCAGCGGCATGGAGAGCATCGCCGACGGCGGAGAGTTCTACCTCATCCGCAACGACGGCTACCGCGACGAGTACTACATCCTGGAGAACCGCCAGCAGACTGGCCGCTGGGACGTCGGACTGCCCGGCTCGGGACTGCTCATCACGCACGTTGACTACGACGAGAATTCATGGCTCATTTACAACAACCCCAACGTGAACCCCAGCCACCAGCGGTGCTCGCCCATACCGGCCGACGGCTCGCTGTATGACGACAACATCGCCGGCGACGTATGGCCTTACGGCGGCATAATGTCGCTTACAAACACTTCGACGCCCCCTGCTACGGTGTTCAACCGCAATACTGACGGCTCGCTGTACATGAACAAGTCGGTAACCGACATCACGCGCAACTCCGACGGCACAATGTCGTTCTCGTTCAGCTTGGGCGCGCCGACCTTCCTGTTCAACGAAACGTTCGACAAATGCCTCGGCCAGGGCGGCAACGACGGCAAGTTCAACGGCCTGTCGATGTCCGCTCCCACCTACGACAACGACGGATGGACTGGCGAGACGGCTCGCGCCGGATACCTCTGCGCACGCTTCGGCACTGCGGCCAAGGCAGGTTACGCCACCACGCCGGCCATAACTCTCGACGGCTCACACGAGTTTAGCTTCATGGCCGCACCTTACAGCGGCAGCGGCACATCACTTACCGTAGAAGTAACCGAGGGCAACGCAACGCTGGAACAATCGTCGTTCACGATGAAGGCCGACGAGTGGGTGCGCTTCAAGACCACCGTTACAGGCGACGGCCCTGTCAAGCTGACGTTCAGAAGCAACTCTGGAATGTTCTACCTCGACGAGGTAAGGCTGTCTGACGGCGACGCTTCAACCGGCATCGACCAAGCTCCCGCCGTGCAGTCCGAACCTACCGACCTGCGTATATACACCATCGACGGCCGTTACATCGGCACAGACGACGCGCAGCTGCCAAAGGGCCTGTACATACGCGGAGGCAAGAAATTCGTGAAAAGGTGAGAAAGTGAGAGGGTGAGAAGGTGAGAAAGGCTTGCGCCTTTTCATCCGCTTGCAACTCGCTGATTGCCAGGCTGTTACCAAAAGGCCGTGTTTCGCAATGCGAAACACGGCCTTTTGCATTGTAAAAGATGGCCTTTTGGCTTGCAATATACGGTCTTTCATAAAGCGAAAGGCGATGGTTTGCATGGCGGCCGGCAAACGGCGGCCATTTCAGAAGCACTCTTTCAGTATCTCAACGATGTTCCTCGACCTGCCCATAGTGTAGAAGTGAACCACCTGCACGCCGTGGGCAAGCAGCTCCTTGCATTGCATTGCGCACCACTCCATGCCCGTGTGGTAAGCCTTCTCCTTGTCGTCGCCTGCCTCGAGCATGGCCTGTGTCAGTTCGACTGGTATGTCGAGCGAAAACGCCTCGGGCAGCATTGTCAGCTGCCTGACGGTGGAGAGCGGCTTCAGTCCCGGTATTATGGGCACGGTTATGCCTGCCTCGCGGCAACGGCGCACGTAGTCGTAGTAGACGTTGTTGTCGAAGAACATCTGCGTGATTACGTAGTCAGCCCCCGCGTCCACCTTTTTCTTGAGGTTGGCGATATCGGTCTCTATGTTGGGAGCTTCAAAGTGCTTCTCCGGGTAGCCGCCCACGCCGATTGAGAAGAAGCCGTCAAAGCGGCTGATGGCCTCTACCAGCTCGCTGGCGTAGCGGTATCCGCCCGGCTCGGGGGTGAACCTCTTTTCGCCCGTCATCGAGTCGCCGCGCAGCGCCATGACGTTGCTTATGCCCATGAAGCGCAGGTCGTGCAGCTCGCTGTCGAGCTTTTCGGCCGTCGCTCCGCCGCAGATGATGTGGGGGACGGTCTCCACGTCGAACTCCGACATGATGGCTCCGCACACCGCCACCTCGCTTACGCGATTGCGGACAAGGTGGCGCGAGTACGTGCCGTCGGGCTTCTGCCGGTACTCGTACTCGTCCCTGTGGCAGGTTACGTTGATGTAGCGTGGGCTGAACTCCATGAAGGGGCGTATTGAATCGATGAGTTCCTGCTTGGTAAGTCCCTTCAGCGGCGGCACAATCTCAAGTGAGGGGAAAGGCCGTCCGCCCTTTGCCAGTATTTCGCTGATTTTCATTTCTCTTGCGTTTTAGTGTTTTTTATGACGGGAGTTAGAGGGAGTTAACAGGAGTTAGGCTCCCTACGGTCGCCGGAGTTAACCGACATTACCCTGCAATACTATTGTCCGTTAACTCCGGGCGGCTGACAAGCCGCCTAACTCCTGTTAACTCCCTCTAACTCCTTGTTGACAAGTCACTCCTCCAGATGCCCGAGGAAGCGGCGCGCCTCCACGTCGGTCATGCCGCGGCTGGCCGCGTAACGGCTGACGGCCTGCCGCGATATGCGGCGTATGTCGGGATATACGGCGTCCTTGTGGACAAGCATCAGGCCGCAGATTGACGCTTCGGGCGACATCGCGCAGCTGTCGGTCAGCGTTATGCCGAGCCCGTCAGAGCATGGCAGCAGGCGCAGTATGTCGCGCTTCAGGGTATGGTCGGGACAACTGGCATAGCCTGCGGCAGGCTTGATGAGCCGCCATCCGTCGCCCTGCGGCATGTCCTTCATTACCTGAAGGCCGAGCCATGCCGACGCGGCTTCGGCCAAAGCCATCATCACCGAGCGTTCCATCAGGCCGCCGTAGCCGTCGTCATGGACGGCGGCGGATGCGCCGCCGCCCTGCGCCTTGTCAACGCTGATGGCGAAAACGCCCACGGGCGACGTGAAGCCAAGCCCCCCGGCAGGCACAAAGTCGCACAGCGACAAGCACGCCTTCGCACCGTCTTGCAGCACAGACGGCCTCTCCTGGCGCAGCATGGGCAGGCGTTCAATGCCTCCGCCTGCCGTTTCAAGGCATATATCATCGTTGTCTCTGTACGCGTCAAACCACTGCGCTCCGAGCATAATCCTGCACCCATTGCCCTCCTTGAAGCGGCGGAGCACAGCCTCGGCGTCGCTCCGCAGGGCGGCCAGACCCGGCTC
The DNA here is from genome assembly GCA_937922435.1 of uncultured Prevotella sp. Lineage (GTDB taxonomy): Bacteria > Bacteroidota > Bacteroidia > Bacteroidales > Bacteroidaceae > Prevotella. Next base: position 71,194 of record CAKZVT010000062.1, on the reverse strand, counting down.
ACCGGCGTCCGCCTTGCCATACTTCACGTCCCAGATGGTGTAAAACATCTTCCAGTCGAAGCAAGGAAGCACCTCGTCCAACGGCACTTCGCCGACGGGAATGCCTGCCGGCGCGGCGCGGTTGAAGTACCTTTCAGCCGCAAACTGCGGCCTGCCTGCCGCCGCCTCGCCGCCTCCTGCGCCCTTGCCTGCGGCATACTGCATGCGCAGACGCTCCTGCGCGGCGTGTTCCTCACGCTCGAACGCGCCGCGGTCGATGACACACCGCTTGGCTTTCACCGCCGTATCTGACGCGTCAGCGCCGTAGAACACATGGCCGTAGAGCGGCGCGAGCTTCACCGCCGTATGCAGCGCGGAGGTTGTTGCGCCGCCGATGAAGAGGGGCACAGCCATCCCCCGAGCGGCCATCTCGCGGCAAAGCTCCTCCATCTGGTACAGCGACGGCGTGATAAGGCCGCTCGCCGCTATGATGTCGGCACGGCAACTGGAGGCCGCGTCGAGTATTTTCTCCTTGTCGACCATCACCCCGAGGTCGATGACTTCAAAGCCGTTGCAGCCCAATACGATGGAAGTGATGTTCTTGCCTATGTCGTGCACGTCGCCCTTAACCGTCGCGATGACAACCTTTGGCTTTGTCGCTGCGGCCTTAGTGGCGGCTGTTCCCGGCGCGTCCTGTACGTTTTCCATGTACGGTTGGAGTATGTCGACGGCCTCCTTCATCACCCTTGCCGACTTGACTACTTGCGGCAGGAACATCTTTCCGCCGCCAAACAGCTCGCCTACCCTCTTCATTCCGTCCATCAGAGGGCCTTCGATTATGGCCACCGCCGTGCCGTATTCGGCGAGGCAGGCGGCAAGAGCGTCGGCAAGACCGTCCGACTTGCCCCGTACAAGGGCGTCGGCCACGCGCTCACCGGGCGTCAGCCGCGCCGTGGCGTCAGGCTTTTCACAGGCCGTTACGGCTTCAGCCGCCTGCGCCTTGGCCTCGGCAAGCACGGCGGCCTTGGCTATGAGCCGCTCGGTAGCGCCGCTGTCGGTGTTGAAAATCACGTCTTCGACACAGCGCAGCAGCCCAGGTTCGATGCCGTCATATATTTGGAGCATGGCCGGATTGACGATGGCCATGTCAAGCCCGGCCTTGATTGCGTGGTAGAGAAAGGCCGAGTGCATGGCCTCGCGCACGGCGTTGTTGCCGCGGAAGGCGAACGACAGGTTGGACACTCCGCCCGACGTGAGCGCGCCGGGGAGGTTGGTTTTTATCCATTCCACCGCCTTTATGAAGTCAACGGCGTACCTTGCGTGCTCCTCGATGCCCGTGCCTATGGCGAGCACGTTGACGTCGAAGATGATGTCTTGCGGTCTTATGCCGGCCTGACGGGTGAGCAGGCGGTACGCACGCGAACATATTTCTATCTTCCTTTCGTATGTGGTGGCCTGGCCGCTCTCGTCGAAGGCCATCACCACCATTGCCGCCCCGAGCCGGCGTATCTCCCTGGCTTTGGCCAGGAAGGCGGCCTCGCCCTCCTTCAGGCTTATGGAGTTGACAATCGACTTGCCCTGGGCGTTCTTCAGCCCGGCGAGGATTGTGTCCCAATGTGACGAGTCGACCATGAGCGCGGCACGCGCCACGGCAGGCTCGTTGGATATGTAACGCAGGAATTTGCCCATTTCATCGGTGCTGTCGAGCATGGCGTCGTCCATGTTGACGTCGATTATGTCGGCACCGCCCTCTATCTGTCCGGCGGCCACGCGCAGTGCTTCGGCGTAGTCGGCGGAGGCTATGAGGCGTGCGAACTTGCGCGAACCGGCCACATTGGTGCGCTCGCCCACGTTGGTGAAGTTGCGCGTCTTCAGGTCTACGGCTACCGTCTCAAGGCCGCTCACGGTAAGTACGGGACGGCTGCAAGCCGCGCCTTCGGGGCGCAAATGCCTCGGGCGGCAATCATTCACGGCAGCGGCTATGGCGCGTATGTAGTCCGGCGTAGTGCCGCAGCAGCCTCCGGCGATGTCGAGGAGGCCGTCGGCGGCCATTCGCCTCATGTTTTCCGCCATTTCATCGGGCGTCTCGCCGTAATTGCCCAGACCGTCGGGCAGTCCGGCGTTGGGATGGCAACTGACGGGGCAACGGGCAAACCTCGCCACTTCCTTGACGAGCGGATACATCTCGGCGGCACCGAGCGAGCAGTTAAGTCCGAACGCTACGAGCGGCCCGTGGCTCACCGACGTGTAAAACGCCTCCAGCGTCTGGCCGGTCAGCGTGCGGCCGCTGCGGTCGCTCACCGTAGCGGACACGATGACGGGGAAACGTCCGTCGGCCATCAGCCGCGCGGCGATGTCGGGACGGGCGGCCATATCCATGTCGTCCAAAAGCCTCTCAAGAGCGTACAAGGCGGCCTTGGCGTTGAGCGCGTCGAAGCACGTTTCGAGCAGCAGAAGGTCTGCGCCGCCCTCGATGAGACCGCGCATTTGCACGGAATAAGCCGCCGCCATGTCGTCGAACGTAACGTCGCGGCGCGACGGGTCGTCGACACTGGGCGACAGCGAGAGCGACTTCGACGTAGGCCCTACGCTCCCGGCGACGAACACCTGGCGGCCGCCGTCGGCCTGCATGGCGGCGTCGGCGGCCTCGCGTGCCAGCCTCGCGCCCTCAAAAGCCATGCTGTAAGCCAGTTCGCCGCAGCCGTATTCGGCCTGCGCAATGCTGTTCGCACCGAAGGTGTTGGTCTCGATGATGTCGGCCCCGGCGGCTATGTAGCCGTCGTGCAGCCGCCGTATGATGTCGGGGCGCGTAAGGTTGAGGCACTCGTTGTCGCCCTTCAGTTCGCCAGTGCAGCCTGCGAGAGCCGCCGGGCGGTAGTCGGCCTCGCCCAGCCCGAGCCTTTGCAGCATGGTGCCCATAGCTCCGTCGAGTATGAGTATGCGGTCGCCGGCCAGCGCGTCGGCTATGTTTTTCCGTCCAATCGGTTTGTCCCTGTATGCCTCCGTATTCATTTTTGTAAGCGTATTCGGTTTGTATAATGCAAAGATAATGCAAAAAACACGGAATGTTTAACAATCTGTCGAAAAACAAGCAAAAATAATTTGTTTTGCAAAAGACGGCCTTTTGGAATGCAAAAGGCCGCATATTAGCGTGCAAAAGGCCGTCTTTTGCAAAACCGTTGACAGCCAACGAGCCGCAATGCGGCAAGGAGGCATGCTCTTAGAACATAAGTTCGGCATAAGAACACATCCTTTGTAGGGACATAATTCATTATGTCCGCACGCCGCGAAGAGGCGTATTCAACATGCAATGCAAACAAGATACGTTTCTACGAAACGTTCGGACATAATGAATTATGTCCCTACAAAGGGTGTTTTCGCTGCTTGTGAAAAACAACAATCATACCAAACTTATGTTTAAAAAATAGGCTTCGCCTCGGAAATGAAAATAAAATCTCGTTTCACTCGCTTTTATTTTGCATTTCGCTCGGCTTGCACTATCTTTGCAGATTGTATGGTACTGAACTATATTTGGCTCGCGTTTTTCCTCGTGGCGTTCGTCGTCGCGCTGGCGAGACTGCTCTTCATGGGCGACACCGAGGTGTTTCCGGCCATGATGAACTCGACGTTCTCGTCGGCCAAGACCGCCTTCGAGATTTCGCTCGGACTGACGGGCGTGCTCTCGCTGTGGCTCGGCGTGATGAAAATCGGCGAGCGCGGAGGCGTGGTGGACGCTTTGGCGAGGGTGCTAAGTCCCGTGTTCACCAAGCTGTTTCCCGACATACCGAAGGGCCACCCGGCAACAGGCTCCATCTTCATGAACATCGCGGCCAACATGCTCGGCCTCGACAACGCCGCCACTCCGCTCGGACTCAAGGCTATGGAGCAGCTGCAAAGCCTCAACAAAAAGAAGGACACGGCCACCAACCCGATGATAATGTTCTTGGTGCTGAACACGTCGGGACTTACCATCATACCCGTCTCCATACTCGTCTACCGCGCGCAGCTCGGCGCGGCGCAGCCAACCGACGTGTTCATACCCATACTCATTGCCACGTTCTTCTCGACGCTGGCCGGCGTAATAGCCACCAGCCTGTACCAGCGCATCAACCTGCTGAACCGCACCATGCTGCTGACGCTCGGCGGAATGAGCCTCGCCGTGGCGGCAATCATCTGGCTCTTCGGCTCGATGGACAAGGAACGGATGAACCTGGTAAGCACTTCGGCGGCCAACATCATGCTGATGTGCGTAATCGTGGGCTTCATACTGGCCGGCATGAGGCGGCGCGTGAACGTGTACGACGCCTTCATCGAGGGCGCGAAGGACGGCTTCACGACCGCCGTGCGCATAATACCCTACTTGGTGGCAATCCTCGTTGGAATCGGCGTTTTCCGCGCTTCGGGCGCGATGGACGCCATAGTGGACGGAGTGAAATGGCTCGTCGAGCTGTGCGGCGGCGACACCGAGTTCGTAGGCGCGCTGCCTACCGCGCTGATGAAGCCCCTCTCGGGCAGCGGCGCACGCGGCATGATGGTCGACGCGATGTCGACATACGGCGCCGACTCGTTCGTTGGCCGCCTCAGCTGCATATTCCAAGGCTCTACCGACACCACCTTTTACATCCTCGCCGTTTACTTCGGCTGCGTAGGCGTGAGGTACACGCGCCACGCCGTTGCCTGCGGCCTGCTGGCCGACTTGGCCGGAGTCATCGCAGCAATAGCCGTATGCTATTTGTTCTTTTAAAGGTAAAACGGTAAAAAAGTAAAAAGGTAAAACCGTATGGCAGACGTAAAAGAAAATACAATATACCGACTAAGCAAAAAGTTTGCATTAAGGATTGTAAACCTTTATGTATTCTTGCGCGACGGGCAACACGAGTATGTCATGTCACGGCAGATATGCCGAAGCGGAACAAGTATCGGTGCCAATGTGGCTGAAAGTGTGTTTGCACAAAGTGAAGCCGACTATGTAAGCAAGCTAAAAATAGCCCTTAAAGAGGCAAGTGAGACACGTTATTGGCTGGAGTTGCTCTATGAAGCCGATTTCATAACAAGCAAGGCATACGACTCTTTGCTAAATGACGTGAATACAATTATAGGAACGTTGATAAACATAATTAATAAATTGAAGGATAAATGCGATAAAAAGTAACATGAACAAGATGTCATCGCCATCTTTGATGTTTTACCTTTTTACCCTTTTACCTTTTTACCTTTAAGACTATGGCTGGTTTAGGTTCTCTCGCAAAGGACACCGCAATCTACGGATTGAGCAGCATCGTGGGGCGATTCCTCAACTATCTGCTCGTTCCGCTGTACACGGCTACGCTGTCGGCGGCCAGCGGCGGCTACGGCGTCATCACCAATGTCTACGCCTACACGGCGTTGCTGCTCGTCATTCTGACCTACGGCATGGAGACAACTTTCTTCCGTTTCGCCAACAAGGAGGGCGAAGAGCCGCAGCGGGTGTACTCCACCACGCTCATGGTGGTAGGCTTCACGTCGCTCGTTTTCATCGTGCTCGTGCTGACGTTCATATCGCCCATATCGGCGGCTATGGGCTATGCGGAGCACCCCTCGTACGTATGGGTGATGGCGGTGACCGTCGCGCTCGACGCGTTCCAGTGCATACCGTTCGCCTATCTGCGGTACAAGAAGAGGCCGGTGAAGTTCGCCGCGCTCAAATTGGCTAACATAATAATGTCCATCGCGCTCAACCTTGTGTTCTTCCTCGCCCTCCCGGCGTGGTACGAAAGCACTGGCGGCGAGGGCTTTGTAAGCCAAATCTATTCGCCGGAGGTGGGCGTAGGCTACGCTTTCTACATCAACCTGTTCTGCTCCGGTGCGCTGATGTTCCTCTTGGTGAAGGAGCTGACGGGCTTCAAATACGTGTTCGACCGCGCCCTCCTGCGCCGAATGCTCTCGTACAGCTGGCCCATACTGGTGCTCGGAATTGCCGGAATACTGAACCAGACGGCCGACAAAATCCTCTTCCCATATATATATAAAGGTGAGGATGCCCACGCGCAGCTCGGCATATACGGCGCGGCCAGCAAGATTGCGATGATAATGGCAATGATAACACAAGCCTTCCGATACGCCTACGAGCCGTTCGTCTTCGGCAAGGCGAAGGACAAGGACAACCGCGAGACTTACGCCAAGGCGATGAAATACTTTGTCGTCTTCACCCTGTTGGCCTTCCTCGCCGTAATAGGTTACATGGACTTGCTTAAATATCTCATCGGAAGCGACTACTGGAGCGGCCTCCGCGTCGTGCCAATCGTCATGGCGGCGGAAATCATGATGGGCGTTTACTTCAACCTGTCGTTCTGGTACAAGCTCATCGACAAGACCATCTGGGGCGCCTGGTTCTCGGGAGCCGGATGCCTGGTGCTCGTCATTGTCAACGTCGTTTTCGTTCCGCGCTACGGCTATATGGCCTGTGCGTGGGCCGGTTTCGCAGGCTATGGCACGGCTATGCTGCTCTCCTACCTCGTAGGCCAACGGCATTACCCCATCAATTATCCCGTCAAGGACATGGCGGTGTACGTCGTCACAGCCGTCGTCCTGTACCTCGCAATGCGCTGGGCCAACGCCTCCCTGCCCGTGTGGGGCGCACTTTCGGTGAACACCTTGCTGCTCTTGGCGTTCGCGGCGATGATAGTTAAGCGCGACTTTCCGTTGAAACAACTGCCCGTAATAGGCAAATACTTCAAATAAACAATATTCATAAATATAAAAAACAAATAGGAATGAAAAAGTTATCAATGCTTATCCTGGGTCTGCTCGCCCTTTTGCCGGCGAAGGCGGACGAAGGAATGTGGACGCTGTACAACCTGCCCCAGGCGGTGTACAACCAGATGAAGGCTTACGGCTTCAGCCTGCCTTACGAGAACCTGTATTCAAGTCAGGACGCCATCAAGAACTCGGCGGTGCTCTTCGGAGGCTTCTGCTCGGGCGTGGTGGTATCGCCCGACGGCCTCGTTTTCACCAACCACCACTGCGGTTTCGAGGCAATCCGCAGCCATTCGACCGTGGAGCACGACTACATGCTCAACGGATTTTACGCCAAGGACTTCAAGGACGAACTGCCTAACGAGAACCTTTTTGTCAGCTTCATGGTTGAGCAGCAGGACGTTACGGCGCGTCTGCAAGCCCTCGGCATCGACGGCATGACGCCCGAAAAGCAGTCGGAACTCATCGACTCGCTCGCAACCGTGATGACCGACGAGGTGAAGAAGAACGACAAGACGCTCCACGTGGAGATTGACCCGTACTACGAGGGCAACCAGTATTTCGCCACCACGTACCGCCTTTTCCCCGACGTGCGCCTCGTGTTCACAGTACCCAAGTCGATGGGTAAGTACGGCGGCGAGACCGACAACTGGATGTGGCCGCGCCAGACGTGCGACTTCAGCGTGTTCCGCATATACGCCGACCCCGAGACCAACGGCCCGGCGGAGTACTCCGAGCGCAACGTGCCCTACCGCCCGAAGACATGGGCGCCCGTGTCGTTGCAGGGCTACAAGGACGGCGACTTCGCAATGACCATCGGTTATCCCGGAAGCACGGAGCGTTACCTCTCGTCTTACGGCATCAGGGAGATGCGCGACGCGGGCAACGCCACACGTGTGCAGGTGCGCGGACTGAAGCAGGAAATCATGCAACGCCACATGCGCGCCGACGAGGCCGTGCGCATAAAGTACGACTCGAAGTATGCGCAGAGCGCGAACTACTGGAAAAACTCGATGGGAATGAACAAATGTATCGATTCCATCGGCATCATCGAGCAGAAGCAGGCTTACGAGCTGCGCCTGCGCCACTGGCAGGACACCACGGGCTACCTCAAGGGCAAGCTCGACTTCAACCTCATGGCGAAGCTCTACTCGGAGCGTCTTGAGCGCATGCGCGCGTTCTATTATTGGAGCGAGACCTTCCGCGGCACGAGCGAACTGGTAACCCGCGCCCTCAAGGCCGGCAACGGCATGGAGGTGAAAGGGCCAGACGGCAAGCCCGAGAAGCAGTACATCGAGTTCGAGGACAACAGCGACACATGGGACGAGGCGCTCGACAAGGAGGTGCTGGCCGCGCTGATGAAGAACTACCGCGAGCACGTCTCCAAGGAGTACCTGCCGTCGTTCTACAAGACCATCGACGACGAGTTCGGCGGCGACTACACGGCTTACGTCAACCACCTGTACAAGAAGTCCATGCTGATGAAGAACGGCAAGAAGCTCTACTTCAACAAAAAGAAGTTCAACCAAGACCCCGGCGTGCAGCTCGGCCTTAGCCTGCAAGAGTATCTTGCAGAGCAGCGCGAAGCCCTTGCGCCGCTCAGCGACTCTATCGACCTCCAGGAGAAATACCTCTGCGCGGCACGCCTGCAGATGGAACAGGGCCTGCCCCACTACAGCGACGCCAACATGACGATGCGCCTTAGCTACGGACGCGTGGGCGGCTTCACCATGAACGGCTCGCCATCGGGCTACTACACCACGGCCGAGAGCATAGTGGAGAAGATGGCTCACGGCGACCGCCTGCCCGACTACTACGCCGAACCCATCATGAAGGAACTGCTTTCGGCAAAGGACTTCGGCAAGTACCAGGACAAGACCACTGGCAAGATGCAGCTCTGCTTCCTCACTAACAACGACATAACGGGCGGCAACAGCGGCTCGCCGATGTTCAACGGCAAGGGCGAGCTTATCGGCCTGGCCTTCGACGGCAACTGGGACAGCCTATCGAGCGACATCTACTTCGAGAAGAATCTCGCACGCTGCATCGGCGTAGACATACGCTACGTGCTCTACATGATGGACAAGTGGGGACACGCCGACCGCCTGCTGAAGGAAATCAACGCGAAGTAAGGAATACCTGACACCACCCAGTAGCCACCCGACACCCACCCCAACCCTCCCAAAGGGAGGGAGCTTGATGTGACTTCGCTACTTGGGCGCACCAGGCTTATCGAGCCTATCAGGCACATTGGGCCAAATATGCCCAATGAGCCGAATGAGACAGATAAGCCGTTGATAATCAAACGATTACCAAAAGGCCACCTTTTGCATTGTAAAAGGTGGCCTTTTAGCGTGTAATTGGTGGCCTTTCATCTTGCAAAAGGCCGTCTCCTAAAAACGATGAAGCATACCAAGCTCCCTCCCTTCGGGAGGGCTGGGGTGGGTGCCACAATAAAAATAAAAGCTCTTTTCATTCGCTTTTATTTTGTATTGCGCTCGACTTGCATTATCTTTGTAGCGGAAAGGAATACACTTCTCAAATATGGAACTACCTACAATGTCGATAACCGACATAATAAAACAAACCGGAACGACACACATCGACGACGATTTACTGCTTTTTGACGACATAAGCGAATTCCCACTGCCTTCAGGCGCAAGCCGGACGAGCGACATAATAGTCGCCCTGTGCACGAAAGGACGGTCGAAATACACGGCCAACACCGTGGAACAATACGTCGAGGCCGACGACGTGCTGATGATATACGACGGACAGGTGATTGACAGCTACATTGCAGACCCGGCCCAGAAAGGCATCGGCCTGATGATGTCGCCGGGCTTTTTCCACGAGATGCTCAAGGACGTGCACGAACTGTCGTCGCTCATCCTCTTCTCGCGCAACCACCCCATCTTCCGACTCACACCGACCGAAACGGCCAACATGCTCGAATACTACATCCTGCTCAAGAAGAAAGTGAACGACACATCCAACGCATGGCGCAAGGACGTGGCGCGCCACATAATATCGGCGATGGTCAGCGAGATGTGCAACGCGCTCGACCGCATCCCTCACTGCAACGGCGAAAGGCAGATGAGGGCCGAAAAAATATTCTCCGACTTCATACACCTTGTCGAGCAGAACTACAAGACAGAGAGGCGCGTAGGCTGGTACGGAGAGCAGATGTGCCTGTCGCCAAAATACCTTTCCGAGACGGTGAAAACCGTCAGCCGCCGCTCGCCCAACGAGTGGATAGACAACTACGTGACGATGGAGCTGCGCGCACAGCTGCGCAACACCACGAAAAGCGTCAAGGAAATAGCGCGCGACATGAACTTCCCCAACCAGTCGTTCCTCGGCAAATACTTCAAGGAACACGTCGGCATGTCGCCCATAAGCTACCGCAAGTCGTGACAGCAGGCAGCCATGCCTGAAGTGCAAGCCGCACGATGGCAACCACAAACTACTTGAACTACATGATTAAAGCCTTACACACGATACGGCACAGCGTACGCGCCGCCCTGGCCTTCGCGGCCCTGCTGGCGGCCGCAGCAGCGGCGGCGCAGCCATACTGCCGCGTGCGCACGTTCACCATAGCCGACGGACTGGCCGCCAACAGCGTCTCGGAGTTCAGCCAGTCGGCCGACGGCGTGATGTGGGTTGCCACATGGAACGGCCTGTGCAGCTACGACGGCTACGGCTTCAGCAAGTTCAGGGACGGGCCGGGAGCAGGCCAGGTGCTCACGTCCAACAGGATAAAGCTAATCCGTCCCAACTCGAATGGCGACATCTGGCTCTCGCTCCACGACGGCAGCACATACCTCTTCGACCGCTCCACACACACTTACATCGACATGGACAAGCCGCTGCGCAAGGCCGCGCCCGGAGGTTTCGCCACGCGCAACATCATCTCGCTGGGCAACGGCAAGGCATGGCTGCTCGGCAAGAGCTACATTAACTTCCACATAGACGAGGCCAAGGTGAAGCAGGGAGGCGGCGTAACGCTTGTCGACACGCGCCGCATGCGCCACCAAGGGCACATCCGCAAGGCAATGGCCGACAGCCGGGGGCGCGAATGGCTGTTCATAGGCGGAGGCGTTGAGCTTTACGGCAGCGGCGTAACGCTCGACCATCCGTTCGAATACATGTGCGAAGCCGAGGGACAAGTCTACTTCGCCTCGCGCGACGGACAGTTCGCACGCTACTCCCCCAAGTCGCCCGGGCACGTCGCAAAAATCAGCCTCGGGGGCGGCGTCGGCGCAATCAGCCAGCTCGAATACACCGGAAACGGCGTCATAGCCATAGCCACCGACCGCGGAGTGGCCATGTACGACGTGCGCACCGGCCGCTCGCGGATGGTAAGCATCGCGCCAGCCGGGCGGCCCGAAGCCGTCAAGGCCGTATTCGCCGACCGCCGCCACCGCGTATGGGCGTTCACCAATGCGCCGGGAGTAAGCCTCGTCGGCGCGGGCGGACACGGCGTAACCTACCTGCACACACCACCACCGGGACTGCACGGCACGTCCGCACGCCAGCCCGTAATGCACGAAGACAGCAACAACACAGTGTGGCTCGTACCCAACGGCGGCACATTCTCTTATTTCGACGAAGCCTCGCAGACGCTCGTTCCCTACGACCTGAACGGCCATTCGGGCATGAGGATGCCCGTAAGGAGCATCGTGAAATACACTGGCGACAGGCAAGGCAACCTGTGGCTCACGGGCGACCACAACCTCACTCTTGTATCCTTCAAGTTCCACAGGTTCATGTTCGCGCAGTCAGTGCCGGGCGACGACACGCGGTCGGTCATGGCCTGCGGCGGCGGAAGCGTCTGGACAGGCTCCGTAGGCGGACATCTCGCCGTGCGCCAGGCCGGCAGCGAGGCTGTAAGGTATGTCCGCACGGACGGCACGTTGAGCCTTGAGCCGGCGGTGTTCTCGCCCAAAGGCGTGTACGCCATCCACCGTTCGCGCGACGGCAGGGTGTGGCTCGGCACTAAGGGCGGCGGCCTCTACGTGCTCACTCCCAAGGGCGGGCGCTACTCCGTGCGCCGCTTCGTCCACTCGGAGGCCGACCCCCGTTCAATCAGCCACGACAACATATACGACATCCTTGAAGAACCCGGCGGCCGGATATGGATTGCCACATACGGCGGAGGGCTCAACATAGCCGCAGACGACGGGCACGGCGGCCTCTCGTTCATCAACACTCGCAGCGGACTTGCTCCCTTCCGGCGTGCCGGGTTCAGCAACATCAGGAAGCTGGCGATGACACCGCAGGGCGTAATCGCCGCCTCGACGACGGGCGGACTGGTGACTTTCTCCGCCCGGCAGGCGTCTCCCGGCAAAATGAAGTATTACTACACCACCCACGAAAAGGGCGACACGGCGTCGCTGCTCGCGCCCGACGTGCTCAACGCCTACGCCTGCCGGCAGTCAGGGCGGCTGTACGTCACCACCATGGGAGGCGGCCTGCAATGCGCCGACGGCGGCAACCTGCTGCGCGACGGCATACATCTTAGCAGCGTAAAGGGGCTTGACCCCGACGAGGGCATGGTGCTCTCGATGATAGAAGACCGCCGCGGCGGCCTGTGGCTCATCAGGGAGAACAGCCTCAACCGCCTCGACTGCCGCAGCGGACGGCTTGAAGTGTACGGGCCTAACGACTGGGACGACGAAGTGGAGTTTACCGAAGCGGAGCCTGTAGCCAGTGCCGACGGCGGCGAAATAATAATCGGCGTGGTGGGCGGATACATGCACTTCAAGCCCGAAAGCCTGCGCAAGAGCGCGTACAAGCCGGCAATAGTGTTCAGCGGAGCGCGCTACCAGGGCGAGCAGCGCATAACGCCGATGCCGGGCGACGGCGTGCTTACCATACCGCACGACAAGCGCGGAGTGACCGTCTACTTCGCCGCGCTCGACTATTCGGACAACCGCCTCATACGCTACGCTTACCGCATAAAGGAGCTTGACAGCCAATGGAGCTACACGGGGACGGAGCACAGTGCGCCGCTGGGCCACATTCCGCCGGGGCGGTACACGCTGGAGGTGATGAGCACCAACTCCGACGGCGTATGGACGGCCAACAACCGCGAGCTCAAGATACACGTGTTGCCAACGTTCTGGGAGAGCGGCTGGGCGTGGCTAATATACATCATGGCGGCCTCCTTGATGGCTTTCGCACTGCTGTACGTGTGGAAACTAAGGCAGGAAGCCATCCTCGAGCGGCGCATGAAGGAGCGCCAGCTCGACTTCTTCACCGGCATATCCCACCAGCTGCGCACGCCGCTCACGCTCATCGGAGGACCTGTAGGCCAGGTGCTCGACGAAGAGCCGCTATCGGCCAAGGCGCGCACTTACCTCGAATTTGTAAAGCGTAACGCGCGGCGCATGCTCGAACTGGTAGACAAGTCGCTCGACCTCAACAAGCTGCACACGCTCAACAGCGAGCTTGAAAGCCAGCTGCCGCCCGACGTTGAAGCTCCCGGCGACGGGCTGGAGTGCATGGAAACCGACGGCGCCGTCGGCCTTGACGGCGGCGCGGAGAGCACGAGGATGCTCGTTGTGGAGGACAACGACGAGCTGCGCTACTTCCTCACCACCACCCTTTCGGCCGACTACAGCGTCACGGCGGCGCGCAACGGCAAAGAGGGGCTTGAACTGGCAAAGGCCATGCAGCCCGACTTCATCATCACCGACATCATGATGCCCGTGATGGACGGCATGGAAATGGTGCGCCGCATAAAGGCCGACGCGCAAATATGCCACATCCCCATCATCGTGCTCTCGGCGCGGACGGCCATGAGCTACCGCATAGAGGGCCTTAACGAGGGCGTTGACGACTACATAACAAAGCCCTTCAGCATGGACTACCTCAAGTCGCGCGTGGCCAACATCATACGCCAGCGGCGCAGGCTGCAGCAGTTGTGGCTCGCCGGAATAGACGGAGGCGCGGGCGCGGACACCACAGCCGACACCGCCGCGCCCGGCATGGCGGCTGCCGACAAGGATTTCGCCGACAGGCTGCTCAAGTTCATCGAGCAACGCATCGGCGACACAGAGCTGAAGATTGACGACATGGCGAGGGAGCTGGCCGTCAGCCGCACCGTGCTCTACGGCAAGGTGAAGACGCTCTCGGGCATGTCGCCCGTCGATTTCGTGCGCCACGTCCGCATAACGAAGGCCGAGAAGATGGTAGCCGGCACGCGCATGACGCTCGCCGAAATAGCCTACGCCGTAGGCTTCGCCGACCCCAAATACTTCAGCCGCACGTTCAAGCAGAAGACCGGGCTTACGCCCTCGGAATACCGCAAACGCCACGCAACCGGCGACGACGCGCAGCCGCAGGCATAACCGCCTGGCATCCAATACCTTACAAAAGGCCGTCTTTTACACGCTAAAAGACGGCCTTTTGCATTGCAATTCACGGCCTTTTGGAATGCAAAAGACCACCTTTCACATCACAAGCCACCAAATCCTCACATCCGGCCTGTCAGGCTTATTCGGCTAATTGGCCCTGTAAGCCGAATAGGACAAATAAGCCTTGAAGGCCGCCGAAAGCCGCATAAACGCCAAATAATCCCCCTTTCACGCCAATTTTTACCCCCCCCACGCGGATTTTTATCGATAATTTTGCAGCCGTGAACAACGGGCGCGAACCCGGAACGAACGTCACTATACACCTAAACATAAAAAAACAAACCACTATGAAGCAAATCAAGTCAATCCTGCTCGCGGCCGCCGTACTGGCATCATCGGCCGCAGCGGCAGTCAAGGTGCACACCATCGGCGACTCGACCATGGCCACCTACGACGAGAACACTACCGTGACGAGGGGCTGGGGACAGATGTTCCAGCAGTTTTTCACCGGCAGCCTTACCGTAAACAACCGCGCCAAGAGCGGCTCAAGCAGCAAGAGCTTCTACGAGGAAGCGGCCTACTGGGAGTCGGTAAAGAAGCAAATACAGCCCGGCGACTACGTGCTAATCCAGTTTGCACACAACGACGAGAAGAACGACGGCATGGACGGCGACGAGCTGAAGGCTTACTATGAGAGCATAGGAGACCAGGCCCAGGCCGACGCTACCGACTATCGCGGCACCACGGCCAGCGGCACTTACAAGGAGTATCTGCGCAAATACGTCGAGGAAACGCGCGAACTGGGCGCCACGCCGGTGCTCGTCGGCGCCATCTGCCGCAAGTACTTCACCGGCAGCACCATACGCCGCAACGGCCGGCACGACCTCGGCGACAGCTTCTCGAAACTCACCGCCGACGGCGTTCTTGAAGACCAGAGCGTGCCCGAGAGCGACCATTCGTATGACTATCCTTACCAGATGCGGCTTGTCGCCGAAGAGACGGGCACGCCGTTCATCGACCTCACCACAGCCACCAAGGAGCTTTACGAGAGCTACGGCGACGCAATGGCCGACAAGCTGCTCTTCGACGGCGAGGGCAGCACGCACACCTCGGCCATGGGAGCGACGCTCATTGCACGCCTCGCAGCCCAACTGCTGCAGGCGCAAGGCATACTGACCGACTACATCAACCTTACAAGCGAGCTGACAGTAAATCCGCAGACGGGCGACCTGGGCGACGCCTACAAGGGACAGGTGGTGACAAAGCAGTTCCAAATAAGTGGCTTCGACCTCAAGCCCGAGACTGGTACTGTCACCGTGACGGCCACCGGCGGACTGCAACTCTCCGTCGACGGAACTGACTACACCGACCGCCTCACCCTCTCATACGAGGGCGGCAACATGATAGCCTCGTTCTGGGTAAAGTGCGAATACACCGAAGAAGGCCCGATAAACGAGACCGTCACCATAACCACCGGCGACAAGACAATCACCCTGCCCATAACGGGCAACGCCGTGACAATAGCCGACGGAGTGGAGACACAAGCCTACTGGCGGCTTGAATCGGACGACGAATGCACCGCCACAGGCCCTGTAAACCCCATGCAGCAGACGCTGTCCGGGATGTATGTGCAGAGATACGCCAATCCCAACAAAAGCACCGTATGGCCCGAATGGACGGGCTTCACCGCCGACAGGAAGACCCAACGCTGCATAATCGAGGGCGACGAATGGCCCGACGGCGAAATAGACGAGGTGTCGACACGCTACATCGAGTTCGCCGTACAGCCAGCAAAGGGCACCACGCTCAACGTTGACAGCCTCTCGCTCTTCGTCTGCGGATGCGGCGGCAACGGCATGTGCTGCAAAATCTACTACTCTAAGGAGGCCGACTTCGCCAACCCCGTAAACATATTCGAGATGAAGAAGATGCCCGCCAACAACATGCAGTACGTCAAGGCCACGCCCGTAATGAAGCTCGAAGAGGGCGAGACGCTCCGCCTGCGCATATATCCCTGGTACAACGGAAAGGCAAGCGGCAAGACAATCTGCCTTAGCGACGTAACCATACACGGCATGGCCGTAGACGGAACGTCGGGCATAGAGACCCCGGTGGACATCAAGGCCGAGCCTGTACGCGCCGTATATTACTACGGTATGGACGGAACAAGGCGCAGCTCAATGCAGGAAGGGCTTAACATAGTACGCACGGAATACGCCGACGGGACGTACAAGAGCGAGAAAATAATCAAACGATAAGACCTATAAAAGAACTATTATGAAAACAATCAGACTAAAACTGAAAGCCGCGCTCGCGTTAATGGCCGCCATAATGACTGGCGGCGGCGCGGCCTACGCACAGCAGCAGGGCGAAATCAACGCCGCTGACGCCACCGTGACATGGGCATTCAACCAAGGCATCGACAACCCAACGGCGGCAGAAACATCTGTACCCGAAGCCGTATCGGCGACCAGCTACAGCCTCGGAGACAAACTGACGGTGTACGGCACGCAGGCCGTCAACGGGGAAACGCTGACTTTGCTGCAACCGACGGAGAAAATCAACAACGTAGCCGACGACGCTTCTTACATCACGTTCATGCTTACTCCGAAGAAAGGAGTCAGCTTTACGGCGAAGAAACTGGCGTTCAACGCGGCCAAGTTCGGCACAAGCGGCGGCACGATGGATGTCTACGCAGTGTCCGGGGACAAGCGTATAACACTACTCGAAGGCTACAATCCGCTGCGCAACAATTCGGGTTTCTCCAGCGAAGACATCGACATCAGCGGCCTCGGAACAGTGCAGGAGCGCGTCGAAATAGTGTTTTACGTCTACAATCTTGCCGCCAACAAACAGCTCGGTTTGAGCCAAATCAAGGTTACAGGCGACTTCAACGGCACGCCCGTTCCTGTTCCTTCATACACCCTAAACGTAACCTCCGAAATGCCCGAAGCAGGTGAAATAACCGTCAACCCGGCAGGAGCGGAGTTCGACGAGGGCACGAGCATCACCGTGTCGGCCACCGAAAACTTCGGCTACCACTTCGCGGCGTGGGTCGACGAAACGGGCGAAACCGTGTCGACCGACAACCCCTATACGTTTGAAATATCAGGAAACACCACGCTGAAGGCAACCTACACGAAGAACAACGTGTACGCACTGAACGTCAAACTGGAAGGAGGAGCTAACGCAAACCTCGTGCAGTTCGCGCCTGAAGGCAACGTCGTGGACGGCGTACACTGGTATGAGGAGGGCACGGACGTGGTGCTCACCGCGCTGAACAACCGCATACTGACCTTCACCACATGGGAAGACAACACCACGGACGCCACGCGCAAGGTGAAGATGGACGGCCAAAAGGACTTTACGGCCACATTCTCGAGCGTGGACTACATCGTAGGCTGGGACTTCTACTACGACAACCCGGCATCTGAACGCTCCGCCGACTACAAGGCTGAGACGGAGAACGGCGGCCTGATGTCGCTGCGCACGGAGGACGGAAAGACATCGACATGGCTGGCAAACGGCGTGGAGAAGGGGCAGTACAACGGCAAGTACGCCGCACGCTCATGGCGTCCGCTGGCCGACCACTACTACTTCGAGGCGTCGTTCTCTACCATAGGATACCAGAACATCGTGATGGCTGCCTCCCTGGGCAACAACTTCAACTCCCACGAGACCATCTACGCGCAGTACAGCACGGACGGAAAGGCATTCACTACGTTCGGCACTTACACCATGCCCAACAAGGGATGGAACACCCAGGAAATAGCATTGCCTGCCGAAGCGGCCAACCAGCAGCTGCTATACATA
The DNA here is from genome assembly GCA_937922435.1 of uncultured Prevotella sp. Taxonomy (GTDB): domain Bacteria; phylum Bacteroidota; class Bacteroidia; order Bacteroidales; family Bacteroidaceae; genus Prevotella. The sequence continues at coordinate 53,309 of CAKZVT010000062.1, read as the reverse complement.
CGCTTCATGCCCGACTGGAACTCGCCCCTCGTAGGCAACGAGGCCGAGACCGACGGCCTGGCTATTACCGACGTGTTCATCCTTGCGGACAGGGAAATCGTCGATGACGACACCGCTCCGAAGCTCATTTCCACCCTCCCGGAGGACAAGGCGGAAGGAGTTACGGCCAACGGCTCGGTAATCCTGACATTCGACGAGAAGGTGCAGGCCGCAGGCGGAGGCAAGGCGACGCTCGGCGGAGAAGAACTTGAACCGACGGTGAGCGGCAAGACCGTAGTGTACAGATACAGCGGACTGGACTATTCGACGCAGTACACCTTCACCCTGCCTGCCGGAGCCATCGAGGACCGCAGCGGAAACGCCTTCGAGGGCGTGGAAATCACGTTCCGAACGATGGACAGGCAGCAGCCCGAAGCACGCGTGTATGACGCCGTAGTGGCGCAAGACGGCACGGGCGACTACACCACAGTGCAGGCGGCGGTCGACGCAGCACCGGCCGACAGGATATCTCCCTGGCTCATATTCATCAAGGCCGGCAAGTACAAAGAGCACGTTGACATACCCGAAAACAAGCCCTTCCTCCACTTCATAGGCCAGGGCAAGGACGTTGTGGAAATCACCGACGACAAGCTGTGCGGCGGCGACAACGCCCTCCACGTGGACGTGGGCGCGACGTTCGTAGCCAAGTCTGCCGACCTGTACTTCGAGGGGATAAGTTTCGTCAACTCGTATGGCGTTGAGACCAACGACGGCCCGCAGGCTCTCGCCCTCAACACAAAGAACGACCGCGTAGTGTTCAAGGACTGCGGAATGTACAGCTACCAGGACACATGGATTACCCCGAGCGCGTCTGACACGCGCGGATATGTAAAGAACTGCTTTATCGAAGGCGCGGTCGACTTTATCTACAACAACGGCGACTACTTCTTCGACGAATGCACGCTGAACATCGTCCGCAAGTCGGGTGGCTACATCGTGGCACCGAGCCACGACGCCGACTCCAAGTGGGGCTACGTCTTCATGAACAACACCATCACCGCTCCGGGCAATCCGGCGGAGACCGACGTTTGGCTGGGCCGCCCCTGGCACAACCAGCCCAAGACCGTATTCATAAACACTACGGCCGAAGTCACCATACCGGCTACAGGCTGGTACGAGACTATGGGCGGAATACCGGCCATCTTCGCGGAGTACAACACGATGGACGCCGACGGCAACCCGGTTGACCTGACGCACCGCAACACGTACTACTGGTACGAGGACGACGGCGGGCAGAAGGTTGAGGGCTATGCCAAGGCCGTGCTCACAGCGGAGGAAGCCGCTGAATACACCATCAAGAACGTGCTGCGCGGCGACGACAACTGGCAGCCGGAAATAATCACCGAAGCATGCGCCGCACCGCAGCCCAAGCTGAACGAGGCCGACGGCACGCTGGAATGGGAGGCCGTTCCCTACGCCATCTGCTACGTAATCACGAAAGACGGCGAGGTGGAAGGCTTTACAACGGAGACCAGCTGCGCATACACTGAAGGCTCTGAATACGCCATACAGGCCGCCAACGAGTACGGCGGACTTAGCGCGAAGGGCACTGTGGACGGCACAACGACCGGCATCGGCAGCGTTGAAACCGAAGGAGAACTGACCCTGAAGGGCATCTACTCCGTAGACGGAACGAAGCTCGCAGCCGCGCAGAAGGGCCTCAACATACTCGTCTACACCACCGCCGACGGCAAGACCGTAGTGCGCAAGGTGCTGAAATAACGCCTTGACAGGCTGTAAATGCAATCCCCCGGAAGGAGAACTTTGCTCCTTCCGGGGGATTTTTCGTAGCCACACGGCGTGCAATCCAGCCGCATTGTTCCGATGAAACCGCGCATTTTTGCGGCTACAAGATAACCGCCTGACTGCCAGCAGATTACAAACGGCCATGCAAAAGGCCGCATTTCACCGTGTAAAAGACGGCCTTTTAGGCTGCAAAAGACGGCTTTTCATCGTGCAAAAAGCCGTCTTTCACAAATCGGAAGACGGCCTTTTGCGGACATGGCGGCGGCAGGTAGCCGCGTCACCTATTGCGGAGAGCCTTGGCAACGGCGGCGAGCTCGTCGTACCACTCTTGTCCGAAGCGGCGCACGAGCGGCTCTTTCAGGAACTCGTAAACGTACAGGCCGAGGGCTTCCCCTTTCCTGCGCGCCGCTGCGCAGACGCTCCAGCGGTGGTAATTCAGGGCTATAAGACCGTTGGAAAGGCGCTTTTCGCGGATTGGATAGAGCGCACAGCTCATCGGTTTGCAGAACTCCGAGCGGCCCGCGCGGTACGCCTTTTCGAGCAGGCAGAGGCAAAGGCCGCCTTCATGGCAGGTGAACACACAGTCGCGCCCGTCGACAATGCTCGTCACGAGGTCGCCCTCGGGGTCGTTGTAGGCCACGCCCTGACGGTCGACCACGGCCTGCGCGGCGACCGACATCTGCGGCCACACGGCATCGAGCGAGGCTTCAATTCCGCCGATTTCATCGAGGGTGACGGGTGCTCCGGCGTCTCCCTCCACACAGCATGCGCCCTTGCACTCGTCAAGGTCGCAGCAAAACTTCTCCGTTATTATGTCGGACGACAGGAGAACGTCGCCAACTTGGACTATCGTTTCATAATTCATAATTCACAACTTTGTCAATTCATAATTCACAATTCATAATTCATAGATTGGGCATACGCCATAAATACAATGCGCAGCCAATTGTGAATTATGAATTGTGAATTATGAATTATAAATTAAAATCACCATTTTATCGGCTCCAGCCCGTACTTTTCAAGATACTGGTTGGCAAGGCTGAAGTGGTGGTTGCCGAAGAAACCGCGGTAAGCCGACAGCGGCGATGGATGGGGCGAGCGCAACACAAGGTGGCGCGAAGCGTCAATCAGCCGCGCCTTGCCCTGCGCGTAGCTGCCCCAGAGGATGAACACCACGTGCTCGCGGCCTGCCGACACCGCGCTGATGGCCGCGTCGGTAAACTCCTCCCAGCCGTGGTGCTGGTGGCTTCCGGCCGCTCCGTGGCGCACGGTCAACGTGGCGTTGAGCAGCAGCACGCCCTGCTCGGCCCAGCGAGTGAGGTTGCCGCTCTGCGGCACCGGTGCGCCCGTGTCGTCGTGCACCTCCTTGAATATGTTGACGAGCGACGGCGGAAAGGGCACCCCGTCGTTCACCGAGAAGCACAGTCCGTGGGCCTGCCCCGGCTCATGGTATGGGTCTTGGCCGAGCAGGACAACCTTAACGCGGTCGAACGGGCACAGGTTGAAGGCGTTGAACACGAGCCGCGCAGGCGGATAACACCTGCCGCGGCGGTACTCGTCGTGCACGAATGCGGCCAGCAAGGCGAAATAAGGTTTGTCAAACTCCGCGCCGATGTGCCGCTTCCAGCTTTCCTCTATCTTTACGTCCATAACTGTCTGGTTTTCAATCAATGTGCAAAATTAATCCATTTTTCCGTAAAAACAAAAGCAAAAGACCACCGATTACAATGCAAAAAGCCGTGTTTCGCAATGCGAAACACGGCTTTTTAGTAAACGATTGGCTGCCAGCGCGTTGCCGGCAAGCCGTCAGCCGTTTTTCAGGTTGTCGATGAACAACAGCAGGCGGTTGGTGATATTGACGTCGCTAACGCCGCTGTCAAAGTCCAATGAGAGGATGTTCATGTCGGGGAAGAACGCCTTTATTTTCTTTTCCATTCCCTTGGATACAATGTGGTTGGCTATGCAGCCGAAGGGCTGGAGGCTAACCACGTTGCGCACTCCCTGCCTTGCGCACGACATTATTTCGGCAGGCAGCAGCCATCCTTCGCCGAACTGCGCGCTAAGGGTTATTACCTTGCGCGCCTCTTCGGCCTCGGCGAAGATGTCGTTGAACGGCGTAAAGTACCTGAACGACGAGACGGCATGGTTCACACGGTCGATGTGTTTGCGTATGCGTTTGTACATCAGGCCGTAGACGAAGCCTGCAACGGTCTTGCGGCTGATGTGCGCCTGCTCGTCGACACGCTTGTTGACGAAGCTCTGCATGAAGAAGTCGAGCAGCAGAGGGGGCACTATCTCGATGCCGTGGGACATGAGCCAGTCGGTAACATGCTTCTGGGCGAAGGGGTTGAACTTCAAGAATATTTCGCCGACGACGCACACCTTGGGACACACGCGGTCGCCGCAGGCTCGGTCAAACTCGGTCGCGGCCATCGCGAGATAGCTCAACAGGTCGTCGTGACGGTCCTCAAGGATGAGGCTCTCGCCAGCTTCAAGGTACAAGTCGCGCAGCCGTGCGGCCTGCCCCGGCTGCTTCTCGCGCACCACGGTGGCGTAGTAGAACTTGGCGATGCAGTCACTGTAGAGCACGGCATACAGCGCAATGGGCAGCATCTTCAGCCAGTTTACGCGGAAACCCGACTGCCTGTTGCCCATAGAACCGCCGAAAGTAAGCGCTACAACGGGCACTTCGCCATAGCCGGCATCGACCAGCGCCTTCTTAATTAACGCCACATAGCTGCTCGCGCGGCACTGTCCGCCCGTCTGCGTCATGGCCACGGCGGTGTTCGCAGGGTCGTACTTGCCGCTCTCGAACGCCTTTATTATGTCGCCGACGATGAGCGTCGCCGGGTAGCAAACCTCGTTGTTGGCGTACTTCAAGCCCCATTCGCACGACTCGGTGTCGCTCAACGGCAGGTTGTCAACATCGTAACCGGCGATTTTCATGATGGCAGGTATGAGCGGAGAGATGAACGGCGTGAAGTAAGGCACTATGATTTTGCGGCCGCGACAAGCCTCGTCAAACTCCGGCGTGGTCTTGAAATCCGTTTCCTTCCGGCCGCCTTTCGCACCGCTTCCAGCGAGCTTCAGGCTCTCCATCAGCGACCGAACGCGCAACTTCATCGAGCCTACGTTGTTGATGTCGTCGAGCTTCAGCAGTGTAAGAGCCTTGCCGTGACGCATCAGCATGTCACGAACCTCGTCGGTGAGGAACGCGTCAGGGCCGCAGCCGAACGACGTCATCTCGACAAACTCGATGCCTTCCTGCCCGGCACTCCACTCCGCCGCCTCCAATATTCGGTTGGGATAAGCCCACTGCGGCAGGTAGTGCGTGTCGTTGACGGCCACCTTCCGGCCTCTCACAATGTCGTCGGTAAGCACGTAAACGCCCATGTCGGCCAGCATGTCAGACACCTTGTGCTGTATTAGCATGTCGGCATGGTAAGGCCGTCCGGCCAGCATTATCACCATTGCTCCTTGCTCTTTGGCCTTGCGGAGCACGTATTCGTCGTAGGCGGCAATGTCCTTCGCGTAAGCATCCTGCGCACTGACGGCCAAGCTGAAGGCGCGGCTGGCTGCCTTGTCGCTCACTCCGAGCGTGGCAAGATACTCGCAACATTGCTTGTAAAGCAGCTTTTTGTCCTTGAAACTGAAGGTCGGCGAATCAATGGGAACACTCCCGCCCTGCACTCCTTTGACAACTTCGGCGTAGCCGGTCACGATGGGACAGTTGTAGCTGTTTTGTCCGCCGTCCTGCCGCTCGTGGACAACGAACGGCATGAAGATGCGCTCCACGCGGCTGTCGATGAGGTCTTGTATGTGGCTGTGCACGAGTTTGGCAGGGAAACAGATGTTGTCTGACATCACCATGCACGCACTTTGTTCGTAACTTGAGAACTCGGAGCTTGAAGAAAGGCGCACGCCTATTCCGCAATTGGTGAACAGTGTGTGCCAGAAAGGATAGTCCTCGTACATGTTGAGGCAGCGGGGAATGCCTATGGTAATGGCCGACGGGCCTTTAAGCGGCTCTCGGTCGAAGAGCAGCCTGTTCTTTTTCTCGTAAGCGTTGATGCCTTTCCGCGGCCTGTCTCCGCCGCCGTTAGCAAACACCTTCTCGCAGCGGTTGCCCGAAAAGTAGTCATGTCCGTTGGCAAAACGGTATCTTACGACGAGGCACTGGTTGTCGCAGCCCTTGCAATGAAGCGTCCGCGACGTGTAGCCGGCCTTGTCAAGGAGTTCGTCAAGCGTCACTCCGCCGCGGCTGTAACGTCTTGCGTAGAGGGCACAGCCATACGCTCCCATCAGCTCGGGCATGTCGCAGCGCGCCACTTCGACGCCGGCCAGCGTCTCCAAAGCCCTCACCACGGCGTCGTTGCGCATCGTTCCGCCCTGCACTACGATATGACTGCCGAGCTGGGACACGTCCCTTAGCTTCAGCACTTTGTACAGGCAGTTCTTCACTACGGAGTAAGCCAGCCCGGCGGCGATGTCGCTTACCGTCGCACCTTCACGCAAAGCCTGCTTCACCTTGGAGTTCATGAACACCGTACAGCGCGTTCCGAGGTCGCACGGAGCAGCCGCACGGCACGCCAGCGAGGCGAACTCGGCGGCCGTATAGCCAAGGGTCTTGGCGAAAGTCTCTATGAACGAGCCGCAGCCCGACGAGCAGGCTTCGTTTATTTCGATGCGGTCGATGACGCCGTTGGTGATGAACATGGCCTTCATGTCCTGTCCGCCGATGTCGAGAATAAACGAGACGTCGGGGTCGAGGCTGTGCGCCGCCATGTAGTGGGCTATTGTTTCGACTATGCCCCCGTCAAGCTGGAAAGCCGCCTTGACAAGGTCTTCGCCGTAGCCCGTGGAGCAACTGCCCTTCACGTAGAGCGTGGCACCAATTCGGGCGCACTCCTCCTGAAGCTGCTTAAGCCCTTCCTCTACCGCCTCTATGGGGTTGCCCTTGTTGGATGTATAGTATGAATAAAGTACGCGCGACGACGTATCTGTCACCACGAGCTTGGTAGTCGTCGAGCCGGAGTCGATGCCTATGAACACGTCTTGCCCGCCTTTGCGCAGCTTCGCCTTACCGACCTTGTACCGTGACATGTGCCCGAGCCACGCCGAATGCTCCCCTTCGTCCGCAAATATAGGTTTCAGGGCGAGGCTTTGGCCGTTGTCATGACGGCTGTCACCGCCCAACAGCCCGATGAAACCGGCCAGTTTGCGCGGCTGCTCGCCGTCAACGGCAGACATGGCCGCGCCCAACGCCGGGAGCATCTCGCCCTTTTCGGGCAGTATTATGTCGTCGTCGGAGAGCGAAAGATAGTCCTTGAACGCCTTGCGCAGAGCCGGAATGAACGTCAGCGGACCGCCGCACATCACCACGGGCGGCGTTATTTCGCAGCCGTGAGCCAGCGTAACGACGGTCTGAACGGCTACGGCGTGGAGTATTGAGGCGGCGATGTCGGCCTTGTTTACGTTCTTAGCGACGAGGTTCTGGATGTCGGTCTTGCAGAAAACGCCGCACCGCGACGCTATGGGATAAGTCCTCTCCGCCTGCAAGGCAAGGCTGCCAAGCTCACCGACGCCGACATCAAGGAGCACCGCCATCTGGTCGATGAACGCCCCTGTGCCGCCCGCGCAGTTGCCATTCATGCGCAGGTCGGTTGCCCGTCCGTCACGGAAGAGCACCACCTTGGCGTCCTCACCGCCTATGTCGATTAGCGATGCGGCCTCGGGATGATACTTCTGCACGGCCTTCGTGGCGGCCACCACCTCCTGCACGAACGGCAGCGAGCACTTCTCGGCGAAGCCCATGCCCACCGAACCGGTAAGCCTTAGGCACACGTCGTCATCGCCGCAGACTTCTTGCAGTTCGCCGAGCATGCGCACTACCACCTCGCGTGCGTCGGCATGATGCCGCCCATAGCGCGAGAATATGATGCCGCCAGTCTCTCCGACGGCGGCCACCTTGACCGTAGTAGAGCCTATGTCGATACCTATCTTAATCATTTGCCGTCTTCTCAAACTTCCTTTTCAAGTGTGCAAAGTTACAAAAATGTGGCTGTCGGAAACAATATTACAAGGAGAAAAAATGTCCCAAATTTCACATTTTGGACGACGATTTATTGAATATAAGGCGTACCGCCACGCCGCGGCACGCATAAAAACGGCAATACCGCCGCGGCGATTGAAGCCGTGGCGGTATTGCTTTGTGACGGTATGTAGCGGCGGTCTGCGCCTTTGTGCGGAAACCGTAAGGCCGTAAAACCTTACGACCGTATAACCGCAAGACCGCAAAACCTTACTTTATGTTGTCCTCGATAAGGTTCTCGCCGGTCATGTCGGCAGGCTGTTCGAGGCCCATAATGTGCAGTATTGAGGGTGCAACGTCGGCCAGGCGTCCGTCCTTCACGGTAGCGCTGTTGTTGTCGGTCACGTAGATGAAGGGCACGGGGTTCAGCGAGTGAGCCGTGTTGGGCGTGCCGTCGGCGTTGATGGCGTTGTCGGCGTTGCCGTGGTCGGCTATTATTATGGCCTCGTAGCCGTTGGCCTTGGCGGCCTCGATTACCTCCTTGACGCAGTGGTCAACCGCCCATACGGCCTTGGCTATGGCGTGGTACACGCCGGTGTGGCCCACCATGTCGCCGTTGGCGAAGTTAACCACGATGAAGTCGTACTCCTGCGTGTTGATTGCCCCTACGAGCTTGTCCTTCACTTCGTATGCGCTCATCTCGGGCTTCAGGTCATAAGTGGCGACCTTCGGCGACGGCACGAGTATGCGGTCTTCGCCCTCGTAGGGAGCTTCGCGTCCGCCGTTGAAGAAGAACGTCACGTGGGCGTACTTCTCCGTCTCTGCCGTATGCAGCTGCTTCTTGCCCTGCTTGCTAAGATATTCGCCGAGAGTGTCCTCCACGTTCTCCTTGGGGAAGAGTATGTGCACGCCCTTGAACGACGCGTCATACGGCGTCATGCAGTAGTATTGCAGGTCCTTGATGGTGTGCATTCCCTCCTCGGGCATGTCCTGCTGTGTAAGTACCTGTGTAAGCTCCTTTGCGCGGTCGTTGCGGAAGTTGATGAAGATTACCACGTCGCCCTCCTGTATTGTGCCGTCGACGGTAGAGTTGTGGATAGGCTTGATGAACTCGTCGGTCACGCCTTCGGCGTAACTTTCCTCCATAGCCTGCACCATGTCAGTGGCCTGCTTGCCCTTGCCCTCTACGAGCAGGTCGTAAGCCTCCTTGACGCGCGCCCAGCGCTTGTCACGGTCCATGGCGTAGAAGCGGCCTACGATGCTTGCCACGTGTGCGCCGTTCTCGCGGCACACGCTCTCAAGCTCGCGTATGAAGCCCGCGCCGCTCTTCGGGTCGGTGTCGCGGCCGTCCATGAAGCAGTGCACGTAGACGTCGTTCAGGCCGTAGTGCTTGCCTATTTCGATGAGCTTGAACAGGTGGTCGAGCGAAGAGTGCACGCCGCCGTTCGAGGTAAGCCCCATCAGGTGGAGCTTCTTGCCCGTCTGCTGTGCGTATCCGTAAGCATTCTTTATTTCGGGATTGTCGAGGATGGAACCGTCCTTGCAGGCGCGGTTGATTTTAACCAGGTCCTGATAAACGATGCGTCCGGCACCGATGTTGAGGTGTCCCACCTCCGAGTTGCCCATCTGTCCGTCGGGCAGACCAACGTCCTCGCCCGAAGCCTGTAGCTGCGAGTGCGGACTTACAGCGTTAAGATAATCAAGATAAGGAGTAGGCGTGTTGTAGATTACGTCGCCTTCGCCATGCTTTCCGATACCCCATCCGTCGAGTATCATCAATAATGCTTTCTTTGCCATAATCTGTAAATATAATAAATCTGATGCAAAGTTAGTGCAAGCCGAGAGAAATACAAAATAAATGGGAGAGAAACGAGCATTTATTTTTATAATGGCACCCACCCCAACCCTCCCAAAGGGAGGGAGCTTGGTATGCTTCATCGCTTTTAAGAGGCCACCTTTTGCACGCTAAAAGGCCATGAATTGCACGCTAAAAGGCCACCTTTTGCAATGCAAAAGGTGGCCTTTTGGCAACCGGCTGACTATCAGCGGCTTATCTGTTTCATTAGGCTTATCGGGCTTATTAGGCCCAATTAGCCTTATAGGCCGCATGAGCCTAATGCGCCAATGCGGCAAACGGAGCATGCGCCGGGCACCGCGCAATAGGTGAAAAAATGCAAATAAAGCACCGCCGCGGTTTTACTTTTGGCCGCCCCGGCGGTCATCTATATAAACGCCGGTCTGCGGACGGGGCGTTTTAACAGACGTAACACATAAAAATCCATACAGTCATGAAACGGTTTACAACGATGAAGACGGCGGCGGTAGCCCTGTGCCTGTCGCTGCTCTGCGCCTCGTGCGTAGTACACAAGCATTACGACGGACCACCGCACCACAAGAAACATAAGAAGCACAAGAAACCGAAACCGCCCCGCCATCCGCGCCACCACGCCTCCGTGGACGGCAGCAATACCGGCGGAACGTATTACGCGGATGCGTGGTATCGGGCTTAAACCTGCCTGTGGCAGGCGGAACATACACAGACGGGCAGACAAGGACACACGCTTTTTCAACCGAATAAAGCAAAATCCTTGTCTGCCCGTCTGTTTATGGTTTGTTGCCTAAACAGCGGCGAATGCACGCTTCAAGCGCAGAATGAAGTCGTCGGCCATGGCCTTGGTGAACGTCAGCGGCGGCAGCAGGCGCAGTATGTTGATGGATGCGCAGCCCGTGAAGCAGTGCTCGCTGTAGACGAGATGGCGGCGCAGCTCCTTGTGCGGTATTGACAGTTCGATGCCTACCATCAGTCCGCGGCCGCGCACGTCGGTGATGCGCTTCTCTTCGGCCTTCAGCTCCAGCAGTTTGCCCATGAGGTAGTCGCCGGTCTCGCGCGCGTTGTCAACCAGACGGCTGCCCTCCATCACGTCGAGCACGGCCAGCGCGGCGGCGCAGCCAAGATGGTTGCCGCCGAACGTGGTACCCAGCTGGCCGTATTCGGGCTTGAAGTCGGGCGAGATGAGCACCGCGCCCATGGGGAAGCCGTTGGCAATTCCCTTGGCAACGGTAACGAGGTCGGGCCTGATGCTGAGCCACTGGTGGGCGAAGAAGCGGCCCGAACGGCCGTAGCCGCACTGTATTTCGTCGCATACGAGCACCGCGCCGTGCCGCTTGCAGGCGGCCTGCAAGCCCTGCGCAAACTCTTCTGTCGCCATCCTTATGCCGCCCACTCCCTGTATGCACTCTATGATGCAGGCGCAGACGTCGCCCTTGGCAAGCTCCGCCTCCCACGCCGCAAGGTCGTTCAGCGGCAGGTAAGTGACGTGGCCGTTGGCGTTGACGGGCGCAATAATTTTCGGATTATCCGTCGCCTCGACGGCCAGCGACGTGCGTCCGTGGAACGCCTTGGCGGCCGACAGGATGCGCGTGCGCCCCGTCTTGAACGACACCAGCTTCAATGCGTTCTCGTTGGCTTCCGCCCCGCTGTTGACGAGGAACAGCTGGTAGTCGTCATATCCACACGCCTTGCCCAGCCGCTCGGCCAGCCGCCGCTGCAACATATTTACTACGGAGTTGCTGTAAAAGCCGAGTTCGGCGGCCTGCCTGCCCAACGCCTCGACGTAATGAGGATGGCAGTGGCCTATGCTTATGACGGCGTGGCCGCCGTAAAGGTCCAAGTATTCCTGCCCCTTGTCGTCCCAAACGGCGCAGTCTTTGCCCTTGACGATGTTGATGTCGAATAAGGGATAAACGTCAAATAGTTCCATGTTTATTAGTTAAGAGTGAAGAACGAAGAGTTAAGAATTCATTTGCTTCAACATATTCCCACTGTTCATTTTTCACTGTTGTTTGTTTTCTTATTCCTTTCCTTTACCGTTTTGACTGAAGATATAAGTATTGCAAGCAGTTCATCGCAGTCTTGCAATATGCTTTCGGCTTCCTTGTCATTTATATATTCGGTATCTCTTAAGAGGTTGAGCCAATAAAATGTCTCGTTGCATTCTTTCAGTGCGATAGACAATTTATTGATGAAGTCAGAAGGACTTTGGGCAAACTCGGCTTCACGTACAAGCGCGCCGACTGCCGTCCCGGAGCGTAGCACTTGGTTGGTAAGCGCGTACTCCTTCGCCGAACACTTTATATACTTCACCATGTTGATTATTCTTACCGAAAACTCATAGCTTTTACGGTGAAGCGGCGAGCAACTTCTGTTGTATTCGTTTATATTTCTCGTTCCCATACAAATGAATTCTTCACTCTTCGTTCTTCACTCTTCACTTAGAACGCCGTCGCCTTAAGCCTTAGTCCCATGTCCTCCTTCACGCCGAACATGATGTTCATGTTCTCGACGGCTTGCCCTACGGCACCCTTCAGAAGGTTGTCTATACAGGACGTGATGAGCAGCTTGTCACCGTACTTCTCGCAGTGAACGAGGCACTTGTTGGTGTTCACCGCCTGCTTCATGTCTATGGGTTTGTCCGTGTAGTGGGTAAAAGGCTCGTCCTTGTAGAATGCTTTGTAGCCTTCGACTATGCTCTCGATGCTTGCCTCGGTACGCACTACGGCGGTGGCGAAGATGCCGCGGGCGAACGGGCCGCGGTACGGAATGAAGTCTACCGGGCCTACGGGAGCGCCCTGGGTCTGCTCCAGGCTCTGGCGTATTTCGGGCACATGCTGGTGCGTGAAGGGCTTGTATATGCTCATGTTGTCAGTGCGCCAGCTGAAGTGGGTCGTCGCCCCGGGCTTCTGCCCTGCCCCGGTGCTGCCGGTTATGGCGTTGACAGATATGTCTCCCGTGAGCAGTCCCATCTTCGCGGCAGGCAACAGGCCGAGCTGTATGCACGTGGCGAAGCAGCCGGGGTTTGCTACATGGTGCGCCGCCGATATCCGTTCGCGGTTGATTTCGGGCAGTCCGTACACGAAGTCGTTGCCATCGGCCTTGAGACGGAAGTCCTGCGCCAGGTCGATGATGCGCACCGTGCCCGGCACATCGTGCTCCGCGAGGAACTGACGGCTCTTGCCGTGGCCGAAGCAGAAGAAGAGAACGTCAACCTCGGAGAGCGGCATCGCATCGGTGAAGCGCAACTCCGTGTCGCCGTAAAGCCCCTCGTGGATGTCGGCTACGGGGTTGCCTGCGTTGCTCTCGCTGTTTGCAAATACGATTTCCGCCTGCGGATGGTTGAGCAAAAGGCGGATAAGCTCGCCGCCGGTGTAGCCTGCGGCGCCTAAGATACCTATTTTCATAAACACCTGACACCCACCCCTGCCCTCCCAAAGGGAGGGGGCTTGAATGGCCGTGGCGGGTATTTTTATTTATGGTTAATATTAAATTTTCAAACACTATGCCTTTGGCACAAATGCCGTAAGCTACCTACTTACAAGCCGCTTGTTTGCGGACATTCCCCCAAAGACCGTCTTTTACCTTCCCAAAGGCCACCTTTTACGCCCTAAAATGTGGCCTTTCGCAGCCTGAAAGACGGCCTTTCGCAAGACGCTTGATTATCAGATAGTTAACAGTCTCATTCGGCTTATATGGCTTATTGGGCCTAATTGGCCTGATAAGCCCAGTAAGCCTAATGCGCCAAGGCTATAAACCAACCGGCAAAGTCATACCAAGCCCCCTCCCTTCGGGAGGGTTGGGGTGGGTGTCTGGCCGGGTTGGGGTGGGTGTTACCTCTCCCCCTCGTGTATCCCATAATACACCCTTAGCGGCGTTGAGAGCACCTTGATGAAGCCCTTTGCCTCTTCGGCTGTCCAGCCGTGCTGCATTTCGCCGTATTCGCCGAGCTTCGATTTGAGCAAATCATCGGGCGAATCGACGCCCACGCACTCGAATCCGAGAGGACGGAGCTTGAGGATTGCCGTGCCGTTCACGTTCCTTTGGCTGCTCGTAAGCATGGCTTCGATGTCGGGCATGACGGGTTCCAGGTACTGGCTTTCGTGCAGGAACATGCCGTACCAGTTGGCTACCTGGTCTTTCCAGTACTGCTGCCACTTGCTCAAAGTGTACTTCTCGAGCATGCGGTGAGCCTCGATGATGAGCTTGGGAGCCGCCGCCTCGAAGCCCACTCGGCCCTTTATGCCTATTATGGTGTCGCCCACGTTGCAGTCGCGGCCTATGCCGTAGGCTGCGCCAAGCTCCTCAATGCGCTGTATTGCGGCCACCTTGTCGTCGTATTTCACGCCGTTCACGGCCACGATTTCACCCTTCTTGAACTCTATGCGCAGCTCGCTCTCGTCGTGCCGGGTGACGTGCTTGAGGTAAGCCTCTTCCGGAAGGCCCTGCGCCGAGTCGAGAAGCTCGCCGCCGCAGATGCTCGTCCCCCAGATGCCTACGTTGTAGCTGTACTTCAGTTTGGTGAAGTCGGCCGTGAAGCCGTGCGCGTTCAGGTAGTCCACTTCCTCCTTACGCGAGAGCGCCTTGTCGCGTGTCAGCGTGATGATTTCCACGCCCGGCGCCATAACGAGGAACGTCATGTCGAAGCGTATTTGGTCGTTGCCCGCGCCGGTAGAGCCGTGCGCTATGGCGTCCGCGCCGATTTGCTTGGCGTAACGGGCAATGGCTATGGCCTGGAAGATGCGCTCCGACGACACGGATATGGGGTAACAGTTGTTTCGGAGCACGTTGCCAAATATCATGTACTTTAGGCTTTTCTCGTAGTATTCGTGCGTAACGTCGAGCGTAACGTACTCCTTCGCGCCCAGCTTGTAGGCGTTCTCCTCGTTCGTCTTCAGCTGTTCGGCACTGAATCCGCCTGTGTTGGCGCAGGCGGCGTAGACCTCGTAGCCCATGTCGTGCGACAGTTTCATCACCGTGTAGGATGTGTCAAGCCCCCCGGAGAAGGCTACCACCACTTTCTTCTTGTCTGGCATAATCGTTTGTTTTTATTGTTTTTCTAAGGAGTAGAGGAGTAAGGAGAGAAGGAGTAAGTACAAATGCCATGCTTATATGGCAAGGTCAAATGAGCCGAATGAGCCTGATGCGCCCTTGGATGCACTGCTGCAAGGCTTTTCTACTTACCCCTTCACCCCTTTCTACTTACTCCTTCTCTACTTACTCCTTCCCTCCTGAAATCATTTCCTAATCCTTCTCATCACCTCGTCGGGCAGCTCGATGGGCGCAGGTTCGTCCCCGTGAACATCAGGGTCGTACAGCATGCCGGTGCAGATGCAGTACTTACGCCCCGTGCGTTTAAGCACGTCGACGTTGATGCAGCCCTCACAGCCGCGCCAAAAGGCTTCGTCGTCGGTCAGCTCGGCGAACGTAACGGGCACGTAACCCAGCTGTGTGTTCATGCGCATCACCGCCGCGCCGCTGGTAAGACTGAATATTTTGGCCTTCGGCCAGCGTGTCCTGGCAAGGGTGAACGTCATGTCCTTGATGCGCTTCGACACGCCGAGACCGCGGAAGTCAGGGTGGACGATGAGTCCGGAGGTTGTCACATAGTGCTTGTTGCCCCACGTCTCAATGTAGCTGAAGCCTGCGAAGCGGTCGCCGGCGAGGGCTATTACGGCTTTAGTCTCGCGCATCTTGGTGGCCAGGTACTCGTGCGAGCGCCTGGCGATGCCCGTGCCGCGCACCTTGGCCGCGGCCGCCATAGTGTCAAGTATGGTGTCGACGTACTTCTCGTGAGACGCGTCGGCCACCAAGACTGTTATTTCTTCCATTGTTGTTTTAGAAGTTAAAGAAGTTACAGAAGTTATAGAAGTTAAAGCCATTACTTGTGCAAGCTGTGTGCAACCGGCAGGCTTTCTCACCTTCTTACGTTCTCACCTTCTCACCTTTTACTTTATATCTGGTATTACGCTGCGCAGCTCGTCCATCACGTCGGCATACATCTCGCCGTCCTTTATGACGATGAATATGGTGTCGTCGCCGGCGATTGTGCCGATGATTGACGGCAGTCCGCCGTTGTCAATGTTGTAAGCCAGGCTGCTGGCGTAGCCGGGACGGGTCTTGATTACGCCCATGTTGCCCGAGAAGTTGATTGACATGAAGCCCGACGTGAGCAGCATCTCGGCCGCGCTCTTTGGGCTTGCCACGCGCCTGTACATCGTCTCGTTGGGCAGCACGTAGAAGTACTTGCCGCCCAGGCTGGTGGCTTTTGCCACCTTGAGCTGCTTCAAGTCGCGGCTCAAAGTTGCCTGGGTAACGTTGTACCCCTCCTTGGCAAGAGCCTTGAGCACGTCTTCCTGGCAGCAAAGTTCCTGACTTGAAATGAGCATCCGCAATGTCTGAAGCCTGTTGTCCTTAGATTTCATTATTGTATTTTTATGCAATTCGAGTGCAAATATATGGATATTTATTCAAAGTTCCAAGCGTTTTTGCATTTTTATGCAAAAACGCTTGGAACTTTGAGAGAAGTAAAGGAGATTTTAGAAAGGAGTAAAGGAGTAAGGAGAGAAGGAGTAAGTAGATTAGCTTTGTTGCAATGCTGTCAGCGTAATGACAACCGATGCAAATCTACTTACTCCTTCTCTCCTTACTCCTTTACTACTAAACAAACTTACTCCCTGTTGCCTCCGAAGATGCGGAGCAGGTAGAGGAAGAGGTTGATGAAGTCGAGATAGAGGGCGAGCGAGCCCATCAGGGCGATTTTCTGCGCGCCTTCGGTGGCGTCGTCGGCCTCTATGAGCATGTTCTTTATTTTCTGCGTGTCATACGCCGTGAGGCCGACGAAGATGAGCACGCCCACATAACTAACTATAAGGCTGAAGCCTCCGCTCTTTATGAGGAAAGCGTTTACCAGCGTGGCGATGATGAGTCCGATGAGCGCCATGAACAGTATGCGGCCCAGCGGCGACAAGTCTTTCTTGGTGAACACGCCGACGAGCGACATGGCGGCGAACGTTCCGGCTGTGATGAAGAACACCGAGGCGATTGACTGCATCGTGTACGCCATGAAGATGATTGACAGCGTGGCTCCGTTGAGTACCGAATAGAGCACGAAGAGCATCGTGGCCGTGGTGAGCGAGAGGCGGTCTATGCGCGCCGAGACGTACCATACCAGCGCCACTTCGGCAATGAGCAAGCCCCACATCATCATCCTGTTGGCGTAGATGGCCTGCATTATGCCGGGGCTGTTGGCAACGCTGTAGGCCGTGAAGCCCGTTATTACGAGCGCAAGCGTCATCCATACGTACACCTTGCGCATCAATGCGGGGAACACGGCGGCGGCCGTCTGTTCCTTCTCGCGTATCAGTTCATAAAGTCTGTCTTCGTTCATAATCTTCTGTTATTTGTTGTTTTATGTTTCAATGCGCCGTGCGCATATTGGCTGCAAACATACGGAAAAAAAACGACAAACGCCTGCCTTTTAATAAAATTCACGGAATATTCACATCTTTTCTCCATCAGCCGCACGCAAATTAATCAACATTTCGGTGCAAAACACGCGCCGAAATATTACAATTCATTATTTTGCCGCCGCTTAACATTAAAAACAATAAGACAATGGAACAGTTTGACATTAAGAACGTTTATTTTGAATGGCGTGAAATGAAGAAATTTATGGTAAAGGAATCGACTATGGCTACGTACACGTGCAACGCCGAGAAGCACATCCTGCCGGCATTCGGCAACCTGCAACGCATAGACGAACACCTGATGCAGGACTTCGTGGTGAAGCTGACCGAAGAAGGACTGTCGCCGCGCACGGTGAAAGACATCATGCTGGTGCTGAAGATGCTCATGTCATACGGACAGAAAAAGGGGTGGACGGAATGGCGCGACTGGGACGTAAAGATGCCCAAGCTCACCGGCAGCGACAAAGTAATGGTGCTTACGCACGGCCAGCAGCGGCTGCTCATGAAGTATCTGCGCCGCCACTTCAGCTTCCGCGGACTCGGCCTGTACATCTGCCTGTGCACGGGCCTGCGCATAGGCGAGGTGTGCGCGCTGAAGTGGGGCGACATCAACATACGCTCGAAGGTCATCAGTGTGGAGCGTACCATAGAGCGCATCTACGTAACCGACGGCGGCAAGAGGCGCACAAAGGTGGTAATCGGGCAGCCCAAGACCGACAGCGCGAGGCGCGAAATACCCATAAGCCGCGAGCTGGTGGCAGTACTCAAGCCGCTGTCAAGCATGGTCAACGACGAAGACTATGTGCTGAGCAACGGCTGCAAGCCGCTCGAACCGCGCCTGTACCGGCGCTATTACCAGAACCTGATGCAAGAGCTTGGGCTGCCGCCGATGAAGTTCCACGGCCTGCGCCACACCTTCGCCACGCGCTGCATAGAGAGCCGCTGCGACTACAAGACGGTAAGCTCCATACTCGGCCACGCCAACATAGGCACTACGCTCAACCTGTACGTGCACCCCGACATAAGCCAGAAGCGCAAGTGCATCGACAGGATGATGAAGAACGTGATGAGGTAAGCGCTGCCATCAGGCTTGTCCGGCCTATCAGGCTAATAGGG
This sequence comes from uncultured Prevotella sp., assembly GCA_937922435.1. GTDB lineage: Bacteria > Bacteroidota > Bacteroidia > Bacteroidales > Bacteroidaceae > Prevotella. Next base: position 35,077 of record CAKZVT010000062.1, on the reverse strand, counting down.
CTTATAAGCCAAATAAGCCCTATGAGCCAAACAAGCCGTATGCGAAAGGCGGTCTTTTGTCTTCCAAAAGACCGCCAATTGCACGCTAAAAGGCCACCTTTTGCGGTGCAAAAGGTGGCCTTTTGGCAATCATCTGATTATCAGCGGCTTATCAGGCCCATATGGCTCATTGGGCATATTGGGCCTAATTAACCCGATAGGCCCGATAAGCCTGATGTGCCAAAGCTGCGAAATCATACCAAGCTCCCTCCCTTCGGGAGGGTTGGGGTGGGTGTTAGGTTTGGCTGTTTCCTCACAGCTCAATGTCCTGCTTGAGCGGAAGGTCGGCCGAACTGCCGCCCACCGATATGGTGAACGTTCCCGGCTCTACGACGAACCGCTCCTGCATCACGTCGTAATATGCGAAGGCGTCCTTGTCGAGCGTAAGCTCAACGCGCTTCGTCTCGCCTGGTTTCAGCGTCACTTTCTCGAAGCCTTTAAGCTCCTTCAACGGACGCTTTACGGTCGACTTGACATCGGTGACGTACACCTGTGCCGCCTCCTTGGCCTCCACGCGGCCGGTGTTCTTCACGCTGAAGGCAACTTTTACTTCATTGTTGCCGGTCTTTTCAAGCGTAAGACCCGAATACTCGAAGGTAGAGTAAGACAGTCCGAAGCCGAAGGGGAACAGCGGCTTCACGCCCGTCTTGTCGTATCCGCGGTAGCCCATGAACACTCCCTCGCGGTATTCCACCGAGCGCAGCTCGCGTCCTTTCATGTTCTCGTGGTAGTTCTCGTAGCAGGGGTTGTCCTCAAGTTTCTCCTCGATGGAGATAGGCAGCTTGCCGCTGGGCGACAGCTTGCCGCGCAGTATTTCGGCGATGGCCTGTCCGCCCTCCTGTCCCGGATACCAAGCCATGAGCACTCCCTTTACTTTGTCGAGCCAAGGCTTGAAGGCTATGCCTCCTCCGGCGTTCACTACGACCACCATGTTGGGGTTCTCGGCGGCCAGTCGGGCTATCATCTCCTGCTGGAACTGTGGCAGCTCGAACGGGCGGTCAAAGCCTTCGCCCTCGATGCTGCTGTTGAATCCGGCGCAATATACCACGTTGTCGGCCTTGCGAACGCCCTTGAACAGCTTGTCCTCGTTGAGTCTCTTGAGGCTGACTTTTATGTTGGCCGACGATATGTTGTCAAAATATTCCACCACGATATCGTTCCTCACGCCGCCTTTCACCTTCAACGCCAGCTCGCGGAACGAGTAGGCGTGGTTGCCCCAGTCGCCTGCCACGGTCTTGCCGTTCACCTTTATGCGGTAGCCGTCGTCGCCTCCGATGTATACTTTCAGCGTCTCGTCAGCCTTCGGAGTGTAGCATCCGCTCCATCGCACGCTGAAAGTGTCGGTGGGGAAACCGTCCATCGGGCGGCCATATTCCCAGTCGAAGTCCACCTTCGGGTCGATCCTCACTACGTCGGCTGCGCCCTTCAGTCCCTTGTTCTTAAAGTATTCGCCACGGAAGCCCTTTGTCTTCATCGTCGAGTCGGTGAACACCTGGTCGGCGATGTCGTCATAAATCACGTCGTCCGTAAGCATTATGGTCTTCTTGTTCATCTTTTTCAGAGCCTCGCTCACGGGCGTTGACGTGAACGGAACTACGTTGCCGCTGCCTCCGCCGGTAGTTATTACCGTGGCGTTGGGGCCTACCAAGGCTATGGAACCGCGCAGGGGGAGCACTCCTCCGTCGTTTTTCAGCATCACGATGCCCTCGCGCGCCAGTGCCAGAGCCGTCTCGTGCGACGACGGGTTGTCAAGCGGTATGTTCTCTTCCTTCTGCTTCCGGTCGAATATTCCGAACGCTATGACCGTCTGGAGTATGTGTTTCACCTTCTCGTCTATGACCCTTTCGTCCACCGTTCCTGCCTCGATGGCCGCGCGTATTTTGTCAACGGTGAAGTTCTTGCCCTTCGGCATCTCCAGGTCGAGGCCGTTGTTGGCCGCCGCTATGGTTGAATATACCGACGTCCAGTCGGACATTATTATGCCGTCGAAGCCCCAACGCTTGCGCAGCACTTCCTTGTTGAGCCATGCGTTCTCCGTGGAATGCACGCCGTTGAGCAGGTTGTAGCTGTCCATTACAGAGCCTACCTTGCCCTTGGTGACGGCCTTCTGGAACGCCGGGAAGTAGATTTCAAACAGCGTGCGCTCGTCTATTTCCGAGCTTACATGGTGTCGGCTCCACTCCTGGTTGTTGCCTGCGAAGTGCTTGATGGTGGCCAGCACGCCGCGCGACTGCACTCCGTTGATGTAGGCCAGGGCGGCTTCGCCCGTCAGGTAAGGGTCTTCGCCAAAGTATTCATAGTTCCTTCCGCACAGCGGCGAACGGTAGATGTTCACTCCGGGGCCGAGCAGTATGCCCACGCCTCGCGCCCTCGCGTCGTCGCCCAGCGAGCGTCCGAGGCGGTAGAGCAGGTCTCTGTTCCATGTGGCCGCGCTCAACATCGATGCCGGATACAGCGTGCTGTGGGGCGCATGGTTGCGTATTCCCACCGGACCGTCGGCCAACAGCACCGTCGGAATGCCTACTCTCGGGATTTCGCGGAGCGAGAACGACGTCGCGCCCGACAAGTAACTTACTTTCTCTTCGAGGGTCATCTTGGCTACGATGTCCGCCGCCCTCTTCTCAATTTCGGGTGTCACGGTCTGCGCCTTGGCAGCTACGGCGGCCACGGTGACCGCCCCGGCGACTAACAAACACTTGATTTTATTCATCGTTTACTATTCTGTTACTTCCAATGTTACGGTCTTTCCTCCTATCGTTATGCGGTATTCGCCCGGCTCAACGACGGTCTCTCCACGGTCGTTCACAAAGCCGAGGTCGCGCTGAACGTTGAGGTCGAAGTGGCAGGTGACGGTCTCTCCGGCCTTGATTTCCTTCTTGGTGAAGAAGCGAAGCTCCTTTACTGGGCGCGTAAGCACGGCATACGGGCAGCTTACGAAGCCGAGAACGGCCTCCTTGCCGTCAACCGCGCCGGTGTTCTTGACGGTCACATCGACGCTGAAACGTCCCTTCTGCCCTATTTTCTTAACTGAAACGACAGGCTCGCCGTACTCGAACGAGGTGTAGCTTAGGCCGTGGCCGAACTCATAAAGGGGGTCGCTCGTAAGGTCGTGGTAGAACCCTTGGTGGTGGCGCGCACTCGGACGGCGGTTGTAATAGATAGGTATTTGGCCGCCGGTGACGGGGAACGTCATCGCGAGTTTACCCGAAGGATTGACACGTCCGGACAATATTCCGGCCAAAGGAGTGCCGCCCACGATGCCGGGTTGCCACATCTCGACCATCGCATCGGCCAAAGGAGCGACACGGTCGAGCTGCAACGGACGGCCGTTTGACAGCACAACAACCACCGGCTTGCCTGCTTTCTTCAGCTCTTCGAGGAAGCGCAGCTGCACGCCGGGCAGCTCGATGGAGGCACGCGAGGCGTTCTCGCCGCTCCATTTGCCCTTCTCTCCGAGGCAGACAACAATGACATCAGCCTTCTTCGCGGCCTTCACGGCATCGCGGAAGCCGCTCTCGTCGTCGCCCTCGAACGGACAACCGGGCACATACTGCACGTCGGCCTTGCCCTCAAACTCCGTCTTCATGGCGGTGAGAATTGACGTTATGTCGCCCGTTTCGCCGTGTCCGTACCAGCAGCCGAGCATGTCGAAGGGCGCGTCGGCCAGCGGACCAGTAAGCAGAATGCGCTTCTGCGTGCGCAGGGGGAGCGTGTTGTTATCGTTCTTCAGCAGCACCATAGTCTCTTCGGCCAGCTCTTCGGCCAGCTTGATGCTCTCCTTTCGAAGGAAGCGAGAGTCGTCATTGACCTCCGGGGTGTAAGGATTTTCAAAGAGACCGAGGTCGAACTTCACCTTGAGTATGCGCCTTACGGCGTCGTCAATGACGGCGGTGTCAACCCGTCCTTCGGCCACAAGCTGCTCCAGATACTTGTCGTAAGAGTGCGACATCATGTCTATGTCAAGTCCGGCGTTGGCCGCCAGCTCGCCCGCACGCTTCAAGTCGCGCGCCGCTCCCTGCGCCTTGAGCTGCTCAATGGCCGCCCAGTCGGACACGATGAGGCCGTCGAAGCCGAGCTGCTTCTTCAACACATCGGTAAGCAGATACTTGCTTGCGGTGACGGGAGTGCCGCAAAAGTTGTTGAAAGAGCTCATCACCGTGGCCGGCTTGGCCTCCAAAGCCTTGCGGTAAGGGGGCAGATAGGTGTCCCAAAGCGTCTGCCGCGACACCTCGGTATATACGTAGTCGCGCCCGGCCTCGGATGCTCCGTAGGCCACATAGTGCTTCAGGCAGGCGGCTATTGACACGCTGTCGGCCAGGTTCTTGCCCTGATAGCCGCGCACGGCGGCCGCCCCGAACACTCCGTTCATGTACGGGTCTTCGCCGTAACCCTCGGCAACGCGCCCCCAGCGCGGGTCGTGCGCGACGTCAATCATGGGCGAGAACGTCCAGTCAACGCCCGACATACGTGCCTCCTGAGCGCTTACGCGGCACGAAAGGCGCGTAAGATGAGGGTTGAAGCTGCACGCCTGAGCCAGCGGAATGGGGAATATTGTGCGGAAACCGTGTATCGCGTCGTAGCCGAAAAGGATTGGAATGCCCAGGCGGCTGTCCTCCATGGCGTGCCGCTGCATGTTGTTGCGCAGGGTGGGTTCGGTGCCGAAGTAAATCAGCGAGCCAGTCTCGGCCGGGATGTTCTTCACCTCCACGCCCTTGTTGTTCTCTATATTGTTTGTTCCGAGGGTGTATTGCACCATCTGCATCACCTTCTCGTGCATCGTCATGCGGTGCAAAAGGTCTTCCACGCGCACTGCCACGGGCACCGACTTGTCCTTGTAAAGCACCGTTGAAGGCTGTATATAGGCAAGGTTGGTGACCGTCCACGGACTGCCCACCGCTGCGTGGGCGGCTTCCTGTGCGGCGCGTGCAAGGTCGCCGTTCATGCCCTCCGGACGGTAGGCATTGCCCACAACGCTGCGCCCTGTCAGTGCTTCGTACCACGTGCAGGCCGCCGTGTAGCGTCCGTAAGAGTTCTCAAGATGGTGTCCGTCGCGGTTCATGTTGTCGCCGATGAATGTCGTCCGCGCGTTCTGGATGGCCGTTCCGACTGGTATCACGATGTCAATGCCGTGGCTTTTCACGGCTTTCTGCGATGCGTCAACAATGCAGTTGTACATGCGCAGCTGGTCGTTTCCATAGCGCGGAAACGCTCCGTGGTGCGACGTTTTGGCGTAAGCCCACGTCTGGTGCCACACTATCTCGCTCTTTGGCGACAGCTTTTTTATATACGCTATCAGCTCAGTGAGGTAAGGCTCGTAGGTCTCCGGCTGGCCCGAACGGTCGCTGGCCTGCTGCAAGGAGACGTAGTCCCACTGCTCGTCGGCCAGCGCACGGCTTATGGACATGTTGTCCTGCTGCACCCGCTTGCCGTCAACGCCGGTCTTGCGGTAGCGGTATGCGCCCTTGTCCTGCCGCGCATTGTCTACGTGGCGGCTAAGGGGACAGCCGCCGATGAACATGTTTGCCACAATCATCTGCCTGCCGTCGGCTGCGGCAAGCTCGACAACGTTCTGCTCTACGGCGTCGGCCGAGAAGCTGTTGCCTATCGCAAGCACCTTCAGCACCTTGTCGGCCGCCGTGGCAGGCATGACCGCCAGCACGAGGGCAAGCAGCAACAGAAGTATTGGTTTTATTGGTTTCATATTGGTAGTTGATGTTTTTTATTTTCAGAAGTCAAAGGAGTTTTTATTCAGGAGTTAAAGGAGTTAAAGAAGTAATCGCTCCCTACGGTCGCTAAGAAGTTAAAGCCAAATGCCTTGTTGGCTTATACGCGATTAACGGTTATAGCACGATTGCAAGCTTTCATGATGTTTTTTTATGTTCAGGAGTTAAGGACTAATCCAGGCGGTCGGTATCTGTCATTCCGCGCTCCGACGCGGAATCCAGTGTATGCGACCAACGTCATTTGTCCCTTTGGTGTTTTCTGGATTCCGCGTCGGAGCGCGGAATGACAGATACCGACCGCCTGGATTGAGCTGCAAAAAGGCTATTGTTTAGAGCTTTTGTAGCGAATTGATTTTCAATTTGTAACGAATTGATTTTCAGTATGTTACCAACGCCCTTGCAAAAGGTGGCCTTTTGGCTTGCGATTTGCCGCCTTTTACAGGCCGAAAGGCCATGTTTTGCAGCGCAAAAGGCCACCTTTTGCTTGGCGTTAGATGGGAGTACTGGGAGCGATAGGACGGATAGGGCTGATACGATGGCGGCCTACAAGCCGCCGGATGACCGCCGTCCGCCCTGCTTAACGCCGCTCGTCCCCGGCCTTTTTCTTGGCGTAGTAGTCGTGCATGATGTACCATGCCTGCTTCCTTTGCCCTTGGTCGGACACGAGTCCCTTGCGGTTCCAGCCGTCCTGGTTCGTGGGGTGCAGGCGCGTAGGACTGCGGAAGTCGAACAATATCCATGGCGACACGCCGCAGAGGTTGGGTATGTTCTCGAACATCAGCAGGTTCTTGCGGAACAGCTCGGCCTGGTACTCCTCGCTCCAGCTGGCGGCCTCGTCCTTGTCGCCGTGCTGGCCGTAGAGCGCCTCGCCGCCGAACTCGGAGATGAAGAGCGGTTTGCCGGGTGCAACGTCCCAGCTGATGTCGGCCGGGTTCTTAGGCCACGCCGCGTACCAGCCCATGTATTTGTTGATGGCTACCATGTCGAGGTTGGGCCAGAAGTCGTCGTGCATTACGAACTTGTCTTCCGTCTTGTCGAAATAAGCCAGGTCGAAGGCGGCCACGAAGAGGCGCGTGGTGTCAAGGTCACGGCCCGTCTTGAGCAGATGGGCGAGGAAGCGGTTGCGCTCGGGCGTGTTCTGTGTCTCGTTGGCGATGCCCCAGAAGCAGTCGGCGCAGCGGTTGCGGTCGCGCAGTATGGTCTCGGTCAGCATCCTGGCGGCCTTCTCCATTGTCTCCATGTTGCTGAAGTCGATGGCCTGCCACACGGGTATTTCCTGCCACAGCATGATGCCCATGCGCTCGGCCTGCCGCACGATGTACTCGTTCTGCTGGTAATGCGCCAGGCGTACCATGTTCACCCCGAGGTCTTTAGCCTCGGAAAGCAGCATCATCGCGTCGCCCGGCGTGCAGGCGCGGCCCATGCGCTGCGGTATTTCCTCGTGGAAAGAGACGCTGCGCAAGAACACGGGCTTGCCGTTGAGCAGTATTTGCGTGCCCTTCGCCTCTATGTTGCGGAAGCCTATTTCGTCGGTCACGCGGTCGCCGTCGGTGGTCAGCTCGACGCTGTACAGCCACGGGTCTTCGGTAGACCAGCGGCGCAGACCCTTTACTTTAAGCTCCGCGCTGGCCTTGCCCTGTGCGTCGGTGGTGAACGTCAGGGTGCGCTTCAGCTGCGGAATGTTCACTTTTATTTCCTTTCCGGCCACCGCCTGCGACAGCTCCGCGTCTATATGGATAAGGTCTGGACGGTGTTTGTCAAGACGGATGAAGTAGTCGCTGATGTAAGTCTCAGGCAGGGTGACGAGCATAACGTCGCGCGTTATGCCGCCGTAGTTCCACCAGTCGAACGACATTGCCGGTATTGCGTCCTTCTGCCGGCGGTTGTTCACCTCCATTACGAGCAGGTTGTCGCCGCTCTTGAGCTTGTCCGTAACCTCGATTTGGAACGGGGTGAACGAGCCTTCATGGCTTCCCACCTTCTCGCCGTTCAGGTAGATGTTACAGCGGTAGCTCACTCCGGCGAAATAAAGGAAGCGGCGTTTGCCCTCCATAGGCTGCGCGTCGAAGTGGCGCGCGTACCATACCGTACCCTCGTAGTATTTCAGTTCGGGCGACTGCGAGTTCCAGTCGCCGGGCACATTGAGGCGCAGTCCGCCCTCGAAGGAGTATTCGTAAAACTCTTCGGGCTTCTCGGCCTTCTTGTTTTTGTAGATTTCCATCTTGCCGCCGGCGTCGTATAGGTCTACGATGGCCGCCCATTTGCCGTTGAGCAGCTGGTAGTCGCGGCCATAGACGTTGGCGATGTAGTCGGTCGCAGCCCACAACCCGAGGGGCACGAGGGCGAGCAACAGCATCAGTGTCTTTTTCATTTATTCGGTTGTTTGGTATTTGTAAACTGCAAAACTGTTCTTTTCGGCCAACGTGAAGCTCACGCGTCCGGCCTCGTCGGCCTGCAACGTGGCGGCTTTTCCGTCGCCGAGCACAGGCGTAAGCGTCACTTTCGCGCCGCCGTCGAGCCACGTCTTGACACGCGCCGAGGCATCATCAGTGTTCTCGCGGTACACAATGAAGTAGCCCGAACGGCTGTCCTTGATTGACTGGAAGCCAGTCCACGAGCGGCCTGAAGGCTCTTCGCCCATTGGAAGTATTGTTCCGCTGTGCAGGTCTTCCTGTATTTTGGTGTATTGCTTGATAAGCCTGCCAGTGGCAAAAGCCTCCTCCGGCAGGTTCGACGCTTCCATCCAAGCCAGCGGCTGACCGGCCATCGTGGTGGCGAAGAGGTAGTCGAACGAGTAGTTCTGCGGCGCGAAGATGTCGCCTTCGGCGTATTTGTCGGCGTTGCGCCACTTGTTCAGGAACTCCACCTGGAGCCTCTGCGCAGGCACGTAGCGCGATAGCTGCCACAGGTTGCGCAGCGTATGGAACGGATAATAGTTGCCCCAGTCGGTGTATCGGTTCTCCATGAATATGTTGCCGTACTCCGTGAACATGTTATATCCTCCCCTGCGGCCGGCCGTTGCGTCGAGATTGAAAATCACTTGGCCGCCGCTCTCCTTCTGAACGGTGTCGAACAGCGAGCGCAGGTTTTGCTCTGCGGCCTTCGTCGGGATTTGAAGTCCGTCGATTTTGAAGATTGTTATGCCGTACTCACGCCACAGCCCGAGTATTGCGTCGGCGTCCTTGCGCCAGTCGGCGAAGTCGTGCTGCACGCTGGGATTGTACCAAAGGCCGATGCGTATGCCGAGACGCTTGCCCTTGTCGACGATGGGTTTCAAGCCGTCGGGGAACTTCACGGGGTCTGGTTTCCAGTAGTCCTTGTTGCTCCAAATGTCCTTGAACGAGCCTTTTGCCACCTTGGAGTTGGGGCTTTTGCCTATTTGCCAGCCGTCGTCGAGCTGGAACACTGTGATGCCGAGCCGCGCGGCGCGGTCGAGTTCGGCAAGACAGAAGTCGGCGTTGATGCGTGCATCCTGGCTGCGGTCGCCCCAAGTGTTGAGCATTACCATCTCGTCGCCGTCGTTGCCGGCAGCCTTTTCGAGGCGCGCCTGCCGCTGATAGTCGTGCAAAGCGGCAAGAGCCTCGCGCTCACCGCCGCCGAACACACCGGTGACAACGCCGTAGACGGATGTCCAGCCGTCAGGAGTTACGTCGCCGGAAGCCGCTCCAAGGCCGGTAACCTTGAAGTTTCCGTACTCCGCGCGGAAGTCGTAGCCGGGGTAATGGAGCTGCGTTGACGAGCAGGGAGCTTCTTTAAGGAAGAAGAAACCGTGGCCGGTGACGAGGTCGGAAGCCAGCAGCAGGTTGCCGCGGTAGCCGTTCTCACGATACGGAATGAAGCTGCGCCCGGCCACGAGGTTGTCGTTCCAGTCGGTATAGTCGTAGAACTCGACGGCGCGGCACCGCCAGTGGTTGCCCGGAAGTTCAAGACGGTCGAGCACGGGGATTTTCACTCCGGCGTCCATGTCTTCCTTGAACTCGATGTTCTTGCGGTCAGCGCCCGACACTTCACGGCCCTGCTCAATTGCGCCGAGCCGTCCGCGCAGCCACGTGTGGCAGGCTATTGCGGCCACATCGTATATGCGGTACTGGCGTTTTATTTCAAGACTGCCCTTGCGGTAGTCAACAGTTACTTGCAGATAGGCCGGATGTACGCCGTCGGAAGGTACGTTTTCCTTAGTCCAGCGGCCGTCCTCGGCCTTGCCTTTGAGCACGAGGAAGTCGGGCTGAGAGCCTTTGGAGCGCATCACGTTGCCGTTCAGCTTGTCAACGAGGGCGACTGTCTTCAGCTCGCCTCCGTTCCAAAGGAATACGCGCTCGATGCTGCTGTTGCCCATGCGGAGCGTGTCTCCCTGCATGGTAGCATAGCCCTGCGCCCGCGACTGGCGCGGACACAGAGCGATGACTGATAAAAAGATTATGGTTAATGTTATGTTTCTCATTTCTGCTTGCTGTTGTATTTCATGTAAGCCTTTGGCAAAGGCAGGGTCTGGTTAGGTTCGTTGAAGCGCTGGTTGTCGGGCGCATCGGCGCGGCCCGCGCCCTTCTCCATGAGCGAGCGCAGCTCGGCCAGGTGATGATGGTACACCTCGCGCGGCGTGGTATTGTACTTCTTGCACAGCGCGGCGGCCATTCCAACGACTTCGCCCATCATGCCCGTGGTGCGCATCACGCGCACAGTGCCCAGCGCGACGTGCGTGCAGCTGATGTTGCGGCCTGCCATGAATAGGTTGTCAACGTTGCGCGAGTAGAGGCAACGGTAAGGCACGGCGTAGGGATGTATCCAGTGGTGCACGGTGCGCGTCTTGAACTCGTTGCCAGGGAAGCGTGCCGAGTTGACGGAGTCGGCGAAGTGCAGGTCGATGGCCCACGTCGTTGTGAACGACGCGTCCTCATGGCGCACGTCCTTGTCGATGTCGTCCTGCGCGAGCACATAGTCGCCGAGGAGGCGGCGCGACTCGCGTTTGCCCAGCACGTAAGCCACCCACGCAAGGCGGCGCTGCGCGTAGTCGGCGCGGTAAGAGGCGTGGTTCTTGAGGAAACTCCAGTTAGAGTAGACCACCAGCAGCCCGTAGTCGCGTATGCGCTCGGCCTCGGTTATTTGGTTGCGGTTCATGCCCGTCTCCCAAGTCCATTCGCCCATAGTCACCTTTTCTGCGTTGCCTTCGTTGAACTCAACGCCATACGAGAACTCGGGGAAGCGGCTCTTGCGCCCCGACTTCTCGCTATACCACTGTATTGACGCGCCCATCACAGTGGAGTCGGCCGCCTCGGGCGCCATGCTCTCGCCGTAGTCGGAGCGCGCCTCGCGGCCCATCGCGAAGTCGGCACCGGCCCATACGCCGACAGAACCGTCGCCGGTGCAGTCGCTGAAGAGAGGGGCGGAGAGCACGATGCGCTCCGCCGTCTCGATGTTTTGTATTGTAACTGAAGAGATTTTACCGTCTGAAGCCTTTACGCCCGTAGCGTGCCAGCCTGCAAAAAGCGTCACGTCAGGCTCTGCGAGGACGAAAGAGTCTTTCTTGGCGTCCTCGTAATAAGAGCCTGGCTTGGCGTTTCCGCCGCGGCTGTGGCCGAACTCGCGGATTATTCGGCCAAGGGCTGGATACTGGCCGGTCTCTATTATGCCGCCGAGATGCACGCGTACTTCCGACGAGTTGTTGCCTCCGAGCACGGGGCGGTCGTTTACCAAGGCCACGCGGCAGCCCAAGCGTGCCGCCGTAACGGCTGCGCACATGCCGGCGATGCCGCCGCCTATGACGACGAAGTCGAACTGCTTGGCCTGCGGCTGCTTGCCTCCGAGCAGGGCGAAACGCCAGTCGTGGCCTGTGCCGAACCGCTCTTCGGGCGAGCTGTCAAGCTCGGTTGTGAGCAGTATGGCATCCACACGGCCGTCGAAGCCGGTCTTGTCTGTCAGCGTGATGCGCTGCGCGCCCTTCTTGAGCTTTACCACACCGCCGTCCTGCCACTGCCAGCGGTCGCCCGTGCAGCCCAGTTCGGGAGTCTTGTACCTGCGCCCCACGCCTACGCGGAAGCGTCCCGGGCCTTTGGCATCAGTCCACGGCGCAGTCCAGTTGTACGTGCGCACCCACACGCGGTAACGCCCGTCCTCGGGCACCGTGGCGGTAGTCGTAGCGTCGGCCACGGGCACGCCCATGCCGTGGGCGATTAGATACGGAGACCCCATGAGGTCCATGAACTGCTGGTCTACCGACCATCCGCCCTTGTCGGTGAACGACTCGGCCTCGACGAGCACGTCGGCTGCGAACGATGCCTGGAGCGAAAGCAATGTGATAACGGTAATGAGTAATCGTTTCATCGTAAGGTTTACAGTATAAGTTTTCATTATTTATGACGCACGCGTACGCGAAATATATAGGTTAAGATAACATAAAAAAGAGGAAACACCCACCCCAGCACCACTAGACACCCACCCCAGCCCTCCCGAAGGGAGGGAGCTTGATATGCTTTCGCAGCTTGGGCGCATAAGGCGCATTATGGCCTATCAGGCTAATTTGGCCTAATAAGCCCGATGAACCTAATGAGACTGATAAGCCGCTGATAATCAAATGATTGCTGAAAGGCCGCCTTTTGCGATGCAAAAGGCGGCCTTTCAGCAACTAATATGCGGCCTTTTGCCTTGCAAAAGACCGCATATTGAAAAAGAGTTGGTTAGGAGTTGCGGAAACACCGGAAGCCATACGCCACTGCAAAGGCAGCCAAGCTCCCTCCCTTCGGGACGACTGGGATGGATGCCAGCTTTTTGCAAAGAGGGCGCTGCGGCTTAAATGCCGCAACGCCCTCCAACGAATCATGATGAAGCCTAATATCAATGAACAGTAACATCACATATTTTCACCCAGCCGTCGCGTGTCTGGCATTCGTCGGTGGCCGAGATGATAATACCTATTTCGTTGTTCTTGGTGGTGTCAACCAAGCCTACGCCCCATGTGTAGTCGCCGGGAGCAACGTCAGTGAGGCTGAACGACGTGCGGTAAGAGTGCGGCGTGCCCTTCACCCAGTCGCTGATTTCGGGCGCCGGGTCGACGAAGCGGTACAGAGGCTCGCCCGTCTCCTTGTCCAAGAGGGCGAAGCATACCTTGTACTTCTGGTCCCACTGCGGCAGGTTGGTCGGGCAGTAGCCCCAGCCGAGGTTAATCCAGCGGTGTGCAAGCGTAACCTTGCCACCCGCATTAGCCGTGCGCGGCACTGAAACCCTGTCGGGGAAGAGGCGGTAGCCGCCCTCGGAGATGAACTCCTTAACGAGGGGGAACGCCGTGTTGAACCAAGAGTGGGTCTCGCCCGAGTGTACGTTGTTGGAGTAACGAAAGTCCATCATGTTGACGTTGGCACCCTTGGCCTCGTCATACTCGCCCTGGCGCACCTCTGCGAAGTTGGCATATCCGTCGCCGCCGATAGAGCCGCTGTGCTGCGCCTCAACCCATCCGCCTTCCATTATGATAGGCCGGATGTAGCGGTACTTGGTGGCAATGCCGCGCTCCCAGTTCTGGTAATAATCCTTCATGCCGAACGCGTCGTGGCGCAGGCTGAAGCCCTTGTTGACGCACATGTCGATAAGTTTCTCCGCCATGCTAAGGTCGGCACCGGCCTTGTCGGTGGTAGACATTATGCAACGGTGGTAGTTGATGACGATGGGCACACGCGTGAAGAGGCGCGCCATGAGGCTGGAAATCCATTCGGTTGTAGCCTCGCGTGGCGACTCGTCGCCCGTTGTGTACTTGAGGGTGTGGGTCTCGCCCCACTTGCCAAGGCCGAAGCCGCTGACAAACTGGGTTACGTCGGGGTCGTTGAACTTCTCGGCGAAAGCCGTGAGAAACTTCTCGTACTTCTCCTGGAACACGGGGTCGTCAGGATAAGGCGACCAGCCCTTAAAGCTACCAGTCGTAACTTCGTAAGTTTCACAGCCTGCCTCCTTTACATAATCGGGCGTGAAGTTATAGTGTTTGTCCTCGCTGGCTACCACGAAGGTGAAGGCCAACTTCATGCCGTACTTCTGCGCGATGTCGCGCATCATGCGGAAACGCTTGATTTGCTTGTACTTGTCAAGATTGTTAGCCGTCCAGTCATCGTCGTCCCAGACGTAATGGTTTTCTTCGAGCTCAAAGTCGCTCCAAGCACCGCGCACGTACATCGTGCCGCCGTACATGAAGACGTTGTCCTGGCCCTCGGCCGTCTCGAAGTCGGAATACTGTTCCTCCAAGTCGTCGATGAGGCCGTCGCCAAGTCCGCCGTAGACTACCCAGCCCAGCATCGGGTTGAGCAGCTTCGTCTTGTACACGGGGTTGCCTTCGTTGTCGAGCACAGGGCCGCCACCTCCAAGTTCAGTGTTATACTCAATAGGAATTTTGTTGCCGTTCTCGTCATACTCATACAGCCTCAACAGCTTGTAACGCTCTGGCTTGATGGTTATGATATCGTTGCCCGACACATCCCAGATGGCCGATGTCGACGAGGATGCGTCGTCATCGTCGGAACACGAGGTTCCGACGACGAGTGTAGACGTAAGCATCATGCCCGAAAGGAGCATTAAGCCGTATTTTCTTAGATTTTTCATTGTCATTGTTGTTTAAATGGTTTTAATCTCTTTGGTCGAAAATCACGTATGAGTCTTCGAATGCCCACCACTTGCTAAGGGCGTTTTCAGTCTCGTCATACTGCTCCGAACCGATGTACACCTCGATGTAGTTAGTGCCTTCAGGCATGTTGAACCAAGCGTAACGGTTGTCGCCCTGGCCGCCGTACAACGGCTGATACTTCTGGCCGAAGGTAACGTCGGCCTGCATGTCCCTCGTTGAACCTGAACCGAAGGCGTACTCGTTGTTCCAGTTATTTGTAGCGCAGAACTTGATATTGTCCGCCTGCAATGCTTCGCCTTTGTAGACGAACATTCTCGGGTTGGCAAGACTCTGTGTCAGGACGACATCGCTCGGCTTGCTGCCGTTGAAATACTTGCTGCCTCCGAATATCCAAAGAGCCTCTACTTCGCAAGTATAGTTGTCGTTGGCCTCACCGCTTGTACGCTTGAAGATTACAACCTTATTCTTCAGGTCGGTAGCTGCGGAGTAGATGGTGATGGTATGCTCCTCCTTGTTCACCACGATGCGGTACGTGCCGTCGGCAGGTATTTCCCAGTTGCGGCTCGCAGCTGCGGTAGACGTAGCCACCTGGCCGAAGCTCTGCTGGCCGCCGTCGTGGATGTCGGTGTCGCCTGCTTCGGCAGGAACAATCGCCATTTCCTGCGTTCCCTCGAAGGTGAGCGGCAGGTAGAGCGTACCGGCCTTGAGCTCGCCGCGCCAAGCGTAGAGGTTCTCGTCCTCAAGCGTCTGCTTGATTTCAACCTGCTCGTCGCCTACGGCTGTTCCGGCAAGGAACATCTGGTCGACGTCAACCACCGCTCCGGCCTCTACTATGCGCACGGTGTGCTCGCGCAGGTTGACCGTAACGCGGTAGGTCTCGGCCTTGGGCACTACCCAGTAATTGGCCTCGGTCTCGTCGGTGATTACCGCCGGCATGTCGCCAAGCTCGATGGGCGTGTCGGGGTTCTCTGGGCCTATGGCGTTGTGCTCGTCGAAATTGGTTACGGGGAAGTTGATTGTACCTGCCTCGAGACGGCCCGTGTAGTTGTAGACTTGTGCGTCGGCGGCGTTCTTGGTCAGCTCTACGCGCTGCTCACCGACGGCCGTTCCGCCCATGTAGAGGGTGTCGGCCACAAACTGCTTCGGGCCGTATGTCTTGATTTTCACAGTCTTCGTCTCGACATCTGGCACTTTGAGCGTAGGCCCTTCAAACGATGCGGTGACGGTGAACGTAATGTCGACTGCGGTGCTCGTAGCAACGCCGAATTGGTTGGTAAGCAGTTCTTGCAGTTCGGCGTTGGTGTACTCGCGGTGGAACACGCCGCCGTCCTCATACTCCTCGATGGCCGTAGCCGCGTTGCCTGCGCTAATCTCGTACTGGTACGTGGTGTAGTAGTCGTAGCCGTAGTCGTGGGCCGGCGACCAGTCGATGGTCAACGCCACCTCGTCGGGTTTGCTCTCGTCGAGCTTGATGTATTCGCCCGACTCGGTGATGGTGATTTCCGACTGGTTCTTGGAGAAGAAGTTGTCTATATCGTCGTCGCAGGACGCCGCCGTGAAGGCGAGCAGTCCCAACGACACGGCCTTGAGGCCGCTGAATAATATCTTGTTCTTCATTGTTTTACTTGTTTAAGATTAATAACCTGGGTTGTTGCCGAGATTGGGGTTCAGCTGCGTGTCGTGCGTAGGAATGGGCCACAGCATCTGGCGGTCAGGGAACACGCGCTTTGCTCCGTATGCGCATAGACCTCTGTTGTAGAGCGGGGCGAAGTCGGCGAGGCCGTCCTCGTCAATCTGCGGCGTGATGCCCCAGAACCAGTTGCCAGTGTTCACAACGTCGGAAAGTTCTTGCTCGGCATCCAGCAGCATGATGTAGTTGTAGCCGTTGAGCGCCTTGATAGCCAAATCCCAACGCATGAGGTCTTGCAGACGCTGGTTCTCCATTGCGAACTCCATGCGGCGCTCTATGCGGACAGCCTTGCGCATCTGCGCCTGGTCTGTGGCAACGACAGCGGGATAAGCGTCGGTCGCGCTCTTGTCAACACCGTAAGCGCGGGCACGCACCTGGTTGATGTAGTCGGCTGCAACATCAAGGTCTTTGTTCTGCTCGATGAGAGCCTCGGCGTAGATAAGGAGCACGTCGGCATACCTTATTATTACATAGTCCTGCTCAACTTCGCGGTTCTCAACCCAGCTTTCGTCGATGCCCTTCTTCCAGAGCAGTCCGTTGAACGAAGCGTACTGGGCGTTGATGCGCGAGTCGTTGTTGGTCTGCATCTTGCCGGTGTTGTAGTTCATGACTTCCTCAGCCGCAGGGCTTGGGTCGTACTCGAAGCCGCAGTGCTCCGTGCCGAACTCAACGATTGTCATCGTACAGCGAGGGTCGCGGTTCTCGAACGGGTTGCGGGGGTCGAAGAGCGGCGACTCGTCGATAGGCAGGCCGTCGGTGCAGAGGTATGCGGCGAGCAAGTCCCAAGAGGGATTGTAAGAGCCGTAGCCTCCGGCGTTACGGGGCAGGCCGTTGTTCACGAACCAAGAGTCAAGGAACACGTCGGTCGATGCCAGACGCGGCAAAACAAACACCTTTTCGGGCACGTTCTTGGTCTGCTGCTTGAACAGGTCGGCATAGCTTGCGTAGAGAGAATAGATGCCAAGGTCGATGCACTGCTTTGCGGCAGCCTCGGCGATGTCATAGTCGTGCATGTAGAGGGCATAGCGCGCCTTCATGGCAAGGGCCGCGCCCTTCGTAACGTGTATTTCCTCGTTGCCGTATGACTCAGGCAGGTACTCGATGGCCTTGTCGAAGTCGGCGTAAGTGAGTTCCTTCACCTCGTTCTTGTCACGGCGTCCCATCTTCTCCGCCTCGTCAATAGTCATAGTCCTATCCATGTAAGGCACGTCACCGTAGAAGAACGTAAGGTCGGCATACTTGCAGGCGCGGCAAAAGTAAGCCTCGCCCTTGTAGCGGTTGATTACGTTCTCGGGCACGTTGCCCTCGGCCTTGTGTATGTTCTCAAGCATGGTGTTGCAGCGTGCTATGAGCTTGTAACTCTGCTGCCACAGGGCGTACACCTCGTACTGCTGGCCGTTGAGCGTACCGTCGAGCAGTGCGCCGTTGCTGTTCGGGTTACGGTTCTGCTGGCGGTATGTTGTGTTGTCGGTCCACTGCTCCGAAGAGTTGAGCGGCTCCTGCCAGTAGCCGAGGATGTAAAAATCGTTTGCCGCCAAGTTAAGCTCGGTCTCGGTGGTGTACCAAGACTCCGTGTTGCCTTCCATCTTGGGCACAAGGTCCATGCTCTCACACGACGCAAGGCAAAGGCCGGCGGCCGCCATAGCTGACATTAATATCTTTGTTTTCATTGTATGTATGCGGTTTTTTAGAATGTCACTTGAATACCGAATACCACTGACGTGGTGATAGGATAAGAGCTTACTCCCATTTCAGGGTCCCACCCGTCGGGGAAGTCGCTGATGCAGAACAGGTCTGACGCGCTGACATAGAAGCGTGTGCGGTCTATGCCGATGTAGCGTGTCCACTGCTGCGGCAGGGTGTAGCCGAGCGTGATGTTCTTCATACGGAAGTATCCACCGTCGAAAATCCAGTGGTCTGACGTAGCGTAGTTGTTGCTCTTCGACACGCTTGACAGACGGGGATAGAAAGCGTTTGCGTTCTGCTCGTCGGTGTTGAACGGACTCCAGTATTTGCCTTCGAGTATTGCGGGGATGTTGCCGTAGTTGTTGCGCAGCGGCTCTACCATCGCACGGTCGAGGTAAGACTTCTGGCTGCCTACGCCCTGGAACGCCATGCTGAGGTCGATGCCGCGCCATGAAGCGTTGATTTGTCCGCCGTACTGGTAGCGGGGCAGCGAGTTGCCGAGGGGCACGCGGTCGTACTCGGGCGAGATTACGCCGTCGGGCACTCCGTCAGGTCCGCTGATGTCGCGGTACTTCAGGTCGCCCACTGTAACGGTCGAGCCGGTCGTAGCCGAGTTGTTGACTTCCTCCTGCGTCTGGTATATGCCGTCGCAGATGTAGCCGTACCACTCGTTGAAGTAAGTTCCGGCACGCTTGATTTTGCCGCCGCTGATGATGTCGGAGTTGTTGATGTAGTCGATTTTCGAGAGGAAGTCGGAGAAGTTTACGCTTACGCTGTAGTTGAAGTCTCCGATATTGTCCTGCCAGGTAACGTCAATGTCGTAACCGTGGGTCGACATCTTGCCGGCGTTGGTGTTCGGGTCGTTGTAACCCATAGTGTAAGGTATCTGTATGGCAAGGAGCATGTCGGTCGTCTTCTTCCAGTAGTAGTCGAAGGTAAGGCGCAGACGGTTGTTGAAGAAGTTTGCGTCGAAACCTATGTCGGTAGAAGTCGTGGTCTCCCATGTGATGTCCTCTACGGCGAGCACTGCCGGGCGGGCGGTGTTGGCCGATACGACAGAGCCGTCAGCCATGTAGAATATGGTGTTGCCGAAGCTCATCAGCGCGATGTAGGGGAAGTAGTTGCTGCCGATACGCTCGTTACCCAGCTTACCCCAGCTACCACGCAGCTTGAAGTATGACAGGTAGTTCTGGCTCTCCATAAACTTCTTCATAAACGGTTCCTCGGTGACAACCCAACCTGCGGAGAACGAGGGAAACGTACCCCAACGGTACTTCTTGGCGAAGCGTGAAGAGCCGTCGTGGCGGACGTTGGCCTGGAAGAGGTAGCGGTCTGCATAAGAATAAAGCACGCGGCCGAACCATGAAGTAGAGGTGTACTCCGAGCCCGTACCGTTGTTTTCCATATATTCCTCGGGGCCGATGTTGAGGTAAGGATAGTTGGTAAGCACGTACTGGTCGCGCGCAGCTCCGAGGCTCTCGCTCTTGCTGTAGTAGTTCTCGAAACCGGCCATCACCGTGAGGCTGTGCTTGCCGAAGTCGCGCATGTAGTTGGCGAGCACCTGCGATGTTACATGCCAGTCGTCGTTGCGGCCCTCGCTAAGTTTGTTGGTAGAATACAGTCCGCTACCGCCGTCAAAATAACCTCCGAACACGTCAGGGTCGTCGGCCAAAGTATAGCCGCAGGCCATCTTGAACTGCTTTGACTTCTGGTAGTTGATGTAGGGCGCAACGATTGCCTGCAGGCTGAAGCCCTTGAACGGCTTGAACGTGAGCGAGCCCTTACCGCCCACCTGGGTGGAGTGGCTTACTGAAGAGCCGCCTTCCTTGAGCAGTCCGTAGGGGTTGGAGCCGCTCTTACCCTCGGCCAACCGGCCGTCGCTCCATGTCGCGGCGTAGATGGCCGGCATCAGACGCATGGTGCTGAAGGGGTCGTATATTTTGTTCTGGCTCTTTGCGTGGCGCACGAACACGTCGAGCGAAGCGGAGAGCTTGTCGCTTATGGTGAAGTCGTTGTTCAAGCGCATCATGTAACGCTGGAACTTGCGTCCGTCATACAGACCGTCAACGTCGTCGTAAGTGAGCGACGCCTGCGTACGCACCGTCTTGTTGCCGCCGCTTACGCTGAGGGTGTGCGTCATACGCGGAGCGGAGCCTTTGAGGATAAGGTCGGTCCAGTCGGTCACAGGATATTTGTCAGGGTCGGTCTCGTGGTACTTCATCCAGTTTTTCGTCTGGTCGGCTGTGTAAGTCTGGAAGAAGCCTGCCGCCGGGTTGTCGTTGTACATCAACTCGTTGCTCATCTCAAGATAGCGCGTCAATCCTACCATCTCGGGCTGCTTGGTGGGTATTTCCCAGCCGAACTCGGCGTTGTACTTGATTTGGAACTTGCCCGTGTCGGCACCACGCTTGGTGGTTACGAGGATGACTCCGGCTGCGGCCTTAGAACCGTAGATGCTGGCTGCGGCCGCGTCCTTCAGGACGGTAACGCTCTCGACGTCGTTCGAGTTAACGTAGTCGAGGCTTCCCTCAACACCGTCGACGATGACGAGCGGAGACGAGTCGCCCATGGTGGTGACACCGCGCACGTGGATACTACCTGCTCCCGAACCCGGGGCGGAGCTGCTGCGGCGTACCATCACACCTGACAACGCTCCCTGCAACGCGTTTGAAAGCATCGTAGTACGGCGGTTGACAAGCTCGTCGCCCTTTACTGCCGCGATTGAACCGGTAAGGTCTTTCTTCTTAACCATACCGTAACCGATGACCACCAGCTCTTCGAGCGAGTTGTTGTCCTCGGCCATTTCGATATTATAGCTGTTGCGGCTGCCCACCTTCACCTCCTGGGTGTTGAAGCCGATGTAGCTTACTTCGAGGGTTGCGCCCTCGGGAGCTTCGATGGTATAGTTGCCGTCGAAGTCGGTCACGGTGGCGTTCTGCGTGCCCTTCACCTTGACCGTAGCGCCGATGAGGGGCTCGCCGTTGACGTCGGCGATGACACCCGTCACCTTCTTACCTTTGCCGGCGGGTCCGCTTGGGCGCTGCGCCGGCTTTGCCGAAGGGTTGACCGTGATGGTGACCTGGCGGCCGGAGATGGTGTACTTCAGCCCGGCCTTGCGGCAAAGCTCGGCAAGGATGCTCTCCGCGCTCTTGCCCTGGAGCTGCATCGACACCTTGTCACCGAGACGGTTCTTTACGTTTTCGCCATAAACAAAGACGTATTTGCTATGGCTTTCGATGTAACTTAACACTGATTTCACTGTGTTGCCCTCGTTTGCGAGAACTTGCACGGCCTCGGCCTTGTCGGGCGACAAGCCTGACGCCATTGCGGGAGACGACATGGCGGCCGCCCCCAACAGGCACAGCGCGGCCAAGTGCCGGCCGCTGTTGGTAAAGATTGCTTTCTTTTTCATAAAGCTGATGTGTTTTGGTATAGTTTATCTGATTGTCACTTCAGTCACTTTGAGCCATCCGCCGTCCAGCAGGGCCGCGTCGACGGCCATCTCGAGTCCGGGGCGGTTGGCCTTGGTTGTGTCTACAAGAGCCACGCGCCACTCGTACTTTCCTTTCGCTACGCCGTCGAGCCGTGCCTCAAGCGTGCAGTCGGCAGGCGCTTCCTTGAGCCATGTAGACAGGTCGCTTTGCGTGTCGACGAAGACGCGCACCGCGCGGCCGTCCTTGAACAGGGCGTAGCCTACCTTGTACTTCTGGTTCCACTGCGGTATGTTCGTAGGGCAATAGCCCCAGCCTATGTTCTCCCAATGCGAACGGAGGACGACCTTCGAGCCGGCCTTGGCATCGCCCGGCAGCGTGACCGCAGCCGGATAGAGGCGGTATCCGCCGTGGGCTACGAACGCCTTTACGAGGTTGAACGACGTGCCAAACCACGAGCGCACCTCGTCGCCTATGCGCAAGTCCATCATGTTGACGCGGCCTTCCTGCGCGTCGATGTACTCTCCGAGGCGCACGTCCTCCGAGTGGCCTTGGCGGTAGCGGCCGCTGGGGTCAATCCAGTAGCGGTGGTGGGCCTTGGTTATCCATCCGCCTTCCATTATTATGGGTCGGCGGAAGTTCCATTTCCTGGCGAAATCCTTTTCCCACTGCTGGTAGTAGCCGGTCATGCCGAATGCGTCGTGGCGCAGGCTGTAGCCCTTGTCGATGGCGCTTTCAAGCAACGCCTGGCTGCGCGGATGGGTGGGCGCCCAGCTTACGGTGTCGGCCACGAGGCGGTGATAGTTGATTACGAGGGGGATGCGTGTGAAGGTCTTGGTGTAAAGGGTGGTAATCCAATTGAATACCTCTTCTTTCTTGCCGTAGTCGCCGTAGACGAGGCCGTGAGCCTCGCCCCACTTGCCGAGGCCGAAAGCGTCGATGAAGTCAACCTTCTCGGGGTCGTTGAACTCTGTAGCCAATGCCTTGAGGAACTTGGCG
Organism: uncultured Prevotella sp.; assembly: GCA_937922435.1. Classification (GTDB taxonomy): domain Bacteria; phylum Bacteroidota; class Bacteroidia; order Bacteroidales; family Bacteroidaceae; genus Prevotella. The sequence goes on along the minus strand of CAKZVT010000062.1, from coordinate 12,913 downwards.
TACTTCTGCTGGAACACGGGGTCGTCGGGATAAGGCGACCAGTTCTTCGGGTTGCCGGGGTCCTGGAATCCCTTTGCGCCGGCCTCCTTGACGTAGAGCGGCGTGTTCTGGCCCTGGTCGCGGCAGTCAACCACGATGCGGAAGGCCAGCTTCATGCCCCTGTCGGTGGCGCTTTTGAGCAGGCGGTTGAGCTTTGAAGAGGGGTCGTTCCAGAAATATTTGCCCTCTTCGGGCTCCATGGAGCTCCAGCTCGTGCGTATGTAGCATGTGTTGGCATAGTCTGACACGCGCACCGTCGAGTCGCCCACGCTCATCGCGTCGTAGCCTTCCTTCTGCCAGAAGTCGGCGTCCCAGCCGCGTCCCACGTACATGACCCAGCCGCATAGGGGGTTGCGCAGCACGCGCACGGTGTCAGGCTTGAATGTTACGCTTACGTCCTTGGCGCAAGCAGTGCCCGCGGCCAGACTGAAAGCCAGCAGCAAGGCGCAGAAATGTTTATTCATGTTAACAAACTGTTTGGTTTTGCCGTTTGAAGGATATAGCATCCCCTTACCCACGGCAATTGAAAATTTTATTTAATAATGCTTCTTATGTGTTTTCTTACATGCTTATCTTGATACGTACACCCTGCCGCCCGAGACTGACAGGCGCGTGCCCGTTATTATGTTGATGGCCTTGAGCACTTCGTCGATGTTTTTCTGGTACACCAGCTTGCCGTACAGTGGCGTGGCCCTGAAGCCGCCGCGCACGCCTATGTCGGTGCCGTAGTAATGGTTGAGGCGGTCTACCACCTGGTGTATGTCGTCGCCGTGCAAATCCATGATGTCGTTCATCCAGCTGGTGTACTGCGAGGTGTCTACCGTGCGCAGCCCGTCGAGCTTGCCGTCGGTGATGTCGAGCAGCTGGCTCGGGCGCATCGTCACCTTGTCGCGGCTGCCGGTGGTCACTTCGACAGAGCCTTGCACGAGCACCACGTTCGAGTTCTTGCCGTCATAGTTGCAGATGTTGAACTTCGTGCCCAGCACCTTCAGGCTGAAGCCGTTTGAGCGGACGATGAAGGGGTGCTCGGCGTCGCGCGCCACGTCGAGGTACACCTCGCCACTGGCGTAGATTTCGCGCGTGTCGCCGGTGAACGTCTCGGGATACCTTACCTCGGAGCGCGAGTTGGCCACGAGCTTCGTGCCGTCGGGCAGCATCAGGGTGACGCGCTCGCCCGTGGGCACCTTCACCGTGACCGTCTCCGGACTGACGGCGGCCACTGCCTGCTCGCGCAGCCCTTCGAGGGTGTCGCCGGGCACAAGCCACGCCGTGACGACAACGGCCACACTGGCTACGGCGGCGAGCCAGCAGGCTACCGTCTGGCGCAGGCGTGCGCGCCGCCTGTCGCGGCATATTTTGGTGTATGTCTTCTTCTTTATGTTGCTCATGTCAGTGCTTGCAGGCGCGCTGCCGAAGATGAAGCTCGCGAGCTTCACCTCCTCGACGCTGTCGCCGTACTGATGTCCGAATATGTCCTTTTCCATCTCCTTTATCCTTAAAATCCTTTTACCTTTTCAAGCTCTTGCCTTGAGCCGCTTCCTAAGGGCGGCCAGGGCGTAACCTACGTGATAGTTTACCGTTGGCAGCGATATCTTCAGCATATCGCAGATGTCGGCATAGGGCATGCGCTCGATTTTGGCGAGGTAAAACACGTGCTTGCACTTGGCAGGCAGCTGCTCTATGGCTTCGTTGAGCCCGCGCATCTCCTCGGCGGAAATCATGCTGTCGACCGGACTTTCCATCTGCGGGAACACGAAGTTGGAAATGTCGTCGATGCTGACACACTTGCGCCGCCTTGCCTCCTTGCGCAGCTGCGACACGGCCTTGCGGTAGACCACCGTGCAGAGCCAGCTGTTGATGTTCTCTATGCCGAGCAGCTTCTTGCGCATCTTCCACACTTCGAGGAACACGTCGCTGACAACTTCCTCCGCCAGCCCCTTGTCGCCGAGTATGCCGAAGGCATGGTTGTACATGTTCTGCGAATGGCGGTCCATGAAACCGTCAAACGCCAGTTCGTTTCCTTTCGATATCAGGATTAGTTCTCGTGACTCATCCATCATTCCCGCGGTTGTTTAGGTAGTAGCAATTGCTTTCGGCCTGTTCCGGAGCAGGCCGTTCTATCTATGAAAGACGCAGCACACGGAAAAATATATAGGATGGGAAACGTTTTTTTTAATTCATAATTCATAATGCATAATTCATAATCGAGCTATTTCTTAATTCATAATTCATAATGCATAATGCATAATAGGGCTGCGCAGTGATGTTATCCGTTGCTTACAGGTTTTCTTTGTTCCGCCGGATTTGCGACCTTTGTTCCGCCGGATTTGCAATCCGGCAGTTTCTAATTGCGGATTTGCAATCCGCAAATACCCATACATTTACCTCATGGCTGTGTGGTTTGAGCGGATTGCAAATCCTTATAGTAATTTTCGGCGGATTGCAAATCCGCCAAAACACATTACCGACAGCATGACTTGCAGCAGGGTTTCATACATCAATAGGCAAAGTAGTACGTGGCAATCAAGCTCCCTCCCTTGGGGAGGGTTGGGGTGGGTATCCAATATGCCGTCTTTCGCCTTGCAAAAGGCCGCATATTACACTGCAAAAGGCCGCCTTTCAGCGTGTGAAAGGCGGCCTTTTGCAAAGCTGCTGTAAATCATTGGAATACCGGAAGTTACGGGAGCACCGGGAGGACTGTGAAACTTGGAAAACCTGGGAACACCTGCACGCCCTGTGCGCAGCCCGATTTTTCATTTTTAATTTTTCATTTTTAATTTGAAAAGGAACCCGTCGGTCATTCTCCTTATGTCGTAGAACACCTTGCCGAGCCGCTCGCGGTAGCGGAAGAGCGGATGGCCCAGCCCCTCGAAGTAGTGCGCCTCGACGGGCGTGCCCTGCTCCTTGAGCCGCCGCTCGAAGGCTCGCGCCTTCTGGATGGGCGTGAAGCTGTCCTTCGTTCCCATCATGAAGAGCACCGGCTTGCGCATCTTGGCCACGTCGTCAAGCAACGAGTCGACCACGGGATAGTACAGCATGCGTGCGCACACCAGGCTGTCGGCTATTTTACCGGCAATCGCCCCGCCGGCCGAAGCCCCGGCCACGACTATGCGCGACGTGTCTACGCCCAGCTCGCGGGCGTGGCTGCGGATGTAGTCTACGGCGTCGCGACCGTCGGCCACCGACTGCGCCGCGCCCGTAGAGCCAAGGCTCTTGATGGAATAGTCCACGCTGATGGCCGTAAAGCCGTGCTGCGCGTGCCAGCGGCACTCGCGGTAGAACTGCAGCGGAGTGCCGTACTGCCACCCTCCGGCGAAGAAGTAGACCACCGCCGGGCGCACGCCCCCACCCTCGGGGCGGAACACGTGCAGTTCCAGTCCGCCGCGCAGCGAGTCGGCCTTATAGCATACGCGCTCGGGGCGGTAAGCCTCGTGCTGCGCAGGGATGCGGCTGCTGATGGCGCGAAACCACCGCTCGGCCATGAACTCGCGCCCCTTGGCGCTGGGATGCACCATGTCGCCGATGGTCATCGTGCGCCAGTCGTGCCCCTCGGCCATGTCGACCAGCACCACGCGGTCGTCAGCCAGCGAGTCAACGTAAGCCTCTATGCGCCTATTAAGCTCCGGTATGTACGAGTATTTGGGCAGCTTGCCACTCGGCGTGACCTTCGCCAGGAATACCACGGCCTGCGCGTTGACGGCGTGTATTTTGCCTATTATGCTCTTGTAGGCACGCATCATGCCCTCCACAGGGCGCTCGTCGGCGAAGTGGTTGTGCCCGGCGTGCAGCAGCACGATGTCGGCCGGATACTTGCGGTACAGGCTGTCGATGTGCGCGTCGAGAAACTCCACCGTCTTGCCCCTGAAGCCGCAGTGCCTCAACTGCCCTATGCGGCACTCGCTCTGGCGAGGGCCTATGAAGTCGGCGTCGTACCCTGCGGCGAACAGACGCTCCCACAGTGGGTACAGGTACGTGCTGAAACCATCGCCGCCGTCGGTAATCGAGTCGCCAAGACCCATCACGGTGAGCCTGCGCCCCTCGCCGCCGTCGGCCTGCAACGGCGCGGCATACAAAAAAAGCGCCGCCAAGAGGCAGGCGCACAGCTTGTTTACATTCATCGGTAACATCATCGAAAGAACATGAAAAACGCCCTGCCTGCAACACGCCTGATGCCCGGTATGGAGCGGCTGACGGTATGCAGGCAGGGCGCAAGAACACCTTTACCTTATAATAACCTTCTTTCCGTTGTGAATGTAGATGCCCGTAGCCGTAGGACGCGCGCCCAGCTTCACGCCCTGGAGCGTGTAGTAAGCGCCGTCGGCCACGCCATCCCCGGCCTCGACGGCCTCAATGCCCGACGATGTAGTCTTGGCGTAAGCTCCCGGAGTGCTGCCGTCGGCACGCTCCGCGCCCGTCTGGTCTACCTTGACATCGCCGATGATGCCCCAGTCGGCGATGGCCGCAGCCAAAGCGGCGGCCGTATATTCGCCCTCCTCGGCCAGCGGCTCGATTACGCCGTTGTCGCCAAGCTCGTTAGTTCCGAATATCTTTTCATAGTTGTTGCCAGCCTCGGCGTTGTCGGTTTTACCCCAAGTCAGCACGCCGTTGGCATCAGAACCTACCACGTTCATGCCGCCGCTGACGAATTCTTTTGTCGACGTTACAGAGAACGCAGGTGCGTCGCCGTCTGACACAACGATAGAGTTTGCCACGTAAAGGTTGGCGTCCGTGGTCATCTCTATCTGCGGACCGCCCTCGTTGCCGGCGATGGTAGAGTTGACGATGTACAGGCTTCTAGGATATTTCTCGTCAGCACCTGTTGCATAAATGGCCGCCTCACCGTCAGCACCTGTATTGCCTGTCACGGTAGAGTTGACTATCTGAAGATACGCGCCGTGCTGCACACAGATTGCACTTCCCAGCTCGTTGTCTATTGAGTTGCGTGCTATAAGGCAACGGTTGAACGTCGTCTTGCCCTTGTCTACACCGTCGGCAGTCAGCTTTATTGCACCGCCACGGCTTACGCCTTGGTTGTCTGTAATCTCGCAATCATTGAATACAGAAAGGCTGCGGTGGCTGGAAATGGCCATTCCGCCTACCATCTTGGGATTGCTTCCAGCCGGGTCTTCGCCCACATTGCCGTAGAAAAGGCAGTTGTCAACCTCCACATAGCCGCAGTTGTCCAAATGAAGGGCGCCGTGTGCGTTGGCATTGTCACCCTGATTTGACTGCGTATAAGTTCCTGTCAGCTCAAATCCTTTCAATACAACCTTCTTGGATTCGTCGCCATTCTTGGTGTCTGTCTTGATTGTGAATAAGCACTCGGCATCTCCTTCGCCAGCAACGCCGTCCTGGTTGATGTCACCCGTAAAGACGGTAGGCGTAGCCGAAGGATATGTTGGGGTTTCATGAGACGTGCCGGTAAGGTTGTCCGCGAAGCCGCCTATGAGCGTACAGCCTTTCTTCAAGATTTTCAAAGGCTCTGCAATAACATAGTCTCCGCCTGCAAAATAATATGTGTGGATGTCTGTGCTGGCGTCTCCCACTTTCTCACGGAAAGCGTCCAGCGACATTGCATTGTCCCAAGAAGAGCCGTCACCAGTGCCCCTTCCCTCGGGAGTTACGAAATAATCCGTGGCAAACGAAGCCATCGGCGCGGCCATCAGAGCCGCAACAAGAGTAAATTTTTTGAAATCCATAAGCTCAAAAGATTATTTAGGTTTACATTATCTCTGATTTCAGAGACGCGCAATACCTAAAAACCTTTAGGCCAAATAACGGCATTTTATGTTTTGTTAACGTTGCTTATGGGTGCAAGCGGCAACCATACCCGTCAATAATTCAACCCAAACGCCCAAAGTGGAATAACATTTGCATATCCGCTCTCTATATCATCTTTCACGATATAGCCCTCATCAGCACCTTCAATCTGCTTCTGCCCTTTCTTCCTTCCTCCTATTTCAAACACCTTTCCGTTGATTTCGAAGTCGGAAATGGCAGAGCTTGTCACGTCGTTCATCACCCTCGCCTGGTTCATAAAGAACGTTTCCCTAATGTTGCCGATGTCCCCACGCTCGGGAGCCAAGGCGTATATAAGGTTCACATTGTCAAGATACAGCTTCTCAACCTTCCCTAATCCGCGAATGCCCCCGGTCGAATCGCGGAGCTGTGTTATCATTCCTGCACGCTCCATATAAAAAAGGTAGTTTGCAATGTCATTACGGCTTATCCCCGTAGCCTCTGCCAACCTTTGCATCACGGGCTTGAACGGAACGCTCTTAGCCACTACCATCAGGAGGCTTTTCAGCTTCTTGCCCAATGACACGTTGGCCTGCAAATGGGTTGGTATGTCAACTTCCATTGTCTGGTTGATGACTTGAAGCAACTCCATCTCAAACTCTTCATCGCGTCCGAAAGGATAATATCCCCTGTGGAGATAGTCCTTGAACAAAGGCAGGGGATGCTTTACATCATCCAGCACGGCCTTATGACCCAGTATTTCGTCAAGACTGAACACCGGCGCGTCAATGCCGTGGAATAATTTAAGATACTCACGGAACGAAAGGCCTTGCATCTCGTAAATCGGGAACCTGCGGCTCAAGTCGGCCATACCCTTGTATATGTCGAGAATTGACGAGCCGGAAATGACGATTTGCAACTCGTCATAGCTGTCATAAATCTGCTTTACCTCCCTCGACCAGCCTTCATACTTGTGTATTTCGTCGATAAAGAGGTGCTTTCCTCCCATCTTGACAAAGTAGTCGGCCAAGCCAACGAGGCTGTGTTCCGAGAAATAAAGGTGGTCGGCCGATACATACAGCGTATCCGTCACGTCCAAGTTGAGCTTGATATGCTGCAAAATCATTGTAGACTTGCCAACTCCTCTCGGCCCTACAATACCGAACGCCCTGCCGTCCCACTTTATCCTGTCGTACTTGTACCTAAGGAAGTCCGTAGGAATGCTTTTCAGCTTCCTGTTAAAAAACTCATATAGCTGTTCCATCTGTACCCTGCATTAGTTTCAAGCGCAAATATAATAAATTTGCATGAAATAAATGCAATATTTTAAAACAATGGCATTAAAACGGTGCAAAATTACCGAAAGGCATGGAAAAGTCTGTCAATATTTGATTTTGAATAGTCAAGGATACGCTTGTATCGCCCAGTACAACATCGGCATAAAACTTCTGATATCCCATGCAAATATACATGTTTTCTTGCCGATAACGGCAAGAAATGGCAAAATTCCTTGTTTTTTACCGATACTTTGGCCGTCAATCGCATGAAAAAAGAAAAGTGCCAACTACTTGTCTTGTAAGTAATTGGCACTCATTCCGTCCAGCGCTTCAAGATGGGCTTGAACCAACGACCCCCTGATTAACAGTCAGGTGCTCTAACCAACTGAGCTATTGAAGCAGTGACGCACTTGTGTTTCAAATGCGATGCAAAGGTAATGCGTTTTCACGAAACCGCCAAACATTTTGGCTAAAAATTTGAATTTTAGGTCAAAATACAACGATTTTCATGCAAAAAACGGTGTCTTTCCACAGTAAAACCCTGCCATGCCTATTCCAACTTGTGGTCTTTCGCTTTGCAAAAGGCCGTCAATTGCACGCTAAAAGGCCACCTTTTGCAAGCCAAAAGGCGGCCTTTTGCCAACCTGCTGGCAGCCAACACGTTACGCAAAGCCGCCTTGCCACCGGATTGACGGCCAAAACCAAGCGGCACGCGGACGGCAAAGCATCCGTATCCCAATCCTTGGCGGACGCAGATTAAGACAGCTTCTTTGGCTGATTTAACATCTGTGAAATCAGCTTTAACCCATAAAAAACAACGCCTTTATTTTGCATTCCGCTCGGTTTGCATTACCTTTGAATAAAGCAAGCTGCACCTCGGAAATGAAAATAAAAGTTCGTTTCACTCCCTTTTATTTTGCATTCCGCTCGGTTTGCATTACCTTTGCACTACACATATAGACACATATCATTTTAAACAGACGACTGATGACAGTATTTAGAATAAGGATTCTGCAGCTGGCCGTGCTGCTTATGCTGCCCTTCGCGGCATCGACGGCGCAGGAAAGCAGGGAGCACAACTTCGACGTTGCGAAGAACATGCAGCTGTTCAACGAGATTTACGGCTACCTTGACCTGATGTACGTAGACACGCTCAACGCCGACGAGACCGTCGGCACGGCAATCAACTCGATGCTGCGGTCGCTCGACCCCTACACGGTGTACTACCCCGAGAGCGAGGTGAAAGACCTGCGCACGATGATAACGGGACGCTACGTCGGCATTGGTTCTATAATAAGGTATAACCAGAAGCTGGAGCGCGTCGTCATCGACGAGCCGTTCGCCGGCACGCCTGCCGCCGAAGCGGGGCTGAAGAAGGGCGACATAATACTCAGCATTGACGACTCCGTGATGACCGACAAGAACGTGCAGTACGTCAGTTCGCACCTGAAGGGCGACGCCGGCACCACCTTCGTGCTCAAAATCCTGCGCCCGTCGACGGGCAAGGAGATGCAGATGCGCATAACGCGACGCGCCGTCGAGACGCCGACCATCACCTTCTACGGCCTGCGCCCCGACAGCATAGGCTACCTCGGGCTGGCCGCCTTCACGGAGAACTGCGCCAAGGACGTGCGCCGGGCGTTCATCGACATGAAGCAGAAGGGCATGAAGGGCTTTGTGCTCGACCTGCGCGGCAACGGCGGAGGCTCGCTCGACGAGGCCGTGCAAATCGTCAACATGTTCGTGCCCAAGGGGCTTACGCTCGTCAAGACGCGCGGAAAACTGAAGCGCGCCAACCGTGACTACGCCACAACCGTAGACCCGATTGACTCCATCATGCCGGTGGTTGTCCTTGTCGACGGCAACTCGGCCAGCGCCAGCGAAATAACCGCTGGCAGCCTGCAAGACCTCGACCGCGCCGTCGTCCTCGGCACACGCACCTACGGCAAGGGCCTCGTGCAGCTGCCGGTAGACCTCTCTTACAACTCGCAGCTGAAGCTCACAACCGGCAAATACTACATACCCAGCGGCCGCTGCATACAGGCCATCAACTACCGCCACGCACGCGGAGGCTACACCGAGCACGTGCCTGACAGCCTTACACGCGTGTTCCACACAGCAGGAGGCCGCGAGGTGCGCGACGGAGGCGGCATAAAGCCCGACATCACCGTGCGGCCCGACTCGCTGCCGAACATCGCCTACTACCTTACGGTGACCGGGCTTGACTCGACCGAGGTGCTCCTCGACTACGAAATAGACTATATCGCCAGCCATCCGACCATCGCACCGGCGGCGGAGTTCGAGCTGACGGACGCCGACTACGACGAGTTCAAGCGGCGCGTCATAGAGAGCGGCTTCACATACGACCCCGAAAGCGAGCGCGCACTGAAGCAGCTCAAGAAAATCGTAGAGTTCGAGGGCTACTACGACGACGCAAAGGCGGAGTTCGAGGCGCTGGAGAAGAAGCTCAAGCACAACATCGCACGCGACCTTGACATGCACCGCGACGTGCTCAAGCAAATAATAACCAACGACCTCGTGACGGCCTATTACTACCAGGCCGGCGGCGCGGAGAACAGCCTGCGCTACGACAAGCAGGTGAAGGAAGCCTGCCGACTGCTCGCCAACCCGGCCGAATACCGCGCCATACTCGACGGAACGTACAAACCTGCAACCGGCCAAGACAGCCCCGACACGTCTCCCGAAGAGGAAGAGGAGGATTAGACCTGCCGACAGAAACGGGCCGGAAGCCATTTGAAAGACTTTGAAAGAATGCTTTTCAAGCAATATCGCACAAGTTAACGAAACATTTACAACCAACCCAAAGCTCCCCCAAGAGGGAGTTGAGGGGCTTAAAAACAAAGAAAGGAGCAAGATTATGACAAACCGTAAAGAAGTTTACCGCTGCACAGTGTGCGGCAACATCGTTGAAGTATTGCACGCAGGGGCAGGCGAACTCGTATGCTGCGGCCAGCCCATGAAGCTGTTGAAGGAAAACAGCGTGGACGCGGCAACGGAGAAGCACGTGCCCGTAGTGGAGAAAATCGACGGCGGCTACCGCGTCACCGTAGGCAGCGTTGAGCACCCGATGCTCGACAACCACTACATCGAATGGATTGAACTGGTAGAGGGCGACAAGACACAGCGCCGCTACCTCAAGCCAGGCGACAAGCCCGAGGCCGTGTTCATGACCGACGCCGAAGACGTCTACGCGCGCGAATACTGCAACCTGCACGGACAGTGGCGCTCGAAGTAAACCATCAAAAAGCCCTCCTCGCGAGGGCTTTTTCCGTTAACTGCAACCGCCTGGCTGTCAACAACTTACCAAAATGCCGCCTTTTAGCTTATAAAAGGCGGCATTTTGCGTTGCAATCGGTGGCCTTTCGCCGTGCGAAAGGCCACCGATTAGGTTCATCCGCAGTTCAGGTGTATAACGTATAGGTGTCAATCCTGTCCCCGAAGGGGTAAAACCGCTTCGCGGAAATTAACAATTAACAATGAAAAATTAAACCGTATTGTAGGTACTTGAGATTTACTCTCGTCCCCGAAGGGGGCGAACTATGCTTAACCGCATGTGGAGTGACCAAAGGGAACGGAACTTGCGGCAAGTCAAAACCGACAAAACCGTCCCCGAAGGGGGGCGAACAGCAGGGTGGCATTCGCCCTCTTCGAGGACGATATTATTGCCTGCATACCTACCGCAAGTTCCGCTTCGCTCCACATGCGGTTAAGCATGGTTGGACCTCTTCGAGGCCCTATTACCACGAATAACAATACACCTAAACTGCGGATGAACCACCGATTAGGTTCATCCGCAGGTTTATTGGATGATAATAAATATTTATCCATACGCCTATCCTCCTGGTTTATGACTACATCCTACTATAATCCAGGCAGTCGGTAATCGTCATGCCGCACGCCGATGCGGCATCCAGAAAACATCCAAGACGTCAAACAATACTGGCTGCATACACTGGATGCCGCATCGGCGTGCGGCATGACGATTACCGACTGCCTGGACTACAGTAGGATATTTTCATTAATGGCAAGAGAAAGACAATGTATAAATGTTTTTACTTCATCCAACAGATTTGCGGATGAATCCCTATTAAACACTCACCCCTATCCTCCCGACGGGAGGAAGCACGGCAAACACAGCCTGCTACGCTCACGGCGCACAAGGCTTATTGGCTTATTTGGCTCATCCGGCCAATCCTCCAGTGCCGCAACTTGCGGCAAACCGTGCGTTTTATGCTTTTTTATGACACAAAAACTTGCGTTCTCATTAAAAACAATTAGATTTGTAGCCGATAATACTACAAATCCACATAAATTATGAATAACAAGACACTGAAATCACTAACGCTGCTCATGGCCGGCACAATGGCCGCGAGCTCGTGCATCGGTTCGTTCGGACTGTTCAACAAAGTGCTCGACTGGAACCAGCAGGCCACGGGCAACAAGTTCCTCAACTGGCTAATCTTCATCCTCATCTCGCCGGCCTATGTGCTGTGCGGCGTGGCCGACATATTCGTAATCAACAGCATAGAGTTCTGGTCGGGAACGAACCCCCTGGCCGAGAACGTAGGCAAGACGGAAAGCATCATGGGCAGCGACGGCAAGCTGTACGCCGTCACCACGCTCGAGGACGGCTACGAGGTGAAAGGCCCGGACGGCAAGATGACCTACTTCAAGCACAACGCCGACGACGATTCTTGGTCGATGACGCAGGACGGCAAGACCACCAAACTGCTCAAGATGAAGGGCAAGAACATGGCCGAAATATACCTCAAGGACGGCGGCTCGATGGACGTGAGCCTCAACGAACAGGGCATGTACAACGCCCGCATGGCCGTCAACGACGGAATGTATTTCGCGTTTAGCAAATGAAAAAGCCCGCCGAAGCGGGCTTTTTTCAGAAGTTATAGGAGTTAAAGAAGTTATCGCTCACTGCGTTCGCTAAGAAGTTAAAGACAAATGCCTTGTCTGCTTGTACCTTGTCGCTTGTCTGCTGACAAAGGTAATGGCTTTAACTTCTTAGCGAACGCAGTGAGCGATAACTTCTTTAACTCCTTTAACTTCTAAAAGAAAACGCTTTCAATGAAAACATTTGTTCCGCCGGATTTGCAATCCGGCGGTTTCTAATTGCGGATTTGCAATCCGCACACGCCCATATATTTATCTCATAATAGTGTGATTTGAGCGGATTGCAAATCCTTATAATACTTTTCGGCGGATTGCAAATCCGCCGAAACATAGTTGTTTGTGTAAGTTATAGAAGTCGTTTTCTGAAGTCAGCTACTACAACAACCTGCGTTTTCTCTCCTCTTCCTTCTCCGCACACTCGGGACAAAGCCCCTTCACCACGTAGTTTATGCTGTTGATGCGGAAGCCGTCGGGCAGCGTCACCACCGGCACATGTATGCGCTTGAGGCAGAAAGTGCGGTGGCAATGCTCGCAATAGAAGTGTGTGTGCTCGTCGTCAACGTTGCAATCACAGTCGTCTGCGCACACGTTGTACTTCAGCGAGCCGCTCCCGTCGTCAACGGCGTGGATGAGTTTGCCCAGCAGGAACACCGAGAGCGTGCGCGAAATGGTGCTCTTGTCGACCGTGGGCAGCAGCCTTTCGAGCTGCGGCAGCGACACCGTCTCGTCGCCGCGGCACATCGCCCGCAGTATCAGCAGCCTCGTGGCGGTGGGCTTTATGCCGCGGTGCTCCAGCTTGTGGATGTAGAAATCTTCGTCAATCATAGTGGTGCAAAAATAAGAAATATTTGCAGAAAGGACAAGCCTTTCCGCAAAAGAAGTTATAGAAGTTAAAGAAGTTATCGCTCGCTGCGCTCGCTAAGAAGTTAAAG
>CAKZVT010000061.1 GCA_937922435.1 uncultured Prevotella sp. | reverse complement strand
GCCTTCTTTCAGTCAAGCCTCCCCGAAGGGTAATCCCTCGGGGAGGCTTCTTTTTGTATTCGGCCGGCTTGGCCGGCCGGTAAGACTGGGAGGACTGGGAACTCTGGGAGGACTGGGAGAATGGAGAGGGCTGGGAATATTGGGAGAGCTGTTGCGAATAAGGCTCATAGACTGATAGTCCGAATTAGAATACTGTTATGTAGTTGAATGTGTCGAAATCTTTTAAGCCCATCTTTTTAAGCGTTTCCATGCTTGCTTCGCGCTTCTTATTATCGTTGAAGCCGGGTATGAGCGGCAGTCGGATTGTGATGCGTTCTTGTGGTATGCAAGATGCAAGCAGCTGTAGATTTTCGATTACTTGTTCGTTGCTTTTTCCTGTGTAATTGTGATAAATGTGACCGTCCATGTCCTTGATGTCTACGTACCAGTGGGCGATGTGCGGCAAAAGTTTTTCCATGTGGCTATGTTCTACGTTGAGCGAGGTCTCGATGCAGATGTTCCATTCTTGTGGAACGATGCTGCAGAAGTCGCGGATGAACTCGCTGTAAAGCAGCGGTTCGCCGCCGCCGAAGGTCACTCCGCCGCCAGTGGCGAGGAAGTAGAGGTTGTCAACTGACAGTTTCCCGTATAGTTCTTGCGGTGTCATGGCGAGATAGGATGTTGCGTCGGCGAGGCATTGCGGATTTAGGCAATACTTGCAACGAAGCGGACAGCCGTGGAAGGCTACGAGCGTGGTGACGCCTTGTCCGTCGGTGGCGATGCGGTGGCGTTCAATGCCGATAAGCGGTGCTTTCATGTACACAAAAGTATGTTTTTTATTTCATATTGTGTGTATTTCTTTGCTTTTATTTCTTTTCATGCCTGTTTTTCTTATTTTTGCAATAAAATGGAGCGGAATATGAACAAAGGCAAGTCAGTTTGTAACGTGTTGAAGGGTGTGCGTAGGGCTGTCGCTGATGCCAACGGCATAAAGTATGAGCCAGCGGAGTGCGGTTTCGAGGGCGAATGTCGTGGAACGTGCCCGGCGTGCGAGGCCGAAGTGCGTTACATCGAGCGCGAGCTGAAGCTGCGGAGGTTGGCCGGTCGGGCTGTGACCGTGGCCGGTATAGCCTTGGGTGCTGTGTCGTTGTCGGCCTGCGGCAGCGATGTTATGGAGCATTTGGGGCAGGAGCAGACTGCGGTCAAGGCCGAGAATGCTGACAAAGTGTTCGGAATGGTGGAGGAGATGCCGAGTTTTCCGGGCGGTCAGGCGGCCTTGATGAAATATATTGAGGAAAACATGAGATGTCCAGACCCTGAAAGCGACGCTTCGGGGAGAGTCATAGTTCAGTTTGTTATAGGTAAAGACGGGACGGTAAAAGACCCGAAGGTGGTTCGTGGAATAACCCCGGCGCTTGATGAAGAGGCGCTGCGCCTGGTACGGAATATGCCGAAGTGGAAGCCGGGAAAGCAGATGGGCGAGACTGTCGAGGTGCGTTACACGCTGCCTGTAACGTTTAAGTGGAAATAACTACATGACGCGTTAAAGTGAGTCTGTTAACCTGCTGATAATCAATAAGATAAATTTGATGTTCCAAAAGGTGGCCTTTCGCATTGCGAAAGGCCACCTTTTGCGTTGTAATTGACGGTCTTTTGCAAGGCGAAAGATGCTCTTTTAGAGGGTGGACTGGGATAACAGGGAGAATTGGGAGGGCTGAACTTGGAAATTTGGGAGGCTGATTGGGAGGGACAGGAGGGCTGATTACGTGATTGAGCCAAGGGCATGCGAGTATTAGGAGTAATTGATATGTACGGTTATAGGCGGCAAAATGCCTGCTTGTCAGAGCAATGTAAGGACATATCTCGCGCCTTTATGTATAGTTAACTGATGTTTAATGCAATTTAACTATCGGGGGGGGTAATTTTATTCTTTATTAATAAATTTGCAAAAAGATGTGCTTTTTCGGCATAAGGAGTTCAAGGGAGAACTTGTTTCAGTAATTAATATATTGTCATGTTACGGAAAAAGGCTCTGCCGTTTCATGCTGTTTAACAACCATTGAGCCTGCGTTTAATATCCATGAAAAGACTTTACAAGATGGTGGTAGCCGCGCTTTTGTCGCTGTCTGTCGGCAGCGTGTCGTATGCTGCGCCCACGTTCTACGGCTACCAGATGGGTGACAAGGACTTGACGTTCGGTTTCGTATCGTTCACTGCCGACAACTACGGCAGCATGACGATGCTCAAGAAAACGAACATGTACTACAATCACCTCTCGGCTGGCGAGTACTTAGACGGCAAGCTGTACTCGTACACCGTCGAGCCTGACGACTTCGGTGCGATGTACCCGGCCTCGTTCATAGTGTATGATGCCGAGACGTTCGACGTTTTGAAGGAAATAGACCATAGCGACGGCGTGCGCGTGGTCGACATGACTTACGACTACACTACCAACACGATGTACGCCTTGGCCGAAGAAGAGTACAATACCGAATCAATCGGCATAACGAACCTCTGCGTGGTGGACCTTGAGACGGGCGACTTGACCGTTGTCGGTTCTACCGGCGGCCTGAAGGGTATCAACGGATACGGGCTTGAGGTTGACGCGGCACTCGTGACGCTTGCTGCCGATGCCGACGGCAACCTGTACGCAATGTCTGAATACCGCCAGTTCTGCAAGCTCGACAAGTTCACAGGCAAGGCTACGCAGCTCGGCGAGACGCACAAGCTGGCCGTTACAAACGCGTTCCAGTCGATGACGTTCGCCGACGACGGCACACTGTACTGGGCGCAGCAGCATCCAGATTACGGCTGGTTCACCACCATTGACACGCAGACCGGCCAGCCCACGAAGCTCGGTACGCTGGGTAACGACGCGCAGATAACGGCTCTCTTTGTCAAGAAAGAACTTGACAAGGCGTTCCCCAACGCCGTTACCGGACTTGCCGCCAAGGTGGACGAGACGGCGCACAACACCGTACACCTTGCCTGGACGCTGCCCACGGACGACCATGCAGGACAGCCCGTAAGCCTTAAGGCCGTCAAGGTGTACCGTTTCGGCACGTCAGAACCGATAGCTGTGCTGCCCGGCACGGCCACGTCTTATGATGACACGGAGGCCGCCAACGGCTACAATACATACCTTGTGGCCGCTGAAAGCGAGACGGCCACAGGCGCGCCAGCCACGGTCCGGGTGTTTGCCGGGTACGACAGGCTGCGTGCCGTGGGCGACATCGCCATATCGCTTGACGGCGACGCGGTAAGCCTTACGTGGACTGCGCCGACGGCTACGGTCAACGGCGGCTATGCCGACTTTGACAATATTACGTACAACGTGTACCGCAACACGGGCGACGCGGCCGAGCTTGTGGCTGAAGGCATAGCCGAGTGCCGCTTCGGCGAGACCCTTTCCGCTCCCGGAGCATACACTTACACGGTAGAACCAGTGTCGGGTGGCGTTGTGGGTGAGAGCGCGACATCCGCCGAAGTTAAGATAGTAGGCGTGGCATCCATACCGTATTTCACCGGGTTCGAGGATGACGGCGACGGTCCGTTGTGGTCTTTCATCAACGACCACGACAACGCAAGCTATGGCTGGTCGATACTTGCTGGATACGCATACCAGCAGCTTGACGGCAACTTCGCCCAGTTGAAGACTGGCGGTTCTGGCGATACAGGCCGCGACTGGCTGATTTCTCCGCCCATACATTTTGAGCCGGGAACGTATAAACTTACGTATTACGCAGGCAACGGAACGTCGATAGACAATCACAGTTGGGAAGTGAAGCTCGGTACAGACGCGGCAGACGTGTCGTCGTTCACGCTTTCCATCGGCAGGCATGAGGACGTTAACGTGTCGACCGACTGGGAAGTTGTAACCGAAGCGGAGTTCAATGTTGACGCGGCAGGTGATTACCATGTGGGTTTCTACGGCTTTTCGACAAGTACATTCGCCAATCTTAAAATCGACAACCTCTCCATCGAGAGCATTTCGAGCGGTGTTGACGATGTGGCCGTTGACGGCGGAATGACGTTTAGCGGTGGTGTGGTGAATGTCAGTGCGGCTGTAGGTGTAGGCCAGTGGCAAGTGTTCAACCTGCAAGGCCAGGCTCTCTTGCAGGGCGATGCAGGCGGTGCGGCCAACGCTGACATCAGTCTTGGCGGCCTTGGCGGCGGTGTTTATGTAGTCAAGGCGACGCTTTCCGACGGCAAGACACTCGTGTCAAAAGTTGTATGCAGGTAAGCCTTTGATAATCAGTGATATAGAAATTGAATTGTAAAAGGTGGCCTTTCGCAAGACGAAAGGCCACCTTTTGCGTTCTAATTGACGGCCTTTTGCAAGGCGAAAGATGGCATATTGGGACACCCACCCCAGCCCTCCCGAAGGGAGGGAGCTTGAAATGCTTTCGTTGGCAAGCATTAAATTGCCGTCCAAAGGATTGGCGGATGGCCGGTGAAAGGCTGTATTTTAGAGGGTGGAGTGGGAGCGCTGGGAGGTTGGGGAGTTATGGGAGAGTGAGAAGGAAGTGATTAGAAAGGGTGGTTGTGGCCACGGGCGTGTCGGCGGTGGGCGGCTTGCCGCCGCTTATTTCCTTAGCTCTATGCGGAAGGTTGTGCCGCGTCCGGGCTCCGAACTCTTTACGTAGATGCGGCCTTTGTGGTATTCCTCGACTATGCGTTTTGCCAGGGAGAGGCCCAGTCCCCAGCCGCGCTTCTTGGTGGTGAAGCCCGGACGGAAGACGTTGCGCAGGTCTTTCTTGCGTATTCCCTTGCCCGTGTCGGTCACTTCTATTATGGCCTTGTCGGCCGTTTCGTCGAGGTGAAGGGTTATTGTGCCGCTGCCCTCCATCGCGTCGACGGCGTTCTTGCACAGGTTTTCTATTACCCACTCGAACAGCGATGCGTTCATCCTGATGATGATGTCGCCCTCGGGAAAGTCTTTTACGAACCTTACTTTCTGCGAAGTGCGGCGGTCCATGTACTCGATGACGTGCTCCATCACCTCCGTGAGGCTCGCCGGGACAGGCTCGGGCAGCGAACCTATTTTCGAGAAGCGGTCGGCTATGAGCTCGAGACGCTTCACGTCCTTGTCCATTTCGGGCAGCATCTCGTCGTCGGGATAGTTCTCCTTCAGTATTTCCGTCCACGCCATGAGGCTCGATATGGGTGTGCCCAGCTGGTGGGCGGTCTCCTTCGACAGGCCAACCCACACCTTGTTCTGCTCCGCCCGCTTGGATGTGAGCAGGGCGAAGATGGCCACCACGACGAAGAGCATCACCACTCCGAGCTGTATGTAGGGGTAGGCGGCGAGCCACTTCAGTATTACCGAGTCGTCGTAACATACGTCTATGTAGCCGTCGTGTGCGCCTTCGCCCAGCTTAATCCTGATGTAGCGCCCTTCGGCCAGCAGCCGCTTAGCCAGCGTTCCGGCCTGCCGCAGGCTGTCGTCGAGCGTCTTTCCGTCGAGCTTCACGTTCCTGTATATCTGCACTTCGCCGTGTGCGCCGGTCACGATTACGGGTATTGTGTTGTTCTCGTTGATTACCTTGAGCACCAGGTTTAGGTCGGTCGTCTCGTCGGCCATGTTTAGCGAGCGCATGGCTTCAGCCCAAATCTCCATCTTGTTGCGCTCCTCGGCCTTCAGCTCGCGCACGAGCGAGCCTGACACTACGAGCGAGGCCACGGCTATGAGCACCGCGGCCACCACGAGGATGATTTTCACATGGCGTATTCTGTCAGTCCATTGCATACATACATATAACGTTCTTGGGGCGGTAATATTGCTTAATGGAGTAATCGGGAGTTAACGGGAGTTAGCTCACTGCGTTCGCGGAGTTAGCGGAGAATACCTTATAATAATGAATGAAGGTAATGTCCGCTAACTCCGGCGCGAAGCGCCTAACTCCCGTTAACTCCCGATTACTTCCACAAATCAATCCAAAACATACAACAATAGTTAAATAACGAACTCTTTTAGTTTAATTTCCTGCAAAACATTTGGAGGTTACTAAAACTTTTAGTTACTTTGCGGTGTAAACGAAAAAACACAGACTATGAAACCGCTTACAGTCAAGGAAGAGGAAATAATGAACCATTATTGGGAACGTGGGGCGATGCACATACGCCAGCTTCAGGCTCTGTATGACGACCCGAAGCCGCATGTCAACACGCTGTCAACCCTCGTCCATATACTCGAGGACAAGGGCTTCCTCGCTCATGAGGCCATAACGCCGCGCTGTTACAAGTATTACCCCGTGCTCTCGCGCGACGATTACCGCCGCGGCACGCTGGGCAACGTCGTCAACAAGTTCTTCAACAAGTCGTACCTCGGCGTGGTCTCCGCCCTCGTTAAGGAAGAGAAAATATCGGTGGACGACCTGCGCGAGCTCATCAAGAAGGTTGAGGAAGGGAAGTAATGCAGACTGGTATCCACCCCAACCCTCCCCAAGGGAGAGGGCTTAAACTGCTTTCGTGGGTGTGCCATTTGCCTATACAGGCTATGTCTGACAAGTAAATGTGACAAATAAAATGTAGAATTAATAAATAAAGCACACCAAACTCCCTCCCTTGGGGAGGGCAGGGGTGGGTCAGAAGCTATGGGACTGTTTTTCATATATTCGCTAAAAGTCGCGCTGTGCCTCACGGCGTTCTACCTGGTTTACAAGCTGCTGCTTAGCCGCGAGACGTTTTTCGGCTTCAATCGGGCGGTGTTGCTGGACATCATAGGCGTGTCGTTGCTGCTGCCGTTGGTGCGTTTCACGGTGGAGAGCGCGCCCGAACCGGTCGGCGGTTTCGTCATAGTGGAAGACATTGTGATGCAGGCCGTGGCGGCGGATGCGCCAGCGTTCAGCCTGACCGCAGTCTCGGTGTGCTTCGCAATATATATAATAGGTGTGGCGTTCTTCGCCGGCCGCGAGGCGTTGTCGCTCCTCTGCCTGCGCAGGATGCTGCGAGGCGGCCGAGTGGTGAGCCGTGACGGCGGAGTGAAAACGGTCGTGGTGAAGGCCGACGTGTCGCCGTTCAGCTGGATGGGCAACATCGTCGTCAGCGAGAAAGACTACCGCGACAATCCCGAATACATACTCTTGCACGAGCGAGCCCACATCGCCGGGCGGCACTCTTGGGACATCCTGCTGTGCGACGTGCTCATCGTGTTCCAGTGGTTCAACCCCGCAGCGTGGCTCTTGAAGGCCGAACTGCAAAGTGTGCACGAGTATGAGGCCGACCGCCGGGTGCTCTCTTCGGGCGTAAACGCCGCCGACTACCAGCTGCTGCTAATCCGCAAGGCGGTGGGCGACAAGCTCTTTTCAATGGCAAACAATCTAACCCAAAGTTCACTTAAAAAACGAATTACTATGATGCTAAAAAGAAAATCAAATCCGTGGAGCCGCGCGCGTATGCTCGTCGCCATCCCGGTTGCGGCTGTAGCCGTAGTGGCTTTTGCAACTCCTAAGGCCGAGAGCCTGAGTAATGTAATCGAAAGCGAGAGCGAAGCTCTTGTAAGCCAGGTTATGCCTGCCGTCAAGGCGCAGGCCGACGGGGCGGCAATGGTAGCAACGGAGATGGCTGCGGCGGATGCCGCGCCAGTAAAGGCGGAAGCCGAAGTGCAGCCTAAGGCCGATGCACCCGAGGCAATCGTGCCCGACGATGACGACAAGGTGTATGACGTTGTTGAGCAGCAGCCCGAATTCCCGGGCGGCCCGAGCGCGATGGCTAAGTGGCTCGGAGACAACATCAAGTACCCTGCCGAGGCTGCAAAGAACAACATCCAGGGCCGCGTAATCGTGCAGTTCGTCGTAGGCAGTGACGGAACGGTGGGCAATGTCAAGGTGATGCGCCCGGTAAATCCGCTGCTCGACCAGGAGGCTTTGCGCGTAATCAACGCCATGCCGAAGTGGACTCCCGGCAAGCATGACGGCAAGGTCGTGGCCGTGAAGTACACTATTCCTGTAACGTTCCGCCAGGACGGCGGTGCGGCTGACGGCAAGGCGCAGCCGGAGGGTCTGAAAGGCCATGTGGTGAAGATTAACGGAATAGATTACGTGCCGGCCGGAACGCAGACCATGAAGCTGGAAGGTTCGCCGTATTACATCGTTGACGGCAAGCACGTGGAGGACATCTCAAACCTCACCCCAAACAATGTAGAGCAAATAAACGTGTACAAGGACGCGAAGCACACCACCGACAAGTACGGCGAGGCGGCCAAGAACGGCGTGATTGAAGTCATACTCAAGAAAAAATAACACAGCATTAACCTGACTCTCTCATTACAAGGCGTGGCGGCGCGGACGAGCGTAGCCACGCCTTTTTGCGTGCCCTTGAACTTCGGTTTTTGCCGTCTTCGTAACTGCCTGATAATCAGGCGCGTTGTAAAATGCCGTGTTTCGCCTTGCAAAACACGGCATTTTAGCGTGCAATTCATGGCCTTTTGCAAGGCGAAAGACGGCCTATTGGAAAGAAAATTTTAGTAATGGTATTGATGTCTGTAATGTTTATATTTGCGCTTTTTATTTTTCTATAATATAAGAATTTATTATATTTGCATATTAGGATGGTAAAAGTCGCTTGAAAAAGTGGCTTGAAGTCCTAAAAAGTCGCCCAGAAAAGTGGTTGGACGCTTTGAAAAGTTGCTTGGAAAAGTGTTATTCTCAAAGGAAAGTCATGCTTTTCAGAGCCATATAGAGTTGCACAGTACCCTTAAACCGTTGTTGCCATGCTGAAAAGGAAGATAGAAAACACGCTTTTGCAGTGGAAGCAGGAGGCTGACCGTAATCCGCTTGTGATTAAAGGTTGCCGTCAGTGCGGAAAGACGTTCTCGGTGTTGAAATTCGTAAACGAGAACTATGAGCACATGGTTTACCTGAATTTTATGCAAGACCCAAGCCTGGGTTTGGCTTTCGAAGGCTCCAAGCGGATAGACGACATCGTGATGAACGTTACGGCGGCTGTGCCCGGTGTGGTCTTTGAACCTGGCAGTACCTGCGTCGTCCTTGACGAGATACAGGAATGTCCAGGAGCGAGGACAGCCCTAAAGTTTTTCAAGTTGGACGGCCGTTTCGACGTTATAGCTACAGGTTCGCTGCTTGGTGTCAAAGGGTACGGCATGCGGCAGGCCGTTGCTTCCGTGCCGGTAGGTTATGAGACGGTGGTTGATATGTATCCGCTCGATTTCGAGGAGTTTCTTTGGGCTAACGGGATAACGCCTGATGTGATAGGCAGGCTTGCCAGGTGCCTGTCGGATGAAACTCCCGTTCCTGAAGCGTTGCACGTCCGTTTGCGCCAGCTTGTGTTGCAGTATGCCGTTGTCGGAGGAATGCCGGCTGTTGTGAGTTCGTTTGTAGAACGGCATGACATGGGCAGGGTGCTTTCCATGCAGCGCGGCATCGTGGGAGAATACGAGGAGGACATGGTAAAATATGCGGAAAAGGAAGATAGGGTACGCATACGTGAATGCTTTGAGTCGATACCTCGCCAGTTGAGCAAGGAGAACAAGAAGTTTCAGTATTCAGTGGTACGCAAGGGCGGCAAGGCTTCGCAATACGCGGGGAGTATACAGTGGATTGAGGATGCCGGCATCGTGCGCAGATGCCGTAACCTGCATATTACAGAACTTCCCCTTAACGGTAACGCCATGGAAGATGTGTTCAAGATATATATGGTAGATACCGGGCTGTTTGTCTCTATGCTTGAGGATGGCACGCAGGCCGACATCCTGCATGGCAATCTTTACGGGTACAAGGGGGCCGTCTTTGAAAATCTTGTCGCCGATATATTTGCCAAAATGAGGCGAGGGCTTTATTATTTCCGTAAAGACACCGGGCTTGAGGTTGATTTTGTCATAAGGTATAAGGGCGAATGTGTGTTGGTGGAGGTCAAAGCGAAGGACGGGAATGCTAAAAGCACAAAGACGATATTGGCTCATCCTGACAAATACCATGTGCGCCATGCAATAAAATTGGGCGACTATAATATAGGCCGGAATGGTGCGATGCTGACTTTGCCGGTATACATGGCTTTTCTGTTGACGGATGTGTGATGCCTTTTTGCACGCCATTGCGCAGCGGTCTGCCTCCCGTCTGTAACTGCCTGATAATCAATGGCGTTGTAAAAGACCGTGTTTCGCATTGCAAAAGACGGCTTTTTAGCGTGCAATTCATGGCCTTTTGAAAGGCGAAAGACGGCATATTGGATACCCACCCCAACCCTCCCCAAGGGAGGGAGC
>CAKZVT010000060.1 GCA_937922435.1 uncultured Prevotella sp. | reverse complement strand
CGGTTAATAATACCGGGTTAAAATGCTTTTTAAAGTACAAAAACAAGACTGAAATGTGGTAATTCTATAGGGTCAATTTTTATTATAATCTAAGTGGGTCAGTTTCGGTTATAAAGGTGGGTCAGATGATTTTTATAATAGTGGGTCAAGTGACTTTATATTTTCCACATGAGAATAGACTTCAAACATTTTACCGTGCCGACAGGCATAAACGACCTGCACAAACGGACAGGGGACGCAAGGGAGAGCTTTGCCGACATAATCTACACGATGGCGAACGGCATCCGCGCCCACGCCTTGGCGATGAAAATATACAAGAGCGATGGCGCGGTGGAGTATACGGACGATGAAGTGCGGCTAATGAAGGGGCTTGCGGAGCGTTACTGCACGCCTGCGTTCATTGACGGGCTGCGCGCCCAGATACAAGAAGGAGGCTGCGATGAGGGTGATATATAACAAGGTGATACCCTTCAAAGGCTTCAAGTGCGTGAACCTTTTCGGCGTACTGTTCGTGCGCGAGGGCTGCACGATGAGGACGGAGGACTACAACCACGAGGTCATCCACACGGCACAGATGAGGGAGCTGCTTTATGTACCGTTCTACCTGCTGTACGTGCTGGAATGGCTGTGGCACTTGGCACGGCTGCGCGACATGAAGGCAGCCTACCGGGCAATCAGCTTCGAGCGGGAAGCCTACGCCCACCAGTACGACGCGGACTACCTGAAGACAAGAAAGAAGTTCAACCAGTATAAAATGCAATAATATGGCCATATCACAGGAAGACATACAACAGGTGCTCAACGCCATCAAGGCGGAGAGCCAGGGCGTGCAGGAACTTGAGACCGTTGACAGCCTGAACGGGGTGAACTCGCTGCCCGGCGTGAAAGGCGAGAAACTGGTAAACGTGCCGATGGAGCTGCTGCAGAAGCCGGCGACGGACGCTGCGGCCAAGGCGGAAACGGCGGCAAGCAACGCCACGAGCGCGTCGCGGCAGGCGGAAAGCTCGGCAATGGTGGCCGAGGGCGCGGCGGAAGAAGCCCGTAAAGCCACTGCGGCTGCCGAGGAGGCTGCGGAAAAGGCCGAACAAGCGGCAACGTCATACGAAAGCACGGCGAAAGCCGCGCTCAAGGGGGCGACGGCGCGTTTTGACGGCTTCGTGGAAAGCGGCACTACGGAAATGCAGTCAAGCACACAGACTGGCGGCACTATCGTGTACATAAAGAGCCTGAAACTGTTTGCATACAGCGTAGGCGGCAAATACTACAACAGTTGGAGCAGCGCGGTAGCGGCATCGCCCGACCTGTTCCTTACCGACACCCGCACGGCCATCTTGAAAGACAAGGTTTATATCTGCGGCGACACGCTCTACACATGGAGCGAGGAAGAGGGCGACCTCGCAGTAGTGAGCGGCAGCGGAGGGTCAGGCAGCGGCTTCTACAACGTCACGAAAGAGATACCGCTGCCGGGCGGTTATTACACCAAGGAAACCGCCGTGGCGGCACTTGCCGGGGCTGACATCGACGATGACGACAAGCAAGGAATGATTATCACTATCGAGGTCAGCGCAGGGAAATGGGAAGAATACCGTTTCGAGGGTACTGACACATCGTCGTTCCTGACCGCTTCGGCATGGAACAGGTACGGCGGCGCGGACGCTATCAAGAAAATCACGGTGACGCGCGGCACGGCCACGGAGCAGCACACAGCCGACGAACAGGGCGGCGTGACCATCGATATACCCGTAATGGAGGTTGACCAGTCGGTTAACGAGAACTCGACCAACGCCGTAAGCGGAAAGGCAGTGGCGGCAAAGATAAACGAGGAAAGCAAGAACTACGTCGCAGGGCTAAGGCTGAACGAAATCGGCGAGGGAACGGACAAGGCTTATTCCTTCACGATGCTCGACAAGGACGGCGAGGAAATGGGAACGACCGACATGTTCACAGGCGGAGGTGGCGGCAGCGTGGCGACCACGAAAGTTGTACTCACACGTGTAACGCCAAACAAGACCGTCAAGAGCGGCGACGAGGTGAAGCTGACCTACATCTACGACCAAACGGACACCACGACAGGCGAAAGCACGGGAAACCCCGGGCGTGTGACCGTCACCGTAACGCAAGGTGCAAACAGCAACTCGTTTACGGCCAACATATCGGCAGGCAGCACGAACACGGTGGACGTGACGAAGTATATGGGCGTGGGCACCAATACCGTGAGGGTGCGCGTGGAAGTCGGGGACGGCGCGGAGATGCAGGTGGCCCAGGTGACGTGGAGCATCAACGTGGTGCAGCTCACGCTGAGTAGCTCTTTCAACATCGCCACGGCCATAACACGCGGCCAGACACTGGGCATCCCCTACGCCCTGAGCGGTGCCGGCACGAAGACCCTGCGCTGCTATGTGGACGGCA
>CAKZVT010000059.1 GCA_937922435.1 uncultured Prevotella sp. | reverse complement strand
TTATATTAATTTTCGGCGGATTGCAAATCCGCCAAAACACATTACCGACAGCCTGACTTGCAGTAGGACATAAACGGAATGACCTTCAACAATCATCCAACAGATTTGCGGATGAATCCGAAAGGACGTCTTTTGCATTCCAAAAGGCCATAAATTGCACGCTAAAAGGCCGCCTTTCGCAACGCGAAAGGCGGCCTTTTGTAACTTGTCTGATTATCAATGGGTTACAGATGCGTGTACTCTGATTGTTTTGTAAGGAGTTTGCTGCAAGGCATTTGTCCTTTAACTTCTAAGCGAACGTAGTGAGCGATAACTTCTTTTAACTCCTTTAACTTCTATCTTACCTTATCGTCTCCTCTTTCAAAAACCGCTCGAAGCGGTCGTGGTAGCCGTTGAACACGTTGATGTCCACCTCGCCGTGTATGCCGCTCACGCGTCCGTCGGGGCACAGTTGCCATACGGCCAGGCGCACGTCGGGGCGGTACTCGCCGTAACGGGCTATCCATACCATGTAGTCGCGCATCAGGTCGGGCGCTTCGGGCAGGTATTTGTTGACGAACTGCTGGCTCACGTAGAGTATGGGGCGCACCCCGGTGCGCCTCTGCACGATGCCGAGCCACGTGCGTATGCGGCTGAACATGGCCGCCGTGCCGCCCATCTGCCTTATTTGCGAGGCCGTAGGCTCCACGTCTAAGACTGGCGGCAGGTCGCCCCTTGAGAAGCGCGAGTGGCGCAGGAAGTATTGTGCCTGCTTCTTTGCGGTGGATTTTGTGGAGAAAAAGTGGTACGCGCCGACGGGTATGCCGCGCCTGCGCGCCGCGCGGTAGTCGCTTAGGTAATACGGATTGCGCACCGACGCGCCTTCGGTTGACTTGATGTAGACGAACGACACGGGGTAGTCTACCTTGCCGTTTACCTTCTTTCGGCTTATGTCCCCTAAGTGGGTTATGCGCAGTTTGCCCCAGTTTATTGCGTATTTCTTGCGCCCCTTGCCGTGCTGGTAGCGCGATATGTCTATGCCGTAGATGCGTTCGGCGGTGTAAGTCATGCGTTCTCCGCGGTACGCGCCGTCCTTCCATTCGCCCGTTTGCACCTTGCCTTGCGCCGTCAGGCCGCATCCGAAGCCGTTTCTCCGTCCCTCTCGCCACGCCCCGTCATAGTGGCTGCCGTCGCGTCCGCGCCAGATGCCGTGGCCGCAGGGGCGGAAGAGGCTGTCAAGCTCGCCCCGGTAAGTGCCGAGGCTGTCGGCTATGGTGCCGCGCACTATGGTGTCCGCGCGGAATATCGCCTGCACCGTGCGCCCCAGTGGGTCGGTTACGGTGGCGCGGCCGTGCCTCTTCTCGGCCTTCCATTGTCCGCTGTACACGGTCGAGTCGCCGCTAAGCAGCACTCCGTAGCCGTCAGGTTGTCCGTCGGCTACGGCTCCGCGGTATGTGTATTTGCCGTGTATGGTTATGGCGGTGTCCGCAGGTGTTTTCCTTGTACAAGCCGTCAGCAGCGTCAGCAGGGCTATAATAAATAAGGTAAAGGTGTTTTTCATGGCATCAGGTGTTTAAGTCCGAAACCGCAGTCGGCGGCTTTCTCTATGCGTCCGTGTATGCTTATGCCGGCAAACCGTCCGCGAGCCGTGAACACAGGCGAGCCGTCAGGCGCTAACATCGGCGGCACGTCGTGCTGTCCGTTGCCCCTTGCCGCGCCCTTGAACGCCTGTGCCTTGGCGGCCGTGGGTGCGTAGCCGTAGGCGTTGCAGCCTGCGTATGAGGCTATGACGAGGCTGTCTCCAGTCTCAAATCCGGGCATGGGCCATACGTTAAGGTGTACAGCCGACGCTCCGTCGGGCATCTGCCGGTCGGCGGTTTGCAGCAGGCGCAGCGGCTTCGTGCGGTCTGCCGTCATCAGCCGGCACGCTGTGCGCACGGCGTGTCCTGCCGTGTCGCGGCGTATAAGGGTGTATTCAGTCACGAGTCTCATGGCAAGCCGCTTCCCCTTGGCTGCGCCTTCGAGTGCTGCGAGCAGCCTTCCGGCTTTCTCCCTGCGCTCCTTCAGGTTCTCGTCAAACTCCGCCATGACGTTGTAGCCGTCGTCGTTGACGTTGTGCGTGGCCATGTAGTAGTCGGCCTCTTCTTGCATCCGCTCAAGTTGGCTGATGCTTTCGGCTGTGTTGCCGATGGCCTTTCTTATTATGTCAGGCATCGTCTTGTTTGCCAGTACGAGCCTTTTTTCAGCCGTACTGTCGCCGTTGACGGTCAGCATCAGTCCTGCGCACGACGGCAGCAGCGGCCATCTGTTCACCCATATGGCCGTGGTGTATGTGCGTGTGATGACGGTAGAGTCTGTACTTAGCGACATACATTCGGGCGTGAGGCTGTCGCCCAATGTCTTGAAGCAGGCCACTGACTTGCCGTCGGCCAGCAATTCAAAGTGCGACTTGCACTCTACCAACGCCGTGCAGGCTGCCATCCTCTTTACTGAAAACGGCCTTAATGCCAGCAGGTATGCTATAAAAAATATCGCTACCGGCACTGCCGGCAGCGATATCAACAGTATTTTCTTCATCGTAAGCACGTCAGTCAATCTCCTCGTCGGCTTCAAACCCGCCCATCTCGCGTATTGCGTTCTTAAGCATCGTGTACTGTTGGAACAGGTCGTGCACTGGTTCTTCATCGTCGGTGTGCATCGGGCTCTTCAGGTAGAACGACAACCACTCCTGTATGCCGTGCCTTCCTGCTCTCGCGGCGAGGTCGCCCAGCAGTGCAAGGTCGAGCAGCAGGGGGGCTGCCAGTATTGAGTCTTTGCACAGGAAGTCGACTTTCACCTGCATGGGGTAGCCCATCCAGCCGAAGATGTCGATGTTGTCCCAGCCTTCCTTGTCGTCGCCGCGCGGCGGATAGTAGTTGATGCGCACCTTGTGGAATATGTCTCCGTAGAGGTCGGGGTACTCTTCTTTCTTCAGTATGGTGTCGATTACGCCGAGCTTGCTAACCTCTTTTGTCTTAAAGTTCTCCGGAACGTCGAGCACAAGGCCGTCCCTGTTGCCGAGGATGTTGGTAGAGAACCATCCGTTTACGCCCAACATGCGCGTCAGGAAAGCCGCCGAGAGCACGGTCTTCATCATCGTCTGCCCCGTCTTGAAGTCTTTTCCGGCAATCGGTACGCGGCATTTTTCAGCCAATTGCCACATCGCCGGAATGTCGATACATGTGTTAGGCGCGCCCATTATGAACGGTGCGCCCTCGGCAATGGCGGCGTATGCGTAGCACATTGACGGTGCTATGTGCTCGCGGTCATCAGCCTTCATGGCCGCTTCAAGCGCGTCCAGGCTGTCGTGTACTTCTTTATAGCGCGGCACGTAAATCTCTGTCGAGGCTGCCCAGATTACTACCACGCGCTCGCAACTGTGCTCCTGCTTGAACGTGCGGATGTCCTGGCGCACCTGTTCCATGAGTTCCCAGCGTGTAAGGCGCGTGTCCTTGACCCATGTTCCGTCAATAGCCTTTACATAGTCGGGGTCGTAGACGCCCTTCATTGGCCGTATTCCTTCAAGTTCCTGCTTTACAGGATAGATGTCCCTGTCCTTCAGCACCTCGGCGTTTAGCGCGCTTTCAAAGGCGTTGTCGGGCAATATGTCCCATGCTCCGAACGCCAAGTCGTCCAACGTCGGCATCGGAACGATGTCGGATACATGTCTGTATTGCTTTTCGTCTCCCCTTCCCACGCGGATTTTAGCCATCTGCGTGATTGAGCCGACGGGCTTGCCCATGCCCTTGCGTATCATCAGCACGCCGGTGATGAACGTGGAGCTGACCGCTCCGAGGCCGACGCACAATATGCCTAACTTGCCTGTTGCAGGCTTTACATTGCTTTGCTTCATTTCAGTATTGTAGTTTTTATGTCTTTTAACTCTGTCGTATGGTGTTACTATTAGGTTTACTTTACAATTTGCGAAAGTACAAAAAAACATCCATAGGTGTGCCGTCTTGACCCCATTTTATTGACTTTTTGATGAAAAACGGCGACATTCGGTTATTTGACTGCGCTTTTTACGGCGCATCTTTAGTAACTTTGCGCCATAGATGTGTAACTTATTATAATAATATAATGGCAAGATTTGATTTCGACGAGATTGTTGACCGCCGCGGCACCGACAGCGAGAAGTGGGACGGCGGACAGGTGGACGGCGTGCTTCCGATGTGGGTTGCGGACATGGATTTCCGCACTGCGCCGTGCGTTATAGAGGCTTTGCGCAAGAGGGTTGAGCACGGGGTGTTCGGCTACGAGCATGTGCCTGACTCGTATTACGAGGCCGTCATCAACTGGTTTGACCGCCGCCACGGCTGGCGTATGCGGCGTGAGTGGATGATTTATACTACTGGAGTGGTGCCTGCCGTGTCGGCTGTAATCAAGGCGATGACGTCGCCCGGCGACAAGGTGCTTGTGCAGACGCCGGTGTACAACTGCTTTTTCTCTTCCATTAGGAACAACGGCTGCGTGCTGGAAGACAACAAGCTGGTCTATGCAGACGGTACTTACACCGTGGATTTCGACGATTTTGAGCGGCGTGCGGCCGACCCGCGGGTCAAGGTTTTCTTGCTGTGCAACCCTCACAATCCTGCCGGACGGGCTTGGACTGCTGACGAATTGCGCCGCATGGGCGACATCTGCATGAGGCACGGGGTGTTCGTTCTGTCTGACGAAATACACTGCGACATCGTGATGCCGGGCAACAAGTACACTCCGTTCGCGTCGCTTTCGGACGAGTTCCTGCTGCATTCAGCCACGTGTACAGCTCCTACCAAGACTTTCAACATTGCCGGGACACAGATTTCCAACATAACGGCGGCCGACGAAGACGTGCGCCGGCGCATAGACAGGGCTATCAACATAAACGAGGTTTGCGACGTAAGTCCGTTCGGGGTGACGGCTTTGCAGGCGGCGTATAACGGTGGCGAGGACTGGCTGGAGCAGCTTTTGATATATCTGCACGGCAACTACGAGTGCCTGAAAAGGTATTTCGAGGAGCGTATTCCGCAAATTCCCGTAACCAAACTGGAGGCCACTTACCTTGTATGGCTCGACTGCGCGGCGCTCGGCAAGCCGTCGACCGTTATCGTGGACGAGCTTCTGCACCGTGAAAAGCTTTGGCTTAACGACGGCGAGATGTACGGCGAGACGGAGCGTCCGTTCGTCCGCGTGAACATAGCCTGCCCCCGTTCAGTGATGCTTGAAGGGCTTAAAAGGTTTGAAAAGTATGTCAGGGAAGAACTGGGAAGATAAGAATTTATAGGAGTTAAAGGAGTTAGAGAAGTTAAAGCCGTATGCTGTGCCGGTTGCGTATTCATTCAACCAACAAAGCATACGGCTTTAACTTCTCTAACTCCTATAACTTCTATAACTCTCCCAAAAGACTTACAGCCACTCTTTCAGCTGGTACAGGCGTATTGAGTTGCTGCCTTTTATTAGTATGCAGAAGCCTTCCGGGCGGTTGGCTTCAAGCTCTTTTTTCACTTCGTCCACGTCCTTGAACTTGCGGAACGTGCAGTCCGTCTTACCAAACTCCGGCCCTACGAGCCACACATGCTCAAAACCTGCGTCACGAAGGAAGTCCGCCACGCTCTGGTGTTCCTCTCCGCTGACCGCTCCAAGCTCGTTCATGTCGCCCAGAATGGCCATCTTCCTGTCGGCCTTCATGTCGCGGAAGTTGGCCAGTGCGGCCGCCATGCTGGTGGGGTTGGCGTTGTACGCGTCGATGATGAGGCTGTTGTGCGCCGTCTGCTCCAGTTCGGAACGGTTGTTGCGAGGCACGTATGACGCGAGGGCGTGGCTTGTTTGTTCCTGCGTTACGCCGAAGTGCAGGCCCACGCAGGCCGCGGCCAGCATGTTCATCAGGTTGTAGCTGCCTATGATGTGCGTCCTCACGTCGCGCCACGGACCGCCCTCAGCGCGCCAGCGGAAGTTCAGGTACGGGTCGCATACGGTCACTTCGCCCTCCACCTTTGCACCCTCCGTGCCGCAAAGGCCGTACTTCACGAGGTCGAGACCCTGCGCAATGCCCATAAGATGCTCGTCGCCGGCGTTGACGAACGCCGTGCCTCCGTGGGCGCGGAGATAGTCGTACAGCTCGCCCTTTGTCTTGACGACACCCTCGAACGAGCCGAAGCCTTGCAAGTGGGCGCGCCCTACGTTGGTGATGAGGCCGCAGTCGGGCTCAACGATGTCAACCAATGTCTTGATGTCACCCGGGTGGCTGGCGCCCATTTCGATGACGGCTATGTCGTGTTCCTTGGTAAGTCGCAGCAGCGTCTTCGGCACACCGATGTCGTTGTTGAAGTTTCCTTGCGTGTAGAGCACGTTGTAACGCTCGCCCAGAACGGCGGCCAGCAGTTCCTTTGTAGTGGTCTTTCCGTTCGTGCCGGTTATGCCCACGATGCGCGTTCCAAGCTCGCGGCGGTGGTGGTTGGCCAGTTGTTGCAGCGTTTTCAGGCAGTCGTCAACCAGAATGTAGCGGCCGTCGCCCTCCGCGGCGTACTCCTTTTCGTCGATTACGGCGTATGCGCAGCCCTCGTCGAGAGCCTTCGCAGCGAACGCGTTGCCGTCGAACGACGCACCCTTCAGCGCGAAGAAAAGCGAGCCTTCGGGGCAGTCGCGGCTGTCGGTCGTGACCACTGGATGCTCAGTGAAGATTTTGTAAAGTTCAGGTATGTCCATTTTTACATTCTTTATACGGTGCAAAGATAGTGCAAGCCGAGCGGAATGCAAAATAAAAGGGCGTGAAACGAGCTTTTATTTTGTCGTTTTTATGACTATATCCTGCTTTAATCCAGGCGGTTGGTAGCCGTCATGCCGCACCCCGATGCGGCATCCAAGGTATGCGGCCTGTATCATTTGCCGTCTTGGATGTATTATGGATGCCGCATCGGGGTGCGGCATGACGGCTACCGACTGCCTGGCTCGAAGCAGGTTGAGGCTGTATATAAAAGGTCGTACATATTGGAGTAGTCATGTTGTTTCATTAAAAATGGATATGGCTTGGCACATAGATGAAATATGCAAAACACCTGCTGAGTTTTGCATATCTCGCTCGTTTGACGCATTGTGAAGGCCGTCGGCGTGGGGGAAACGGACTTTTGCCGGATTTGACTGCGTTTTTCGACGTTTTACGTAACGGATTGAATGCCAGCACGTTATTGAGAAATGGCGTTCGGCTGGCGGTTGTTCCAGATGTAAAAGGCGGTCTTTTGCATTGCGAAAGACCGTCTTTTACAATGCCGGAGGCCGCCTTTGGCGGTGGCGAAGACCGTCTTTATGATTGTATATAGTCTTTGTTTTGCCATGTAGGCATGGCAAAACAGGAATTTAACGACGCTCCTTTGTGGCGTAATGCGTGGCAAGGCAGGGCGTATGATGTCTATTTCATGATTTTATTTTGTCATGACTTTTTACTCGTGCCAGTTGCGTCTTTATTCACAAGTTTTCTGTTGCGTTTGTAGTTTAGGGCGTTTTTGCTATATTTGCACCTCGAAATGTGATGTGCGGAAGCAAGGCAGATTGATAGAATAATCAGGTTTAGGAATGAGAGTTGTAGAATTGTTTGCCGGAGTCGGTGGCTTCAGGGTCGGGCTGGAACGTGCCAACCGTGTTTTTTTCCACGTAGTGTGGAGCAACCAGTTTGAGCCTTCCACGAAACGGCAGCATGCCTCGGAAGTGTATGTGGCAAGGTTCGGGCCTTACGGACACGTCAACGAGGACATCGCCAAAGTGCCTACGGCAAGCATTCCCGACCATGACATGCTTTGCGCCGGTTTCCCGTGCCAGGATTATTCCGTCGCCCGGACATTGAGCCAGGCCGCCGGGATAGAAGGCAAGAAGGGCGTGTTGTGGTGGCAAATAGAGCGCATCATACGCGAAAAAGGCCGCCACGCCCCTGAAATACTGTTCCTTGAGAATGTAGACCGCCTGTTGTTGTCGCCTGCGAAGCAGCGCGGACGCGACTTTGCAATCATCCTGCAAACACTTTCCGACCAAGGATATGCCGTGGAGTGGAGGGTCATCAATGCGGCGGATTACGGTATGCCGCAACGCCGCCGCCGCGTATATGTGTTGGCATACAAGGACGGTTCGGCCATTGCGCGCATGATGGGTGAGCCTGTGCAGTGGCTTTTTGAGGAGGGAGTGTTGGCCACGGCTTTCCCGATAACTTATGATGGGGATGACGGACTATTCGGCGTTACTGCGCCTTTTGCCCTTAAACATGACGGCGAAGACCTTGCCGAACTGAGCGAGAGTTTTAATAAGTCGAACAAGCTAAGGCCGTTCGCAAATGCCGGGGTTATGCTCGGAGGCCGGGTGTGGACGGCAAAGGTGGAGCCGCAGTATGCAGGTCGGCGCATGACATTGGGCGACGTGCTCGTCTCCGGGGATGACCACAGGCTGGTTACGGATGATTATTATATTGATGATGCCGATGTGCCGCGGTGGACTTACATGAAAGGGCCGAAGCATGAGGAGCGAAGGAGCAGGGACGGTTTCGCCTTTTTGTATAGCGAGGGAGGCATGCCGTTTCCCGACCCATTAGACCGTCCGTCGCGTACAATAATCACGGGAGAGGGCGGAGCGGCCCCTTCGCGCTTCAAGCATGTGGTGAGAGACCCTATGGACGGCAGGCTCAGGAGGCTTGTCCCCGTAGAACTTGAACGGCTTGACATGTTCCCTGACAACCATACGGAAGGCCAGTCGCCGTCGAAGAGGGCGTTCTTCATGGGCAACGCGCTTGTCTGCGGCGTGGTGACACGTATTGGGAACGAGATTTACCGCAGGCTGCATTGAAAGAAAAAAGTTCCATGCCGTATCGTTTCAGGCATGGAACATAGGTGCTTCTACGTCAGTATTTTGTGTTAAGTTCTGGAAAAACGGTGTGGATGTCGCCTTTGGGGAGCGGCGAGACGCCCATCGAATACCTGTTGAGCATCTCCGCCCAAGATGCCCGCTTCAGCAGGCAGGCGCAGAAATGAGCGTATGTCAGCAGGTTGTTGGTCCGCCCGAAGTCTTTTTTCTGGTTATAACCCAATGTGTAGTATTTCACGTCTTCCTGCCATGCTATTGCGTCAATGTAATGCAGGAACACCTCTACGGGTATGCCGTAATGCAGCCCGATGGCACTTTGTAGGAACGATATTGCTTCGGTTGGAGGGGCGTATCTGAACTTGTCTCCCGTCTGCTTGTGGTCTACCAGGAAGGCGTCTCTGACGAAAAGGCACGCCAACGTCAGGATTACATCGTCGTTGTTGCGGTGGTATTGCTCTTCGACGAGCCTGAAAACGGCTCTGAAGCTGGCGTCGAAAACTATTTCACTGCCATCCTTGAATATTCTCGGCACCATGTCGTTGACGTTGCGCCTGTGTTCGCGGTAATACTCTTTGCCGTATTCCCGAACTGTATGGAATATCCGTCGCTTTCCCACACCTTTGTGAAAATATACTTTCCTTCTTCTTTTTCGCCCGGCCATGATATGGCTTCGTCGACCAGCGACTGTTTTATTTGCAGTTGCCGCTGGCGGTGTTGGCTTGTGTGTGGTTGGTAGGAAAGTGGGTGGTTTATTGCCAAAGTTCTCAATAATGTGTCTTTGTCCATGTTGTAAAAATCGTATTAAAAGGTTGTTAGACTGGTGTATTGTTGAAAAAGTCCTCGACAGGTATCTCTAATGCTTCTGCTAATTTGTAAATGTTGAGTAATGTGACGTTTGTTTCGCCGCGTTCAACTGTTCCTATGTATGTCCTGTGAAATCCTGCCTTGTCGGCTAATTTCTCTTGTGACAAACCGAGTTTGGTTCGGTAATGTTGTACTCTTGAGCCGAATTTGCGTAAAAGTTCATTGTCTGTTTTCATGCTTTTATCTATTTATAGAGTGCAAAGGTAATGTGGTATGCAGACAATGTCAACACTTTATAAATAGAGTTTGGTTAAATGGGGTTAATGTCGAAGAGACGTAATCCTCTTCACCTTTTGCCAATTCATGGGGTGTCCGTGTTTTTTTCCCGTCGTACTTTGGCTTGCATCTTTAATGTTTTGTTAGTTATAAAAAACGTCAAAACCGCCGCCGTGTCGATATAATTGTTTACCTTTGCCTACCGATGAAAGGCATAATTCCATATACAATCAACGTGGGCGGAAGACTGATGGACTTGTCCGAGCCGCAGGTGATGGGCATCCTCAACGCCACGCCCGACTCGTTTTATGCTGGCAGCCGCCGCCGGACGGACGATGAAATCAAGGCGCGTGCCGACCAGATTGTGGCCGAGGGAGGCGCCATCATCGACGTGGGGGCTTACTCTACGCGCCCCGGCGCGGCGAGGGTGACGGCTGCGGAGGAGATGGAGCGTATGCGCGCGGCTCTCAAGGCGGTGCGCTCGGCGCAGCCGGAGGCCGTGGTGTCGGTGGACACTTTCCGTCCCGAGGTGGCCAGGATGGCCGTGGAGGAATTTGGCGTGGCCATCATCAACGACGTGTCGGGCGGCAACGTTGACGGCGCTTTCGGCGGCGAGGATATGAGTGAGGATGCCTACCGTGAGTATTCCGAAGCCGATGTGCCGCCGATGTTCAGCGAGGTGGCGCGGCTTGGAGTACCTTATATATTAATGTCTTCACGTCCTAACGTGGAGAGTATCATGCAAGACTTTGCCCCGAAGGTGCAGTTGCTGCGCTCGCTCGGGCAGAAGGACATCATCCTCGACCCCGGGTTCGGCTTCGGCAAGACCGTGCAGGAGAACTACGCCGTGCTCGCACGGTTGGGCTGCCTGCGCGAGATGGGGCTGCCGGTGCTTGTCGGCGCGTCGCGCAAGTCGATGGTGTCGCGCCTTTTGGACACTGATGCCGACGGTTCGCTTAACGGCACTATGGTGGTAAATACGCTCGCCGTGGCCTTGGGCGGAGCGTCAATACTGCGCGTACACGACGTGAAGGAGTGTGTCGAGGCTGTGAAAATAGTAAAAGAAACGATGAGATATGTTTGATTTCGGCATAAAAGACTTTGTCGACATACTGTGTGTCGCCCTGATGCTTTACTACATCTACCGCCTCATGAGGGAGTCGCGGTCAATCAATGTGTTCATAGGCATCATGGTGTTCATCCTCATCTGGCTGTTCGTGAGCCAGGTGATTGAGATGCGCCTGCTGGGCAGCATCATGGACAAACTGGTGAGTGTGGGTGTCATCGCCATAATAATACTGTTCCAGGAGGAAATTCGCAAGTTCCTGTACAACCTCGGCACGCACCGCAAGGTGAACAGCATAATACGCCTGTTTTCCTCTGGAGAGAAGAAGGACAAGGGCGACATGGAGGCCATCATGCCTGTGGTTATGGCGTGCATGAGCATGGGCAAGAGCAAGGTGGGCGCGCTCATCGTCATCGAAAGGTTGACACCGCTCGACGAAGTCATCGCCACGGGCGACGTAATCGACGCCAACATAAACCAGCGGCTAATCGAAAACATCTTTTTCAAGAACTCTCCGCTGCACGACGGAGCCATGGTTATATCGAAGAACCGCATACGCGCCGCCGGATGCATACTGCCTGTAAGCCACAGTTTCGACATACCCAAGGAGCTGGGACTGCGCCACCGCGCCGCCATGGGCATATCGCAGGACAGCGACGCCATCGCCATCGTTGTGTCGGAAGAGACCGGGCGCATATCCGTCGCCATACGCGGACAGTTCCACCTGCGCCTTTCCGCCGAGCAGCTGGAAAGCATACTTACGCGCGAACTTGACATTTGACGCTCGCATACTTTGTTTACCTTACTATTCTTTTAATCCGTAAGAAATACGTATTATACGGTTGTAATTTGTAATCTGCATATGTCATTTTGATTGCAATCTATTTGCAAAATGGATAAAAAAGATTAAAAGCCGGGAGAAAACATCTTTTTTAGTGGTAATATTTTGTTTTCTCATAATAAAAATGTATATTTGTAGCGTCTCAATATTTATAATTTTAATGTCATGGTAGATTTTAAGAATTTCTCGGCCATCCTTTCCTGCCTTGACGAATATATGATTAACAAGGGCAAGAAGGAAATTGACGACATGGAAGCCAACATGGAGTTGGACCGTGCCGGTTTGTTGAAAGATTCCCAGCCCAGTCCGGGCTCGCCTCTCAGGGATTTGCTCATTAAGATGAGAGATTCCGACCTCTTGCCGCAAAACATACGCCAGACGTATGGAATGTGGAAGATAAAGCTGTCGAAGACGATGGCTAAATTCCCACAAATAAATCAGTTCCAGTATTGCTGAATGCCTGTTGCTGCGGTCAAGTTTCCAATGCGCCCCGGCCTTTGCCGGAGCGCATTGGATTGCGTTTGGGCTGTGCCCCAATGATTGCCGGTTGTGGTTAATTTAAGTTAACGCCTTTCAACGTTGACGCAGATTGCGCGTCTTATATGTAAATTTGCGACAAATTACCAATCAAACGTAAATATTTATAGTATGAAAAAGAATGTTTTGGCTCTCTCGCTCATCGCGGGATGCCTCTTGGCAAGCAGCTGTGTAAGCAAGAAACAGCTTGAGAACTGCCAGCTGGAGAACAAGGAACTGACAAGCAAATACCAGGACACGCAAGATAAGCTGTCCGACACTAATGCTAAACTCGCGGCAAGCAACGTCCGCGTAGCCAGCCTCGAAGAGCAGCTCGAACAGTCGAAGAGCACGCTCGAGTCGCTGCAAAGCTCGCTCGACAAGAGCCTTACGGCCAGCAACCAGACAACGGTGAACATATCGAAGCTCGTCGACCAAATCAACGAGTCTAACCAGTACATACGCCACTTGGTTGAGGTGAAGAGCAAGAGCGACTCGCTCAACATGATACTTACCAACAACCTGACTCGCTCTTTGAGCAAGGAAGAGCTGAAAGAGGTTGACGTGCAGGTGCTCAAGGGCGTGGTTTACATCTCGCTGGCAGACAACATGCTCTACAAGAGCGGCAGCTATGAAATCAACGAACGCGCGGCTGAGACACTCAGCAAAATCGCGAAAATCATCAAGGACTACAAGGATTACGACGTGCTCATCGAGGGTAACACCGACAACGTGCCGGTAAATACGGCTTCTGCGTCGATGAAGAACATTCGCAACAACTGGGACTTGTCTTGTCTTCGTGCGTCAAGCGTTGTACAGGCGCTCATCAACCAGTACGGCGTTGAGCCGAAGAGGCTCACAGCCGGAGGCCGCGGCGAGTTCAATCCCGTCACGTCCAACGACACGGCAGTGGGCAAGCAGCGCAACCGCCGCACGCAAATCATCATTACTCCGAAGCTCGACCAGTTCATGGACCTTATCGACAAGGCTCCCGAAAGCGCCGAATAAGTGATTTGACTGATTATGTCCTGATAAATTAACAATGAAGAGTGCATCTGCAAGAAAAGGCGGATGCGCTCTTGTTTTTTATGCCTTCCGCTTTAATCTTGTGTCCTGTCAGCCTGTTTTTGTGGAATAACGCTCTCCAGTGCGGCGGTACTTGGCAATGGTTACAGGCTTGTACGTGGTTCTGACAAGATTGTAATATGGCATCGTTTCGGACAGTTCTGCCGGGTGGATTGTAATTTGCTGTATGCCAATGCTTTGCGTATGATGTCGCAAAAGGTCGTGTCTTGTCGTGCCAAAGGCGGTCGATTGCGTGGTGAAAGGCCGTGTTCCGCAATGCGGAACACGGCCTTTTGCATTCTTGTATGATTTATCCGTCGTTTTCCTTAGCCAGCTTCTTGTAGGCCGATGGCGTTACCCCGACCACGCGCTTGAACGCCGTCACGAAGCCGTTGGCACTGGTGAAGCCCACGCTTTCGGCTATTGCCGATATTGTAAGGTTGGCGTAAGCGTCGTCTACGAGCCTGCGGCACGCCTCGCGTATGCGGTAACCGTTGAGGAAGGCTTTGAAGTTTTTTCCGTAAGTCTCGTTGATTGCGGATGATACATACTTGGTATTTGAGTTTACCATGCGTGCCAGCATGTTAAGGTTGAAGTCCGGATTGGATATGATGTTTACGTCGTTCATCACCATTGTTATGTCGCTTGTCAGGCTGTCAAGCTTTTCGCCGCTCAATGTGGACGGCTTTTGTGTGTTTCCAGTGGCGTTGTTGTCTGCGGTGGCGGCGGTGCGCGCCAGCATTTGCCGCATGCTTTCGTCGTTTTGCCTGATGAGTTCCTTGTTCTTTTCCACGAGCAGCCGGTGGGCGGCATGCAGCCTGCGGTTGTAATGGGAAATGATTATCAGTATGATTACGGCGAAGGCTATTCCTGCCGCAAGCCATGTTACGGTCATGCGGAGCTTGTCCATGCGTTCGTCGGTCATGCGGTTTTCATAGGCGAAAAGATAGTCTTTTACTTTGTTGAACTGCTTTCTGTTGAACACGGAGTCGGCCAGCGCAGTATGCAGCATCTGGTAACGGGCCGCGCTGTCGGCCATTCCAAGACCCATGTATGCGCGCGAAAGATAGTGGAAAGCGTCGTACAGCTGTTCGGGGTTACTGCCTCCTCCGGCCGTGGCGGCCGCCTGGCGGAACAGCGAGACGGCCTTGCGGCTGTCGCCCTCGGCCATGCTTGTCTGGCCGAGCTCGTTGTAGATTTCGGCCAGCATTTCGCCTCCGAGATGGTTGGCGGTAGCTGTTTTCAGCGCTTTTCCAAAATACATTTTCGCTGTATTGATGTCGTTGTCGGCCTTGGCTATGATGCCTTTGAAGAGCATGTCTTCGTATTGGTAGTGTGGGTCGTCTAAATCGGCAATACGTAGGAATGCTGACTGGTATCTTTTTGCCTCTTTCATGTTGCCGAGACGGGCGTAGGCCTTCACGAGATTGTCACATGATGCAACCATGACGCTGGCATGACCGTTGTCAACAGACGACGCATATGCTTTGCTGAAGTAAAAAATTGCGCGTTCGTAATCTTTGAATATGGCGAATATCGTGCCGGCATTGCATAAGCTTGACTCATATATGTTTATGTTGCCTTGTTGTTCAGCTAGTTCGATAGCGTATATGTAAAACTGTAAGGCTTTGACGTATCGTCCACTGAAATTGAGGCAATTCCCTCCATACATAAGTCCGCGGCACAGCGACGTGTCGCGGTCGCCGGCATGGTAGAACGCCAACAGGCGCGAGTAGCACTCTGCGGCAGCCTTGTAGTCGCCGGTTTTTATCAGCTTCTCGCCTTCATCCATTATCCTGCTTATCCGTGAGGCATTTGTAGTCTGCAGGGCGGCCGTCAATAATATGAATACAAATATTCTGAACATAAGCTTATGCTTGCAAAGGTAAACAAATAATCTAAAAGCGAGAAGAATATCCCCTAATTCTTGAATTTTGGTGAAATTGAAGCCGTAAAACTTACAATCCAGTAATATTTTCAATACTTTTGCTATGTCTTAAAATATTTTTGATGTTTCATGCTAAAACCATTCGTGTTATGAAAAAACTTACTTTATTATTTGTCGTGGCTGCGTTCGCGTTGTTAACTGCTGCGGCCCAGAAGTCGGCAGGAGCCGTAGATAAAGCTACTGTATTCAAAACTTATATAAACAGGCAGCTGCTTGAGCCGGTGAAGGGCGCCGACGGGGCCTTTATGGCTATGAGACGGTCGACACCACCCAAGGCGGATGCTAAGCAGGTGACTGTTAAATTCGCATCTGAACATGATGACTGGAGTTTTATGGTTAATACGGTCTTTGTCTATAACGAACAGACATCCTTGATTACCAACCGCCTGATGTTAGGAGAAGACACAGCTGAAATCGTACTGCCTGCCGGAACTTATGACGTAGCTTGTTCATATACGGACTTTATGACGATGCGCAAATATTATTATGATATTAAAGAATTGCTCGATTTTACAAAAGATACAGTAGTGGTTTTTAATACTGAAGAGATAACCGAGCGCGTTAAGTTCCGTCCTGTCAGTCCGCAAGGCGATGTATGGAATGTCAGCGTCGTAGATAATACAACGGGTGTTGAAAAAACTGGAAATGCGAAAAGAATTGGAATAATGGCTAATGTCGTTTTGGAAAACGTTGGGGCTTTATTTGGCACAATGTCTGATTATGAAATGATTTCCGGATTAAATTCGGTTTATGAAGGAGCTGATTTTTATGTCAACAAAGTCAGTGACAGATATCATTTCTTGTCTTCTTTCATAACCATAGGTAACGATGACAACATCTATGTAAACCGTTTTAATAGTACATTGTCGCAAATTAAAGACTCTGTAAAGTCAGACCCTGCAGGCTATGTGCAGTATCAAGATGAAGTGAAACTTAATAAGAATGAAGATTTTACCGATGAATACTATGGTGGTTACATTACTTATGAATATCTAAACGGGCAACTTTTGTCGGGATGGGTAGCTCCGAATATTGGAATTGCAACGGAACTGGATAAGACCATAAAGTTTTTCATTGATGCGCCGATGGCAGATGAAAATGATGCAATGAGATATGACATCATGCTTGCTCCTACTGTTTATAATTTGGAAAGGCATGAAGAGGATGGTGTCGTGAAGGAAACTTCATTTCCGAATATCGGAAAGCCATTTGTAATAAAGGATGGCAAACCGTATTATTATTTTATTTGCAATGACGATTTTCAGTTAGAGTATTTCAAGGAAAGTGACGGGCTGACAGTTATTGACGGATTCCCAGGTTTAGTCCCGATGTCTTACAGCGCAGACGAGAGGAGCGGAATGGAGGGTAACTCCATGCCTATTATGAATCTTTTTATGAGAAATAATGAGAACAGGGGCAATTATTTTGAGTGGAGTATTGCTTACTATGGCCGCTTGGGTGAGCAGATGCGGTCTGGTTGGAAGAACTTGGATATCGACTTGAAATTCAACGGAGAGGACATTCTCTGTAAAGATTATGGAGAATTTATGCAGTTCGCTAAAGATTATTCGAATAACGGATGGGCTGATGGAGTTCTCGACTGTACCGTCACTACGGCAGAAAGAACTGTGGACGACGTGAAAGGTCGCAATGTGACAAGACTTTATGCAGACTTTACCAAGGAAGACCATATCTTGCCGACGCTTAAGATGTTGCAGTTTCGCAACGGCGACAATGTTGTTACCGACAGGTTTGAAACTCCTGCTGACGGCAGGATTTTGCTGACGGCTGTCGACAATCAGTTTGAGTATGAAACATCTGTCGGACTTATATGTTCCATCCAACCTGTATCCGTTGACGTTGAGTATGCTCCCGCTGGCAGCGGTGACTGGCGGCAGCTGCCCGTGGATGAGAACGCGGATTACTCTTCAGTAAACTTCGGATATTTCTATGAGGGCGGCCTGCAAGGCGTTCAGGGCGGTGACGGATGGTATGACCTTAAGGTGAAAGTTACCGACATGAGCGGCAATTACCAGGAACAGACCATAACGCCTGCGTTCAAAATCGGAGAGACCAGCGGCATACAGGGCGTCGACGTACATGATGTGGCAGGGCGTGTGAATGTCTACAACCTGCAAGGACAGTGCGTCGCAACGGGTGTAGAACGGTCGTCGCTCAATCTCGCAAAGGGCATATATATAATAAAAGGTGTTGAGGGTGGCACGGCTAAGAAAGTGCAAGTGCGTTGACCTTTTGCCATGCGCTGTCAGTCCGCTGGCTCTTCCGCCGCCGATTGGAGGCGTTGCGGTTGACGTGCGAGCGTAGATGTCGTAGCTGAGCGTGAAAATTCATGACACCCTCCACGGCTGATAAGCAAGCCGTGGAGGGTGTTCCGTTTGGTGATGCCTTATGGCCTGATTGTCAATGATTTATGAGGCTCATTCTGATTGGTGGCCTTTTGTGCTGCGAAAGACAGTGTTTTGTAGTGCATTTTGCCGTGTTTTGCAGAGCGTTTGACGGCCTTTTGCATCATTGTATTGTTTGGCCGTATATATTAATTATGTGTTTGCCGGCATGTCGTTCAGCCGCCGTCTCTGTATTCTCTATGTTATTATTGCCGTTTTTTATGTTTACAGTCTTGTAAGCCTTGATGATGAATTTGACAGGTTGTTCATGTCTGACTTGCATTCTCAAAGCGCTTCTTGCTTGATTTATGTCAAAAACATGTGGTTTTTGAGTCAAATATGGAAAAAACTTTCCAAAATATTTGCAGGATTGGGTAAGACTCCGTACTTTTGCATCCGCTTTTCGGGGCTTGTCCCTGTTAAGCGCGTTCTTTGACAGAATGGGACAGGCGAGGAAGCAGCGCGGCGCTCGTGG
>CAKZVT010000058.1 GCA_937922435.1 uncultured Prevotella sp. | reverse complement strand
AACGTGGCGATAAGTTTGCATATCAAACTTATCGCCACGTTCCGTTTATTGCACGGTTTCCGTCAGATATTCTCACATTCCTTCAGCCATAATGATGCGGCGGCGTCGCTTGGCATACGCCAGTCGCTACGCGGACTTAGGCTTACGCTTCCTACTTTGGGACCGTCAGGCAGGCATGAACGTTTGAATTGCTGTGAAAAGAAACGGCGCATGAATGTCTTTAACCATTTTTTGATAGTGTCGTCGTCATAATACGGGGCTTCATTGTCGCCGTTGAACGCTTTGCGTGCTAACATGTAGATTTTTGCCGGACGAAAGCCGAACCTTAGAGTGTAATATAAGAAGAAATCATGCAGCTCGTAAGGGCCAACTATGTCTTCAGTCTTCTGGCTTATGTTGCCGTCCTTGTCAGCAGGGATTAGTTCCGGACTTACGGGAGTGTCTATAATGTCAAGCAGGGTTTTCCTGGAAACATCGTCAACATTTGTCGAGGCGTATTTCACCAGATGGCGTATCAACGTTTTTGGTATGCCTGCGTTCACCCCATACATGCTCATGTGGTCGCCGTTGTATGTCGCCCAGCCGAGTGCAAGCTCGGAGAGGTCGCCTGTGCCGATAACAAGTCCGCCTACTTTGTTGGCGATGTCCATCAGGATTTGTGTGCGTTCGCGTGCCTGGCTGTTTTCATAGGTTACATCATGGAGAAGCATGTCTTGCCCTATGTCTTTGAAATGTTGTTTCACGGCAGCGGTGATGTTTACTTCATGAGTGGTCACACCAAGGCTCTGCATCAGTGATACAGCATTTGTATGGGTCCGGTCTGTGGTTCCAAAACCAGGCATCGTTATGCCGATGATGCCTTTCCTGTCCCATCCGAGTTTGTCGTATGTCTTGACGCATACAAGCAGCGCAAGGGTGCTGTCAAGACCTCCGCTGATACCTAAAACAACAGTCTTACACCCAGTGTGTGCAAGGCGTTTTGCAAGTCCCGCAACCTGTATGGACAGAATCTCGTCACAGCTTTCAGCCATGTCGGCTGTTTTCGGTATGAACGGATGTGGGTCAATACCGAGTAACAGTTCGAAGTCGCGGTGCGTTGTAGCGGTGTGCGCGTTGACAATGCGTG
The DNA here is from genome assembly GCA_937922435.1 of uncultured Prevotella sp. GTDB lineage: Bacteria > Bacteroidota > Bacteroidia > Bacteroidales > Bacteroidaceae > Prevotella. The sequence continues at coordinate 97,726 of CAKZVT010000058.1, read as the reverse complement.
CGTCATGTCCGCGCAACGCAGTGGAGTAAGTACTGTTGGCACGCCGTTCGTTCCTTAGCTTTTCTATGTCAATCTGTGTTATGATTGTCTGCGGTTCGATGCTGAAACGTTTGCTTTCAGCCAACAGTTGGCCGTTCTCGTAAATCAAAGCGTTACCTGCATATACGGCATCTTGTGAACTCTCGCCGAAGCCGCATCCGCTATATACATATCCTGATATGGTACGTGCGCTTTGCTGCGACAGGAGCTTTTCAAGATATTTGTGCTTGCCTATAAGCTCATCACTTGCAGAAAGGTTGAATATTATGTCGGCTCCGGCTAAAGTCAGTTCCGTACTTGGAGGAGCTGGAGCCCATACGTCTTCACAGATTTCTACACCAAACTTCACTCCGTCGCAGGTTCTGAATATTGTTGGTTGGGGAGATACATGTACGGTGTTGCCTGCAAAACGTATTTCTGAAGGATGTATGTTTAATGATGATGCGAACCAACGCTTTTCGTAAAACTCGCCGTAGTTAGGCAGATAGGTTTTGGGTATGAGCCCGAGCAAATCGCCTTTTTGTATTATTGCTGCGCAGTTAAGCAGCATGTCCCCAGCCGTTACCGGCACCCCTACAATGACGATGATGTCAAGGTTTCTCGTAAAATCGAGAAGCATGAGCATGGCGTTTTCCGCCTGTTCCAGTAAAAGAGTCTGCCGGAACAAGTCTTGGCACGTATATCCTGTTACGCAAAGTTCAGGAAAAACTATTATTTCCACACCTTTGCCTTCGGCTTGCGCCACGATATTTTCTATTTGTAGGATGTTATATTCACAGTCGGCAACCTTTAATGATGGTATGGCCGCTGCAACTTTTATGAAACCGTGTTGCATGTCTATATTATTTTACTTCTGTTGATGAAGCTATTTTATTGTTACTTGTGTAGCTCCATAGCCGTATTCTTGAAATGACGCATCCTGGTATGGGCATCGTTTGTAACGGTAGTTGAGTTCGTGTATTATGGCATGACGCAATACGCCTTCTCCCTTTCCGTGGATGAATACCAGTTTTGTACCTGTTTGTTTTTTGTATTTGTCCATCGTTTTTCTGAACACGTCAAGCTGGTGATTCAGTATGTCAGCCGCAGACATTCCGGCAGTAGTGTCAAGTAACTCGTCAGCGTGCAGGTCAATGACGATTGGCGCGTCTTTGCTTTTTTGTTTTACAGGTTGCGTAAGAGACTTTTTACTATCCGTTGAGATTTTGTGCGCCATTTCCTGCTTAAGCTTTTGTGCGTCTATCACCAAGGGACGCACAGACTTGTCGTTCTCTATTATTGTATAGAGCAAAGCCGGCTGTTCGAAGAAGTCGTTTTCCTTGAAAGTATGAAGTTTGTAGAATTTTACTGTGTCAATCCTGATTTGCGTATCAACCGCAGGTTTTGCCAAAAATGGCTTGCCGCGCTTATATGCGATAAGCTGTATGTTGATACGTTCAAGCGTATTCAATGTTTCCCTGTCAAACTCTTCGATGAAAAGTTTGGTGTTTGGTTCTATCTCACCAGCAGAGCGCAAATGGCAGTTTGCGCTTTCCATGGTTGCATATGAATAACTGATGAAATAGTTACTGTCATTTACGATGTATGTTTCGAATTTTGTATTGGTAAGTTCTTTGCCGTTCATCGGAACAAAGGCCAAATACACAGACAAGGTGTCACCGCCTTTACGCTCTTCAGGCTCTTGACGGAATATTACAGGTCGGTCAGCCGGGTCATAGTCTATCTCTTCAGAATCGTTTTTCTGAGCAGGTGTCTCTATCTTTATATTGTAGTCGTCTGTTTCTACCACAACCACATCGTTGGTGCGGACGGGTATCTGAAACCCGTCTTCGTCTTCAACCAATACTATATTTTTTCCTTGAAATCCAGCCACAATTCCGCCGCCGGTTTCACTTATAAATCTTACTTTATCACCTATTTTCATATTTTAATCAACTTATAAAGTAAAAGGAAGAATCTGTTGAACCATGGGCTAGTTTACGGTATCAGTAGAGAACTGTCTCCATAGCTTAGGAAGCGGAAATCATGCCCGAGTGCATAGTCATAAATTCTCTCCCAATCTCCATTTACGAAAGCACTTACAAGTAATAATAGTGTGCTTTGTGGCTGATGGAAGTTTGTTATAAGCGTTTTCACTATCTTGTATTCGTATCCAGGAGCGATGATGATTTGCGTGCTGCAATGGATGGAAGCTAACCCGTTTCTATCGAGATAATCAATAATGGCTTGAAGCGCCTCAACAGGCGGCATTGTTGGACTTGTGTCATATGGCTCCCATTGGCCGATGTGAAGTTGCCCTTCTGGTGTTTGTGGATTTTCATGTAACCGTACACCTATATAATAAAGACTTTCCAAAGTGCGCACGCTTGTTGTTCCTACAGCTATGGCGCAGGCATCATGCTTTATAAGATTTTCAATGGTAGAACGTTTTACACAAATGTATTCAGTGTGCATCCCATGTCCTGATATCTCTTCGCTTTTAACAGGCTTGAATGTTCCAGCGCCGACATGTAATGTAACTTCTTCACGTTCAATACCATGAGTGTCGATGGAATTGAGTACTTCATTAGTGAAATGCAAACCAGCTGTAGGGGCAGCTACACTGCCTTTTATCTTGGAATATACGGTTTGATAAGTTATTTTATCGCTTTCTTGGCTAGCACGGTTTAGATATGGCGGTATAGGCAATTCGCCTATGGTTTCCAAAATATCTGCAAATGTCACTTCTGCATCATTCCAGGAAAAATCAACCCAATGGGATGTACCTTGTTCCTCTCGTTTGGTTGCGGAAAAGACTATCTCGTGTCCGTTCACGTTGAGTGCGTGTGACAACGTGCCCTCTTTCCATTTTTTCAGGTTGCCAATCATACATAACCATGAACAGTTTTCCCGTGTTTGGAACATTTGTTCGTAGTCGGATGGACTTGCTGGTTCCAAAAGGAACACTTCAATCAAGGCTCCAGTACTTTTCTTGAAATGTATGCGCGCATGGATAACTCGTGTGTTATTGAACACCATGAGCGAACCCGTAGGAAGATAATTGGGCAAATTATAGAAAACGTCTTCAGAAATATCCCCTCTGTTATATATGAGTAATTTGCTATGGTCGCGCTGTGGAACTGGATATTTGGCAATGCGCTCATTTGGCAATTCATAATTGTAGTCCTTAATGCGAATATGTTTGGTGTCCATAAAATATGATTAAATAACTAATGCTTTAATTATTGCAAATAGCAACGTAATTACTAATACAAATAGAACAATGTCTGTATCCATCTGGTTATACCCGGTGGATGTGTATCTTGAAGAAATGAAATTGAATTTCTTATATATATGCAAGTAAGATTTTATGTAAATGTAATAAGCAAACGCTCCGGAAACTCCTCCCCATAAAAGCCCGACCATAATGTCACTGGGATAATGGAGACCTAAATACATTCGTGTCCAGCAATTGATGAGTGACCACAGAACCATCGAGATGATGAAAACTCTATTACGGACAAGAAGTGAAAAAAACACTGCTATGCAGAATGTGTTTGAAGCGTGTGCGGAAAAGAAACTATATAAGTTGCCTCTTATACCGTCAACTAAGTGTACTGAAAATTTGATTGACGGGTCATGGGACGGTCTTAGGCGTTCAACCATTGGCTTGACAATGAAATCGGCAACACCGTCAGACAGGATTATACATAAAATAACGCATCCGACAACAAGCATTATTTGCTTCATTGTCTCATTGTTTTTAATGACAACATAAAGCAGTGACAGATATAATGGAATCCATGTCAATCCAGACGTAAGGATTACGGCCAGATTGTCGATAAACAAAGAGTTGCTCCCATTGAAGAACTCAAGAATGTTTAGGTCTATATCTATCAATGTTTGCATCAGTCATTTTATTTGTTAATGAGTTCCATCTTCGTATTTTATTTATATTATATCCGTTCAATTTGTGAACTTTGAATCCAACCTTCACGACCGTCTTCAAGCTTGACAAATTTCCAATCTTTCATAGTGTCGTCAATTATTTCAACGCGGCTTCCTTCGTGTACAATTGTATTATATTCACTGTTTGGCACAGGCGTTTTCTTCAATGCTGCAGATGTTGAAGTAATGATAGCTCCTGTACGCTGTGTCAGTATTCGGCGTTGCTCATATGCAAAAACATTGCTGATTATGAAAAGCACAACAAAAAAAGACGCACTATAGAAACCTATTTTGCGGAACGAAGTCTTTTTACCAAAAAGATATAATAGGATTAGAATCAATGCCATTGCAATGCTGATGATTGCAGTATGAGCCCATCCGTCGACACTTGTAATGTTTATCAGTGATTTGTACCATGTTATAAAAAACATTTCTGATTTAGGCGTTATTTTGTCTATGGTTTTTGATTTTGCCATTTGCAGATTGAATCTTATGTCTTCATCACCAGGAGACATTAATAACGCTCGTTCATAATTCAATACGGCACGTGTGATATTATCAGTACGATAATATGCGTTACCGAGATTGTAATACAACTCTACGCAAGGGCCTTTTTTTAACAGCTCTTCATAATCCCTTATGGCTTGTTGATAATTGCCCTTTTTATATTCATCATCAGCATTCTTTTTTGTAATTGCCGTTGCAGGTGTAGATACCGCCAGTATCACAATACATAATAATATTGACGATGAGAGTTGTTTTTTCGTTTTTTTCTTTAAGACGTTTTCTATTTTTATTATGGCGGTCATTGCTGCTTCAAACGTTAGGTTCATGTTTCCTTTTGCATCACCAGGAGCATATCGGTTGTACTCGCATTCGTCGATGGCATGTATAAACATTGATATGGTTTCAGCATCGACATTTTGCTGCGCCAATTTATCAGATATGTTGTCTTTCGACAGCTGTTCAACAGGCATGTTGAGCTTGTCGCTGACATATCCCCACAATGCTTTTAACACTTCATCGTAGAATTTGCCGTGCTCGTTGTTAAGCATCAACGTGTTTGCATTTTTCAACCGTTTGGTTGCAATTCGGTTGGCTTTTTTTATTTTTAATTTTGTAATGTCTGCATTGTCAATAGCCCGTTTGCGGAATATAACAAGTATGCCGGCAAAAATCACAAATAAAGTGGATAATATAACCCAATATGTAGTTGAGCCATAAAAGATGTTCTTAATGTCTTGTATGTTTATGTCACCTTCTTTTATTGGTCTTATGTCTTTGTTTCTTAAATTGCTATAGTCGGCGGAAGAGTTCGTATTTACACTGCCTTTGGCTATTTCGAGCTTGAATTGCTGAGTTCTCAGCGTTTTATACGCATTAGCTTCAGTGTCATAATATACAAATTCAATTGCAGGAATTACATAGTCTCCCTGGTTGCGTGGAACGGCAACGTAATCATAAATAACATTCCCTTCTACTCCATTTGTTGTCAACTTAGTCTTATCTGTTATTTTGGCATCATATGTATCAAAGTCTTTAGGGAATTTTATTTGAGGCTGTTTTATCAATTTGAGATTTCCTATTCCACTTACAACAACACGTATTGTAATGGGCTCGTTTGCTTTTACCTCGTTTTTATTTAATTGGGCACTTATATTGAATTTTCCGACACCACCAGAGAAATTGGCAGGGCGTTTGGGTAGTGGGTCAACTTGTATAGTCATTCCAGGAGCTTTTATGGCACGTTTTACTTCTATATATCCAGAACCTCCGTTAAGGAATGCTTCAAATGGGTCTACATTGCGGTTTTGCTGAATGACAGTGCCATTGAATGTTATGCTCGGTATTTCAAGTTTTCCTGTCATTTGTGGATACATTACATATTGGCTCCATGTAACGCATCTGTACGGGCGTCCGTTAACCCTTTCTATATGGAATGATTTTTGCTGTGGAAGTGGAATTTCTTGTGTGTGGAAACCTGTTAAATCAGGCATTTTTCCTTCAAGTTGTGTAAGGTCTACAAGAGTATAGACTTTATATGTCAGCAACACTGGCTCTTGCTCGTGAACACGCTGTTTGCTGGCGCTGACTTTTATGAACAAATCGCTTTCTTTAACCGGTGTCCCGGCATCATGTAGCTTAGATTGGTTTGTGGTTTCGTCGTGCATGCGTGGTGCACCGCCTGTATTATGGCTTTCACCGGAAACTTTGATTTTTACATTTTTGGACGAAAAACTTTTCCCATTAGCAGTTATATGGGCAGGAGGTATATTATACACTCCGTTTTTTGTTGCACAAAGTATGAATGTGAACGTAATGGATGACGAACCTGTTGTATGCCCATTAACCATCCTATAGCTAGCTTGTTTAGAAGTATATGGGCCTGTTATTATTTCCAGTGCTTCTGGAATATTGCCTATGCGGAAATCTTTTGCATTTTGTGTATCTATAGTATAAACAAGTCTGAAATTTTCACCCACAGATACATTTGACGGTACATTTACAGTAAACCGTTGGGCTTTAGCTGGTAAAAAACCAAATAATATTGAAATCTGTAATATGAAAATATATTTATTCATACTTAAAAACTTTACCTGTGATTTTATGAGTTGTCACCAGTTTTTATCACTGGTTTTGCGTGTTCCTGGTTTCTGCATGGCCTTTTTCAAACGTTGTTGTGTCGCCTTTTCATTTTGTATGGCTGCATTGATTAGCTGTTCCGCATTATCTTTACTCATTCGTTCATTAGGTTGCTGCGGCTTGTTTTTTTCTTTGTCATTTTTCCTCTCTTTATCATTCTGCTGTTTGCTTTCGCCACTATTATTTTTCTTGTTTTCTTTGTTTTCCTTTTTCATCTTCTTACACAAAGCAAGATTGTAGCGAGTTTCGTCATCTTTAGGATTATTCCTTAGTGCTTGTTCATAAGCTTTTATTGCTTCGCCATACATTTTGTGGTTTTGGCATACTACGCCTATGTTGTGGTAGACACTGGCCAACCGTGTCTTGTTTTTTTCTACCTTTGTAGCTTTTTGATATTGTACTATTGCTGCAGAGTCTTTATTTTGCATCATCAAGGCACATCCCAAATTGTATAGGGCTTGAGGATTAGACGAGTTCTTTTCTATAGCTTTTCTGTATTGTACTTCTGCCTTGTCATATTGTTGCTTTGTGAAAAGACGATTCCCCTCACGTATGAACTGACGGTCAGTCTGTGCATAGGCAACCGTTGATATGCTCAACAATAAAATCAGTATAATATGTTTGACCGTGTTAGATTTCATTTGCCTTGTCCTTATTTGAATAGTTTAATTCTGTTGAGCAATGGGTTTTTGCTTTCAAGAATGACTGATTCTATAACTAACATTATAATGATTAGAATTCCAACAGCTTGGAATTGTTCATCATATTCGCTGTATACAACATTTAATATTTCGCCTTTCTGTATTTTTGATATCTCGTTGTTAAGTTGCTGTTGAGCAATGTTGTTATTGTCAACATGGATATATGCTCCGCCTCCTGCCTTCGCGATTTGTTTACACATATCTTCATTCAAGGCCGACATAACTTCCTGTCCTGACTTGTCTTTCATGTATCCGCCATTACCATCTGGTACGAGAGAACCTTTAGAGGTTCCTACACCTAAGACAAAAACAGGCATGCCGTTTTTCTTCGCTTTTTCAGCGGCCTCTGTTGCGCCGCCTTCATGGTCTTCGCCGTCTGTTATAACAATAATGGCTCGTCCGATGTTCTCTTGTTTGGTAAAACTTTTGGCACTGAGCTCTATTGCTTCTGCTAAGTTTGTTCCTTGTATGGCGATAAGTGACGGGTCAATGCTTTGTAAGAACATTTTGGCAGAAACGTAATCGCTGGTTATAGGCAATTGTACAAAAGCATCACCTGCGAAAACAACTAATCCGATTTTATCATTTGTGAAATTGTCAACCAAATTCTCTATCAACATTTTGCTTTTATCCATCCTTGACGGTGCTACGTCTTCGGCTTTCATGGAATTACTTATGTCCAATGCGATTATTACTTCTATGCCATTGCGTTGTTCTTGATTTATTTTCGCGCCCATTTGTGGTCTTGCTAACATTATAATGAGCAACGCTACGATTGCAAACATAAGCCAGAACTTGACTTCCCTTCTTGTCCTTGATACGTCAGGCATCAGATGCTTCAACAATGTCGGGTCGCCGAACTTTGCCAGTTGTTTTTTCCTTTTGCGCAGTCCTAACATCCTTATTGCTATAAGGACTGGAAGCAATATCAGCAAATATAGATATGTAGGGTCTTCAAATCTGAACATAAAGTATCATTTTATTGTTTTTACGGTATGCGGCGGAATACCACAAGTCTCAATAGAACCTCCAATAGCATTGAAATAAATGCGGCTAACGCAAATGGTTGATAGGCGTCATAACGTTTGGAGAATTTTTTGACATCCATTTTCGTTTTTTCGAGCTTGTCTATATCCTCATATATTTTCTTCAATTCAGCAGTATTTGTAGCGCGGTAAAAATGTCCGTCTGCTGTAGATGCTATTTCATCAAGCGTCTCAACGTCGATGTCGGCGCGCATATTGACATATTGTGTAGTCCCACCTATTTGCATCGGATATGGCGCCATTATCTTGCTGCCAATCGCAATTGTATAAACACGTATTCCGAAACTTTTGGCAATATTGGCCGCTGTAAGTGGCGATATGTCACCCATGTTGTTGCTTCCGTCGGTTAGCAAAATTACGACTTTGCTTTTAGCCTTGCTGTCCTTCAACCTTCCTACAGCATTTGCCAGCCCCATGCCGATTGCTGTTCCGTCCTCGATAAGTCCCCTGGCGGCAATGTCAGTCCTGACGTTCTGCAACAGGCTTATCAGTGATGCATGGTCTGTTGTCATAGGGCATTGCGTAAACGCTTCCCCTGCAAATATGGTAAGACCAATGTTGTCGTCGGGACGTCCTGAAATGAATTCTGAAGCAACATCTTTTGCAGCTTCAATCCTGTTCGGCTTCAAGTCCTCCGCCAGCATACTGGTCGATACGTCCATAGCCAGCATTATGTCAATGCCTTCAACCGTCCGTTGCCCCCAACTGTTGTGTGTTTGTGGCCTGGCTAAGATTATGACGACAAGTATAAACGTAAGAACCCGCAGCAGCATGGGCAGTCCGATAAGCCTTACACGCAGGCTGCGGTGGGCGTATTGATAAGCGAACGTGTCGCTCATCCGCATTGTCGGCTCACTCTTCTTCCTATAAAGCAAATACCAAATGAAGTATGGTATAAGCAGCAGAAGCAGTAAGAAATATTCTTTATTGACAAATTCCATAAATCTTCAAAAATTCTTATACCAACAAACAAATTTGGCGCACTATGGACACGAGGATGGCAATACTGGCAGCCAGTAAAACGTATATGGATGTTTTCAATGCGGTACGCGAACGCATCTTGTGCTTGTCGGTTTCAGTCAGATTCGGACGTACATGCTCGATTGTAGGCTGGTCATCCTGCTTGGTCGTATTGATGAATTCAATCGCATTCACCAAGTTTGCGTCATTTTCGTTTATCAATGTCGAGTATTTTGCAAACTTTACAAGGTCGGCAGTCGTGAACAATTCTTTCAGCTCGTCAATCATCTTCTTGTCGCTTTCTTGTTGCAACCGTGATATGATTTCAGAACTTGTCATTTCCATCGCATTGAAACCAAACCGTTCTTTGATGTACCTTCGCAACACGTCTGTAAGGAGGGTGTAATATGTCTTTTGGTCTTCAGAAACAGACATTTTTGCCTGCTTCAAGTGCTCAATTTCCTTTATTGCCTTTTGATGCGGTGGTATTTTCTTTATTATTCGCACTTTGGCTATCACAGGCTTGTTTTCTTTCAGCCTTGTCCATAAATAGTATGTTAGAATGGATATGAGAACGAAAATTACTCCCAGCCAGAATGTAGGTTCCAATTCGCTCCACATGAAAGGATTGTCTTGTACTCCTTTCGGAGGATAGAATTTTTCAGGATGCAACGTGTCGACGGGTACGGTAAGTACTTTCAACGCCAGGCTTTTGCTCTTGTACTTTTTGCCGTTTACGTTTACCTCCATTGGCGGCAGGTAATACAAGTTCTCGTCAAAAGATGTCAAGGTGTACCTTTGTTCTATTTTGACAAGTCCGTTGTCGAGTTGTGATGTATCTGCATTAGAATTTTCCAAGACCTCCACTCCGGGGGTGATGTTTTGCGATGGTTTGTATGACGGCAGTTTTACGTTTGAACCTTTGGGAGCTGTGACGCTTAATGTGATGTCAGTCTGTTCGCCAATCAATATCTCGATAGAGTCTATCTTCGACTCGACAAAAACTTGAGCTGACGCGCATAAAGTGCAAGCTATGAATGATATTATGCAGATTATCTGTTTCATTGATTCCTGTTTTGTTGAAAGGACAAATAGTTGCAGCCTTGACAAAAAACCATGTTGTCTGTATTGCGGCTACAGGCGGATGGCTTTTTCAACTTCTCATGGCAAATAATTGCATCAACGCTTTCACATAATTCTGGTTTGTCGCAATCGACACGTTGTCAACATTGCTTTTGTTGAATGTGTCTTTTAGCATTTTCTGCCTGTTAAGCCAATATGAGTTGTGTGCTTTGCGCAGCCTTTTGTCGCTAGTATCAATATACATCTCGTGCCCGGTTTCAGCGTCAAGTATGTGCATCAGTCCTACATCGGGCAGCGATTCGGCACGGGGGTCGTAAACCTGTACGGCTACGACATCGTGCTTTCTGTTACATATGGTAAGGGCATTTTCAAATTCTCCTTTTGTATAAAAGTCGCTCATCAAAAATGCGGTGCACTTCCGCTTCAGGACGCTTGTCAGGAATTCCACCGCCATTTTCACGTCTGTCTTCAGGCTTTGCGGATGGAAATCAAGCATTTCGCGTATGATGAACAATATGTGTTTGCGTCCCTTTTTGGGCGGTATGTATTTCTCTATCCTGTCCGAAAAGAAGATTACGCCGATTTTGTCGTTGTTCTGGATTGCGCTGAACGCAAGCGTTGCGGCTATTTCGGTCACAACCTCGCGTTTTGTCGCGTTTTGAGTGCCTACGTCCAACGAGCCGCTGACATCGATGAGCAGCATGACCGTCAGTTCCCTCTCTTCTTCATACACCTTGACATAAGGCTTGTGGAAGCGTGCAGAAACGTTCCAGTCTATATCGCGGATGTCGTCGCCGTACTGGTATTCACGTACTTCGCTGAATGCCATTCCGCGGCCTTTGAAGGCAGAGTGGTATTGTCCCGCGAAGATGTTGTTGCTCAGTCCGCGCGCCTTTATTTCGATTTTGCGTACTTTCTTGAGTATGTCTTGTGTCTCCATCAAGGCACCTCCACCTTATTTATAATGTCACTGACAATTTCTTCGCTTGTCACGTTTGTTGCCTCCGCTTCGTATGACAGTCCAATCCTGTGCCTCAGCACGTCGTGGGCTACTGCGCGCACGTCTTCAGGTATTACATACCCACGGTGCTTTATGAATGCGTATGCACGCGACGCCTTGGCTAGGTTGATGCTGGCACGCGGGCTTCCTCCGAAAGTGATGAGGTCTTTCAACTGGGGTAGTCCGTAGCGGTCGGGGTATCGTGTCGCGAAAACGATGTCGGCGATGTATTGTTCTATTTTCTCATCGATATATACTTTTCTCACCACGTCGCGCGCCTCGATTATCTCTTCAGCCGAGATTACTGGCGATATTTCGGGCAGCGAACCTTGCAGGTTTTCGCGTATTATCAGTTTTTCCTCCTCAAGTGTAGGATAATCGATGACAACTTTCAGCATGAAGCGGTCAACCTGTGCTTCCGGCAGAGGGTATGTGCCTTCCTGCTCTATTGGGTTTTGTGTCGCCATGACGAGGAATGGACGGGGCAGGTCAAACGTTTCGCTGCCGATGGTCACTTGGTGCTCCTGCATTGCTTCAAGCAGCGCGCTTTGCACTTTCGCCGGGGCACGGTTGATTTCGTCGGCCAAAATGAAATTGGCGAACACTGGGCCTTTCTTCACTTGGAACTTCTCGTCCTTCTGCGAATATATCATAGTTCCCGTAACGTCGGCAGGCAGCAAGTCGGGCGTGAACTGTATCCTGCTGTATTTTGAGTCGACAAGCTGTGCCAAGGTCTTGATTGCCAGCGTCTTGGCAAGTCCAGGTACACCTTCAAGCAATATGTGGCCGTCGCTTAACAGTCCTATAAGCAGCGTTTCGATTAAATGTTTCTGCCCTACAATTACGCGCGTCATCCCCATGGTGAGGTTCGACACGAAAGAGCTTTTTTGTTCTATCAAGATATTCAGTTCGCGGATATCCAATGATTCTGCCATAATGCGTTAAGTTATGTGTTTATTTGAAATTTTAGCGCAAAAATACTACATTATGGTTTTCTGTGCGAAAAAATGGGACTAAATAATATTAAAAAGTCCTTTCTATACACATATTTAACGAGAGTTCAACGAATTTTATATGCGTACACGGCTTGTTCCAATACAGGATGCGGCAGCCGCGCAATATGGGTTGTACCAAGCGTTTTCAAATGAGGAATCATGCACATTGTAAAAGACGGCGTCTTGTCTTGTAAAACGCGGTGAAATGAAGGACAAAATGCCGTATTTTACAATACAATTTGCGGCATATTGCATGCCGCAAATTGTATTTGCAACATCTTGTATGTGTGTCATTGGCAGCCAAGCCTGCGCCAAGTACAGTGCTGACCAAAGTTTTTTGCATGGTCAGCTGAGCACTCTGACGCTTGTGTCTCCGGAAAAAGACACAACAAGTTCCACCAAAAAGCTGCTTGGGCTGTCAGGTATTGTCAGTTGTGTCCTGTAATGCAACCCTGCATCAGACACGGACACTAACCTGATATCGCTCAAAATGCTTTGTTTAAGCATGTTTTGCGGTACGGCTGCAGCAAAATCGTTTTTTGTGAAGTCTTTTGAAAAAATCTTGTTTCTGCCCATGAAAACACTTACGTGGACTATGTTGTCATAATAAATGTTTTCAACCTCGATGCCTTCAGTGTTGTAGAACTGCCTGTACACTTTGTAAGTTGTAGGGTTCACTTGCACATAACTGTGGTATCTTTTATCGGAAAACATTACCACAGTATCGCATTTTACCACTTTGCCTTGATTTAACGGCATGATGTTGCGCCGCACAAACTGAAGCGAGTCACTTGGGTTTTCGCTTTTTACGAGCTTTATTGTCTCGTTGTTTTGGTTCTTGAATTCAAATATGTGGGGCGTTTGACGTATTATAGGGTATTTGGATACGTTATTGCCGTACATCACCATCGTATCTCCTACTATTTGGAATTTTACAGGCCGGCTTGTTGAGTCCGGGTAATATACGGTGTCGCCCTTTATCTTGAATATGACTGTTTCCTCATCCGCATCAATCCAAATCCCTGCAAGCATGGCCTTGGCTTCTATGTCTTCCCGGGGAGCGACCTTCGGGTTGATTTTCTTTTCGCATCCACAAAATAATACAGCCAATGCCAAGACGGCAACGCTATACGGTGTTTTGCTTTGTTTCATACCCGTTGTTTTAGAGGCTGGAGCATTGCGGAGCCACGTTACCCTCGTGAATCCGCAAGTCCGTTTTGCTTATAAAATCAAGTGACGCTGATGATGGCATCATAAAAGTCATTCAAAATATTCGGCCTTGTCAAACGGCAGTGCGGCCAAGTCCTTCGCGCTGGTCAGGATGTCTTTTGAGTCCATCGGCCAATCGATGCCGAGCTTGTCGTCGTCAAACTTCACTGAAGCCTCGTGTTCCGGGGCGTATATGTTGTCGACTTTATATGTGAAGATGGCCTCGTCGCTGAGGACGAGAAATCCATGCGCAAAGCCGCGGGGTATGAAAAACTGTTTCTTGTTTTCGTCGCTCAACTCTACCGCGACATGCTTGCCAAACGTCTTCGAGCTTTTTCTCATGTCTACCGCAACGTCGAGCACGCGCCCCTTGATTACGCGTACGAGTTTAGCCTGTGAATATTCTCCTTTTTGGTAATGCAGCCCCCTCAACACACCACGGCTCGACTTTGACTCGTTGTCTTGGATGAAAGCCACATTGCCAATGTGCTTCGTGAAATCTTCCAGTTTGAACGCTTCAAAGAAATACCCCCTTGCGTCTTCAAAAACCTTCGGTTGTAATATGTAAACGCCTTCTATTTCAGTTTTTATGTACTCCATAATGACAAATTTCTAAAAATCACCTGCAAATGTATGAAATATATCTGAAATTCAAGAAGCCATGAAGAAGTTTTTGCTCTTTCCGCTTTCATAATATGTGAACGACACCGGTCAAACGCGCAAACACGGCATCCTGACGCCGCCTTACGCCTGCTTCCTCGCGGCGTATATAAACAGCACATTTACAAAAGGCCGTCTTTTGGCGTGCAAAAGACGGCCTTTTGTAATGCAATATACGGCCTTTTACAACGCGTTTTGCCGTGTTTTACAACAACAAGCGTCAACGGGTCATCTGAACAACGCTGTCATACGGGATTGATATATCCCGCACCTTGCCGCCCTTGAGCGACACGTCGGCCTTATACATCCCGGCACGCAAGCGTATTTTCTTGTTGCTGTTGGCACGCAACGACACAACGAGCCGCCCGGCTGGCAAGTCCCATGACAACTTCTCGACAGTAACGCCGCAACGAGCCTTCACGCCGCAGACCGAACCTTTAGACAAACCACGAGGCAAAGCCGGCAACAGGTCGATGCCGCGTTCGGTCGAACCGACAAGCATCTCAAGCATTATGCCCGGCACGGTATGGCATACATCGGTGCAGAAAGTGCCGTGGGCAGGGTAATGCGACGTTGCCAGACTGCTGTAATAAAAGTCTTTCTTGAGCAGCGTCATGATTTTCTTCTGCAAGGAAGCCGGATTATGAAGCCCTGCGGCTATCAGTGCGGAGTGCAGCAGACCGTGCCCTGCATTCTCATATTCATGCCTGTCTTTCAGTTCCAAAGCCCGGCAGGCGGCACGGTACAATGCCGGTGTCATGTCATCGGAGAGTTCACGGTACGGCCATACCATCATAAGATGGCTTGAATGGCGGTGTCCGTAATTCTCGCCAAGCCCCGGCCATCCCCATTCCTTGATTGCTCCGTCGGCGTTGACTTGATACTGCGGCAGGCGGTCGAGCATGGCCTTCCACCGTCCACGCCGTCCGTCACGCCCTTGCTCCTCTCCAAGCAGGTCGCAAGCCTTCACCAATGTAGACAGCAGGAAACGCGCCCCAGCGACGTCGAACGCCGAATTGTTAAGCAAAGACACTGGCAAGTTGGACGGTTGGTTCTCGGGAGACACCGAACCTGCAAGGATATAACACCCTGCACTGTCCTTGTATTCCAAAAAGTCTTCATAAAACTCGCCCATGCTTTTCAGCAACGGGAACAGCCTGTCACGCAGGAAGCCTTTGTCTTCCGTAATCAAATAATGCTCCCAAAACGGATAAAGCAGCCATGCAGCCTCACCTGTAGCATAATGGTAAGGATAATAAGTGTTGATGGCACCCATCAGTCCCGACGAAATTCCCGGCGTATTTCCACAGGCCAACATTCCGCGGCAACCAAGAAGTTTGGCGGCGTTTGTCTCGAAATCCTTTCGCCATGCCTCATTCAAGTGGAAATATCCTTCCATAGCCTCGGGCATCGCCCCGATGTTGCCTCCGCTGACTTGCAAGTTCAAATTTGCATCCAAATGATAATAACCGCCCCACCCTGCGTTGCAGTCTCCTGTCCATATACCCAATAGGTCGGGAGGAGTAAGGCCGCAGCTTGACGACAGGAAATGGTAACGGCCTGCATAAAACATGCGTTCCCACAATGCCGGCACGGGACTGTCGGATGCCTTTTGCATGGCCAACAGTTGCTCGTTAGACATTGCACGCTCTTCATCAGTTGCCCCAAAGTCTACCGTCACGCGGTTGAAAACGTCCGAATGCTTGGCCTTATGCGCACCAAGCAGCAGGGAATAATCTGCTGGCAACGCAGCCAAATCTTCCGCCAAACGTCCGTCAGGCCAAGCATCGGTACAGCCTGAACCATACTTTTTCGTCTTGACCAACACCAAAACTTCCTCCGCATCCTTGACATACACCGTATCATTGCGCATGACTGACGTGCCGTCGCGCAAGACTACGCGTGCGCATCCTTCATAACCCACGTCATTCATGGGCGGCGCATAGTTGACACGGATGTCAAGCATGGAACCGTTGCCATGACATGAAGCCTTGGTTCCTTTCGGAAAATCAATTTCGGTAGGCAGGCGCAGGCTTAGGGCGCAGTTGATTTTCCCCGATGAAGGGGCGCACAGGCTGAACACGGCTACATTTGCGTCACGCGACACAAAGCAACGCCGCGTCCACTCGCCCCTGCCGTCGGTCCAGTTGACAAGCACCTCGCCGGTGGAATAATCATTGCTACGCCTGTAATTGCTGACAGCTCCGCATGAATCCATGTCAACCGACAGGATGAAGCCGGGATGTCGGCCACCCTCACCACCGTCCTGCCATTGCGAGGAGCGCACTGCAAGGTCGTTGGCCTCCTTGAAACGTCCGCTAACGCACAACTGCTTTATCTTCTGCAAAGTATCCTTCGGAACTTCGGCAAAAGTACGCGGATGCGCACCAGGGAAATTGAAGAAGCGGTCGTTGAATACAATGGTTTCATGCAGCGGATTGCCAAACACCATTATACCCATCTTCCCGTTGCCGGCCAGCAATGCTTCCTGCCAGTGACCGTAGTCGGCTGGATAAGTGGTGCAATAGCCCACAGGACTGCCAGCAAAAGACCGTGCGCCGCACAACACGGCAACGCCTAAAGACACGGCAAATAAAAATAGTCTTTTTCTCATCGGTGGTAAATTAGAATGTCATCAAGTTCTTCCGCGGGACATTGTATCCCTCAACAGATAAGCAGACCTTGCCTTCTTGCACTCCATATTCCAACGAAACCTTCCTGCGCTCGCCGGGCAGCAGATTGAAATATCCGTCGGAGACGTATGCCGGAAGGACACGTTTCATCGTTTCAGGATTGCGTACATTCAGCTTCAGCGATATGGCTGTGGCATCTCCTTTGTTGACAAGTTCTATTTCGGCCTTGCCGTCCTTACGCCTTATCAGCCTTGCCTCGACAGCTCCTTGCGCCAAGTCGTTGAACGCCTTGAAGTCGCCATCGCCTGTAGTTTTCCAATAATCGTTGGTTGACAGCACGTGCCCCTTACGGTCTTTCAGCGTCAGACGCTCCATATATACACCTTCTGCATTGCCAGGCTCGGCTTGGGTGAAACATTCGGTCAGCACTCCAGCCGCAGCGTCAATTTTGACATCGCGTTTGAAAAGGAGCTTACCGTCCAACGAATACTCTTCATATACAGCCGTAACACCTCGCAACGGCTTGGCCGTAAGGTTTACGACAACGACTTTGCCATCGCCCAAATTCTTTTGGATGTGTATCGGCTCACATGCCTTACGGCAACCATAGAAAGAGCCAAAAGGCTCATAATCCCATGAATATATCTGCCAAACCATACTCGGCCATGCCGGATGGCTCATCCAAAGCAACATTCCGCTTGTACTGTTCCATAGCTTGCTGTTCCAAGCCTCGAACATAGCACGGTGGCTGTCGTAATTCAGCAGCTGGGCTTTACGGCTGAAGTCGCTCAAGCTTGACGGCTTGCCGTATCTCCGTTCAAGGTCACTCATGAAGTCGGCCTGCCCTCCATGCAGGTCATGATAATACCATACGTCACTTATCGGCCATGCGTCAGCCTCGTCCATCATGTCCAAAATCGACTCTTCCGTAGGTATTGACGTTGACCCTTGTTCAGTGTTGAACCCGTGAGCACGCTGCGTATAATAATCAGCCGGGGTCTTAAAATAATTCCACGGGCCGCTCGGACGCAGGTTGCAATGCGTCGAATTAGGACTGTAATAACGTGTTCCGTCCACACTGGCAATCATCTTTGCCAGCCCTTCTTCTATATACTTAGGAGCAAAACCCTCGTTTCTCGGATTCCAAACGGCAATCGACGGATGATTGCGGAAACGCCTTACAACATCTTCCGCGTTGCGCAAGAACAAATCGTCATCGTTCACCGGCAGATTGTATCCTTGTGTGCT
Source organism: uncultured Prevotella sp. (assembly GCA_937922435.1). Taxonomy (GTDB): domain Bacteria; phylum Bacteroidota; class Bacteroidia; order Bacteroidales; family Bacteroidaceae; genus Prevotella. Next base: position 79,582 of record CAKZVT010000058.1, on the reverse strand, counting down.
AAGCCAGAAATCATTGAACACCAGCATGCCGTATTCATCGCAAAGCTGATAAAAGACTTCCTCGGTACTCTCTCCCGTCCAATTCCTTATCATATTGAAGTTCGCCTCCTTGTGCAAGCGGAAATACGGTTCAAGATGCTCACGCGAAACACGCTTCATGCCATCATCCATACCCCAGTTGCCGCCTTTGCAGAAAATACGGCGTCCGTTGACACGTATGACAAGGTAATGTTCCATCGCATCATCCGGGAGTAAAGAGAGAACACCTTGTGGCGCGTCTTTTACCAAACGTGGAACGCACATCCCGTCTTCTATATATTTGCGGTTTATGTTGTCGAAAATGGGGGGTTGCCACTGCATCAAGGCCGGACGGTATTCCATCCTTCGTATGCTGTCGTCCTGACAGCATACAGCCAACTCGTATGTAAGCTCACGCACGCCGAAGCGCAAACTCTTGGAATCTGACACACTTCCAGCTTCAGCCACTGATACGTCCATTGTATAAAGCGGCTGCGCACCATACGTATTCGGCCACCAAAGCTTTGGATTTTTCATATTCAAGGCTTTATGTTCAGACGGAACAAAACGTACTTCCTTCTTCTCATACGGAGCCAGACTTACATCCTTGGAAATAGTCTTACCATCAAAATCAATATTGACGGTCACCTGCTTTTGGCGAGGCTGCACATTTTCGACCTCCGCACGCACCGTCAGAAACGCCTGCGTAGTGTCAGGCAAAGCCAAATGCGTAACCACCTGCGTGTCGTTCAGGCGCACGCCTTCGGTAAAGCGCAAATGTACGTCCTGCCAAATGCCGATATTGCGGTCGCGGATGCCAGGCACCCAGTCCCAACCTTCCGACGAGATAAACGTAGGACCGTCCAAGCACAGCTGGCCGCCATTCAGGCCATTGCCTGCCGATGGCGATTGCTCATGCGGTATACCAGGATTAGGCGGAGGAAGTATGTGCACAGCCAAGATGTTCTTCCCGTCGCGCAATGCTTTCGTCGCATTGAACTCTCCACGGATAAAAGCACCCTTAATTGTACCAAGACAACTGCCGTTCAGCCATATTTCGGCCTGATAGTTTATGCCGTTAAACAATAGCCAAGCGTCCTTTCCTTCACGGGACACTGGCGACTCGAACTCCAAACGATACCACCAGTCCATGCGGCAAAGGCTGTCAGGAATCGACAGATTGTTCAATCCGTAATAAGGATTGGGATATACGCCTTGGTCGACCAGTGTTGTCAGCACAGTGCCCGGCACCGTGGCATTATACCATCCGGCAGCAGATGAAGCTGAAACATCGGTATCAAAAACAGACTTCCCCGCCGCTATGACATCACGCCCTGAACACATACGCCAACCTTGCGCCAGCTTGTAATCGTTGTTACTTACTTTCTCAAGTTTAACCTCCAGCGGACTTTGCTCCTTAACCTTGGTTTTTACTATGGTTGCAGCCTTGGAACGCGGCAAAGTCTGCTGCGCCTGCGGATGCGTAAGCCCCCAGTTTGAGACATTTTGTGCAGTCAGCTGTGACGGCATTGTCAAGCAGCAAAGCAACAGCTCCGACGCTGCGAATATCTTGACAAATTTCATCGGATGCCTGTATTTTAGTTTGACAATGTGACAGTCCCGTTCAAGCGGATGTCGGCTGAAGACGCACCTACCATTATAGTGTATTCTCCTGACGGATAAACGAAACCGCCCTTGGCCTCATCCCAATAGCGCAACAAGTCTTTACGCAGCTTTATCGAGACGTTGCGGCTCTCGCCTTTCTTCAAGGACACACGCTCAAAGCCTTTAAGCTCCTTGACTGGCATAACCTCGTCACGCGCCGGAAGCTTGACATATACCTGCGCAACTTCGTCACCGGCACACTTGCCTGCATTTTTCAACTTGAACGACACATTGACAGTCTCGTCGTCCTCGGTCACCTTCAAGCCCGAATACTTGAAAGAAGTATAGCTCAAACCGTAACCGAACGGATAGAGCACGTCGCCCTTGAAGTACTGATATGTGCGTCCCTTGGTTATATCGTAATCATCAAAAGCAGGCAGGTCGTCAAGACTCCGGTAATAAGTCAGCGGCAGGCGGCCGCCAGGATTGTAGTCGCCGAACAATACTTCGGCCACGGCAGTGCCTCCGCTCTCGCCCGGATACCATGCGTTCACTATTGCGGGCACGTTCTCGTCCATCCAGTTTACGGCCAATGAGCTGCCAGCAACAAGCACTACGACGACATTCTTGTTTACCTTGTATATCTCTTGCAGGAACTCGCGCTGGTCCGCCGGCAGCAGAATGTCATAGCGGTCCTGTCCCTCGCGCTCTATCGACTTGTTTATGCCAAGCACTGCTACAACCGTCTCGCACTCGCGCACGGCCTTGCCGGCCTCGCCGTACAGGTCGAGACGCGTCTCGACGCCTACCTGCGGCACTCGCCATTGCAGCTTAGCCACGGCATAGTCGCGGTTGTCATAATACTCGGCTTTCAGCTCGTAATCCTTTCCTGCTTCAAGATACATCTCGGCCGTGTCGGTGCGCACGGTGTGGCCTTGCCAGGCATCAATGAGCATCTTGCCGTCAATACTCAGACGGCAGCCGTCGTCTGAAGTGAAACTGAACTTATAGTTGCCTGAAACCGTCGGGCGGAGTTTGCCCGTCCAGCGTATTGACAAGGGCGATGCAGGCAAGAAAGGGTCGGGTGCCTGGTTGCCCGGCTCAAAGTTAATCCATTCCTCCTTGCGCACCTTCGGAGTGCCTTCAAGCCTGGTATTGCTGAAATATTCGGCCTTCAAGCCTTCCGGGAAGTTTGCGCCTTGTATCAGTTCCATACCGTCAACAGCCGATTTCCACGGCGCATACACGACCTTGGCATCGTCGCCCACGCGTCGACGGATACCTTCAAGTATTGAAACCGGGGCTATTACGGGCGAACCGCTGTAATCGCCAAACTCGCACTTGCCGGCATTGATGCCGACAACAGCTATCGACTTGACCTTCTTCGGGTTGAGGGGAAGCATGTTCCTGTCGTTCTTCAAGAGCACGATGCACTCCCTTGCCGCCTGTAATGCAATCTGCTGGTGCTTTTCCGAACCTATTACTGACGCTGGAATTTTAGTATAAGGATTTTGAGCTGCGCCGTCAAACAGGCCGAGCTGCATGCGCGCCCTCAACACACGGTAGGCAGCCGTGTCGATGTCGGCGTCTGAAACCATGTACTGACGGTACGCGTTCAACAACGGCTTGTCATACACGTCGTCGCCGCATTCCAAATCGAGCCCGGCCTTCAGCGCAAGCGTTGCAGCCGTTTCCTTTGTCTTTACGTACTCATGGCCTGTGCGCAGCAGCGAAACTCCGCCGCAATCGGAGACGACATATCCGCCGAAGCCCCAGTCACGGCGCAACACCTTGTCGAGCAGCCACGGATTTGCGGAGCACGGAACATCGTTGATTGCATTGTAAGCGGCCATGATTGAAGCCGCCTTCCCGTCCTTTACACAAGCCTCAAAGGCCGGCAGGTAATACTCTCTCAACTGCTTCTCTGAAATCTGCGGATTACACATGAAACGGTTGTGCTCCTCGTTGTTGGCCGCAAAATGCTTGGGCGTTGCCACCACCTTCAAGTAGCGGCTGTCGTCACCTTGCAGTCCGCGCACGAAAGCCGTACCCATGACTCCGCTCAAATAAGGGTCTTCACCGTATGTTTCAGGCGTGCGCCCCCAGCGAGGGTCGCGCGCCATGTTCACCGTAGGCGACCAAAACGTAAGCAAGTCGCTGAACTGGTACTTCTGGTTGAGTCCCTGGTCAAGCTCGTTCCAGCGGGCACGGGCCTCGTCTGAAATGACCGTCGCCACCTGCAACTGAAGCCTGGGATTCCACGTAGCGGCCAACCCTATTGCCTGTGGAAACACCGTAAAGCGTCCTGGACGCACCACACCATGCAAAGCCTCGTTGCCATGATAGTACTTAGGTATGCCCAAACGTGGGATACCAGGCGACGTTGCACGTAAAAGTCCGATTTTCTCCTCTACCGTCAGCCGCGACAGCAAGTCCATTACACGCTCATGCACCGGTGCATTCTCATCTTTGTACAATTCATGCGACTGGGCGTACACGCCGCAGGCCGGCATCGCCAACAAAGCAATTAATGCTAACTTCCTGAATGTTCTCATAATATCTATTAACGTTAAATCTTTTTTCTGCAAATTTAACGGCCGACGCTTATTAGAGTTATAAAAAACACTTAACAGACGCTTAAAGTCTGATTAAAAACATATTTAATACACCAACTTCACATAGTATTTTACGAAAGGCCGTCTTTTGCATATCAAAAGACGGCCTTTGACAGCCTAAAAGGCCACCTTTTACAATGCGAAAGGCGGCCTTTTGCAACAGCCTTGGACAATGGCGCGCTATCAGTTGTGCCAAGACATAAAAACAATGGGGTCTTAATTGCTTAAGACCCCATAATACCTCAACTGAAATATCGTCAGCAAACCTTCTCCAACTTCTTCATGATAGAGAAGATGAAGATGGCCGAAATCACGCAAAGCGCAACGAGTATGCCCCAAAGCACCCACAAGGGCAGACCGCCCCAGAGCATTCCGATGATGGAAACGAGATAGTTTCCTACAGCAGTCGCAGCAAACCAGCCGCCCATCATAAGTCCCTTGTACTTGGGAGGAGCGACCTTCGACACGAACGAAATACCCATCGGCGACAGGAACAGCTCGGCAAACGTAAGCACAAGATAGGTGCTTATAAGCAGGTTAGGCGTAACCTTGTAGTCCGTCGTAGTCGATGCGAGGTCGTCAGGCACGGGCAATCCGAGCGAGCCCCATACCATAATCATGAAGCCTACGGCGGCGATGAACATTCCGATACCGATTTTACGCGGTGCCGAAGGCTCTTTGCCCTTGTTCGCCAGATAACTGAATACTGCCATTGAAACCGGGGTCAACGCTACGACGAAGAACGGGTTGAACTGCTGGAACTTCTGCGGAAGTATGCTTATGGTTTCGTCCATGCCGATATAATTGTTGTACAGCAAAGCCAATGCGGCCAAAGTAACGACGGTGGCAACCACTTTGCCCCTCGTCTTCTTTGACTGGAATATGGCGAAAACAGAGTAAACCATAACCGCTATGAGCACAAGATTCCACACGTCGAAACCTATACGTGTAAGTCCGGTTGCCGTAGCCGCCGTGTAGTCGCGGGCGAAGAACGTCAGCGTAAGGCCGTTCTGATGGAACGCCATCCAGAAGAATATGACAACAGCGAATACAAGGCAAAGTGCGATGACGCGCGACTTTGTCTCCGCCGGGGTGAGCTCTTGTACGTGTACGGCTGCCTCTTCATTGCCTGCATCCTGCTTGGCGTTGTTGTTGACGTCGGCATGCTTGAATGTCTTTCTGCCCAAAACGTATATCAGCATGGAGACAATCAGCGACACACATGCCACGGCAAAGCCCATGTGATACGACTCCGAAAGCACATTTATATAATCATTGGCAAAACTTGTAAGCGACGCCGCATCAGCGCCTATACCCTGTTCAGATGCAAGCGAGACAAACTTTGACATGGCTTCGCCCGACAACGTTCCGTCAAGATACTGGTGTGCCAAGGCAGGAATGTCGCCGTTGTAGATGAAGTTATGGCTCTTCATGTACCAGTCTGTTATCTTCTCGGCAGCCGTAGGAGCAAAGAGCGCACCTATGTTTATCGCCATGTAGAATATCGAGAACGCCGTATCACGCTTTGACGCGTACTTCGGGTCATCGTAAAGGTTGCCAACCATTACCTGCAAGTTGCCCTTGAACAGTCCTGTTCCGAGGGCAATAAGGAACAGCGAGCCTATCATCGCCGCTATGCCAAGGGCGTTGTTGCCGGCCGGGATGGCAAGGCAGATATAGCCTACGAACATCACGACGATGCCTGACGTAACCATCTTGCCGAAGCCGAACTTGTCAGCCAATATGCCTCCCACGACAGGAAGGAAATAGACCAACGCCAGGAAGCCGGCAAAAATGTTGGATGTCACAGTGGCAGTAAAGCCGAATTTGGCTTGCAGGAACAATGTAAAAATTGCAAGCATGGTGTAATAACCGAAACGCTCTCCCGTATTGGCTAGGGCCAGCGCGTACAAACCTTTAGGTTGTCCTTCAAACATGATAGTATTATTTTAAGTTGTTAATAAGTCATGCAAATCATTGGCGCGACACCGCTCACCGTCCGCCTTCGCGGTTCTTGGTGCGTATTATGTCGAAGAGGTATGTCAGCTTCACTACGATATTGCCGAAATTCGACTTTCCGAAATAGTCTTTCTTCGAGTCTCCGTAGATGTTTCCGAGGCCGTAATAGTAACGGGCTTCCAACTGGAAATGGCCTACCTTGGGATGTGAATACTCCAATCCCAGTCCGGCGGCAATGCCATAATCGAACTTGTTTTCAACGGCCATCGTATCTTGCGCCACTACATTGTTTACACGGTCGTCGAAGTTGGCGTCCTTTACATTGAAGTTTGTCTTCGTACTCTCGCCCAGGCAGAAGCCTATTTGCGGCCCGGCCTGGAAGAAGAACTGAAACCCCTTCTCCTCGCGGCCCCATCCGAGGTGGGCGAACACAGGGATTTGTACGTAGTTCATCGTGCGGCTGTACTCTTCAGGAAGACCTGTCACCTTGTTGATTACGGGCGCGTCGTCAACGTCGAGTATCTGTTCCTTCCATCCTATCTGTGCGTAGTTGACCTCAGCCTGCACCGCACAGATGGTACTGAAATACTTCTCGCACACATAACGGAAAGAGAAGCCGCCTGTCAGACCGCCGTGGAATGTCTGGTTCACCTTCGGAGTGAAGCCTACATTGCTCAACACGTAACCGCCGTTGACGCCGATGCTAAGGTCGTTGCGGTACTTGCCGACCTGTGCCGACGCCTGGAGCGAGGCGAACAACATTATAATAAAGTATAGCTTGCGCATACAGTTGCGATGAAGGTATCAGAATTTTATGATGGATATGGACTTGTCACGATTGTAATGTACGAACATCAGGCTCTCATTGCGGTAGCCTCCACCGCGCGTCTTGGCAAAACGCAGAGGTGTCTGCAATGCATTCTTGTCTTCGACCGAGCCTTTGAACGCCTTGCCTTGTTTCAACATTCCCCCGATAAAGAACATGCCGTGGTCATACCCTGTCATGGCGAAACGGGGCAGATAGTCCATCATTCCGCTCCTGAATTCTGTCATATACCTGCGCTCGAACGCCCTGACCTTTTCAGAATAGATATTATAATAGAAATTGGTAGGTATGTAAGTGTCGTACTGGCAGAAGCGGTCCAGATAATGGCTGGCGTACATCAGCCACTCGGTATAGCCGAAGAGCGACACCTTCAGCTCCGGATGCGTGCCCGTAAGAGCGTCAAGCATGTCAAGCACAGTACCCAATTCAGGCGAACGGGCTGTATTCAGCACCACTATGTTAGGCTTAACCGCACTGAAAGCCAATGCGAACGAACCGCTGCCCGAGTTTATATTGGTGACGTTGCACGCCACTCCCTTGCGCGAAAGTTTTTTCCGCAGGTCGAAGGTGAACACGCCCTTGTCGCTCGTCTTGTCGTTACAGTCTACCACGACAACGTTGTAATCCTTGAAGCGGTAGGCAAAGTGGTCGGCCGCCATGCCGTAAAACGTGGACGGAGACTGGTACACTTGGAAGATGTTTGGATTCTTTTCAACATCGTCACCTGTTATGGAAAACGGGATTACGAGCTTCATGCCGTTGTCTTTGGAGAAAAACGACAGCGGCCCTACCTGCTTCGAGTAAAGCGGCCCGAAGATTATGTCGCACTGCTTCACGCCGTCCTTCACCAACGTGCGGTATATGTCGGCATCCGCCGGCACGTTCCACGCGCTGACGGCCACAGAGCGGCCTTCTTTCTTCAAGTCCTCGCAGGCCATGAGCAATCCGCGGTAATACTCCACCATACGCCGCCCGTCACCGTCAACATTGTGCAAAGGCAGCAACACACCTACCTTCAGCGTCCCGGCCGGAACGGCTGCGGCAACGGCCTTTCCTGTGGCCGATGCGGTGGTGGAAGCGGCATCCTTGGCCGCGTATGGTATGAATATATAGTCGCCTTTCTTCAACTTATACCCCGGTACGCCCATATCAGGATTGGCCTTTACCAGCTCGTCAACGGTCAGTCCGTATTCGCGCGCTATGCCGTAAATGGTCTCCTTCGACTTCACCTTGTGCATCTCGCGCCACTTGCCCTCTTGCGCCATGCCATCGGCACATACCAAAAACAGCGCGCACAGCAGCAATATGTATCTTGACAAATGCTTCATGTCCTTCATAAGTTTCATTTTACCGACTGCAAAGATAGTGTATGTTGAGCGCAATACAAAATAAAAACGTAGGAAACAAGTTTTTATTTTGCACAACCAAGGCGCAGCATCGCATATTCACTCTGTCACCAATATAAGGCTTCAGCAAGCAAAATGTCAGCTCGAAAATGTCCGCCGGAGCGGCAGAAACAGGACAAACGGCAGGCCGACAAACGCACTTTTCACCGCAAAAAGCCACATGCTGCGGCGCAAGAGGTGGTCTTTTACGCTGCAAAAGGTTGTCTTTCACATCGCAAAAGACGGCCTTCAGTAAACACAAAAGACATTAAAGCACCTCGTTTCAACGGCAAAACAGACCCGTTTCAGCCGTTTTTCGGACGAAAACCAGCGCCTTTAATTGCACACGTTGGCATAGTTTTGAAGCATCACATTGCAACACAGACAGTTACGTTTGCACACGATTTAACGGCGTATTTCAGCCGAAGGCACAACTATTTCTGAAAAAGCCCGTCACAGAGCGTCATCAGAAATCAAAAAGCAAGCTGCCATGCCGTTATCTGCTACATAATGACAAAACCGGTGGCGGTTAACAAAAGATACAGCCCCACCCTGCCACGACCACGGCCTACACCGTGCAAACAGCCTGTACACGCGGCACATTATATATAATAAAGGTGAAAAATGGTTGCCAACTCAACTTAATTGAGTAATTTTGCAGAAATATTCATACTTGCAGAATGAGAAAAACAGCCACCCTAACAATAGCCGCCGTGATGGCTCTTGCCGCAGGGAAAGCCTGCGCACAGCAATACGACGAAATCCCCACTATCAACCCTACGGCCACATACACGACCGAAAACGGCGAGGAAGAAAGCGAGGAATACTCGGGCAACGCCCCGCTTGAAGCCCGTTTTGAGGCCAACCCGGAAAACGTAGGCGAATACACGGCAAACTACGAATGGCGTTTCACAAGGGAAGGCGAGGCCGAACCTTACCTCATACGCTACGAACAGGACACACAATACACATTCAACGAGGCCGGCACGCACAACATTGAGCTTTACGCCACGTTCGTAAACGGCAACGACACCATAGCCTACACCCAGGAATACTGGGCCGACCGTGGGCCGCTGCGTGTCACCGTGAGCGAAAGCCGCCTCGAAATGCCCAACGCCTTCTCGCCGAACGGCGACGGCATCAACGACATATACAAGGCGAAGAGTGACTACCAGTCAATAGTGGAGTTTCACGCCATCATCTTCAACCGCTGGGGAAAGAAGCTGTATGAATGGGACGACCCCGCCGGAGGATGGGACGGCACCGTGGGCGGAAAGGACGTAGCCCAGGGCGTCTACTTCGTATTAGTCAAAGCCAAGGGTGCCGACGGCAAGGAGTATAACATAAAGCGCGACGTCAACCTGCTGCGCGGATATACTGAAGAGTCGGGCGGAACGTTCAATTAAAACCACGCCATAACCCCACAATAAAAAGAAAAGGAATACGGACAAACATTCTCGACAACGAAAAATGACGGACGACATAAAAGCAACGGTTCCAAACGTGGAACACACTCCTACCCTTTCACCCCGGGAGGGGCTTGACGCAGGAGGCAGGGAAAAAATAAATGTATGGGGCGCGCGTGTGCATAACCTCAAGAATATCGACGTTGAAATACCGCGCGGAAGCCTTACCGTGATAACCGGACTTAGCGGTTCGGGCAAGTCGTCGCTTGCCTTCGACACCATCTACGCCGAAGGACAACGACGTTATATAGAAACATTTTCGGCCTACGCACGCAACTTCCTCGGCGGCATGGAGCGTCCCGACGTTGACAAAATAACAGGTCTAAGCCCCGTTATCAGCATCGAACAAAAGACTACCAACAAGAACCCGCGCTCCACCGTGGGCACAACCACCGAAATATACGACTACCTCCGACTGCTCTACGCACGCGCCGGAATAGCCTACAGCTACGCCACGGGCGAGGAAATGGTGAAATACACCGAGGAAGACGTGCTGCGCATGATACACGAACGGTACAGCGGCAGCCCTATATTCATACTCGCTCCGCTGGTGCGCAACCGCAAGGGGCACTACCGCGAACTGTTCGAGAGCATGCGGCGCAAGGGCTACCTGTACATCCGCGTTGACGGAGAACTGAAGGAAATAACGCGGGGCATGAAGGTGGACCGCTACAAAAACCACAACATAGAAGTGGTAATAGACAAGCTGCGCGTACAAGACAAGGACGACGAACGGCTGAAAAAGAGCGTAGCCACAGCCATGACGCAGGGCGACGGACTGCTGATGATAATGGAAAAAGACTCCGGCGAGGCAAAATATTACAGCAAGAGGCTGATGTGCCCCACAACGGGCATGTCGTATGGCGACCCTGCCCCCAACAAGTTCTCGTTCAACTCGCCCGAAGGGGCGTGCCCGAGATGCAAGGGTCTGGGCTACGTCAACCAGATAGACCTTGACAAGGTAATACCCGACACGTCACTATCCATACGCAAAGGTGCGGTAGCTCCTCTTGGGAAATACAAGAACCAGATGATATTCTGGCAAATCGAAGCCATACTCGAAAAATACGAATGCACACTCGACACGCCCGTAAGCGACATTCCCGAAGAGGCGATGAACGAAATAATGTACGGCTCGATGGAGAATGTGCGCATAAAAAAGGAACTGGTGCACACGTCGAGCGACTATTTCATTGAATTCGACGGCGTGGTAAAATACCTGCAAAGCGTAATAGAGAACGACGACAGCGCAAGCGGACAGAAGTGGGCAGACCAGTTCCAAAGCGTGTGCCGATGCCCTGAATGCAACGGCCAACGCCTCAACCGCGAATCCCTGTCATACCGCATTTGGGACAAGAACATATCGGAGGTCGCTTCAATGGACATTGCCGAACTGAAATCATGGCTGACCGAAGCGCAGACACACCTCACGGAGAGACAACGCCGCATTGCCGACGAAATAATAAAGGAGATTGTGACACGCATCGACTTCATGCTTGAAGTCGGCCTCGACTACCTCTCGCTCAACCGCCAGTCGGCAACGCTTTCGGGCGGCGAAAGCCAGCGCATACGCCTCGCCACACAAATAGGCTCGCAGCTTGTCAACGTGCTCTACATACTCGACGAGCCGAGCATCGGCCTGCATCAGCGCGACAACGACAGGCTCATAAAGTCGTTGAAAGAACTGCGCGACTTGGGCAATACCGTCATCGTGGTAGAACATGACAAGGACATGATGCTCAACGCCGACTACATCGTAGACATAGGCCCCAAGGCCGGACGACGCGGCGGCGAAGTGGTGTTCCAAGGCACACCGCAGGAGATGCTGAAGACACACACCGTTACGGCTCAATACCTCAACGGAGAGATGAAGATAGAAGTGCCTTCCAAACGGCGCGAGGGCAACGGCAAGAGCATCGTGCTGCACGGAGCGTCGGGCAACAACCTGAAACACGTCAACGTAGAGTTCCCCCTCGGCAAGCTCATCGTGGTGACAGGTGTCAGCGGTTCGGGCAAATCCACCTTGATAAACGAGACTCTCCAGCCCATATTAAGCCGCCACTTCTACCGCTCTTTGAAAGAGCCCATGCCGTATGACTCCATCGAAGGCTTGGAAAACATTGACAAAGTGGTAAATGTAGACCAAAGTCCTCTCGGGCGCACGCCGCGCTCCAACCCGGCTACTTACACCGGTGTGTTCAGCGACATACGCTCGCTGTTCGTCAACCTGCCCGAAGCTAAAATCCGAGGATACAAGCCTGGACGCTTCTCGTTCAACGTAAAGGGCGGACGTTGCGAAACCTGCGGCGGTAACGGATACAAGACAATAGAAATGCGTTTCCTGCCTGACATAATGGTTCCGTGCGAAGCGTGCCACGGCAAACGGTACAACCGCGAGACTCTGGAAGTGCGCTATAAAGGGAAAAGCATCGCCGACGTGCTCGACATGACTATAAACCAAGCGGTCGAGTTCTTTGAAAACGTACCCGACATACTGCGCAAAATCAAGACAATACAGGATGTAGGACTGGGTTACATCAAACTCGGGCAACCCTCGACCACTCTTAGCGGAGGCGAAAGCCAGCGCGTAAAACTGGCAACCGAACTAAGCAAGCGCGACACAGGCAAGACGATGTACATACTCGACGAGCCTACAACAGGGCTGCACTTCGAGGACATACGCATACTGATGAACGTATTGCAGAAACTCGTTGACCGCGGCAACACGGTAATAATAATAGAGCACAACCTCGACGTAATCAAACTTGCCGACCACATAATCGACATGGGACCTGAAGGTGGACGCGGAGGAGGGCTCGTCTTGTCAACAGGCACACCTGAACAGGTTGCCATGAGCGACAAGGGCTTCACCCCTATGTTCCTTAAAAAGGAACTGGAAGCATGAGAAAACCGTAACTATTAGCATACAAAAATCCGCCACAAGGCTAACTTGTGGCGGATTTTTATATGTCAGTCAAAGCTCTGACGCTTATCTCTTCATTATCTTCATGGAATGTTTCTGCCCATCCTGATTGTAAACCAGTACGTAAACTCCAGCAGGAATGTCCGTGAGGCTAAGGCTTCCTGCAAGTTCGCCACAGCTCCTTACAAGCGCACCGGAAATTGAATAAACGCAGACACCACTTACAGGCTGTGCAGCATATATGGCATTTCCGTCGAATGTAACAGAATTGTCCGCCTCAACAGAGCCAATACCTGTAGCGTCATAAGCCTTCAATGTAAGCTTACTCCAGTTTTCATTTGCGGCGAAGAGGTCGTAAACGCTCTTGTCTACTGTCAACGTGATGGCCTTGAGGTCTGATATTCCCTCGAACATATCGATGTAGAATATAGGCGCTTCAGTTCCGGCATAGCGTGTCCAGTCGATGTCTGCCAATGCCGTGCAGCTGCCGAATGTAGCCGAGGCAAAAGCAATTTCAGCAGGAAGAACCACTTTCGCAAGAGCCGTACAGCCCTCGAACGAACTTTGCATGCTGCTTACACCTGTAAGGCCGGTAGCGGAAGAAATGTTGATTTCCGTCAATGAGGTACATCCCAAGAAAGTGCTGTTCAGGTTTGTCAATCCTGTACAATATTGCAGGTCGATTGTTTTCAGCTTTTCGCAATTCATGAAAGCGTTTTGCATGCTTCTGAAGTTGGCAGCCTCGCTTGCCTCCGGCATAACTATTGTTTCCAAAGCCTTGCAGTTCACAAATACACCGTTCTTTGACAAAGAGCCTTGAACATACAGGTCTGTTCCGCTTTCAATAAGAGCCTCGCTCATGTCTACAGACACCAATGTGCTGTTTGTTGCACCAAAACCGGTTGTACCGATGGCAACGGCAAGGTCGGCAAACTCATCCGTTCCCCACGTGCCTGTCAGCTTTATCTCTTTGGCATCACGAAGGTTTGTAGGTATGTCTGATGCGTCAACTACAACCATGTCTTCGTCCTCGTCGCCACCAGGAGTTGCACCACCAGGACAAAGTATTTCTATAGGTTTCTTCTGATAGCTTGTCTGCAGCTGCTCTTTCTCTGTGCCGTCGCCAAGCTGTCCGCCTTTGTTGCGTCCCCATCCGTATAATTTACCGTCTGTTGTGAGTACAAGTGAATAACCTTGACCTGACGAGAGAATGGAATAAGTCAATCCATCAGGCAAAATAGGCTTTACTGGTGCAGCGGAGAAAGGCATCTCGTCAGAAGACGACGTTGCAGTCAAGAGTTTTCCCTTGCCATCTCCAAGTCCACCATCGACATTACTGCCCAAAGCATAAATCTCGGTAATCTTACCGTCTTTACCAACAGCGAAAGTCGTTGTTGACTCGCAACCTGATATGGCAATAACCCCATCAGGTACACTTGTAACCTTTGTAAACTCATTGTAAATAGATACAAGCTGGTCTTCAGCCTGGTTGAAACCGAGCAAATTGTTCTGATTGTCTCCCGTAGCCCACAACGAGCCGTCAGCCTTTATGGCATAAGTGCGGTTGTCTATCGCCTTTACATAAACCCAATCGTTGTCAGTTCCGATTTGTACTGGCGCCTGTTTGCTTTGCAAATCGCCTGTTCCGAGCTGGCCGCCGTAATTCCTTCCCCAGCCCCACATTGTTCCGTCATTTTTCAATGCAACGGTATGGTCGGCACCCATCGTAATCATTTTCCAATCATTATCAGTGCCAATTTGCACTGGAGTTATACTGGAAGAAACGCCTTCAAGTCCAAGCTGATTGCTGGAATTGGAGCCCCAGCCCCAGATTGTGCCGTCAGTCTTAAGACCAATCGCGCTATAACCCCAGAAGCGGCTTACTGAAACATCCGCCCAATCTTTATCTTCGCCTACACGTACAAGTTCCCTATGGTCTACACCGTCACCAGTTCCTTGTACACCGCTTTCAGAAGTTCCTGCCGCCCAAAGCGAACCGTCTTCCTTGATAAAAAAGGCATACGCCTTGCCACCGACCACCTTCTTCCAATCCGTGTCTTGGCCTACCATCTGCCATTCTGCAGTACGCTCTGAAACAGAAGGTACTCCCATCTGTCCCTTCTCATTCCAACCGCAGCTCCAAAGCGTGCCGTCATCACGTATTGCATAACTCGTCGCGTCACCAGTTTCCACATATTTCCACACATGCTCCTGTGCGTTTGACGCCATGGGAAGAGCCAACAGCCCTACCGCCAACAATGTCTGTGTAAATCTTTTCATAACAAGATTATTTGATTAATATTATTTATTAGAAGGGACGCGTTGCCCTGTCTTTGCTTATATTATATTTATTTAGGTAATGTTTATCTGCCAACCAGCACTTTACGTACATCCGACTTGCCATTAGCATAAGTAACTTTAACCAAGTAGACTCCGCGACCAGGAACAGACACACTTGCATGGCCATCAGACATTCCGGCCTTCGCAACTACCGCGCCGCAAAGGTCAACAACGGCAACATCTACACCTTCATTATTATCCACACTCAAAACAAGTCCCTGCACAGAAACCTTTGTTCCGCTGTTCTCTGACACAAGAGTGGAAGAAATACCCGTCGCGTCACCGTCACGATTATCAACAATAGGACAAATCATGAACGACGCTCCAAGCTCCGTTCCGAAATAATTTATCGGCAAAGTATAACCATTACCTGCATAATTCACAAACGAATTGTGTGCCAACAAATTTGTTGCCTGTTCCTGTGGAATATCCTGACCGTCAACTTCTGTCAGCATCCTTATGTCGGCCTTTGAAGGGTCTGTTCCAAAACCTTCAACAGTAACAAAGAACAATGGCTTATCCCAAATCTGCAATGGTTTTTCAAAACGGAATTCGCCTATTGCCGCATCCGTTGCAGTGCATTCGTCTGGCGTGGTTTCACGTATTGCAGAGACTGGAAGTTCTACAACCTCAATGGGTAAACCGTCAAGTTGCATAGATTCCCCATCTTCCGTTGGGTACCACACACGCAACAAAAGTTTCTGCCCTTCCTCATACTTGGTTGGTTTGGCGGCAAAATAAACATTTACACCCGTAATATGCGCATTTCCGTGCGAAGTCATAAAGAGGTTACCGTAACCTTCCAACCCGGCACTGTTAGTACCTCCGATATAGCCTGCTCCGCCATTTAGAGGGAACTGTCCCAACCTATAAGTTCCACCTTTATCCTTAGTTCCCCACTTGCGGCAATTAACAGTGGAAATCTCGGCCTTACCGCTTACAAGTATCTCGCCTTCAGCCTGGTATGAAGTCTTGCCGCCTCCAGCATCTGCACTTTCAAGCGTCGGAAATGGATAATGTCCCAACTGCTTATATGTGACTACGGCATCCTTGGTTGTAGCCGTTTCTTGATAAGTTCCCGGTAAAATCCAGTTATAAGAGGAGGCGTCTTCATTCGCCGAATACTTCACATCTTTACCTAACGGTGCCCATAGGAAATAGCCTCCGTTAATAGACTTATTTGGCGAAAGATAGTTACATACCGGTTCATCATCAGATGAATGTGTACCAAGACAACTCAATCCTTGTGGATAATCATACGCAGGCTCTGCAGAAGCCCGAGTCGAAGCACCTGCCACTCCAACTACAGGAGTGGCCACAATGGGAGCGTCAGCTTTGGGCAACGAAGCCCGAAAGTTGTCACCAACTTGCGCGTATGCCGGTGAAAGCACAAACAAGCATGACAAAAAGAACACGTTTTGATTTTTCATAGCTAATCTACCTAATTAGGGATATTCGTGTCTTTAATTTTAAGCTTAGAGGCTAATTATGGCATTAATTGTACATTGTTCAATGCCATAAAATCCTTTGATGAAATAACAAAGGAAAATATAGAAATACGATTATTATAAATGTTTGGTTAAAAAACGTTTCCCATGTATCTTTTTTATGCTAAATATTTCTCACATTCGTAGGAAGTTCATAAATTTGCATTTGTCACAATAGGATGCCATGTGTTTAGATTAGTGACAAATGTATAATTAATTAGGTAGATTAGTTAAAGATAAAAATATAACGACAGCCTAACTTCGGCTTTCCACATATACAATGTAGCCGTATTCCACTGCGTTGAATACGGCTACATTGTAATATTATAAAACCTTAATAGTAAACGTCACACTAACGCTTCGGTGGTAAACCTTTTGTCAAAATAACAAAGAGCCGCACCTATTGCCGTACAAAATTCCGAGTACTCGGGTATGATTAGTTTTACGCCATAAAGTTTCTCGATGGGCGGAAAAACCATACGGCATTGCGGAAGTAATGTCAGGTTGCCAATCATCACGTATTCACGTATACTGCTACCGATTGACGCAAGCACCGCCGATTGTCCGACTGATTGCAATACCGTCCATATCAATCCGATTGCAATGTCCTCGCGTGACGCGTCACTTTTCGCATTGCCGAACAATGAAGCGACGGCCGTCATAGGCAGACCAGGCAACGGGCGTGCGCTTATGTCGCCTATACGCAGGTTGATTTTGGAAACATTGCCTTGTATTGCCATTTCCGAAACTGTACGTATGTCATCTGTCTTAAGCAACAAACGCGACAATCCCTGAAGCGTTCCGCCACCGATGCCAATGCCTCCGATATGTTCTATCTTGTCACCATCGCATCTGATAAGCGAAGTGCCTGTACCCATGCTCACCACTATTATATGGTCCTTGCCTGAAACATGGCAAGCACCGAGGCCGTCGGCGATAAACTCGCCGGCCTTGTCGGTAGGCAAACCGTAAACTGGCTTGTTGATGTAAGCCGAACCAACCCCGGTCAACATTACATGCTCTACATCTGACAAGATGATTTTATTGTCATACAGGTACTTGCCAAAAGCCCCGTAAAGCGAAGTTACAGGGTCGGTAGCCTTAATCCGCATCGGAGAAACGACACGCCCGTCTGATATTCCAACTATCTTCGTCGTGCTTATGCCGACATCTATGCCTATGACAATTCCCATATACGTGCAAATATTTTTAGTTCTGAATGCGTGCAAAGGTAGGCATTATTATCGACACAGGCAAATGCCAGCCTCATTTTCAACGGAAAGAAAAAACCGTAAGCCGGATTTCACCTGGCTTACGGTTTCTTATGGTTAAGATACGGATAAATGTACCTGTTAGTTCTTTACTTTCTCAACGATTGCCTTGAATGCTTCGGGATTGTTTACTGCGAGGTCTGCAAGAACCTTGCGGTTAATCTCGATGCCAGCCTTGTGGAGAGCGCCCATCAATGTAGAATAGCTCATGTTCTCGAGACGTGCGGCAGCATTGATACGCTGAATCCACAATGCACGGAACGTGCGCTTCTTGTTGCGGCGGTCACGGTAAGCGTATGTCAAACCCTTCTCCCAAGTGTTCTTGGCAACCGTCCAAACATTCTTCCTTGCTCCGAAATATCCACGGGTAAGTTTAAGAATTCTCTTCCTCCTTGCTCTTGAAGCAACGTGATTTACTGATCTTGGCATAATTTTTTCCCTTTTTGTTTGTTAGACATAGATTAACGGAGACGGAGCAAGTCTCTCACCTGCTTCAAGTTGTCAGTATCTACCAATGTAGAACCGAGCAAGTTACGCTTTTGTTTCTTTGTTTTCTTAGTCAGGATGTGACTGTGGTAAGCGTGATGTCTCTTAATCTTACCTGTGCCGGTGAAGCTAAATCTCTTCTTCGCACCGGAATTTGTCTTTTGCTTTGGCATTTTTTTAATTTTTAATTATTGTTATTTAACAGCTGTGGCAACGTATATACCAGGACGTTACGCACATATTATTCATCTTTTTTATTCGGCCTCATTGCCTTCGTTGAGCTTCTTCAATGCGTCGGCGCCGTTCTTTGCATTGGCAAACAGACCTCCGCTTGCAGGGACATCCTCATCAAACGCTTCTCCTGCCTGCTCCGTCTGCGCCTTGGCTTCAGCCTCGCGGCGTTCCCTGTCCATCTTCTGCTGGCTTTTCTTGGCAACGCCTGCTTTCTTCGGACTAAGGTACAGAAACATCTTCTTACCTTCCAAAGCCGGCATCTGCTCTACCTTTCCATATTCCTCAAGGTCGTTGGCGAAACGCAGCAACAGCACTTCGCCCTGCTCCTTGAAAAGGATTGAACGGCCACGGAAAAACACGAACGCGCGCACCTTGTTGCCTTCTTCCAAAAACTCCTTGGCGTGCTTGAGCTTGAAGTTGTAGTCGTGGTCGTCAGTCTGCGGCCCGAACCTTATTTCCTTCACCTCCTGCTTTACCTGCTTCGCCTTCATCTCCTTGGCGCGCTTCTTCTGCTGGTACAGGAACTTGCTGTAGTCGATGAGACGGCAAACAGGCGGTTGTGCATTCGGCGAAATCTCCACAAGGTCAACGCCTTGGCTGCGTGCCATATCCAATGCCTGGCGTGTCGGCACTACTGTAGAACCGTTATCGCTTACGATGCGGACTTCCTTTACGCGAATCTGCTCATTCACGCGGTAATAATTCTTTTTGTCGTTCTTCATCAACTGTTTTTACGGATGTTTTATGAAAATCGGTTGCAAAGTTACTATAAATCAGCCAACTATCAAAACTTTTACTTAAATAAATTAAGAATTAAGAGTTAAGAATTAAGAAAAGTACGGTTTTTAAGGTTGTAGGGTCATAAGGTTATACGGTTGTGATGTATAAGATTTTACCACAAACGCCGTAAAACCTCATAACCTCACAACCGTATAACCGAAACATTATTACTTCTCAATTGCCTTCAGCTGCTCTGCAACCTCGTCATTGACCTTCTTTGCAAAGTCTTCCTTGCTCATAGAGCCTTGGTCGCCCTGGCCTTGCTTCCTCACGGCAACAGAGCCGTCGGCCTGCTCCTTCTCGCCTACCACAACCATGTAAGGTATGCGCTTCATCTCGTTGTCACGGATTTTGCGGCCTATTTTCTCGTTGCGGTCGTCTATGATGGCACGCACGCCTACCGTGTCGAAATACTTTGCCAGCTCACGGGCATAGTCGTTGTATTTCTCACTGATGGGCAGTATGGCTACCTGGTCGGGCGTAAGCCACAGGGGGAAGTGGCCTGACGTATGCTCGATGAGCACGGCCGTAAAGCGCTCGAGCGAGCCGAACGGCGCACGGTGTATCATCACGGGAGTCTTCTTCGTGTTGTCCTCGGCGGTGTATTCCAGCTTGAAACGCTCCGGCAGGTTGTAGTCTACCTGGATTGTGCCCAGCTGCCAGCGGCGGCCGATGGCATCCTTAACCATGAAGTCGAGCTTCGGGCCATAGAAAGCAGCTTCGCCGTACTCTATTTTTGCGTTCAGTCCCTTCTCCTTGCATGCGTCGATGATGGCCTGCTCGGACTCCGCCCAAACCTCGTCAGAACCGATATACTTCTCGCGGTCGTTGGGGTCGCGGAGCGAAATCTGCGCCTCGAAGTCGGTGAAGTTGAAGATTGAGAACACCGTATGTATGATGTCCATAACATTAAGGAACTCGGCCTTCACCTGGTCAGGACGGCAGAAGATGTGGGCATCGTCCTGCGTGAACGAACGTACACGCGTTAGTCCGTGCAGCTCGCCGCTCTTCTCGTAACGGTACACCGTACCGAACTCGGCGATGCGCAGCGGCAGGTCGCGGTACGAGCGCGGCTTCCATGCAAACACCTCGCAATGGTGGGGGCAGTTCATCGGCTTCAGCATGTACTCCTCGTCCTCCTCGGGCGTATGGATTGGCTGGAACGAATCCTTGCCATAGTGCGCATAGTGGCCTGAAGTTACGTAGAGGTTCTTGCTACCTATGTGCGGAGTGATTACCTCCTTGTATCCGTAACGCTTCTGTATGCGGCGGAGCATGTCCTGCAAGCGCAGGCGGAGCTCCGTGCCGGCCGGCAACCAGATGGGCAAGCCCTTGCCTACTCGCTCGGAGAACATGAACAGTTCCATCTCCTTGCCTATCTTGCGGTGGTCGCGCTTCTTGGCCTCCTCAAGCATCACGAGATACTCGTCGAGCATCTTCTTCTTGGGGAACGTGATGCCGTAGATGCGCGTCATCTGCTCGCGCTTTGCGTCGCCGCGCCAGAATGCGCCTGCCACGCTGGTTATTTTGATGGCCTTTATTGCGCCGGTGCTCATGATGTGAGGGCCTTTGCACAGGTCGGTGAAGCGGCCCTGGGTGTACGTCGTGATTTCGCCGTCGGCCAAATCCTGCTCAATGTGCTCGCACTTGTATTCCTGACCGTCGGCCTTGAACTCGGCCAAAGCGTCGGCCTTGGATATTTCCTTGCGCACCACGGGCTCGTCCTTCGAGGCGAGCTCCTTCATCTTCTGTTCTATTTTGGGGAAGTCGCTCTCCTTTATAACGTCGCCGTCCTTAGGCATTACGTCGTAGAAAAAACCGTTCTCCACGGCCGGGCCGAAGCCGAACTGTATGCCGGGGTAAAGCTCTTGCAGAGCCTCGGCCAGCAAGTGGGCCGAAGTATGCCAGAAGGCGTGCTTGCCCTCCTCGTCTTCCCACTTGTAAAGTTCTATCTTTGCGTCCTCGTTGATGGGGCGGTTAAGCTCAACCGTCTCGCCGTTCACGCCGCAGGCCAGCACGTTGCGCGCCAGCGCAGGCGATATGCTCTCGGCAATCTGAAGTCCCGTCACGCCCTGTTCGTACTCGCGGACGGAGCCGTCGGGAAATGTAATTTTAATCATAACATCCTTGTTTTTAATCTTTTGGATGCAAAATTACAGTTTTCTTTTGAATTAGAGGGCATCGGGTTCGTTTTTTATTTCAATAATATTTTGCGTCAACGAACTAAGCGTTCATATAATACTATTGTCACCCACATTATGACACGGCGCGCCAATTACCTTTCTTATATATTGCAATGATGGTCTTTCACATTCCCAAAGGCCACATTTCGCAGGCTCAAAGGCCACCTTTTACAAGCCGAAAGGCGGCCTTTTGCAACACACGGCGTAACCCTTTGAAAGTCAACATGTTGGCAACGCACAAAGAAAAGGCCGCCCAAACGGTTGGTTTGGACGGCCTGAACACACAGCTTTAACGATTATAACGTAGTGTTTGGACGGTTCTTGGCATAAAGTTTGGCATAACAGCTATTCTCCATAAAAGCGAGAACGCCCTTTGCCGGCAAGCCATTCGGATATAAGGCGCGGCAAAGGCCAAAAGGGGAAGCCGTCAGAACCTCGTCATGAACTCAACCACGATTTTGTCTTTCTCCGAGGGCTTGGCTATGGCTCCGTCCCTGTAAAAATACTTCTCGTAGTTGAGGCGTATGTCGGAAACGAACGGCAGGTCGAGGCTTAGCGTCACTCCGCCCGTAATTCGCGAACGCTGGTAGTCGTTGATGATGAGCGACCCTTCCACATCCTCGCCCCCTTCGGCGTTGTAACGCAGGCCGTCGCTATGGTCGCTCATGTAGTCGTAACGGATTAGCGGCGATATTTTCGTGAAGAAACACTTGCGCAGGGGTATGTCGTAGCTTACGAAGGCATCCAGCGCGTGCACCGGCTTGAACGCCCCGTGGCCGTAATGCTTGTACAGGTATTCCACCTCGGCGTGCCATCCATGTGCGTGGTAGTACGCTCCGGCGTCGTACATCATCACCGAAACGTTGTCGGGGCGGATTTTCTGGGTGCTCAACGTGAGGTTGAAGCCGCGCGGAAAGAAGAGCTGCGCCTTTGCCGAGAAGTTGATGTTGTCCGTCCAGAAGTCCTTTTGGTTGGTAAGTCCCGAGCCGTTGAACATGCCGGCCTGGAGTATTATGGGGAAGCCAACGTTGAACGAATAGCCGATTGTAGCACCTACGTCGCGCACGTTGCCCACCTGCTTGGCTATGAACGAGCGGTTGGCAAAATACTGAAGGTGTGGCGAACGGTGCGCATCGATGGTGAACGGTGCGCGCATCTGGCCTATGGTGAAGTCCAGTCCGCGCAGGGGCTTGATGCGCGTGTACGTGTCGAGCATCTTGATTTTCCCTTCGTCAGACAGGTCTATTTCTACCTTGTACGACACTACCTTGTTCAAGTCGCCGTCAAGGCTCACGCGTGCGTTGCGCACCTGGAAGCGGCCCTGCCCCTCTTCAGGCTGGTACTCGTACTTGCCGCGGATGGTCCCGTGCACCTCCGGCGTGCGGTCAACCTTGTCCTCGTCGTCCTCGGCCATGGCTGGCAATGCCACGCACATGGCAAGCATGACTGAAGCTATCGTCTTAATGTCCATCACTTGTAATATTTATTTCGTGGCAAAAGTAAGCATTATGTATTACAAAACGGTTACAAAGAAAAGAAAGAAAAGTAAAAAGATAAAGGTAAAAGGGTAAAAAGGTAAAAAAGTAAAAAGGCAAACCTTAGAAACATATACATATACAGTTCTTCTCTTTTACCTTTTTACCCTTTTACCTTTTTACCTTTTATCAAAATGGGAACATCAACGGCAGGACGAACACCATCACCACGCCCATGATGATTTGCAGGGGCAAGCCTACCTTGACGTAGTCCATGAACGTGTAACGCCCGGCCTGCATCACGAGTGCGTTGGGCGGAGTGGAGAACGGCGAGGCGAAGCACATGCTCGCACCGAGAGCCACCGCGAATAGGAACGGGTACGGGCTAAGCCCTACCTCCGTGGCCGAGGCGAAGGCGATTGGAGCCATGAGCACGGCCGTGGCCGTATTGCTTATGAACATGGTGAGAAGCGACGTGGTAAAGTAGATGCCAGCCAAGAGCACGTAAGGGCCGTAGCCGCCCAGTCCGCTTACGAGTGTGTGGGATATGGCGGCCGACGCGCCGGTCTTCTCCAGTGCCACCGACATGGGCATCATGGCGGCTATGAGCACCACGCTCTCCCAGTTGATGGTCTTATACGCCGCCTCCACACTACGGAAGCAGCCCGTGAGCACCATCAGCACGGCGGCTATCATTACGGCGGTGACCGGTGCCACGGGTATGAAGTCGAACACCATCATGGCTACCATGAGCAGCATTATGCAGGCCGCCAGGGGTGCCTTGTAGTCGAGCGTTACCTTGGCCGCCTCCTCGAGAGGCTGACCCAGCACGACCCAATTCTCCTCCTCGTTGCCGAGCCGGCTGATGCTCGCCCATGTTCCCTGCACAAGGAGCACGTCTCCGGCATGAAGGCGCACGGCGGCCAGCCCGTCCATTATATACTCGCCCTTGCGGCGTATGCCCATTATGTTGACACCGTACTTCAGGCGGAAACCAGCCTCGCTGACCTGCCGGCCTACGAGGCTCGACGCCGGGAGCAGCACTATTTCGGCCATGCCGATGTCGTAGAAGTCGAGCCTATCGTCACCTGCGGCGGCATCCTTGGGCGGAGTGGAGAGCGAATAGTCGGCGGCAAGGCGCACGGCCTGCTCCTTCTCGCCCGTAAGGTATATCACGTCGCCCTCCTGCACTACGGTCTTAGGACCTGCCGGCACCTGGCTGACGTTCCTTATCAAGCCCTTCTGCCTGGTGGTGACGCGCCTCAGCTCGAGCACTGACAGGCCGTAGCGGTTGCGTATGTCAAGCTCGGCCATGGTCTTGCCTGCCATCGACGAGCCCCGCCCTACCATGTAGCGCGAGAGGTTGTCGGCCAGGCGGTACTCGCTCACCAGCTGCTCGAGCGACTTTGCCTTCATTCTTCCGCCCTCATCGGCACGCCCCTTCTTGCCGAGGAACATGCGGCTAAGCGGCAAGAGCACGACCACGCCCACGGCTATGCACACCAGGCCTACGGGCGTGAACGAGAAGAAGGACAGAGGCTCGTAGCCTTCGGCCGTGAGCGCGTCCTGTATGACGAGGTTGGGCGGCGTACCTATGAGCGTGAGCATGCCGCCCATGCTGCTTGCGAAAGCCAGTGGCATGAGCAGGCGGCCGGCCTCGACCTTGGCCTTGGCGGCGAGGCTCACCACGATGGGCAGCATCAAGGCCACCGTGCCCGTGTTGCTCACGAACGCGCCGATGGCCGACGTGACGGCCATTACAAGCAGGAACAGGCGCAGCTCGCTATCTCCGGCCAGCTTCATTATGCGTCCGCTTATCATCTTGGCAAGCCCCGTCTGGAAGATTGCGCCGCCCACCACGAAGAGGCCAACCATCATGATTACCACGCTGTTTGAGAAGCCCGAAAGCGCCTCGTCGGGCGTGAGTATGCCGAAAGCCATGAGCAGTATGAGCGCGCACAGGGCCACTACGTCGGAGCGTATTTTGCCTACGGCGAAGAAGGCCGCCGTTACGGCGAGGATTATCAGGGTCAGGAACATCGGTTAAATGAAAAATGAAAAATGAAGAATGAAGAATGAAAAATGAAGAGTGAAAACTTGGGTAATGATAAATGAATAACTTACAATCGGACATACACCGCCAATTCAGGCCGTAGGCGATTGTTCATTATTCATTTATCATTATTCATTAATCATATTACCATAGCTTCAAGCGCTTGTCCTCGGGCAGGTAGAGCTTGTCGCCGGGCTTCACGCCGTAGGCCTCATACCATGCGTTGATGTGGGGCAGCGCACCGTTGACGCGCCACTCGCCCAGCGAGTGCGGGTCCATCTTCGTGCGGTTGCGTATTTCCTCTTCGGTAATGTTGGCCGCCCACACTCCGGCGTAAGCCAGGAAGAAGCGCTGGTCGGGCGTAAATCCGTCGATGGTCTTCAGCGGAGCGTCCTTGGTGGCGTGCTTGTATGCGTTGAACGACACCTCGAGGCCTCCGTGGTCGGCCAGGTTCTCGCCCAGTGTGAGCTTGCCGTTGGCGTTGAGGTCGGGCAGCACCTTGATGGCCGAGAAGAACTTTTCAAAGTATTCGGCGCGCTTGTTGAAGTTCTCCGCGTCGGAAGCCGTCCACCAGTCGGTCATGTTTCCGTTCTTGTCATAGTGGCGTCCCTGGTCGTCGAAGCCGTGCGTCATCTCGTGGCCTATAACCACGCCGATGGCACCATAGTTGAAGGCGTCGTCGGCCGTGGGGTAGAAGAAGGGCACTTGCAATATGCCGGCCGGGAAGCATATTTCGTTGGTGGTGGGGTTGTAATAAGCGTTGACGGTCTGCGGCGTCATGAACCACTCCTCCTTGTCAACGGGCTTGCCCGCGCGGTAGTCGATGTCCCACTTAGACCAGAACTTGCGGCAGTTCTGTACGTTCTCGTAGAACGAGAGCTTGGGGTCGATGGTAAGGCCCGACATGTCCTTCCACAGGTTAGGATAACCTATCTTCACGTAGAAGGCGTTGAGCTTGTCCAGCGCGGCGCGCTTCGTCTCGGCGCTCATCCAGTCCTGCGCCTCTATGCGCTCGGCCAGCGAGAGCTGGAGGTTCTTCACCAGATTCTCCATGCGTTCCTTGGATGATGCCGGGAAGTAACGCTCTACGTACATCTTGCCCAGGGCCTCGCCCATCTGCGCCTCCACGTGGCCTGTGGCGAGCTTCCAGCGCGGGTGGTTCTCCTTGCGTCCCGACATGGTGCGGCCGAAGAAGTCGAAGTTGGCCTCCACCACATCGTCGCTAAGATAGCTTGCGGCGGAGAGTATTGCGTCCCACTCCATGTAGGCGCGAAGCTCGTCGGCGGTCATCGAGGCGATTACGGCGTCGGCACCCTTGACGAACGAGGGCTGGCCTACCACCATTTCCTTGAAATACTCCGTCTTTACGCCCTCGGCGTTGAGCATCTTGGTCAGGCCTACGTGGGGATAGCTGGCCTCGAACTCGGCAAGGGTCATCTTGTTGTAGTTGGCCTCGACGTCGCGCAGCTCGGTGCGCGACTTAGACACCTTTGCCAGCGCCGTCTCCACCCTCATTATGGCGTCCTTCTTGGCCTCGGCCTGCGCGTCGTTGAAGCCGAAGAGCTTGAACATGCGCACGATGTGCTTCTTGTAAGCCTCGCGTATGGCGGTGGTGGCGGGGTCGGTGTCGAGGTAATACTCCTTCTGCCCGAGCACGAGTCCGCCCTGGTAGATGTTGAGTATGTTCATCTTGGCGTTCTTCTCGTCGGCCCCGAAGCCTACGCCCATTGGCACGCCGTAGGCGAACGTGGCATATTTCAGCTGCAATGCGCGCAGGTCGGCCACGGTCTTGGCGGCCTC
The DNA here is from genome assembly GCA_937922435.1 of uncultured Prevotella sp. GTDB lineage: Bacteria > Bacteroidota > Bacteroidia > Bacteroidales > Bacteroidaceae > Prevotella. Next base: position 52,676 of record CAKZVT010000058.1, on the reverse strand, counting down.
CATCTCGCCTATGAGCGGCATTACGGGCTTCACGCCGTCGGCGTTGCGGCGCACGGAGTCCATGGCGAGCTTGTAGAAGTCGCTAAGCTTGCGCTCGGTGCTACCCTCGGGGTAAGTGTTCTTGAGCAGGTCGGTTAGGATGGTGTTGATGCGCTTGTTGTTGTCCTGCGCCAGCTGGTCGAAGCTGCCGAAGCGCGAGTAGGCTGCAGGCAGGGGGTTGTTCTTCATCCATCCGCCGCAGGCGAACTTGTAGAAGTCGTCCGCCGGACGCACGCTCGTGTCGAGGTTGGCCGGGTCGATGCCCGACTTCAGCTGTGCCTGCGCGCCTGCCAACGGGGCGGCCGCGAAGAGCACCATCGGAATAATGTGTTTTACTTTCATAATGATTAATTTAATACCCACCCCAACCCTCCCCAAGGGAGGGAGCCGGGATTGTCCTTGCCCGCTATGAGGATGAGGACGTGGGTTAGTTATTGGTTATGGGTTATTTGTTGTTTTGTCATCTGTCATTTGTAATGAGGAGAAGCCCCTCCCAACCTCCCCGAGGGGAGGAGAACAGGTGTGGGGCATCGGTTAATTTTTAATTGCGGGTCACTCCCCCTCGGGGGAGCTGGAGAGGGGCTTCGTCATCTCCTCCAGCTCCTCGGCCAGCCGCTCCCAGCGTTCCACCTCCTCGTCGAGCTGCTTCTTCACCCCGGTGTATTCGGTGACGAGGGTCATGTCGCTGGCCTTGTCGGGCTGGCACAGCACTGCGTCAAGCTCCTTCAGGCGCGCCTCCAGCCGGGCTATCTCGGCCTCGCTCTGCTCTACTGCCTTCTCGGCGCGGCGCACCTGCTTCATGTGCTCCTTGCGCTCGGCATAGGATTCTTTAAGTGATGAGTGACGAGTGATGAGTGATGAATCCACTTGCCGCGCAGAAGTATCAGGTCTTTCATTTTTCACCTTCCCCTTTTCACTTGAAGCACATTCTTCGTCCTTCACTCCCCGTTCTTCACTAAGATAGTCGTATATTCCGCCGATGTGCTCCCTCACGCGGCCGTCGGCGAAGGCGTACACCTTGGTTACGAGGCCGTCAAGGAAGTTGCGGTCGTGGCTCACTATGATGGCCGTGCCGTCAAAGGCGCGTACGGCCTCCTTGAGCACGTCCTTCGAGGCCATGTCGAGGTGGTTGGTGGGCTCGTCGAGGATGAGCAGGTTGACCGGCTCGAGCAGCAGGCGGAGCATGGCCAGGCGGCTGCGCTCGCCTCCGCTGAGCACGCCGACACGCTTTTCCGAGGCTTCGCCGCCGAACATGAACGCGCCCAGTATGTCGTTGATTTTGAGGCGCACCTCGCCGTGCGCGGCGCGGTCAATGGTGTCGTAGACGGTAAGGCTCTCGTCGAGCAGCTGCGCCTGGTTCTGCGCGAAGTAACCTATTTGGACGTTGTGCCCCAGCTTTAGCGTGCCCGTAAAGGGGATTTCGCCCATGATACACTTCACCAGCGTAGACTTGCCCTCGCCGTTGCGGCCTACGAAGGCCACCTTCTCGCCGCGGCGTATCGAAAGGTTGACGTCCGAGAACACCGTATGCTCCCCGTAAGCCTTGCCCACGCCGTCGCACACTACGGGCCAGTCGCCGCTGCGCTGGCACGGGGGAAACTTCAGGCGCATGGCCGAGCGGTCCACCTCGTCCACCTCCACGGGTACGATTTTCTCCAGCTGCTTTATGCGGCTCTGCACCTGCACGGCCTTCGTGGGCTTGTAGCGGAAGCGCTCTATGAAGTCCTTGATGTCGGCTATCTCCTTCTGCTGGTTCTCCCACGCTCGCAGCTGCTGCTCGCGCCGCTCGGCGCGCAGGCGCACGTACTCGTCGTATTTCACGCGGTAGTCCTCCACGCGGCCGCAGGTTATTTCGAGCGTACGCGCGGTCACGTTGTTGAGGAAGGCTCGGTCGTGGCTGACCAGCACTACGGCCTTGGCCGACGTGGCCAGGAACTGCTCCAGCCACCCGATGCTCTCTATGTCGAGGTGGTTGGTAGGCTCGTCGAGCAGTAGCACGTCGGGGCGCGAGAGCAGGATTTTGGCCAGCTCCACGCGCATGCGCCACCCTCCGCTGAACTCGGCGGTGGGGCGGTCGAGGTCTTCGCGGCGGAAGCCCAGGCCTGTAAGCGTGCGCTCTATGTCGGCCTCGTAGCCCTCCGCGCCCATGAGCATGTAGCGCTCGTGCTCGCGCGTGAAGCGGTCGACGAGAGCCATGTACTCCGCCGTATCGTAGTCGCTCCGCGAGGCCAGCTCGGCCTCCATGGCGTCGAGGCGCGCCTTCAGCGCGGTGTTGCCGGCGAAAGCCTTGCGCGCCTCCTGGCGCACGGTGGTGTCGTCGGCCAGGCGCATCACCTGGGGCAGGTAGCCTATCGTAGTGCCCTGCGGCACGGTAACCGTGCCCCCCGTGGGCTTCTCCAGTCCGCAGAGTATTTTGAGCATGGTCGACTTGCCCGCGCCGTTCTTGCCCGTGAGGGCCACGCGCTCTCGGTCGCCTATGACGAACGTCACGTCGGCGAACAGGGGCTTAGCCCCGAACTCAACCGTCAAATGTTCTACTGAAATCATCCCTTTTCAATTCATAATTCATAATGCACAATTCATAATGCATAATTCATAATGCACAATTCATAATTGGCTTTCGCCCTTTCTCCCTCCCTCGGGAGGGCCGGGGAGGGGCTTCCCCACCTTCCCATCCTGCAAAGTTACGCATTTTTCCCGTCGCTACAAACATTTGAAATGGAAAAGCACATTTAAGTTTGAACGCATAAAAACAGGCAAGCGAAGAAGCCTTGCGCAAAAGACGGTCTTTTACACGCCAAAAGACCATTTTTTACAGTGCAAAATACCATCAAACGCAACGCAAAAGGCCACCTTTTGCAAAACCGCCTGAAACAAGGCGTTTTGAAAGCACATTGACTTCAAACTCTTAATTCTTGGCTCACGCTGTGACATTTTCTTAATTCTTAACTCTTATTTCTTAATTTAATTATGTACTTTTGCATCCAAATTCGTTAAAACAAAGCATTTATCATGGCAAAAGAATTGAAAGACTTGACCAAAAGGGCTGACAACTACAGCCAGTGGTACAACGACTTGGTGACCAAGGCCGACCTGGCCGAGCAGTCGGCCGTGCGCGGCTGCATGGTAATCAAGCCTTACGGCTACGCTATTTGGGAGAAGATGCAGCACCAGCTTGACAAGATGTTCAAGGAGACGGGTGCGCAGAACGCATACTTCCCGTTGCTCATACCTAAGTCGTTCCTTTCGCGCGAGGCCGAGCACGTGGAGGGCTTCGCCAAGGAATGCGCCGTGGTGACGCACTACCGCCTGCGCGCCAAGGAAGACAAGAGCGGCGTAGAGGTGGACCCGGCGGCGCGCCTCGAGGAGGAACTCATCATACGCCCGACGTCTGAAACCATCATCTGGAACACATATAAGAACTGGATTCACTCTTACCGCGACCTGCCGCTGATGTGCAACCAGTGGTGCAACGTGATGCGCTGGGAGATGCGCACAAGGCCGTTCCTGCGCACGTCGGAGTTCCTTTGGCAGGAAGGCCACACGGCTCACGCCACGCGCGAGGAGGCCGAGGCCGAGGCGCAGAAGATGCTCCACGTGTACGCCGACTTCGCCGAGAAGTGGATGGCCGTGCCCGTGGTGCAGGGAGTGAAGAGCGAGACGGAACGCTTCGCCGGCGCACTAAACACTTACACCATCGAAGCCATGATGCAGGACGGCAAGGCTTTGCAGAGCGGCACGAGCCATTTCCTCGGACAGAACTTCGCAAAGGCGTTCGACGTGACCTACCTCAACAAGGAGAACAAGCCCGAGTATGTATGGGCTACGTCGTGGGGCGTGTCAACCAGGCTCATCGGCGCGCTCATAATGACCCATTCAGATGACAACGGACTGGTACTGCCGCCTATGCTCGCGCCAATACAGGTGGTAATAATCCCCATAACCAAGGGCGCGGAGCAGCTACAGGCCATAACCGAGAAGCTGACGCCCGTAATCAACGCCCTGCGCGAGGCCGGCATATCGGTGAAGTATGACGACGCGGACAACAAGCGCCCGGGCTTCAAGTTCGCCGACTACGAGCTGAAGGGCGTGCCCGTGCGCTTGGTGATGGGCGGACGCGACCTTGAAAACGGCACGCTCGAGATAATGCGCCGCGACACATTGGAGAAGGACACCGTGCCCATGGAGGGCATAGTGGAGCGCGTGGAGCAGCTGTTGAAGGACATACAGGCCAACATGTTCGCCAAGGCCAAGGCTTACCGCGACGCACGCATCTACGAATGCGACAACTATGACGAGTTCAAGGAGCGCATCAAGGACGGCGGCTTCTTCCTCTGCCACTGGGACGGCACTCCCGAGACGGAGGCGCGCATCAAGGAGGAGACGCAGGCCACAATACGCTGCGTACCCTTCGGCGTGGAGCAGACCGAGGGCGTTGACATGGTATCGGGCAAACCGGCCAAGCAGCGCGTAATCATAGCGAGAAGCTACTAAAGAGTGAAGAATTAAGAGTTAAGAGTGAAGAGTGAAGAGTGAAGAAAATATGCTTTCGTTGGTAGTTTTCTTAATTAGCTAAACGCTGACCTTCGATTCTTAACTCTTAATTCTTAATTTAACCACCATGTTAACGCGCCTAATCAACCTTATTGCGCCAAGGCGGTGCGTAATGTGCGGATGCCGCCTTGCCATTGGCGAAGACGTGGTGTGCACGGCATGCAACATCGAGCTGCCACGCACCGGCCACCCAACATCGCCACACGATAACGAGCTGGCAAGACTCTTCTGGGGACGCATACCGGTGGAAAGGGCGGCGGCGTTGTTCTATTACCGCGCACACTCCGCCCCAGGAGATGTCATTTATTCAATGAAATACCGCAGCCACCCTGAAACGGGAGAACTGATGGGGCGCATGGCGGCAAAGGAATTTGCAACGTACGGATTTTTCGACGGCATCGACGCAATAGTTCCCGTTCCGCTCGCCAAGAAGAGGCAACGCGAGCGCGGCTATAATCAAAGCCTTGAAATAGCGCGCGGTGTCAGCGCGGTAACACGCATACCGATAACAAGCAAAGCACTGAAAAGGAAATCGTTTGAAGCCAGCCAGACGAAAATGAACCGCTGGCAGAGAAACGAGAACGTGGAAGACGTGTTCCTCCTGACCGACGGCAACGCCGTGAAAGGCAAACACATACTGATAATAGACGACGTTGTAACCACCGGCGCAACCGTAATATCGTGCGCCTCCGAGCTGATGAAGGCTGGCGGAACGAGGTTCAGCGTAATGTCGTTGGGATTTACGAAGTAAAGGTAAAAGGTAAAAAAGTAAAAAGGTAAAACGATGTTTGTCCGTAGGCGTTTTACCTTTTTACCTTTTTACCTTTTTACCTTTTTACTTTTTTACCTTTCATAATATTTCCGCATACTTCTTGTGCCCTTTAGCATAATATTGCCAAAGGATGGAATGCCGGTAGATGCCCGTAACGTCGCGCACCACTCTCCTACTCTGCACCTCGCGCCTTACTTCCCTGTATTCGGGCAGCCACTTCTTGAACGCCTTGCGCCCGTTAAGTATGGCCTTGAAGTCGCCCACACGCCCCGAAAGCAATGCCTGGAACGCCGCTACGTAATCAAGAAACAAGCGGACACGCATGACGTAGCGCAGCTCCCCGTCGGGCAAGTTCTTGTAAAGCATCGTAAGGTTGTTGCGGAAGTTCAGGTAAGTCTTCATCGGGTTGTTCTTCGGCAAAGTGCCTCCGCCGATATGATAAACGAAACTATCGGGAATGCAATATATCTTCTTGCCCATAAGGCGCATACGCCAGCAAAGGTCTATTTCCTCGCTATGGGCGAAGAAACGCGCGTCAAAGCCGCCCGCCTCCTTGAAGTCGCTTGCACGGACAACCATGCACGCCCCCGTAGCCCACAACACTTCGGCCGCATAATCATACTGGCCGTCATCACTCTCTACGGTGTCGAAGATCCTTCCGCGGCAAAACGGATAGCCGTAACGGTCGATGAAGCCTCCGCAAGCCCCGGCGTATTCAAACGCATCACGGTTTTTCAGGGACAGGAGCTTGGGCTGGCACGCCGCAACGTCGGCATGGTTATCCATGAACTCTATAAGCGGAGTAAGCCAATGATGGGACACTTCCACGTCGGAATTGAGCAGCACGTAATACTCCGCGTCAATCTGTCCGAGCGCACGGTTATAGCCTTCGGCGAACCCCCAGTTCTTCTCCAGCACGATGACGCGCACCTCGGGGAAGTGCATCTTCAGCACTTCGAGCGAGTTATCAGTAGAGGCATTATCGGCCACATATACCACGGCCTCGTCTCGCGAGTAATCAAGCACGTTGGGCAGAAAGCGCGTAAGCATCTCCACCCCGTTCCAGTTCAGGATTACAATAGCGGCCTTGTCCATATCAAAGTATAGCTTTTAACGCGGTCTTGTCATGATTGAAGCCGCCCAGTCTGACTTTAACTATCTGGTTGTCAAGGCTTTCATTATCGGGAGAAGGCGGCAGTTCCACGCGGATATAGTTACGCGTAAAACCGTGCATCGAGCGTCCTCGCGTAGCCTTCTCTAACAACACTTCCGCCTCCGAGCCTATATGGCGTGCGTAAAAAGCCTCGGTTTTCTCGTCTGACAAGTCCAGGAGGCACTTTGAACGAAGCTTCTTGTCCTTGTCGGAAACCACATACGGGATTTTCAACGCCGCCGTGCCGGGACGCTCCGAATAAGGGAACACATGCAGCTGGGTTACGTCCAAAGCCTTCAAGAAGGCGTAAGTCTCCTCAAACAGCTTCGGCCTTTCGCCCCTTGTGCCCACCATCACGTCAACACCGATGAACGCGTCGGGCATCACCTTCTTTATAAGCTCTATCTTATGGGCGAACAACTTGGTGTCATAACGCCTGTGCATGAGGCGCAACACTTCGTCGGAACCGCTTTGCAACGGGATGTGGAAGTGAGGCATGAACGCCCTGCTATGCGCGCAATACTCTATAAGCCCGTCATCAAGCAAGTCAGGCTCGATGCTGCTTATGCGGTAACGGCTTATGCCTTCTACCCCGTCAAGTGCCTTTACAAGGTCGATGAAACGCTCGCCGGTGGTCTCTCCAAAGTCGCCTATGTTCACACCAGTAAGCACAATCTCCTTTCCTCCCTCCTCTGCGGCCCGGCGCGCCTGCTCCACAAGCGACTCTATGCTCGGGTTGCGGCTGAATCCACGGGCGTAAGGTATGGTGCAATAAGTACAGAAATAGTTGCATCCGTCCTGTACTTTGAGGAAATACCTTGTACGGTTGCCTCGCGAACAGCTCGGCGCGAACGTCCTGATGTCTTTCGTCTTGACCGTATGGTGGCGGTGAAGCGAAGTGTCCTGTCTCGCGCCCGACCATGCTTCAGACAAGAATTGTATCAAGTCAGCCTTCTCGTTCGCCCCAAGCACGAGGTCAACCCCGTCAATATCCGCCACCGTTTCAGGCTTTAACTGGGCGTAACATCCCGTAACCACGACAAACGCCCCCGGGTTCTCGCGCACCATGCGGTGTATGGCCTGGCGGCATTTATGGTCGGCCACCTCCGTCACCGAACACGTATTTATTATACAGATGTCGGCATCCTTGCTCACGGTGCTTACACCCATATCCTGCAACAACCGCCCGAATGTGGATGTCTCCGAGAAATTCAGCTTGCATCCAAGCGTGAAATAAGCGGCGGTCTTACCCTGAAAGGCCGATGTATCAATCATTATTATTCCTTGATTTACAACCTGCCGTTATACTAAACAGGCCGTTGAACTTTCCTACACCTTATTTATATATATGCCCGTCCAACACCACCACCAACAAGCAAAAAACTTCCTGGCATTACGGCGCGGCAGCATGGCACAAAGGTACGAAAAAAACTCGAGAACAGGGGTGCCAAACAACATTTCTTAATACCTGCACGAAATTTAACAGTCGTTAGCAGTCTGTATTTCATTGATATACAGCAACTTATAAAAAAGTTACAAAAACACGTCGAAAAAAAAGCATAAAATGAGAACAACGTATTGAAAAAATACTTACCTTTGCAGCGTTTTAATAAACAACTGATTGTTTTACAGATTTAAAAAGCAAAGAAAATGAAAAAGTTAGTTTTAATGTTCGTAGCTATTGCAGCTATCTCTTTCGCATCTTGTGGTAACAAAACAGCCAACACTGAGGCTGCTGACTCTACAGCAACTGACACTGTAGCTGTTGACACAATGGCTGCTGACAGCGTTGTTGCTGACACTGCTGCTGTTGACACAACTGTTGCTGAATAATTAGCTACAACAATTAAAAGCGAGTAAAACCGCAGGACTAAGTCCTGCGGTTTTGTTTTTATTGCCTGATACGGCACATCCGGCACAACAAAAGGCGGCATTCCCCTTATGGGAATGCCGCCTTTTGTTGTCTTATATAGAAGGAACGCTCAAAGCCTGAACTTCAAGCATTCGCTTATGCGCTGCATTGTTGTAAGGCGCGTGGGCACAAGTGGAAGACGAAGCACATTCTCAATCATCCCCATTTCATGAAGCATCGCCTTCACACCTGCGGGATTACCGTCGACGAAAAGCAGGTTGAACAAGTCGGTAAACTTGTGATGTATCTTGCGCGCACTCTCTATCTCCCCGTTCATCTCAAGGCGGAGCATGCGCGAGAACTCTTTGGGCAGCGCATTGCCGATGACAGAGATGACTCCGGCCGCACCACACGCTACCATCGGGAAGGTAAGTGCGTCGTCGCCACTGATTACGTCGAACGTGTCGGGCTTGTTCTTTATTATTTCGTCAACCTGCTCAAGGCTTCCTGCGGCCTCCTTTATAGCCACGATGTTGGGGCAGTCATGAGCAAGGCGGACGGTAGTTTCAGCCTTCAAGTTGACCCCAGTGCGCCCCGGAACATTGTAGAGCACTACCGGCAAGTTGGTCGCCGCCGCAATGGCCTTGAAGTGCTGGTACAGGCCTTCCTGCGAAGGCTTGTTGTAATAAGGACATACGCTAAGCACGCCGTCAATGCCCGAAAAGTCGCCGGTCTGCAACTCGTTCACCACTTCAGCCGTATTGTTGCCGCCACACCCCATCAGTATGGGCACTTTGTCGCCAACCATATCGACCACAAGCTGCTTTATGTTCCGCTTCTCATCCTTGGTCAACGTAGGCGTTTCACCCGTAGTGGCAAGTATGCAAAAGAAGTCGGCACCGCCTGAAAGCTGGTATTCGATAAGTCTTTTCAACGCCTGATAGTCTACTGAACCATCTGATGTGAACGGTGTAACCAGGGCTATGCCTAACCCCTTGAATATGTTATATGCCATAAAAACAAGCCTCTCTGTTAATAATCGAATGCAAAAATACTATTTTTACGTCAAAAAGCAAAACAAACTGACGTGTTTTTAGCAAACAAGCAGACAAGGGACGAGCAGACAAGGGACGAGTGACTTGTCCCTCGTCTGCTGAAAAAACTAATTGGAACCGATATAGAGGAACAACATTCCGAGCAGCACAAGGATGAGGTCAACGACCTTGCTCTTCAAGTTTTTCTCATGCAGCAGCACCGCTCCGAACAGGAACGACACGATGACGCTGCCCCTCCTTACCATCGAGACGATGCTTATCATCGCCCCGGGGATGCTCAACGCGTAGAAATACACGAAGTCGGCAGCGCTCAAGAACACGCTGATGAGTATTATGCACCAGTCCCAGCGGAACGGCGTAGTATGCTTGCGTTTGGGCCACCAGAGCAGGAGCAGCATCACGCCCATCATGAAGCACTGGTAGATGTTGTACCAGCTTTGCACCATCATGCGGTCAAGCCCCACGCCGCCGTGGCTTGCCGGAGCCATGAGATACTTGTCGTAAAGGCCGCTCACCGCTCCGAGCAAGGCGGCCAGGACGATGAAGTAAATCCAGCGGTCATGCTTGAAGTCGATGCCTTCCTTCTTTCCGCTACGGCTCAACATGAAGAACGACGCCACGGCCAACGCCACGCCAATCCACTGGTACAGGTTAAGGCGTTCGCCGAACACTATGAACGCGCCCACGAGCACCATCACCGGGCGCGTGGCGTTAATAGGACCTACGATGGTTAGGGGCAGGTGCTTCATGCCGAAATAGCCGAACACCCACGATGCCAGCACGATGACGCTCTTCAGCACGATATACTTGTGCATCTCCCATCCGCCGCTTGCCACCTTGAATATGGTGCCGTCGAGCGTGTCGGTGGTGGCCGAAAGCACGATGAACGGCAAGAATATGAGCGACGATATGAGCGTGTTGAGGAACAACACGGGGATGACGGCGTTGCCGTCGAGCGACTTTTTCTTGAATGAATCGTAAAATCCGAGCAGAGCTGCGGACAAAAATGCCAATAATAACCACATTTTAAGTGAAAATGAAAAGTGAAAAGTGAAAAATCAAATTGCAGTAGACATACAAGGCATCTCCCTTAAATCCTTGCTTCTTTATTACCTGCTCCTTACTACTTTACTCCTTACTCCTTCCCTCCTTCAATACAATATCTTTTCAAGGAACAGTGCGCAGGCCGGAACGCTGTCGCCAGCCCCCGAACGCGAACGTCCTTCTATGATTTTTCTAAAGCCCTCTACGTCTGTACGGCCACGACCCACGTCAATAAGCGTACCAACCACGGCGCGCACCATGTTGCGCAGGAAGCGGTTGGCCGTTATTACGAAATGCCAGCGATAATCGTCGTCCTGCACCCAGCGCGCCTCAGTCACCCGGCAGAGGGTGGTCTTCACGTCGGTATGGCTCTTGCAGAACGCCGCGAAGTCGTCGTATTCAAGCAGCAGGGCCGCCGCGCGGTTCATCCTGTCGAAATCAAGGTTGTAAAACATCTCGCACGAATACGCCCTTAGGAACGGGTCGCGGCGCGTATGTATATAATAATGGTACGTGCGCGATGTGGCGCTGAAGCGTGCGTGCATCTCCGCAGGCACTGGCACAAGCCTGTCGGCGGCAATGTCGCGCGGCAGCAGGCGGTTCAGCCTGTACACCGTCTGGCGGCAGTCCAGCCCCTCGGCCGCGTCGAAATGGGCCACCATCATGCGCGCGTGTACGCCCGCGTCGGTACGCCCTGCGCCAACTACGGGCACGTCTCCGCGCAACAAGACAGACAAAGCCCTCTGCAACTCGCCCTGTACCGTGCGCTCGCCCGGCTGCACCTGCCAGCCTCGGTAGGCCGCACCGTCATACCTGAAATAAAGGAAATATCTCTGCATCGGCATCAAGTCATGTTCTAAACCGCGTGCAAAAGTACAAAAAATATCCGAAACATTAAGGGTTCATCCGCAAACCTGTTGGATGAAATACAAGGTCTATTAATGAAAGCATTTGTTCCGCCGGATTTGCAATCCGGCGGTTTCTAATTGCGGATTTGCAATCCGCACATGCCCATACATTTACCTCGTGGTTGTGTGGTTTGAGCGGATTGCAAATCCTTATAGTACTTTTCGGCGGATTGCAAATCCGCCAAAACATATTACTGACAGCCTGACTTGCAGCAGGACATAAACGGAATGAACTTCAACAACCATCCAACAGATTTGCGGATGAACCACATTAAGCAGACAAGTGGCAAGATACAAGCCGGCAGGCAGCGAAACCGCGAGCCACGCCGTACCTTCTACGCACGGCTTTGCAACTAATTGAAAACCAGCAGCTTACAAACGCCATTGCAAAAGGCCGTCAATCGCCTTGCAAAAGACGGTCTTTCGCAAGGCTAAAGGTGGCCTTTGACAAGGCCAAAGGCCACCTTTTACATCGGCTACACTCACTACCTACTCCGAATGAGTCTCTTTTTTGCCTAAAAGTACAGCAAAACATTGGCCTTATGGGAAAAAAATCTTAATTTTGTAGCCTGAACATCAAATAGGAAAATACACAATGAACATGGCGGAAAGAACATACCCCCTGCTCCATTTCGTCCTGAAGCTGCTGTCGCGCATCCCGTTCCGCATGCTTTACATCCTGTCAGACGGTATGTTCTACCTGTTGTATTACATCATACGTTACCGTCGGAAGATAGTACGCAAAAACCTTACCGAGAGCTATCCAGACAAGAGCCTGCACGAAACAAAGCATTTGGAAAAGGCGTTCTACCGCTTTTTCATGGACATGATGCTCGAAACCTGCAAGCTGGCTACCATATCTCCCGATGAAATCAGGCGGCGCATGGCCTTCAAGAACATTGAGGAGGTCAACGCCACGCTGCGCAGCGGCAAGTCGGTAGCCGTATATTTAGGACACTACGGCAACTGGGAATGGGTTTCGTCCATGCCGCTGTGGCTGGAAAAAGGCACTATCGGCGCACAAATATACCACAAACTAAGCAATCCCAACATGGACCGCCTGATGCTGCACATACGCGAACGCATGGGCGCGGTGAGCGTAGAGATGCACAAGACGGCACGGTATGCCACGGAGCTGGCCGCCGCAGGCAAGGTATGCACCATCGGCTTCATAGCCGACCAGTCGCCCAGGAAAAGGGACTCGCACCATTACCTGCACTTCCTCAACCACTACGTGCCGGCTCTGACAGGCACGGAGAAAATCATAAAGCACTACGGATTTGAAGCCTTTTACCTCGACGTGAAGCGTACAAGGCGCGGGTTCTACACGGCGGAGTTCGTCAGGATGCACGACAATCCGCGCACGCTGCCCGACTTCGAGCTGACAGACCTTTACTTCCAATACCTTGAACGGGCCGTCAACCGCCAGCCCGAACTGTACCTGTGGTCGCACAAACGTTTCAGAAGAGCCAAAAAGGAAGCATGAGGCTCTGCAAAATTACATATTGACCGATAAAGAAGCTATCACAATACTATGGATATAGATTTTGTAATAACATGGGTTGACATGGACGACCCCAAGTGGCAGGCCGACTTCGCCAAGTATTCCGGCAACAAGGGCAACACCAAGAACGGAGTGTCCGAAGCCCGCTTCCGCGACTACGGCTTCCTGAAATACTGGTTCAGGGGCGTGGAGAAGTTCGCCCCCTGGGTGCGTAAAATCCATTTCATCACGTGCGGACAGAAGCCGGAATGGCTTGACGAGGGCAACCCCAAAATCAATCTGGTAAGCCACAAGGACTATATCCCGGAGCAGTTCCTGCCTACATTCAACTCGGTAGTGATAGAATACTACCTTCACAAAATACCCGGCCTGGCCGAGCACTTCGTCTATTTCAACGACGACTTCTATCTGATAAACCATACCGGGCAAGACCGCTTCTTCCGCAACGGCCTGCCATGCGACATATCCGTGTTCCAGTACAACCCGTCGTGGTCGCAATGGTACAAGACACTGCTCAACAGCATAAAAATCATCAACCGCCACTTCGACAAGAAGGAGGTGATGGAGCGGTGGCACGACAAGTGGTTCTGCAAGGACTACGGCTCGAAGGCACGCCTCAACTACCTGCTGAAGCCTTACGGCAAGTTCGTCACCCTGCGCACTCCGCACAACGCCCAGCCCTACCTCAAGTCGACGTTCGAAGAGGTATGGAACGCCGCCGGAGACGAACTCACCAAGGCATCGGCCAACAAGTTCCGCGCATACACCGACTATACGCCCGAGCTTTTCCGTACATGGCAAATCTGCCGCGGCAACTTCGAACCGTACAACACATACCGCGACACCAAGATGTTCCCCCTGATGCTGCGCCCGAAGCAGGCCGTCAAGGCCATACACGACCAGGCGTACAAGCTCGTTTGCCTCAACGACAACGTACACATACGCAACTATGCGCAGGTGATGGAGAACATACGCAACGCCTTCGAGCACATATTGCCCGAGAAATCAAGTTTCGAGAAGTAAGCATACGGTCATGCGGTTATACGGTTTTACGGTCATGCGGACGGGTTGCCTAAAACAGCAAAGCCATAAAACCGTAAAACCCCATAACCCGACAACCGCAAAACCGTACACCCCAATAACCGCAAAACCTCATAACCGCACCCTATGAAAAAGGTCTATGCCGAGATAATAGCCGGGATTATTCCCTTCAAAATGGCGCGAAACCGCTGGCGCGGAATACTGCGCTACGGACCGCTCAACGCGCTGAAACTGATGTACAGGCTGCACCGCGACCACACGAAGCCCACGCATTACCTGGCCGTCTGCGCCATAGCGAAGAACGAAGGGCCGTATTTCAAGGAATGGATAGAATGGCACAGGAGCAAGGGGGTGGACAAATTCTACATCTACGACAACGAAAGCACCGACTGTACGAAGGAAGTGCTTGCGCCATACATCGAGGAGGGACTGGTGGAATACAACTACTTCCCCGGCCACCACGTGCAGCTCGCCGCCTACGACGCCTGCTTCGACAAGCACAGGCTTGACACACGCTGGCTCGCCCTCATAGACCTTGACGAGTTCATAGTGCCCGTCAAGGACAAGACAATACCCGACTTCCTGCGCCGCTTCGAGGCTTTCCCCGTGGTGGAAATCAACTGGCTGGTCTACGGCAGCGGTGGAGCGAAGAAGAAAATGCCGGGAACGATGATGGAAAGGTTCAAACGCCACTCGCAGCCCGGCCACATACTCAACCGCCATGTTAAAAGCATCGTAGACCCAAGGCGCGTATTCAACATGATAGGATGCCACGAAGCGGCACGCATATCAGGCCGCGCCGCCGACTCCCACGGCTGCCCGATAAGAAAGAACTTCCGCGAACGCGAGCCTCAACAGGACGTCATCCGCATTAACCACTACGCCGTAAGGTCGTACGAGGAGTTTGTGGAGAAGCAGGCGCGGGGACGTGCCGCAGGCCGGACTAAGGAGCTGAAAATCGACTACTTCCACCGGTTCGACCTTAACGACATCGAGGAAAACTAACCGGCTACTTCTCGAACGCTGACTTTTCGGGGAAGCGGCGGCTCAGGAAATCGGCCATCCGCCTGCGGTCGTTGTCGCTTGCAAACTCCGAATCGTTCATGCAGAACAGCATTGGATTGCACTTCTCAAACTTCACATAATTGCTTTCCCTGTGTATATGCAGCCTGAACGATGTCTTCTGCGTGACATAATGCAGGTGCGCCCGTTTCTCGGCCAACGCCACGTATGCGTAAATGTTACGCTGGATGTCGTTCGCACTGCGCACATGATTAGGCCATGTAACCTCAAACTCCTTCTTGAACATCTGCTCAACGTGCTCGCAATCGCTCTTCAGATAGGCATCGATGTTATGGTGTGTCTTGCCTCCGTAATAGACACCGAACTTCTTTTCAGCCAACTCCGCGGCGTTCTGTATGATTTGCAGGTAATTGCTTAGCCGCTTCTTCTGTATCTTCTGCTTGAACCATAATGTGAATTTCCTGAACGGCCTGCGGGTGAACCGTATTATAGGCAGGCCGTCCGAAGCGAAAAAGTCGCCCGGCTTCACCGGCCTGTTGATAAACATGTCATCGTTGGCAAACAAAAAATGCTCTGAAAGTCCTGGGATTTTACACAGGAAATGTTCTATTACCGTGGAATTGAAGCACGGCAGGCAGACTTCGGGCATAATGTCCTTATGGTCTACGACACAGACTTTGGGGTTTGAAGTGTCAAGCCATGCTGGTGTCTGTTCGTCCGTAACGATGTAGATTTTATGCAGCCACGGGGCGTACTTCTCCACCGAACGCAGGCTGTACATCAGTTCGTCGTTGTTGGCATAGCGGCCTTCACAGTTCACGCCGGGCTGCTTTTCCGTCTTTCCTATGCAGGCGTTACGCTTTGCCTGCCACCGTGGGTCATTGCCGTCGACCCAAAGATATACCAAATCTATATCCATATCGCCTTATCGACTTTTACCAATTTCAATTAAAAATATCACCGACGGGTCACTTCTCAAACTCCGACTTGTCGGGGAAACGCTGTTTCAGAAACTCCGTAACCTTCCTCCTGTCGTCGTCAGTCGCGTATTCCGAGTCGTTCATACAGAACAGCATGGGGTTGTATTCTTCCAACATCTTGTAATGCTTCATGTTCTGTATGTGGAAGCGGAACGACGTCTTGCGGTCTACATAGACGGGATGGCAACGCTTTTCGGCCATCGCCACGTATGCGTAAAGGCTGCGCTGGATATCGTTTTCGCTGCGCACATGGTTGCCCAAGGTTGGCTCTATCACCTCCTTGAACATCTCTTCTATGCGCTGATAGTCGCTTTTCAGGTAAGCGTCTATGTTGTGATGGGTCTTGCAACCGTAGAAAACGCCATACTTCGTCTCAACCAACTTAGCCGCGTTGTAAACTATTTGGACGTAATTCTTGAACTTTATGCCAAGAAACTTCTTCTTAAACGCAAGGTAAAAGTTCCGCAATCCGCTATGGTTGAGACGGATTACCGGCAGGCCGTCGTCGGCGAAAAAGAAGTTCGGCGACAGCGGCCTGTTAATCAGCATGTCGTCGTTGGCGAAAAGAAAATGCTCCGACAAGCCCGGAATATTCCAAAGAAAATGCTCTATTACCGTAGCATTGAAGCACGGAAGGCATACCTCCGGCATTATTTCCTTGTGGTCGACCATCCTTATTCTCGGGTTCGACGTGTCAAGCCACGACGGCACCTGTTCGTCTGTTACGATGAAGATTTTACGAACCCAAGGTGCATACATCTCCACCGAACGCAGGCTGTACTTCAGCTCGTCGTTGTCGGCGTAGCGGCCCTTACAGTTAACCGTCGACCGCTCTTCCGTCTTCCCGATGCAGGCGTTGTGCTTAACCAACCACCGTGGGTCGCTTCCGTCAACCCAAAGATATACCAAGTCAATGTCCATATTGTTGTGTTCCAAATTACTTATCCACTAAAACCGAATATTCAAAATCATAACGCAAGCCTTCAAATCTTGCTCATCCGCCAGCAAGGAAGGGGTCGCCGAGGACAGACAAATAACGTTTCAAAGCCTCAACCTCTGATGCCGCGACAAGCTCCAGGAACGCTCCATGCCGCTTGTCAACATGGGATGCCTCCAACGCCTTATAATAAACTACTTTCGCATCATTCGAACCTTTAAGGTTGACGATGACAAAACCGCTCTTCAACAAGTACAAGTTCATCAGCAACCTTGAAGTACGCCCGTTGCCGTCAATGAACGGATGTATGCGCACAAGCTCGTCATGCAGGTATGCGGCGACAACGACTGGATGCACGCCCTGCGCCTCCATTTCATTGAAAGACAGCATAAAGTCCTCCATCAGCTTGCCAAGCATGTAAGGTTGCGGAGGCGTATGCCTGCTGCCCGAAATCATAACGGGAACTGTACGGTAACGCCCAGCGTTGTCACGGTCGATGCCGTGCAGCACAAGCGCGTGTATCTGCTTGATAGTACTCTCGCTGATGCCCATGCCGCTTTTGGCGAAATCACGTATAAAACCTATGGCTTCAACATGGTTTATGGCTTCCAAGTGCTCACGCATCGACTTCCCGGAAATTGTCAGTCCCTCGTTCACCACAAGTTCGGTCTCCTGCAATGTAAGCGTGTTGCCCTCTATACGGTTGCTCTCGTAGGTATATTCTATATTGAAAGCATCCTCAATTTTACTCAACGCCGCGGCTGGTAAAGGACGCATTCCGTTAAGACGCGCCTTCAACGCGTCACACTCTTGCAGCAATGCCGACAATCCGTCATCTATCACAAAACCACTATCCAGGCACATACATACCCCTAATTATTTCTCAAACTCCGACTTTTCAGGAAACCTCTTTTGCAAATATGCCTTCGACATAGCCCTGCCACGGTCGGTAACATATTGCGAATCATTCATGCAAAAAAACATTGGCTGGTATTTGTCAAGCATTGTGTAATACCTTTCCTTGTGGATTTTCACATACATTGAATCTTTCTCTGTTACGTAAAACCGTTTTCCCCGATTTTCCGCCAATGCAGCATAAGACACGACACTACGGTGAACATCGTCGTCACTACGCACCCTGTTCATATTGTTCGCCGAAAATTCTTCACGGAAAACGTCCTCAACAA
The DNA here is from genome assembly GCA_937922435.1 of uncultured Prevotella sp. GTDB lineage: Bacteria > Bacteroidota > Bacteroidia > Bacteroidales > Bacteroidaceae > Prevotella. The sequence goes on along the minus strand of CAKZVT010000058.1, from coordinate 34,627 downwards.
TACGCTGATAATCACTCCTAAGGAAAGCATCGATATTGTGATGAGGTATCCCTGTATAATATTTTCCGTAACGTTCTTTCACCATACGTGACGAGCGGACGAGCATCGTCCTGTAATTACTCAAATGCTTGTTGCGCACTTTCTCACGGAAAGCCCAACGGAAATCCCTAAAAAGCATACGTTTAAACCGTATAATAGGGAAACCGTCTTGTGTAAAGAAATTATCAGGAGTGACTTCTTTGTTGATATACATATCGTCATTGGCGTACAAAAAATGCTCGGCCAACCCCGGTATACGGTATAAAAAATGTTCTATTAGGCTGGAATTGAAACATGGCCGGCTTTCCACTGGCATAATCTCAGCATGGTCAACAACCTTGACTTTTGGATTTGACGTGTCAAGCCATCCTGGTGTCTGGTTGTCTGTAACGATGAATACTCTCCTTATCCACGGCGCATACATCGCAACAGACCGCAGACTGTATTTCAGTTCATCGTTGTTTGCGTAACGGTTCTTGCCGTTAAGCTCTGCATCTCCTGACACATTGCCACAGAAAGCATCATGCCTGGCTTGCCATTTTGGGTCATTTCCATCCACCCAAAGATACACCAAATCAATATCCATATTCATTTGCTACACTTATAATTCTGTCATTATTCTTTAGCAACAAAATCCTTGCAGACTCCAATCAATCGGGCAGTATATTGCTTCCATAAATCCCCTGCCATAGGGGGGGTAATTCAGAAACAGACAGCTTTCTGCCATTATCGAAATGGAAATTTGTCTCGTATCCAGTACCGTTCAAACTTATTATGTTGAAAAAATCACTTATGCCGCCCATCCTGCACGCCTTTTTCTCAGACTGGCCTGCGTTCTCTGTCAAGATGACAGGTGTTTCCAATCCTATACATGGCAATGCACAATGAATTCTCGATGTCACCACCAACCGCGCCTTAGCATATTTGCCAACAAGCCGTGCGGCCTCAGCCAACCGTTCTTCATCGGTCTTGAACTTTAACAAATAACCTGCATTCTGCTGGGATATATACTCTGCATCGACAAGGGTCTCTTCCGTGAACAACTTGATGTAAGCACGATAAAAACGGCATGTATGGATTATCTTCTTGAAATTCCTCTTATATGGCAGTTTCCGTGCTATTTTCGCTATGGCATTCCACTTGTTACAGTGAAACAAAAGCCACAATGCATTTCCTATTTCATCAGCCCCTTTTCTTTTCTTCGGTATAAACGGGTCTACAAAATAACATTTGTTTTCCTTATCTTCCGATTTGTATTTCATTCCCAAGGTCAAAGTCAGACATGCAGAGAAATACGCGTCCACACCTTTAGAAGCAAGCAAGTCCATGGTAAAATAATCACGGCAACCGATTGGCTGATACTTCTTCAAGTAATCAACACTCTTATCCGAGACCATCCCTTCCTTAGCCGTGGCATTGATATGAAAGGCGACAAACAATGGGATTACCTTATCCGACGGAGGCCACTGTTCCGTATTGTACATGTACCACCCGTTCATGATTACCTTGCATTCTTCCCCATCATAATCTTTCAGCCTTTCCCTTTGGATAAAGCCATCAACTTTGGGCAAGAATTGCGCCGCCGCCAACGCCTGAATGTAATCCCCGATGTTGACATGCTCACCTATATCCTTGCTGGCGGCCAATAACTTATATTTCATTCTCGAACGTTTTTTACAGTATCCCTTTCCATCTGGCAGCATTTACAAATCAGCTATATCGTCAACCACAAGCCCTGTAGCCTTGGCTATCGTTTCAACTGGCGTTCTGAGCCGTTTCAAGTTGCGCGCATTCTTAATCCGTTCTTCCTGCTGCCTGTGGTTATACCTTTTGCCATCCCTTTTATCAAATCCTTCATTAAAACCTTTCTCCATCGCCTCGCGCCGCGAACTGCTAAACGACTGCAGCGCGTTTAGGAAACTGATTACGATGTCCTGATGTTCGCCGAACACTTTTTGAAGGTGAGGTCGGCCTTCGGATTAAGGTATCTCATAAGGTTTTTTATTCGTAAACTCTACATAAGTGCAAAGATAATACAAGTCGGGCGTTATGCAAAATTAAAATGAAAGAAATTCCAATATGCCGTCTTTCGGCCTGCCAAACACGGTCTTTTGCGCCGCAAAAAGCCACATATTGCAAGGCGAAAGGCCATCTTTAACAGGCGTACAGTTAATATTCTGATTTACAGATACTTGGGAAAAGATGCGCCTAAGCTATAAAAATTAATGTATTCACGGGAAACTGCAATAATACCAAGACAGGTTACAATAACCCAAGGGTTCATCCGCAGTTCAGATGTATAACGCATAAGTGTGCGGATGAACCATCTTTCAAAAGCCAAAACATCATGTATGAAGGTTTGCCGTGCAACTTGACACAGTACAAGCGTTTAACCAACATTAAACACGGCCAAGCATATAACAACAAGAGGCGGCAGGATGAATGTTGCATCCTGCCGCCTCTTATTATTTGGATTTAATCCTCTATTCCTTAGAAGAACATGTAACGGTTGTCCTTCACGCCAGCCTTGAAGTAAAGCTCCTGCATGAAGTTGCCTGCATATTGCATAACTTTTTGACGCTGACGCTGCTCATATTCCTTCTCGTCGTACTTGACAGAACGGTTTTTCTTGCCTGTTACCTGGAACATGTAGACACCGCCATTACCCTTAACCGGCTGTGTGCAGAACTTGCCCTTGGCCGTAGCTGCTACCGCACCGCTCAAAGCCGGCTCGCTCATACCTGTAGACTGGACGAACACAGGAGCGGCAAATGTAACCTGGTTGACCGTTGACACCTTGGCGCCTTTGCCCTTTGCGGCAGATATGCTCTTTACACCCTTGGCCTGAGCCATAAGCATTTCGGCCTTTTTATCACGGATAACCTCGTTCCTTACGTAGCTCTTAACACTCTCGTCGTCAAGCTGACGGTAGCCCTCCTTGTTAATCTTGGTCAATACTACAACCAGCAGATGGTCGTTGTCTCCACACTCATAAAGCGGTGAAACCTCGTTTTCCTTAGCACCGAACAGCCACTTCATAGTCTCGCGGGTATCGCTTACTCCAGCCACATAGTGCTCCGAATTGCGGATGTCTGCACGCTCCCTTACGGTATATCCGTACTTGGCGGCATTCTTCTGCATAGCTTCAAGAGTCTGGTTCTCGCTGACAAAGCGGCTGAAGTTGTTGTATGCAGCCGAATAAGTGTCCTTGGAGAACTCGATTGGTTTCTTTATAACGGCAGCCACATACTTGCTTGTCATAGCCCTGCGGTCGGTCACCTGGAGTATTATGTTGCCCTGGGCGAGCTTTATGTTCTTGGTTTCGTTGACACCAAGAGTGTTGAGTGCCTGGATGTAATCCCTTGTGCTGCTGTCCATTGAAGGAGCATTCTGATACTGTGCAGAAGTTATCCAAGCCTTTTCACCTGTCTGTCCGTATTTCTTTGCAACTGCCTCGAAGTCAGCACCTGCCTGCAAAGCTGTATAAATGCTGTCCGCCCTCTTAACCGCTTCATCGGCAGTAGCACCGCCTACCTGGATTGCACGGAACTGAATAGAGTCGGGAAGCTGGGTCTTTGAGATAAGTTTTATCACATTAAGCGTATTGTCCGACTTGTTCTCTACAGGCGTAGTAGTAGCACCTACAGCAATAGAGTCAAGGCGTGCGGCAATGTCAGAAGGGAACGCAGCCTTTGTCTGCGGTATTCCGAGATAAGCTATGACAGAACCACTCTTCCTGATTACGCCGGCAGGGTCGGCTGTATCACGCAACGCCTTCATGTATTCGTTGACGGTCTTGTCAAGCGCCTTGCGGTCAGCCTGTGACGGAACAACCTGATAATCTACATACTTGATTGAACGGGTCTCGTCATACTGCCTGAAGCGAGGCTTCAATTCCTCATACTTTGCCTTGAGGTCGCTCTCTGTGATTTTAACCTTGTTGTCGTTAATCGTTGAGTATGCGAACGCTGCAAGCTGTATGTCGCTCTCCTGGTTCTCGTCATTGTAAGCCATCTTGGCCGAAACAGGGTTGGAGAGCAAGCATCCGGCAAAGAGCGCCTGGTACTTCTGTGCGAGCAATTGCTGGCGCAAAGACTTCTCGACGAATGACCAGAAGTCATACAAGTTGCGGTATTGGTCGGCCATCTGCGTGCTTGTCCCCTGTGCCTGCTTGTACTCGGCGAGGAACTGCTTTAGCATATTTGCATCGAAACGACCTGTCTGCTGGTTGACGAAAGGTGTCTGAAGAAGCATCGGGTGTGTTCCCATGTTGAGCACGTTCTGCAACTCCTTGTCAGTAACCTTGAGTCCGAGCTTCTCCGCTTCGTTGTTGATGATTTCGTTCTGGACAAACGTATTCCATACAACATCCTTCACCTGGTTGAGTTCCTCGTCGGTAAGGTTGTCACGTCCTTGCGTCATCCTTATGACGTTAGTGTACTCGTCGACAAGCTTCTGGAAGTCCTGTACGTTGACTTTGTCACCTAAAACCTCGCCTACTTGTGCTCTCCGCTCGTTGCTTACACTGTCACAAGAGCGGAAAAACTCTTCGGCAATAAACGCAAAAAGGGCAAGACCTATCACACAGATAAGAATTACGCCTTTGCTTCTAATTTTTCCTAATACTGCCATTATTACAATTATTTATTTTTATTTATTCCATAAAATAAACAGCCATGCTGCAATTTAGCGCACAAAATTACAAAAAAGAAAACAAAAACAATTATTTTTCCGATAAAAAGTTGTCCTCATGGCGTGTTTAAATTTATTTGAATTGTTTTTATCGTGTTTTCCTCGCAGACGGCGTTGTGGGCAATCTCTTCTTCGCCTTAACCGTATCCGGAGCCGTCAAGATGCTGTCGCCTTCACTTTCAACCACACCGCCTTTCACAAAAGAGCCTTTCGAGTTGGTGATTGTGTACTTGGTCATACGTTCGTTACTGCGGAAATATGTACCTTCCATCTCCCTTTCCGGCGTTACAAGCCGGGAGTATTTGTAGCTGTAAAGTTCATGCTTCGTCTGGTCCCAAAACAGCTCTTCGCTTGAGAAGCGCAGCCCTTCGATGTTCCTTACACGCACACGTCCGCGCAGTTCCCACAGCTTGTCCTGGTCGAAATAATACGCGGTGTCGCATTGTATGTATGCCTCCACATGGAATTTCGGGTCAAACTGTTCAAGAAACAGCCCTTTCTCGAAAATCCACCGCGACGGGTTCTTCGCTTGGTTCATTTCCCAACACTCGGCCACTATGCGGTATTTCATCATGCCTGAATCTGACACAAGCATGTTAACTCCATACGTCACCATCGTCGAAACCGAATCCCTTGGATTTACAGCCGGCGCAATGTGTTCCTTCCTTTCCTGACAGGCAATGAAGGCAAACACCATGACGAATATGCAAACACTATACCTCAAGTCGCTCTGGAGTTTTTATTCCGTATCAGTCTACCTTCCACTTCATGAACCAACGCTCGTTGAACGTTATGCCGATGTTGATGCGGAACGTGTTTTCTGACAACAGTCCCTTGGCCGCAGAACGCACCCACTGCCCTGAAATATTAAGCATGGAACGGTTGTTATACGCATTGATGATAGGTATTCCAAAGCCAATGCTGGCGCTGATTTCGTCAGGACCGTCCTTTCCGTTGACCTTGTAATATGACGAAGCATAGCTCACACCGGCACGGAAACGTATCCTGTCCAAAAACCTACGGCTTTCAGGGTTGTTGCAATACTCGCCGCCGAACGTCATCTTGTAACGGTCTGAATAATAACCGTCCGTAAGTTCGTATGACTGCACGTCGTCGATAACCCTGTACACGGGATATTGCAAGCTGCCCCAATTCTGATATGTGAAGTCAGCACCCAGTTTTAGCCTGTTTGCATGGTTCCATGCAAGACCCGCGCCGAACGATGTCGGTATTTCAAGTCCGTTGTTTACGGTGAACGAGGCCGTGTCGGCCACGCCTGTCATTACGTTGTTTGAAATCACCATGCACTTGGGGTCGGCATTCAGCTTGTGGCCGAGGCCATACGTAAGTCCCAGGCTTAACGAGTTTTTCTTGTCTATGTTGACGGAATATTGCAAGCCGAAATCAAGCTTGTAGTTGCTTACCGTAGCCGTATAATACTTAGACAGAGTGTTGATGTAGTTGTCGGTGTAGCTGTTTACTACCGAGCGTTCAATGTCGCCCCACAGGTAAGACACGTTCGCGCCGACAGACAGTCCCTTGACAAATTCCCATCCGACGCCTACATAAAACTGGTGAATGCCGCCGTTGCCGCCGTAGGTGTTGACGTAGGCGGAGTTCCTGTCATTGTTTAGATAGCCTGCAACTGAATAGTTGTAGCCCACGTTTGTGAACGGCACGATGCCGAAACTTACACCGACATGCTTGAAAGCACGGAACGCGGCCACAGCATATTCAAAGTCGGCGTTCTTCGCATTCTTTTTCTGTCCGTTCTCCTCGAAATTGGTGAGCTGACCTGACATACCAACATCAAAAATGAATGTCAGCGAGTCTATAGCCGAATATGACGCCGGATTTATATAATTTACCTGATTGTGTTCCCTGAACCCCAATCCCAAACCGTTCATTCCACGGTTGAAACCGCTCGACTGTTCGTTCAACAGGCCCAGTCCGTACTGGCTGTAAGGTGAATTGGTGCCACTTTGGGCCGCTGCCGGGATGATGCAAACCGACGCCAACACGACGGCGCAAAATGCTTTTTTATAAAAACTCATTTTCTGTTCTAAATATTCTGTTAAGCCCGAACGGACGACAAAATCGCCTGCAAAGATGGGCATTTTTTCTGAAAAAACCAAATCGGCACACGCCTCTGCGGTTAAATAAACAAAAAGTTTAGGATATTTTGCAAATACCCGTCACATTTTATCTACCAACCGTGCGCACAGGCGTAAACGCCATGAAGCAAAGCGGTGCATGGCCGCATAAAGCAACGGCGCAGGCCAAGCGTTTTGAAAAAGGTGGCCTTTTACATCATAAAAGACGGCCTTTCACACCCCGAAAGACGGCCTTTTGGCATGCAAAAGACGGTCTTTTACAAGGCCATCCGCAAACACCTGTCAATCAGACAGTTATGCCCGACACCGCAAAGTGTCCCTATAATGCATGCTTCCAGCCGTATCGTAGGATGCGGCCGGCCACACCTCAGCATTTGCTCACAGGCTGCAAAATTATTGAAAAATTTTGGAATAATAGTATGCAAAATGAGAAATATGAAGTATTTTTGCACCGTGAAACGCGTAACACATACCCTTATCGTGGCAATTGTATGCTTTATCTCGCTGGCTTGCAGCGAGATACACGCATCCACACATACTGCGCAGCCTACCATTGACGATGATTCCATAAAAATCAGCCTGCTTACGTGCGCCCCTGGCGACGAGGTGTACAGCCTGTACGGGCATACGGCCATACGTTATACCGATTATAATAAAGGTATAGACGTGGCGGTAAACTATGGAATATTCTCATTCAGGCAACCGTTCTTTGTGCTAAGGTTCATCTTCGGCAAAACAGACTACGAGATGGGCATCGTGCCTTTCGACTATTTCTGCATGGAATACGCCAACGAAGGGCGTTCCGTCTACCAGCAGGAACTGAACCTCACCGCAAGCGAGAAGGCTGCCATACGCGACGCCATCGACACCAACTACCTGCCGCAGAACCGAGTTTACCGCTACAATTACTTCTACGACAACTGCACTACGAGGGCAAGGGACATCCTTGTAAACAACATTGAGGGACAAGTATCATATCCTGGCAACAAACAGGAATACCCCTCATACCGCGAACTCATACACTCGTTCAATGAAGACTCACCGTGGGCACGCTTCGGCAACGACCTGCTTCTCGGTGTAAAGGCCGACAAGAAGACAACCCTCGGCGAGCGGCAGTTCTTGCCGTTTTTCCTTAAAGATGACTTCGACAAAGCCCTCATAAAAGACAAGAACGGCAACACTAGACCACTGGTAAAAGATACGGCCTGCATCGTAGACCGCCCAGCCAGCGCTACGGAGAGCGCCTTTCCGCTACGTCCTGGTACGTGTGCATGGCTCGTATTCGCCGTAGTGGCAGCCTTCACGCTGCTCGAAGTAAAGACGAAAAAGAAATATTGGGGATTGGACGCATGCCTGATGGTGCTTGACGGATGCGTCGGAATAATCATCTTTATGATGTTCTTCTCCGAACTTCCTGCCACAAACACCAACCTGCAAATCCTCCTGTTCAACCCGTTGCCGCTGTTCTTCGTCTATAAGGTAACTAAACGGACAATAAGGAAGCAACCATCACGCTTCTGGCCGTGGGCCGCAAGAGTGCTGGTACTGTTCTTCTTATGCGGAATTTTCCAACAATACGCCGAAGGAATGTACGTCTTGGCATCATCTTTGCTGTTAAGATGTGTATGGAACAGCGTGGAGCAACATAAATACTTACGCCCGAAACAATGATTAACAAATATATAACAGCCACCCTGCTGGCCGCAGTCACAGGCGGAATAGCCGGAGCGCAAGTGTCAAGGCCGGTGCCGCGGCTCGTTGTCGGCATCACCATAGACCAGCTGCGCACCGACTATGTCGAGGCGTTCATGCCGTCTTACGGCACCGGCGGCTTCCGAAAACTGCTTAAGGAAGGCGCGGTGTACGACAACGCGCAGTACACCTTCGCCCCGGTTGACCGCGCGTCGTCAATCGCGTCAATCGCCACGGGCACGTCACCGTCAGACAACGGCATCACCGGCTTCAGATGGCTTGACAAGAACTCGCTGGTACAGGTCAACTGCGTTGACGACAACGACTACGAAGGAATATTCACAAAAGAGCGCACCTCGCCTAAGAACATCGCCACGACGACAATCAACGACGAGCTGAAAATAGCCACCGACGGCAGCGCGATAGTGTACAGCATAGCCATGGACCGCGACGCAGCCGTCATAGGAGGAGGCCATGCGGCCGACGGTGCTATCTGGTTCAACGAGGACAACAAGTGCTGGTGCTCGTCAAAATATTACTTCAAGAAAGCCCCACAGTGGCTCGAAGGGTACAACCTGCTGTACACCAACGCCGTAACGGCCGACAACATCAACACAAACATAACGAACATTGCGCTGCAGTGCATCGCGTCAAACGGCATGGGCACAGACAATGTGCCTGACATGCTGACACTTGTCTACGACGCGCAAGTACCCATAGACAAGGACGTTCTCAACAAGCAACTGCTGCAATACAAATACATACAGCTCGACAAGGAGCTTGAAAGGCTCATAACTCAAATTGAGAACAAGGTCGGCAAGACGAACGTGCTGTTCGTAGTAACCAGCACAGGCTACTGCGACGAGATAGAAATTGACTATTCGAAATACCGCATACCCAACGGAACTTTCTACGTAAACCGTACCGCCAACCTGCTCAACATGTACCTCGGCGCAATATACGGACAAGACAAATACGTGGAAAGCTGCTTCTACAACCAACTTTACCTCAACATAAGGCAAATTGAGCAGAAGCGAATAAATACGAGCGAGCTGTTGAGCCGCGCCCAGACGTTCCTCATGCAGCTGTCGGGCGTAAGCAACGTGTTCACAAGCAAGAACCTTCTTTTATCGGGTGACGACAAGAGTTCGCGCCTTAGAAACTGGTTCTACCCCAACAACTGCGGCGACCTGATTGTGGAAGTGTCGCCCGGATGGAAACTCCTAAACGAGGAAAAATTCCAGCAATACACGTCAAAGGCAAGCACAATGCCGTTTCCGCTGATATTTTACGGCACAGGAGTAACGGCAAAAGAAATAACAACACCTATCACAATAGACCGCATCGCGCCGACCATCGCGAAATCAATACGCATCAGGGCTCCAAATGCCTGCTCGGTAACACCGCTTTATTAAAATCGGACATGACGATGCCAAAATAAAAAATACCGTGCAATTTATAAGAAATAAAATCATTAACTTTGCACAAAATTTTCACAAACAAGTAGAAACATTACAATAAAATGGGTTTAAATACATTCCTTAAGTCGCTTTTCGGCGACAAATCAACAAGGGACATGAAACTTATACAGCCGGTAGTAGAGAAAATAAAGGCTGCATATCCCGAAATCAAAGCACTTGACAACGACGCCCTGCGCGCACGTACCAAGGAAATACAAAGATACGTTCAAGACTCCGCTACCGAACAGAAGAAGCAGATTGAGGAGCTAAGAGCCAAAATAGAAGACACCCCCATTGACGAGCGTGAAACTATCTTCAACCAGATAGACAAGCTCGAAAAAGAAGTGTTGGACATATACGAGAAGTCTCTGAACGAAGTACTGCCGGTAGCTTTCAGCATAATGAAAGACACGGCGCGCCGCTTCGCCGAAAACGACGAAATAGTAGTAACGGCCAATGACTTCGACCGCGAACTTGCAACGACCAAGGACTTCGTCCGTATCGACGGAGACAAGGCCATTTACAGTAACCACTGGATGGCAGGCGGCAATGACATGAAATGGGACATGGTGCACTACGACGTGCAGCTTTTCGGCGGCGTTGTCCTTCATCAAGGCAAGATTGCCGAGATGGCGACCGGTGAAGGTAAGACACTTGTGGCTACCCTGCCCGTATTCCTCAATGCACTGACAGGCAACGGTGTACACGTTGTCACGGTGAACGACTACCTTGCAAAGCGTGACTCGGAATGGATGGGACCGCTTTATGAGTTCAACGGCCTTTCGGTTGACTGCATTGACAAGCACCGTCCGAACACGCCCCAAAGAAGAAAAGCATACCAGGCAGACATTACCTTCGGAACGAATAACGAGTTCGGCTTCGACTATCTGCGCGACAACATGGCCATATCGCCTGCCGATTTGGTACAGCGCAAGCACAATTATGCCATCGTCGACGAGGTTGACTCCGTGTTGATTGACGATGCACGTACACCTCTTATTATATCAGGCCCCGTGCCCAACGGTGACGACCAGATGTTTGAAGAATATCAGCCGCTGGTCGAGCGTCTCGTTGACGTACAGCGCAAACTGGCAACCCAATATCTTGCCGATGCCAAGCAGAAGATTAGCGAAGGCAAGGAAAAGAACGACCAGAAGCTGCAAGACGAAGGTTTCTTAAGCCTGTACCGTTCACACAAGGCTCTGCCGAAGAACAAGCCGCTCATCAAATACCTTTCTGAAGAAGGTATCAAGGCCGGCATGCTCAAGACGGAAGAGTATTACATGGAGAACAACAACCGCAAGATGCCAGAGGCGGTAGAGCCATTATATTTCGTTGTTGACGAGAAACTGAATTCCGTTGACCTTACAGACAAAGGTACAGACTGGCTCGCCAAGCAGGTGAACGACAAGGATTTGTTTGTCCTCCCGGACATAACCACACAGCTGTCGGCCCTCGAAAACGAGAAAGACTTGACCGACCAGGAGCGTCTTGACAAGAAAGACCAAATGCTGAACCACTACGCCGTACAGAGTGAACGTGTGCATACCTTGCAACAATTGCTCAAGGCTTACACCATGTTCAACAAGGACGACGAGTACGTTGTGATGGACGGCGAAGTCAAGATTGTCGACGAACAGACAGGACGTATAATGGAAGGCCGCCAGTGGAGCGACGGCTTGCACCAGGCAATAGAGGCCAAAGAGCATGTCAAGGTGAAGGAAGCTACGCAGACATTTGCAACCATCACCTTGCAAAACTACTTCCGAATGTACCATAAACTGTCAGGTATGACAGGTACGGCTATCACGGAGGCAGGCGAGTTTTGGGACATTTACAAACTTGACGTGGTTGAAATTCCGACCAACAAGCCTGTCATACGTAACGATATGGACGACCGTGTGTACAAGACCGCACGCGAGAAGTATAACGCAGTAATCGACGAAATAGTCGAAATGCGTAATTCTGGACGTCCTTGTCTGGTAGGTACAACGTCGGTGGAAATATCGGAACTGCTGAGCAAAATGCTCCAGATGCGCCACATTCCGCACAATGTGCTTAATGCGAAGCTGCACCAGAAAGAGGCAAACATCGTTGCAGAAGCAGGCCAAAGCACGCTTGGAACCGTAACAATAACCGATGCGGACGGAACAACACATACTGAAGAACGGTTGCTCGGAGCTGTGACCATAGCTACGAACATGGCCGGTCGTGGTACCGACATCAAGCTTTCGCCTGAAGTAAAGGCTGCCGGAGGTTTGGCTATCATAGGTACTGAACGCCACGAAAGCCGCCGTGTAGACCGTCAGTTGCGCGGACGCGCCGGCCGCCAGGGCGACCCGGGAAGCTCTGTATTCTACGTAAGCCTTGAAGACAAGCTGATGCGTCTGTTCGCAAGCGAACGAATAGCACGCGTGATGGACCGCCTCGGCTTCAAGGAAGGAGACCGAATTGAAAGTTCGCTGATTACAAAGAACATCGAACGTGCCCAAAGAAAAGTGGAGGAAAACAACTTCGGCATACGTAAGCGTCTGCTTGAATACGACGACGTGATGAACAAGCAGCGCACCGTTGTGTACGAGAAACGCCGCCACGCGCTGATGGGCGAGCGCATCGGAATGGACATAACCAACATCATTTGGGACCGTGTGGTCGAAATCATCGACAAAAACGACTACGAGGGCTGCAAGGACGAGTTCCTTAAAGTGCTGGCGATGGAATGCCCGTTCACGTTTGAGGAGTTTACAAACGAGAACCACGACAACCTTGCCGAAAAAGCGTTCCAAATGGCAATGGCCGACTTCAAGCGCAAGACTGACCGCATACAGGCTGTAGGCTGGCCGGTAATAAAGGAAGTGTTTGAGAACCAAGGCGACCGTTACGAGCGCATCATGGTGCCCATCACCGACGGAAAGTGCGTGTACAACATACCGTGCAACCTGAAAGAGGCATACGACACGGAGTGCAAGAGCGTAGTAAAGCAGTTCGAGAAAACCATCCTGCTGCACGTAATAGACGACTGCTGGAAGGAGAACCTGCGTGCGCTTGACGAGCTGAAGCACAGCGTACAGAACGCATCATACGAGCAAAAAGACCCGTTGGTAATCTTCAAGCTGGAGAGCGTAAAGCTGTTCGACGACATGGTGAACCAGATGAACAACCGCATAGTAAGCGTGCTGATGAGGGCGCAAATACCCGAAATACAGCGTGAAGAAGTGCGCGAGGCCGCACCCGAACAGCGCAGCCAGCGGTACACCGAGCAGAAAGACGACCTTACGAACCCGGCACAACGCGCCGCAGCCAACCAAGACACACGGCAGAACGCCGAGGCGAGAAGGCAGCCGATACACAAGGAAAAGCTGCCAGGACGCAACGACCCATGCCCTTGCGGAAGCGGTAAGAAATTCAAGAACTGCCACGGCAGAGGGCTTGTGTAACCTTATTAAGAGTTAAGAATTAAGAGTTAAGAAATATATTTTGGGTGTAATGACAATCCAAACATATTTTCTTAACTCTTAATTCTTAACTCTTAATTTTATATAAACCACTTAACACACTGACAATCATGCAGATACACATATCCGACTTGGTAAAGAAATTCGGCGAAAAGACAGCCGTCGACATACCTGACTTCACCATAAACAACGGGGACATGCTCGGCTTGGTAGGCAACAACGGTGCAGGAAAGACAACACTGTTCCGCCTGCTGCTCGACCTGATAAAAGCAGACGAAGGACAAGTATCCATGAAACAGGAAGCGGAAGACGGCAAGCAGACTGAAATCGACCCGGCAAAATCGGAAGACTGGAAAGCCCTTACCGGGGCATACATCGACGAGGGTTTCCTCATAGATTTCCTTACGCCTGAAGAGTACTTTCACTTCATAGGCAAAGTGAACGGCCTGACAGAGCAGGAGACTGACGAGCGCGTGGACGGTTTCGGACATTTCATGAACGGAGAGATACTCGGACAAAAGAAGCTCATTCGCAACTTCTCCGCCGGAAACAAACAGAAAATAGGTATAATATCGGCCATGCTCAACACACCGAAGCTGCTGATACTCGACGAGCCGTTCAACTTCCTCGACCCGTCGAGCCAAAACCACCTGAAGAACATACTGAAAGACTACAACGCACAAAGCGGTGCCACAGTGCTGATAAGCAGCCACAACCTGACGCACACGGTTGACATCTCAAGCAGGATAGCGTTGCTTGAAAACGGAAAAATCATCAAAGACCTGCCCAACATGAACAACAGCGCGGAAAAAGAGCTGGAAGACTATTTCAATATTTAGGCAAGCGGACAAGCCACAAGACACGGGCAGACAAGCATACAGGGAGCGATACCGGCATGCTTGCCTGCCCATAGTTTTATAAGCAGCACATCCACACGTTGTGAAAGACCGTCAAACGCATTGCAAAAGACCACGTTTTGCAATGCGTTTGACGGTCTTTCACAACACGAAAAGCCACCTTTTACTAAGCACATTGGCGCAACCGACAATGCAACTCGGTTGCCAACACATCCCAATAAGTAGGTATTTTTCACTAAAAACAGATGAAAGTCACCACTTTTTGTTAATTTTGCATGACTTAAAAAACGAAAAACAGATGAGACTGTCCGAACTGAAAACGGGTGAAAAAGGGGTAATCGTAAAAGTATTGGGGCACGGAGGCTTCCGCAAGCGCATCGTAGAGATGGGCTTCATCCGCGGCAAGATGGTAACCGTGCTGCTGAACGCCCCGTTGCAGGACCCCGTCAAATATAAAATCATGGGATATGAAATATCATTGCGCCACTCGGAGGCCGCAATGATAGAAGTCATCTCCGCCGACGAGGCGCGCCAGTTGGAGGAGGAAGAAGCACGCAAGCTCGGACTGACAAACATATCGGAAAACGCCGATGGCGACGACTGCCTGCTTACCGACGAACAGCTGCACAAGGCAGCAATGAAGAAGAGCCACACCATCAACGTGGCACTCGTGGGCAACCCCAACTGCGGAAAGACATCGCTGTTCAACTTCGCATCTGGCGCACACGAACGTGTAGGCAATTACTCCGGGGTGACGGTCGACGCAAAGGAAGGCCACGCCGAATTTGACGGATACCAGTTCAACCTCGTCGACCTGCCCGGCACCTACTCGCTGTCGGCATACAGCCCGGAGGAACTTTACGTGCGCAAGCAAATCATCGAGAACACTCCCGACGTAATAATCAACGTAATCGACGCGAGCAACCTTGAGCGCAACCTGTATCTTACTACACAACTCGTCGACATGAACATCAAGCTCGTAGGAGCACTCAACATGTTTGACGAGTTCGAACGGCGCGGCGACAAGCTCGACTGCGACAAGCTCGGCGAGCTGTTCGGCTTTCCGCTAATACCCACTGTATTCAAAACCGGACGAGGCGTAGAAGAACTGTTCAAGACCGTAATCGACATATACGAAGGCCGTCCTGTACCTGGCAAGAGCGGCGTGCGCCACATCCATCTTAACCACGGCCGCTACATAGAGCAGGCAATAGACGAGGTGAAGATGGAAATACAGAAGAACGAGCAAATCAGGTACAAATACTCCACACGCTTCCTCTCTATCAAGCTGCTTGAGAAAGACGCCAAAGCAGAGGAACTGGCAAAATCGCTGCCTAACGGCAACGACATAATCGCAACGCGCGACAAGGCCGCCGACTTCATCATGAAAGAGACGAAGGAGGACAGCGAGACGGCCATAATGAACGCCAAATACGGCATCATACACGGCGCACTGCACGAGGCCGGATGCGAGGAGGGCAAAAAGACCGACACGTACCAAACCACACACCTGATTGACTCCGTAATTACCAACAAGTACGTGGGCTTCCCCCTATTCTTCCTTTTCCTGTACATAATGTTCGAGGTAACGTTCACCCTCGGCCAATACCCAATGGACTGGCTCGAAGCCGGTGTGGCCGCACTCGGCGACCTTGTAAAACAGACACTGCCCGACGGTCCGCTGAAGGCGATGCTGGCCGACGGCGTAATAGCCGGAGTAGGCTCGGTCATAGTATTTCTGCCACAGATTCTTATTCTCTACGCCTTCATCTCGTTCATGGAAGACTCGGGCTACATGGCGCGCGCGGCGTTCATCATGGACAAGCTGATGCACAAGATGGGGCTTCACGGCAAATCGTTCATTCCGCTAATCATGGGCTTCGGGTGCAACGTTCCGGCCGTAATGGCCACCAGGACGATAGAAAGCCGCCGTAGCCGCCTTATCACTATACTCGTGCTTCCGCTGATGAGCTGCAGCGCAAGGCTGCCTATCTACATAATGATAATAGGCACGTTCTTCGCCGCCCGTTACCAGTCGCTCATCATGATTTCGCTTTATGCCGTCGGCGTCATCCTCGCCGTCATTGTAAGCCGCCTGTTCAGCCGGTGGATGCTCAAGGGAGACGACACACCATTCGTCATGGAGCTGCCACCTTACCGCTTCCCCACCGCCAAGGCGATGGCTCGCCACACATGGGAAAAAGGCAAGCAATACCTAAAGAAGATGGGCGGCATAATACTCGTGGCAAGTATAATCGTGTGGGCGCTTGGCTACTTTCCGCACAACGACAGCCTCGGCACGCAGGCGCAGCAGGAGCAAAGCTACATCGGGCGGCTCGGCAAATCCGTCGAACACGTATTCCGTGCGCAGGGCTTCGACTGGAAACTTGACGTCAGCCTCATTGCCGGCGTTGGCGCGAAGGAGATTGTAGCATCGACAATGGGCGTACTTTACGCCGACGACGAGACCGTGGCCGACGAAACGGCGGACAACACCCGGAAATACGAAGTGCTGCGGCAAAAGATGCAGGCTGACGGCATAACGCCGCTCATTGCGTTCTCCTACCTGCTGTTCGTGCTAATCTACTTCCCCTGCATCGCCACCATCGCCGCCATAAAGGGCGAGACAGGCAGCTGGCGCTGGGCGGCCTTCGCCGCCTTATACACCACCGCGCTGGCATGGCTCGTTTCCGCCTGCGTGTACCAGTTAGGCAGCCTGTTTATGTAATGCAGCGCAGGACTTCACCTAAAAGACCATATTCCGCATTCCAAAAAGCCATGAATTGAAAGCCCAAAGGCCGCCTTTCACACGGTGAAAGGCGGCCTTTTATAACGCACTGACAACCAACACGTTACGCATATATCCACATCCCGGACTGAAAGAACCGTACAAACGCAACGCTTGAACGGCTTAAAAGACGCGCTTGGACGGCGCAGGCACACCGTTTCAACGGCCTTGGCTTACCACTCCGGCTTATCCCATTCCATGACACATCCATCCGACAGCCCACTATCAGGCGTCTTTCTACTGACTAAATGGCAGAAAGCAGGCTTTCAATACCGCAATTATGTCAATAGGCACATTATTTGCATGTGGGCAAACAAGAGAACATAACCATATAAACAAATAATACAAACATACACAACCATGCAAAAAGGTAATATAGGAGTAACGACGGAAAACATTTTCCCGGTTATCAAAAAATTCTTGTATTCAGACCATGAGATTTTCTTGCGCGAGATGGTGAGCAACGCTGTCGACGCAACACAGAAGATGAAGACGCTGGCGGAAAAGGGCGAGTTCAAGGGTGAGCTTGGCGACCTGACGGTGCGCGTAAGCCTTGATGAAAAGGCGAAGACACTCACTATAAGCGACAGCGGCATCGGCATGAGCGAGGAAGAAATCGACAAATACATCAACCAGATTGCATTCTCTGGCGTAAACGACTTCCTCGAGAAATACAAGGACAACGCCAACGCCATAATAGGCCACTTCGGCCTCGGCTTCTACAGCGCGTTCATGGTGAGCGACAAGGTTGAAATCGTGACACGCAGCTACCGCGACGGCGCAAAGGCCGTAAGGTGGACGTGCGACGGCAGTCCGGAGTATGAGATTGGCGACGCCGAAAAAGACGGCCGCGGCACGGACATAATACTGCACATCGCCGACGACTGCAAGGAATTCCTGGAGAAGCCGAGAATACAGGGACTGCTCAACAAATACTGCAAGTTCATGCCCGTACCCGTAGCATTCGGCAAGAAAACCGAATGGAAGGACGGCAAACAGGTGGAAACCAGCGAGGACAACGTAATCAACGACATGGAGCCGCTGTGGACGAAAGCACCCAGCACGCTGAAAGACGAAGATTACAAGAAATTCTACCACGAGCTGTACCCCATGCAGGACGACCCGTTGTTCTGGATTCACCTGAACGTGGACTACCCGTTCAACCTTACCGGCATTCTGTACTTCCCACGCATAAAGTCGAACATCGACCTGCAACGCAACAAAATCCAGCTGTACTGCAACCAGGTATTCGTAACCGACCAGGTAGAAGGCATTGTGCCCGACTTCCTCACGCTGCTGCACGGCGTAATCGATTCGCCCGACATTCCGCTGAACGTAAGCCGCAGCTATCTGCAAAGCGACCGCGACGTGAAGAAGATATCCACCTACATCACAAAGAAAGTGGCCGACAGGCTTAACAGCATATTCAAAGAGAACAGGAAAGAATACGAGGGCAAATGGGACGACCTCAAGCTATTCATTAACTACGGCATGCTGTCACAGGAAGACTTCTACGACCGTGCCAAGGACTTCGCGCTGCTGAAGGATGTGGACGGCAAACACTTCACCCTGGACGAATACAAGACGTTGATAAAGGACAACCAGACCGACAAGGACGGGCAACTGGTATATCTCTACGCCACCGACAAAGAGGAACAATACACATATATATCGGCCGCCAAGGACAAAGGCTACAGCGTGCTGCTGCTCGACGGGCAGCTTGACGTGCCGACGGCCTCGATGTACGAGCAGAAGTTGGAAAAGAGCCGCTTCATGCGCGTAGACAGCGACACCATAGACCGCCTCATTGTCAAGGAAGACACAAAGCACACTGAACTTGACGGCGACGAGACTGAAAGGCTGTCGCAGGCCTTCCGCTCACAACTGCCAAAAATAGACAAGGTTGAGTTCAGCGTAGAGGTGCAACCGCTTGGAGAACAGGCACAACCTGTAATAATAACACAAAGCGAATACATGCGCAGGATGAAGGACATAAGCCGCTACCAAAGCGGAATGAGCTTCTACGCGCAAATGCCTGACAGCTACAGCCTCGTACTCAACAGCGACCACCAACTGATAAAAGCGGTACTGGCCGACGAAAATGAAAAATGCGGCGACGAGCTGAAGCCCGTAGAAAGTGAGATAAAAGGACAACAGGCACGACTGTCGGCACTGCGCCAAAGCCAAGGCAAGAAGAAGCCGGAGGAAGTGACGCAGGAGGAGAAGGACGACGTTGCCAACACGGAGAAAACCCTCGGCGAGCAACGCGAAAAGAAGCAGGCCATCATCGCCGCATACGCAAAGGACAACAAGATACTGCACCAGCTTATAGACCTTGCGCTGCTACAGAACGGCATGCTGAAAGGCGAAGCTCTCGACGCATTCATAAAACGCTCGGTGGCATTGATAAAATAACCATTGCATAAGCCGCCACGGTAAAACCGCCCGCAGACATCCTTTTGTTGTGTCTGTGGGCGGTTTTCTTTGCCACGCACTACATGAATATTCGCAGAAATATGGAAGAAGGGGAACAACGAACAAGAAAAAGCTCTATCTTTGCATATTGCACTAGAAAAACATAATGCCATGGATTACAACAACACAACAACAAGCTTCATGGAAAATGCAAGACGCGCAGCCGTCAGCTTCCTGAAAAAATACTTCAACGCCATGCCCGACAAGGAAAACGAAGAAGAAACCATACGCAGCATCAGTGCCGGAGTATCGTTTCACGGAGCTACGCTGTGGGTGCTGGTGTTCGCAATCTTCATAGCCTCACTGGGACTTAACGTAAACTCTACAGCAGTAATAATAGGCGCAATGCTCATATCTCCGCTCATGGGACCAATCAGCGGCATGGGGCTTGCTGTAGGCATAAACGACTTCGACCTGCTGAAACGCTCCGCCAAAAACTACATTGTAGCCACTGTAATAAGCGTTATAACGGCAACAGTTTACTTTCTGCTCACCCCGTTGGACGAAGCACAGTCGGAACTGCTGGCGCGCACCTCCCCTACCCTGTACGACGTACTGATAGCCCTGTTCGGTGGAGCTGCAGGCATTGTGGCATTGGCCACCAAGGGCAAGGGCAACGTGCTGCCAGGCGTAGCGATAGCCACAGCTCTGATGCCGCCACTGTGTACTGCAGGCTTCGGCATAGCGACAGGCAACATATATTACTTCTTGGGAGCATTCTACCTCTTTTTCATCAATACCGTGTTCATCAGCCTCGCAACCTATCTTGGTGTAAGGATGATGAAGTTCAAGCAAAAACAATTTGTAGACAGCAACCGATACGCCTCCGTACGCAAATACATAATAATAACCGTCGTGGCAACAATGGTTCCGGCCGCCTTCATGACATACAACATCGTAAAGGACAGCATATTCAAGACAAATGTAAACAAATTTGTAAACGAACGGTTGGACAACGCCGGGACAAGGGTTATTTCATATGACATAAACAAAGACAGCATGACACTGCGCATAGTAGCCGTCGGCATGGAGTTGCCTGACAGCAGCATAAAAGCGGCAGAACGCGCCATGCCCGATTACAAGCTCGGACGATACCGCCTACAGGTCATACAAGGTTCTGAATCAGACTCGGTAATGATGCTCAACAACCGGCTTGCCAACATGCGCACGTCTTCAGACAATTATGCCGCAATGTACCACGAAGAGGCAAACAAGGCGGCATTTCTACAGAAATCACTCAACGAATATACAAAATACGGAGACATAGCCCCAACCATAGCAAAAGAGGCAAAAGCCCTGTTCCCACAAACCGCAAACATAAGTCTGGCGATAGCCAACGAAGCTGCGGCCGACACGACTGCCGTGAAAAGATATGTTGTAGCCATAATCAACCTTGAAAGGCAGACAAGATTAAACACTGACGAACAGAGAAAAATGGGAGAATGGTTGGAAACAAGGCTCGGGGTGGACACCGTCAGGATGATTGTAAAATAAAGGGTGAGGAGCAAGCCTCCTACACGACCGCCCCATCACCCTTTATGGTAGAAATAATAATACCAGTACGTGTTACCATACACATCGCGCACGTATGATTCACGTTCGCGCCGGTCTGAATACTCGCCCTCAAGACGTTGAAAATCGGCATAATCGGCATCCATGACTTCATCGTGATACACCAATACGGGATTAGCCCTAATATGGGTGTACAAGATTAAAGCCTCCTTGTAATGCTTTGGCAATGTCTCCGAAGTCGTATTATATTTGCCTTGTATTGCCTTGACGAACGCATCAAGGTCTTTATCAAGCAAATAACCGCACAACATGTAGTCGGCTGCCGACTTCATCGCAAGGCCGTTACGTTCTATGTAAAGCAGGTATTCCATTGCCCGCATATCTCCTTTGCGACGTATGCTAAGGCTCTTGAATATGCGTTCTTCAGGAAAGAACAAACATTCCACCACATGGCCGTCAGGCAACAAAGCGTCTGAACCGCCAGTCAAAGGATATTCAAAAAGCCGTTCACCAAGCAACCGGCTTTTTGACAAAGCATAAGCACGCAACATGGTAAGGTTTACATCGGCATCGGCAGACTTTTCACCAACTTGCAACGCCTCCGCATAAGCTCCACCACGAAGCAGATTCTCCATACGCAAACGGTAATGAAAGACACGGTCACTATTGCCCAACAAGCATACGCCTATGAACATGCAAGCCATGAACAAGAGGTTTTTCCACATATCAGCCATGGCAAAAGCTGCCGGTGCGGCCATAAGCCCAACTTTCCTGAACCTTAAAAACAATGACACCGCCACGTATGACAATATCAACAATGGTGACAGCCACAACCATACACCTGTCTGCAAACGACCGCCTACACAGCCTTCGACATCAGTCAAGGCGACCAGCAGCAACAACGACGGAAGGTACGTGAAGGCATGGCATATTTCCCCAAGCCCTCCAAGCTTACGCACACCAATATGGACAAGATAGAGTACTGCCGTTATAATCACAGTGCCGATAAAAGGCTCGTAACTCGTAGCTCCATTGGAAAGGACGTGCTGAACCATTGCCAACAAGTCTGCCTGAAAGAAATACAAGTATGAAAAGGCAAACAATACAAAAACAACAGCACACGCCGCCTTTAGCAGTGTGCTGTTGTTTGTCTTATAATATCGAGCCATATCAGTTCTTCTTCAATACTACAGCCGAACGTGCCGGTATGTACAATTTGAGCCACTCCTTGTGGTCTTTCACATAAAGCGGGTCGTAATTAGTGACATGCGTCATGGTATCGTCAGCGAAACCGTTGCCTCCGAATTCCTTGGCATCGGTATTGAGCACGACATCATATGACCCTGTTGGCACAAGAAAACCATAATCAGTAAACGAACGCGTCGGACTGAAATTGAACACGAACACCAAATCGCCACGCATGAACGCAAGCACCTGGTCGCCGTCATTATGCCAAATCTCCTGTACTGGAGTGTTTTGGAAATTGCGCACACTCTTGATTACTTTCAGCATCTCACGGTCAAAGTCGCCAAGATAATGGTAACAAAGCTCGTGATTGTCAACAAGATTCCACTGCCTGCGTGCATACTTGTAGCTCCAGCCATTACCTTCACGCGGAAAATCAATCCACTCCGGATGACCGAACTCGTTACCCATGAAGTTCAGATATCCACCGTTGATGGCAGCCGCAGTAACAAGACGTATCATCTTATGCAGGGCAATGCCGCGGTGCACAGTCCCGTTCTCGTCGCCTTTCTTAAAATGCCAATACATGTCAGCGTCGATAAGGCGGAAGATGATAGTCTTGTCGCCGACCAATGCCTGGTCATGGCTTTCGCAATAGCTTATAGTCCGTTCGTCGGGACGACGGTTCTTTACCTCCCAGAAAATACTGCTCGGCTTCCATTCTTCGTCACTACGTTCCTTTATCGTCTTTATCCAATAGTCTGGGATGTTCATCGCCATGCGGTAATCGAAGCCGAATCCGCCATCCTCAAACTTTGCGGCAAGCCCCGGCATGCCACTTACCTCCTCGGCAATTGTTATAGCGTCAGGATTGACTTCATGTATAAGCTTGTTGGCTATAGTCAGGTAGCATATCGCATTGTCGTCCTCATGTCCGTTGAAATAATCTGCGTAATTGCAGAACGCCTCACCTAATCCGTGACTGTAATACAACATGGAAGTGACCCCATCGAAACGGAATCCGTCAAAGTGAAACTCTTTCAACCAATACTTGCAGTTACTTAACAAGAAATGCAATACCTCATCCTTGCCATAATCAAAGCAGAGGCTGTCCCATGCGGGATGCTCATGCCTGTCGCCTGGATAGAAATACTGGTTTGGGTCTCCAGCCAAGTTACCAAGCCCTTCCACCTCATTCTTCACGGCATGGCTGTGAACAATGTCCATAATCACGGCAATGCCATTACGATGTGCTTCATCAATAAGAGCCTTTAGCTCTTCAGGAGTACCGAAACGGCTCGACGCAGCAAAAAAGCTGCTGACATGATAACCGAACGAGCCGTAATAAGGATGTTCCTGGATTGCCATTATCTGAATGCAATTGTAGCCATCAGCTATAATACGCGGCAATACATTGTCTTTGAATTCGGTGTATGTACCGACTTTCTCCGCGTCTTGCGCCATACCGATATGGCATTCATAAATCAACAATGGGTTCTTGTTCGGCTTAAATTTCTTTTTCTTCCACACATAAGGCTGTTCGGGATTCCACACCTGGGCGGAAAAAATCTTGGTCGCATCATCCTGCACAACCCTTTGCGCCCAAGCCGGTATTCTTTCGCCGTAACCGCCATCCCAATACACATGCATTTTATAAAGGTCGCCGTGCTTCATGCCTTTTTCTGAGATTTTGAGCTCCCAGTTGCCAGTTCCCTCTATTCTTTTAGCTTTGTATTTTTCAGATTCCTGCCAATTATTAAAATCGCCAACGAGATATATCGCCGTCGCATTAGGCGCCCACTCCCTGAACACCCATCCGCGAGACAGCTTGTGCAAACCATAATAATCGTATCCGCAAGCAAAGCTTTCAAGCGTGCACTTGCCACCATGTGTCAACTGGTTGATTTTCCATACTGCATGGTCATGCCTGCCGCGTATGGCATCCTCATAAGGAGCCAAATAGCCGTCATTGGCCACCAAACCTATATGCTCCGGTTGCCTTACCTCCGCCGACGCCAATCCCTTAGCCTTGACGGATTTAGTCTTTCGTGTAACCATAATGCCTGAAATTTATATTACGGATGTATATTACGCTAAAACCTTGAATATGGCCTTCCTTATTTCCGGCTCTTCGGAAATGCATGGCGCATGGCCGTCTTGTGGAAAGAAGATTGCAAACTCGCCAGGCTTGCAGGTAACATAAGTGTCTGCAGCACCTTCATACTTGGTAATGTCCTTGACGGAATTGTATTCGGCTTCCGGCAAGTTGCACAAAGGTGTGTAACCATATGTTTCCTCCGCACTTAAAGGTATCTGGATATCTATCATCTTCTTGTGGGTCTCAAGCACGGCAACTTCTTTTGTCTTGCCTTTCGCAACCTGTATGTTAACAAACAAATCGCTCCCCTTTATCTCATACTTGCCTGGCTCCAAGCTGTCAAGGTCGTTAGCCTTGACAAAATCAACAACATCTTTGAACAATGGGTTCAAAGACACATATTTCTCCAAATTATCAAGCGTGTCTATTACCATAATATTATAATTTAAAATGATTATTGAACTCTGTTGCCTAAAATATACATTCCTTGTGAAACGATGTTCCCGTTACGGTCTTTCTCAACATACTTGCCGTCGCGCAGGTCGTCCTTGTATGTTCCCTCGAAACGTTTGCCGTCTTTGTTTACTTCTATCGCCGCGCCATTGCGCTTGCCGTTACGGTAAACACCCTTGAACTTGCTGCCGTCTGAATAATGTATTATAACTTGTCCGTCGAGCATGCCGTCCTTGAAATCGCCTTCGTAAACATCACCGTTACGCTTCGTCAGTTTGCCATGTCCATTCTGGCGGTCGTTCTTCCAATATCCGTTGTAAACGTCACCGTTGCTCCATTGCATGACCCCATGCCCGTCCTTGTCTCCGACAGTAAAATGTCCCGTGTAACGGTCGCCGTTTGCAAATGTAAAGATGCCTTCACCCGTGCGGCGGCCACGCACATAATCACCTTCGTAAACGTCGCCGTTCTGAAACTTATATATGCCTTTTCCGTTCTGCACGTCTTCAAGCCATTCACCTACATAGACATCACCGTCGGCATACTTGTTCGTCCCTTTGCCCGAGCGCAAGTTGTCAGCCCACATCCCGTCGTATGTGGTGCCGTCACCCCAGTCAAAGAAGCCCTTGCCGTCTTTCTTGTCGTCCTTCCATTCGCCATCGTAATACGCACCGTTGTTGTAAGTATATTTCCCCTTGCCGTTGCGCTTGTCTTGGTACCAATTGCCGTCATATTTGTCGCCATTGTAGTAATGCATGACCCCATGCCCCTGCTGGTAGTCCCTGAACCACAAGCCGACATACTTGTTGTTATTCATGAAATAATAAGTGCCACGTCCATGCTGCTGGTCTTGAAACCACTCTCCGTCATACTTCTCGCCATCTGAAAAAGTATAAACTCCATAGCCCTGGCGCTTACCTTTTACATACGAGCCCTCATAGACATCGCCGTTACGGTACACGGTCTTGCCTTTCCCGTTAGGTTTGCCTGATACCATCTCACCCTGATATGTGCCGCCGTCCTTCGTCTCACACGAACCCAGCGTAATTTTCTGGGCGTCAACACACAAGGACACAGGCAACATCATTAAAACGAGCAATATATAATTCTTCACTTTAAGCGTTTTTTAATTTATCACCAAAAGTAATGAAAATCCTTTATCTGACAAAAATATTTCTTAAAAATCAGCCGCCAAGCGGCATTAATTGATAAATATTAGTATCTTTGCTAAAAATATTAAACCCGGCAAGACTGTCTTCATGTTTTTTCATCCAAGGCAACAATTGTAAGTTTTGACAACAAAAGATGTTCAGACGAGACAAACAGGCCAACAATGACAGAACAAAAAACACTCATATTATCACTTGGGAGTAACTACAACCAGGAAGAAAGCCTATCCGCAGCACAAGAAAAGCTGCGTGGGATGTTCGGCAGCGACATTGTTTTCACCGAATGCGTATGGACCGAACCTATAGGCATCATTTCCGACAAATTCCTCAACTGCCTTGCGTTCACACATACCACACACAAACTTGAAAATATCGAAAAAGCGATAAAGCATATCGAGAAAGCATGTGGAAACAGAAAACGGGCACGTACAAAAAACATCGTCATAATGGACATAGACATATTAAAATACGGCAGCATGACTCTACATGAAAAAGATTGGGACAGAAAATACATAATGGAACTGATGAAACGCTGCCCTTTTTAGTAACGCGCAGAAAAACATGCGCCCGTCACCGGCACATGATACGTACAACCAGTATATTCCGCCCTACAGGCACAAACGACAAAATGAACCACAAGACAATGCTCCTGACACGAATCATAGCTATTTTTACAGCCATTATTTCAGCTACCGGCATAATGGCTCAAGACTTCAACCAACATTTCACTGACCGCACACTACGCCTTGACTACATATTCTCCGGCAACAAGACGCGGCAAGACATCAGCCTGTCAAAAATGTGTTCCATGCCACGCTGGTACGGCAAGCGTCACAGGCTGGCCGAGACACCAGTAGAGGGGAACGGACAAATAACCGTACACATGCACGGGAGCGACAGCATAATATACCGCAACTCCTTCTCCACGCTGTTCCAAGAATGGCTGTCATACGACGAAGCCTACGGCCCGGCCAAGGCTTTTGAAAACGTATTTCTCGTGCCAATGCCCAAAGACACGGTTGACATAACCGTGGAGCTGCGCGACAACAGGCGGCAGACCATGGTGGCATACACCCATACCGTAATACCCACGGACATTCTGATTAGGCATGCCGGAGAACGCGATGTCACGCCATACGAAACCTTGCAGCAGGCAGCCGACACGTCACGGTGCATACACATTGCCTTAGTAGCCGAGGGATACACAGCCAATGAGATGGACACATACATCGCCGACGCACGCGAAGCGATGGAAGCCATATTCTCGCACGAACCGTTCAAATCGGAAAGAAACAATTTCAATGTAATCGCTGTGAAGTCTGCGTCAAAAGAAAGCGGCACAAGCGAGCCTTCAAAAGGCGTATGGAAAGACACGTCGTTAGGCTCTCATTTCGACACGTTCTACAGCAACAGATACCTTACAACGCTAAATCTCGCCACCCTGCACGACCGCCTTACCGGCACGCCTTACGAACATATCATAATACTGGTGAACACCGACGAGTACGGCGGTGGCGGCATACTCAACTCGTATGTGCTGTCAATGACCCACCACCCGCTGTTCAAACCCGTCGTGGTACACGAGTTCGGACACAGCTTCGGCGGACTTGCCGACGAATACGCATACGACTTCGAGCAAATACCGATGTATCCGCACGATGTTGAGCCTTGGGAGCCCAACATAACGACGCTGCACGACTTCCACGGCAAATGGGAACAGATGATAACGCCGGGCACGCCCGTACCTACACCTGAAAGCCGCGATTCCGCAACGGCAAGCACGAAAATAGGACTTTTCGAAGGGGCCGGTTACAGTTTGAAAGGCGTTTACCGAGGGATGCAGGACTGCCGTATGCGCACCAACGAGACACCCGAATTTTGCACAGTATGCCGCAACGCCCTGCAACGGCTGATAGATTTTTACACGGAGTGAGGCATATATTGTTCATACTGTTTTTATCGCTTGCAATGCACGCCATGCCTGCAAGCCAACACGACAACGCCATACATGACAGGCAGATGCTGGGCATGGCCGTAGACTATTTCGCCGGAGGCAAATACCACGAGGCGCTGATGCTTTTCATAAAACTGGACAAGAAATACAGACTGAACCCACGCTTCATCGCATACATGGGCGTTTGCTATTACCATGAGCAGGACTACGCCATGGCCTGCCGCTATCTCGACCGCGCACTGCCGTCTGTTGGCGTCTACTCCCCTGCCGAGCGCAGGGTATATTACAACGCCGCAGCCGAAAGCCATTTCAAGACCGGGAAATTCGCCGAAGCCATACCCCTATACGAAAAGCTGACGCTGATATGCCGTAACGAAGACAAGGCCGACATACTTTACCGCCTTGGGCACTGCTACATGCAGCAGGGAAAATGGGCGTTGGCTGCCGAGGCGTTCACATCGGCAGCCGCGTATTACGAGGCGTATCCGCAGGACGGCAAGCAGGCACGCATGAAGCAAATAGGCAACATGATAAAAGGCTGTCTGCAAAAGGCCGCCAATTAGCGTCCGAAAGACGGCATATTGCAACGTAAAAGGCGGCGTTTCGCAATGCGAAACGCCGCCTTTTACAATTCCATCACAAACCGTTACCTGTTGTAGTTGTCGCGTCCTGCCGTTTTATGGCCGCCCAACTCTACAACAAGGCGTATTTCATCATAAGTTATCGAAGGACTGACCGCCGCCTTTATTTCGCTGACAGTGCCAGGCTCGGGATGCTCGATGATGTACCGGCGCAGTTCTTCCAGATGCTCTTCAGGGACTATGCGGCCGATGTCGAGCAGCCCGTCCTTTACATACTGCGCCAAATGGCCGAACACTGTACCGTATGTAAGCCCGCGCTCTTTAGCTATCTGCGCCACGTCCATGCCGTCGGCAAACATCCTGTAGCTGACTTCACGCGTATGCGGTTTGGGCTGTTTGGGGGCTTTCGCCTTCCGTGTTGGCTTCGCCTCTGGAGCATGCCCGTCAATGTCAAGCAAAATCCTGGCTTTTTCTGAAAGGTAGTCGGCCGCAGAGAAGCACACTCCTTCACTGCACTCATGCCCAAGCAGACGTTCCTTTAATGACAACTCGCTCTTGAACGCCGAGAACCTGTCGTCAAACTGCTTCCTCACCACCTTGTTGTCCGTATCCACCTTGGTCTTCGCGCACAGCAAGACAAGCTCTGCCAGCCTATCCGAATAATACTCCGCAGCCTTGCGCACACGTTCTTGCAACAAGCCGTTGGCACCATGTTCTTGGCTATAGGCCAACTTGGTGTACTGCGCCTTGAACTTGCGCGCCACGTCAACCATGTCGCCCAACGCCGGAGCCAACCGCTTGTATTCGGCAAGCAACTTGGGCTGCTTGCGGTAAAAATGCTCGTCAAGCGTGCGCAGCAGCATGTTGAACGCCGAAAGCAGCGGCTGGAAATCAAACAGTTCATCCAACAGCTGCACGCTGTACGCCCTCTGCAAAGCAGAGATGTCATCGGCTGTAGGTATGCGCGCGTACATGTCGTTCATATATTCGTCGAGCACACCGTCGCTTATCACCGCCTCGCGCTGCAACGGCTCGCTAAGCACTATGCCCTCAAGCGTGCGGCAACGGCTTAGCGCGACATACGCCTGACCGTGCGCAAACGAATGGGATGCGTCGATTACGGCGTGGTCGAACGTAAGCCCCTGGCTCTTGTGTATAGTTATGGCCCATGCCAAGCGCAACGGATACTGGCGGAATACGCCTTCTACGGTTTCCTTGATTTCACGGGATGTGCTGTCGAGCGTGTACTTCGAGTTGCTCCATTCGGCCTTTTCAAGGCTGAACTCGGCATTGCCGTCCTTTCCTTTCACCACTACGCCGCCCTCTCCTACCGACACAACCTCGCCTATCATGCCGTTGAAGAAGCGCCTGCCTGCATCGTTCTTGATGAACATCACCTGTGCGCCGGGCTTCAACACAAGGCGTTTGTCAGCCGGAAACGATGTCTCGGGAAACGTGCCTTCCACTTCGGCGTCGAACGCATACTCGCGCGTCGGCAACTCCGCAAGCTCCCTGTCGTTGATGGCCTGCGCCTGGTAGTTGTGCGTTGTCAGCCGTATGTATCCGCTGCCATTGTCGGGTTTGAAGCCGGGAATATAACGCCTGTTCAGCTGTTGCAGGGCGAAGTCAATATCGCGGTTGTCGCGGATTTGGTTAAGCAGCGATATAAAGGCCGTGTCCTGCTGGCGGTACACGGTTTTAAGCTCCACCGTATGGTAGCCGGCAGCCGCTAAAGCCTTGCTCGAAAAGAAGTAGGGAGTGGAGTAAACAGTGCCGAGCAAAGCCCACTCGTCATCCTTGACGACAGGCGCAAGCTGCTGGAGGTCGCCTATCATAAGCAGCTGTGCGCCACCAAACGGCTTCCCATGGTCGCGGTATCGGCGCATGACGGAATCCACAGCGTCAAGCAAATCGGCACGCACCATGCTGATTTCGTCGATTACGAGCAGGTCGAGCGTGCGTATGATTTCTTTCTTTACCTTGCCGAACGTAAAATATTTCCTGTCGCCACGGTCAAAAGTTGTGCCCGGCAAATACGGCGACAGCGGCAGCTGGAAGAACGAATGCACGGTGACACCGCCTGCATTGACGGCTGCTATGCCTGTAGGCGCAAGCACTACCATGCGCTTGCTCGACCGCTCTTTCAACTGTTTGAGGAACGTGGTCTTGCCCGTACCGGCCTTGCCCGTAAGAAACAGGTTGGCCCCGGTATGCTCGACAATATTCCACGCCAATTCCAATTCTGGGTTGTCCATGTGTAGTAATCATGAAGAAAACGGATGACGAAATTGCCGCCCGGCCTTTCATCATCCGCAGTATGCGTTTATACTCGATATATCGCCACGGCAGCCGTAGGCTCAAAACGCTTCGCGGTACTTGTTTTCGTCCTTGTCGTCGAGCATGCTCAGATACGAAGCGTAGCGGCTCTCGGCTATGTAATGCTCCTCAACGGCCTTGCGCACTGCGCAGCCTGGCTCGTGCGTATGCGTGCAGTTGCTGAAGCGGCAGTCTTTGGAGAACTTGAATATCTCCTTGAAATAGCCGCAGATTTCGCCCGGCTCCATGTCGAACGTACCGAAACCTTTTATCCCAGGCGTATCTATGGCCCATCCGCCGTAAGGCAGGCGGAGCATCTCGCTGAACGTAGTGGTGTGCATGCCGGTATTGTGTACTTGGCTTATTTCGGCCGTGCGCAGGTTAAGTCCCGGTATGAGCCTGTTGAGCAGGGTGCTCTTGCCTACCCCGCTGTTGCCGCTGAACAATGTGATTTTGTCCTGCAAGACGGGCTTGAGCGTACCGCACACTCCGTCGTCGATGGCCGACACGGCCTTGCATACGTAGCCTACAGTCTCGTACAGGTGAATCATCATGCGCTGGTACTCAAGTTCTTCGTCAGAAAGCAGGTCGGTCTTATTGAACAGCAAGATTACCGGCACACGATAAGCTTCGGCCGAAGCGAGAAAGCGGTCTATGAAGGTTGTCGACGTTTGGGGACGGTTGACAGTCACAACGAGGCACGCCTGGTCTACGTTTGCCGCTATTATGTGGCTTTGCTTCGACAGGTTGGGCGACTTGCGCACGATGTAGTTGCAACGGTCGCGTATTTCAGTAATGTACGCAGCCTTGTCCGCACCAATCTCTATGGTGACACGGTCGCCCACAGCCACGGGGTTGGTGCTGCGTATTTCCATGAGCCTGAATTTGCCTTTGATTTTGCAGTCGACCGTTTCGCCGCCGTCAGTGAGCACTGTGTACCAGCTGCCAGTATTCTTTATGACAAGTCCGTCCATAATATTATGATTTAAGAATTAAGAGTTAAGAATTAAGAAAACATGCCTTGCAGGAATACAACAAGTGTGTTTTTCTTAATTCTTAACTCTTAATTCTTAACTTATACAGTCATTATTTCCTTGTTCTTAGCCTCAAGAACAGCGTCGATTTTCTTGATGAAGCGGTCGTGTATTTTCTGGAGTTCCGCCTCGGCGTCCTTCTCGTTGTCCTCCGACAGACCGTCCTTTATGGCCTTCTTGAGCTTGTCCTTGATGTCGCCGCGCACGTTGCGCACCTCCACCTTGGCCTTCTCGCCCATCTTGTTGCACTGCTTGGCTAGCTCCTTGCGCCGCTCTTCCGTAGGTTGCGGTATTCCCAAACGCACTATTTCGCCGTTGTTCTCGGGAGTTATGCCGACATCCGAATCCATTATGGCCTTCTCGATGTCTTTTATCATCTTCTTGTCCCAGGGACGTATGGCGATTGTGCGTGCATCGGGCGTGGACACATTGGCCACCTGGTTGAGCGGCACCATCGAACCATACGAATTAACCCTTACGCCGTCGAGTATCGCCACGTTGGCGCGTCCGGCGCGCACACGCGACAACTGGTCCTCCAAGAACATGGCCGCCATCTCCATGCGCTCTTCAGATTCTTTCAAAGTAGCTTTTACGTCAATCATATATTTTCATGTTAAAGTTTCTACAATGACATTACTGCGGTGCACCGCGCCCTACAGGCTGGCCAAACACCGCACAATAACGGTTATCATGTGCAAATATAGTACAAAAATAATGATTACCTGCAAAATCATGGAAAAATCATCATGTTGCGTGCAAAAACGCACACGCGCATCGCCCAATGCCGCCGCCCTAACGGCGAGCTGAAGCAACGCCGACCAACACCGCCGAAACGCGGCAGAACAAGGCGTTCAGCGAAAGATGGCCTTTTAGCGTGTAAAAGGCCATCTTTTACAAGCTGAAAAGCCACCTTTTACAATGCAATATGCGGCCTTTTAGATATGCATCCATAACCGCATGCACTATAACAGGAATAAAAACACCTGTAAAACGAACCAACTTTGCAGAATATTCAGTAAATTTGCCATATAAAAGATGGCATTGAGAAAGAGTTGTATAAAATCATTTGGAATAAGAAATTGAATTGACAATGAATAAATTTATCAAATCAAATTCAAAAAGAATGAAAATAAAATATATATTGTTTATTTCCATTCTGTCATTTGCATTGGGACATCTGGCAAATATGGTTGTTGGCAACGTATTGGAGGACAATGCCAACGTTTATGGGGTGCAAAACCCATATACCTACAAACAAAGCCTCATATTTTGCTGTAAGGCATATTTAAGCTAATTTTGCACTGCAAATCATAAAGTCCTATGAACAACGAAGACACAATATGCGCCATTGCGACAGGCCGTGGCGGAGCCATCGGCATAATACGCGTATCGGGCGGCGAGGCGTTGACGGTGGTCGACAAGATATTCCGTCCTGCCGCAGAAGGCGGACTGCCGCTAACCAAGCGCAAGGCTTACACAATATCATACGGAAGGATAACCGCCGACGGCGGCGAGGTCATAGACGACGTACTCGTAAGCATATTCCGCGCCCCGCACTCTTATACAGGGGAGGATTCGGTCGAAATATCCTGCCACGGGTCGGCATACATCCTGCAACAAGTCACGCAGCTGCTCATCGGAAACGGCTGCCGCGCCGCCGAGCCGGGCGAGTTTACACGCAGGGCGTTCCTCAACGGCAAGATGGACCTTAGCCAGGCCGAGGCCGTTGCCGACCTCATAGCCTCGTCGACCGAAGCCACGCACCGCCTGGCGATGAACCAGATGCGCGGAGCTTTCAGCCGTGAACTGTCAATGCTGCGCGACAAACTGCTAAAGCTGACATCGCTCTTGGAACTCGAACTCGACTTCAGCGACCACGAAGAGCTTGAGTTTGCCGACCGCAGCGAACTTGACGACACTGCGGCACAGATTGATACGGTCATAAGCAGACTGGCAAAATCGTTCTCGCTCGGCAACGCAATTAAGAACGGCGTGCCCGTAGCAATCGTAGGCGAGACAAACGCTGGCAAGTCGACCCTGCTCAACGCACTCGTCGGCGAAGACCGCGCAATAGTAAGCGACATACACGGCACAACGCGCGACGTAATCGAGGACACGGTGAACATCGGCGGCACGACATTCCGCTTCATCGACACAGCAGGCATACGCGACACATCAGACACGATAGAACGCCTCGGCATTGACCGCACGTTCAAGAAAATCAGCCAGGCGGAAATCGTGTTATGGCTAATCGACGCTGCCGACAACACGTCAAAGACAAATGAACTTGCAGAGAAAATAACACCGTTATGCAACGGCAAACAACTTATTATTGTGTACAACAAGGCCGACATCGCAACACAAACACCAGACGTAGCCTCATGCGGCATGCCTGAATACACACGATGCATATCGATATCGGCCAAGCAAGGCATGAATCTCGACAAGCTGAAACAACTGCTTGTCGACGCCGCAGGCATACCTGAAATATCATCAAGCGACGTTGTCGTGACAAATCTACGCCATTATGAAGCACTCGCACGCGCCATCGAAGACATCCGGCGCGTGCGCAACGGCATTGCCGACGGCCTGCCCTCCGACCTCATAGCGCAGGACCTGCGCGACTGCCTCGGCCATTTAGCCGAAATAACCGGCGGTGAAATCACCAGCGAAGAAACGCTCCAAAACATCTTCAAACACTTTTGCGTCGGCAAGTGACCCCTTATAAACAACTCTGAACAACTTGGAGTAAT
>CAKZVT010000057.1 GCA_937922435.1 uncultured Prevotella sp. | reverse complement strand
TGCGGTGATGTCTCCGCCGTGGAGCTTTACCAATTTATATGTAAGGTTGAGGCCGATGCCGAAGCCCAGCTGCCCCGAAGCGGTGCGTGAGGACACCTGGTAGAAGCGGTCGAACACGCGTTTTAGCTGCTCTTCGTCTATGCCTTGGCCGTTGTCGGTGACTGTAAGGCGCAGCCTGCCGCCCTCGGCGGCCAGCGCAACGGTGATTTCTCCGCCGTCCTGGGTGTACTTCAGTGCGTTGGTGAGCAGGTTGTTCACCACCTTGTCGAAGTTGTCGCGGTCGATGTAAGCCTTCAGTCCGTTGCCGTCGGCGGTGAACGAGAGGGTTATTTTGCGCTTCTCCGCCTCGTAGTCATAGTCGTGCACGATGTCGGCGACAAACTGCGTCATGTCCGTTTCGGCGTAGTGTAGCCGCATCTGCCCTTTCTCTATGCGGCGGATGCTCAATATTTGGTTGACAAGCTGGAGCATACGGTCGGTGTTGCGCTTCATGCCACGCAGCGCACGGCTTGTCGCCTGGTCGTGGTCGCGGCGCAGCAGGGCTTCCAGCGGACTCTTGATGAGCGTGAGCGGAGAGCGCAGCTCGTGGCCTACGTCGATGAGAAACCTTATTTCCGATTCGTTGTTCTCTGCCTGCTGTTTGCGCTTGTAAGCGGTGAAGGCGAGGGCGATGACGGCCAGTGCGGCCATTATATATAATGTGTAAGCCCACCATGAGCGCCACCACGGCGGCGTGATGCGTATGTCTATCTTCTTGATGTCCGACGTAACGCCGCCCTCGCACGCCCTTACGAACAGCTGGTGGCTGCCAGGGGCGAGGTGTGTGAGCGTTATCTCGCTCGTTCCGGCGGCCGTCTGGTGCCACACTCCGCGCGGTTCGTCTTTGAAGCGGTATTCGTAATAGATGTTGTCGGCCTCGCGGAAGTCCATCGTAGAGAAGCGCAGGGTGAACGTGTTGTCGCGGTAGTCGAGGCGTATGGCGTCGTCAGGCATCACCACCTGCCGCCCTTGCAGGTACAGGCCGGTCATGGTTACGCCGCGCTGGAAGCTCGCTACCTGCACCTTCTGCGGCATGAAGAACGTCAAGCCGCGTTCGTTGCCGAAGTAGACGAGGCCGAAGGGCGACACGCCGCAGGCTCCGCGCAAGTAGTTGTCATCCTCAAGACCGTTGCCGCGGTAGAATGTAGCCATGCGCACCGTACGTCTGTCAAGGCGGCAGAGACCGCGGAAAGTGCTCACCCAGAGGCTGCCGTCGCCGCCCTCGGCTATTCCGCACACGGTCTCTACGGGCAGTCCGTCGGCCTTGGTGTAGTGTTTCCAGGCGCGCTTGGCCGTGTCGTAGCTGAACAGTCCGTGGTTGGTGCCGAACCACATCAGGCCGTCGCTCGTCTCGGCTATGGCGTAAGTAACGGCGGAGCGCAGTGTGGAATCCATCTTGAGGTCGAGCACGCGGTCGCGCACGGGGTCGTAAGCGTCGATGCCATAGTAGTGGCCTATCCACAGGAGGCCGCGCGAGTCGGCCTTGAGCACGTTCAGGTAGCGGTTGTGCAGCTGCATCCTGCCGCCGCAGAGGGTGCGCCGCGACAGTCCGTCAGGCGTGAACGAGAACATGCCCTTGTTGAAGCAGGCCATGTAAATGTTGCCCTTCTTGTCGGCGGCTATGCCCTTGACATAGCTGCCCACGATGTCCTTGTCGGCGAGCCAGCGCGCCGAGCCGGTGCGCGTGTCGAGCAGGCACACGCCGTCGTTGTAGTGCGTGCCTACCCATACCATGCCTCCGCCCGCGGGCATGATGGCGCTCACACCCTTGCCGTGCAGCCAGCGGCCGCCCACCTCGCCGCTCTGCGTCAGCTCGAAGAGGCCGTTACCCTCCTTCCCTACGTACAGGTTGCCGTTGGCCGCGGCGGCCACGGCCAGCACGTTGCTGCCATTGTCGCCGTCCATGCCGTCCATGCCGATGTAACCGAAGGGCTGCTGCCGCTGTGAGACGAAGAGCAGACCGCCGCGGTGGAAGCCGAGCCAGGCGTTGCCGTCTTTGTCGCGGCAGAAGGCCCAGGCGTCGGCCTTGGGCATCAAGGGCAGCTCCGCAGGCGTGCACAAGGGCACAACGCGGCGTCCGTCAACATCCACACGCCACACTCCGTAAACGCTGGTGCCTACGTACATGCCGCCCTTGTCGTCGCAGAACGCGCGCATTACGGTCATCCCCTTGACGTCGCACAGCTTGGAGGCCGCGCCCGTGCGCACGTCGGGCAGGTACAGCCCGTTGTTGTTGGTGGCTATCACCACGCGCCTGCGGCTGTCCTCCATTAGTCCGGCCACCTTCGTGCGGTTGGCCTCGTCGTCGAGGAAGCGGAGCACGCGGTCCGTGCGCGTGTCGTACATCACTACTCCGTCCTCGAGCGTGCCGAGCCAAAGGCGGCCGCGGCTGTCAATCATGGCCGACTTAGCCTTGTACCTTCCCACAGCCTTGTTGACCTTGACGACAGGGCGCGCCTCCATCTTCCCGAAGTCAACCTGCCACACGCCGTGCCCCGAATTGACGAGCCACACGTCGCCGCCGGGCGTCTTCACCACGCCTTTAATCGAAACCTGTGGGGCATCTTTTATCTCAATTTCGTGGAAGCGGTTGTCCGCCGGGGTGTACAGCTGCACACGGTTGTACATGTCTACAAGCACGCCGTCGCCGCAGGCCATGAGGTTTTGCACGTCGTTCTTGGCCAAGCCTTCGCCCGTGTCGGCGTAATACTGCGTGAAGTACACGCCGTCGAAGCGGTTGAGCCCGTACTCCGTGGCTATCCAGATGTAGCCTTGGCTGTCCTGGCAGATGCTTGTGATGAGCTTTGACGACAGCATGTCGTTGCTGTAAAGCCGCTGGAATGTAGTGGCCGTGGCCGCCGCCGCGAAGGCGAAAGCCAGCATCACGCCGAATAAAAGTCTGCTTATTAGTGTTTTCACGAATGTCATGGTCTAAGTGTTAATCTGCCTACAAAAATAAGAAAAATATGTAAAACAGAAATGAAAATCCAGGGAAAAACTGCAAACGCCTGCTGAATTGCACGTCAAAAGGCCGCCTCTCACCAAGCGAAAGGCGGCCTTTTGCGAAATATCTGGTAATCAAAACACTATGGGTACATGTTTCATGTGCGCCGCGCCTGCGGCAGGTTGTCACTTCACTACGATGTCGCCGAACTGGCAGTACCAGGGCTCTTCGGCTCCTGAAGCCTGCTTTGCCATCGACACGCGCACGCTTGTGACGTTCTTCAGTATGTCGTCGCCAATCTTGCCCTTGTTGGTAAGGTCAACCTTGAGCGTCTTCTTCGACGTTATTTCCTTGCCCATCTGGCCGTAGAAGGTCTGCGCCTTCACCTGCTGCGTCTTGCCGTCGGCGTCCTTGTAGCGTATGTTGAAGGTGAGGATTACGTTGCTCTTCAGGATGGTAGCCTCGAGGTCGGTGTGGCCGGTGAGGTCGCCCGAGAGGCCGGGCAGGTCAATCCAGCGGTCGTAACTGTTCTTGAACGTGGCTGTGCAGGTCTCGTCGTCATACTGGCAGTTGCCTCCGTGCTTGGTGACATATTCCATGTCGATGATTTTCCAGGGAGCCTGGGCCATTGAGTTGGTTGCGAACAGCGCCACGAGGGCGAACATAAGCATTAACTTTTTCATGATGGTTTGGTTTTAAATTGTTATTGTTTTGAGTTTAATGTAAAGTCGGTTTCCTTTGAAATCCACGATGCAAAGATACTGCAATATGGCCGGAAACATAGTCCGTATTTACTTCACGCATGACCGAAAAACGTTGCACCGCAGTTACGAAATGTTGCATCGATACGCCGGTTTTGTATCATCAACAAGAGGTTTGGGAGGACTGGGAGAGCCGGGAGGCAGGAAAGGGGCGGCAAAAGGCAGGCTTTTACAGGCCAAATGAGGCTGATTGGCCTGATAAGCCGTATACATTCGTTCTGGCGGATTTGCAATCCGCCGGTTTTATAATAACGTGAGTTCGGTATAAGAAAACATCCTTTGTAGGGACATAATTCATTATGTCCGCACGCCGCGAAGAGGCGTATTACACAAGCGCAGCAATGAAAAACGTTCTTTCAGAACGTGCGGACATAATGAATTATGTCCCTACAAAGGGTATTTTCGCTGTTTGTGGAAAATAGAAGTTATGCCGAACTCACGTTATTATAAGGATTTGCAATCCGATTGACTGCTCCTCGTTTGCTGAAAGCAAGGTGTGGCGGTTTGAGCGGATTGCAAATCCTCATAGTATATTTCGGCGGATTGCAAATCACGCCGAAACACTGTGAATCCGATTGACGGTCTTTTGCATTCCAAAAGGCCGTCTTTGACACGCTAAAAGGCCGTCTTTTAGAAGCTAAAAGACGGCCTTTTGCTAAGCGGTTGGTTGTCAAGGGGTTATGCGTGGGCTGATTTTAATAGGCCCGATGGGGCTGATTGGCCCGACAAGCCGTATGCGCCCAGCCTGACAAGGCAATTGAAGCCCCTCCCTTGGGGA
Organism: uncultured Prevotella sp.; assembly: GCA_937922435.1. GTDB lineage: Bacteria > Bacteroidota > Bacteroidia > Bacteroidales > Bacteroidaceae > Prevotella. The sequence goes on along the minus strand of CAKZVT010000057.1, from coordinate 13,500 downwards.
GGGGTTTGGGGTGGGTGTTCACCTTACCACATGCTTGCGTCCGCCCTTGATGTACACGCCGGGAGCTGTGGGGCGCGCTATGCGCACGCCCTGAAGGGTGTACCAGGCATCGTTCTGTGACGACGGAGCGGTGACTGTATGTATGCCGCCGATGCCCGATGTGGCCGTGCCCGAAAGGTAGGTGAGGCGTATGTCGTCGTAATACGTCGTCTTTACGTCGGGCACGCCTATGCCCCAAAGCAGCTGGGTGACGCCGGCCTCGTGGTATTTGCTGTCCGCGCGCCTTATGGCCTGCGTGAAGGTCAGGCCGTCGTCGGAGTATTCAAGGGTGAGAAAGTTGTTCTGGCAGGTGGCGCGGTACCAGCGCGGACGGCCCTGTTCGGGTGCAGGCAGGACGGCTTCGCCCTGCTGTCCGTTGTCGAATTGTGTCGTGCCGTCGGCCTTGTTGGTTACTTTACGGATGGCCACACGGGTGTCGCCGCGCGCCAGGTCGGTGTTCACCTGGAAGTAGTAGCCGTCCATCAGACCCGGGTTTGCGCCGCCGTCGGCGTAAGTTCCGCGCATCAGCACGCCGCCCTTGCTCACCTGCGTGGTGTATTCTTTCCACGTTACGGCGTAGTCCTGCTCCGCGCCGAAGCGCGTAAGGTTGGCTACGCCCACGCGGTTCGCGCCCGTGCCGATGGCCGTAGGGTTGAGCGCGAGGCTGCCGCCGTACTGCGTTATTTCGGCCGCGCCCGCTCCGTCGGCGGCCAGCCAGGGCTGCGACGTAGGCGTAATGGCGTCGCCCTCGGCCATGTCCTCGAAGTCATACGCCAGCTCGTCGGCCACGATGTCGGCCTGCATGTCGGGCTGCGGTATGCTCTCCACGGCGGCGAACGTGGGCGCAGGGAGCCTGTCTTGGTTGCTCCCGGCGCATTGTATGCTTATGTCGAGCGGCCCGTTGTGCGTTATGGTGAGTGTTAGCGTGCCGTCGGCGTACTCCTCTTTTACGCTGCTGGCCGGGTGTTCGCCGCGGTCTTTCCATGTTACCGTAGGCTTGGCCGTGCATCCACGGACGGCTATGACACTGCGGCGGAGCTGCCGGTCGGTGGGATTGTCTATGAATGTGTTGTCAAAGTAATCGAAGGCCGTGTTGTAATTAAGCCGCGGCAGGCCGTCGTCCTCGCTCACTCCGGGGTACTGAAGCCACATGGCCGACTTGTCGGTGCGGTAGTTGTTGAGGTAGACTTGCAGCCCGTCGGCCTGCTCCTCGATAACGGCGAAGGTGTGAGGGGTGAAGTCAAGATGAACGGCATCGCACGAGTTGTATTTCAAGGGGATGTCGGCCTGCTCGTCGATGTCGGTGTTTATGTAGTTGTTGTAGGCCAGCAGGCGGTTGTCCGCACGGCCTACGTACATCGTGCCGGTGTACTCCTCGGGGTAAAGGCGGTTCAGTTCTTCCACCTTCGCGGCCTCCGTCGGCCAGCGGTTGGCGTAGCTCTGTTCGCCTGTCTGCGTCACAACTACGTCGAAGAGGCCGTCTTCGGGCATCTCGGCAAACGTCGGAACGGTAATGTAACGCCCCGTGCGCTTGAGGTAAGTGCGGTTCTGCTTCTTCTGTCCGTCCATGCCGTAGAGGCCGGTGTACAGCGGGTCGTCCACGTTGCTGCTCTTGTCGCACACGTAGGCGGCCTTCACCCGTGCCAGCACTTCCTGCCGTGTGGGTATGCGCAGGGTGCCGTCGACTACCTTGCGCACCACGTCGGCCACTACGTTCTTGCCGCCCGGAGTCATTTGTCCGTGGCGTATTATGAGTATGGAGGATATTTCCGGGCCGTCAATCACCGTCGCGCCGGTCATCATCAGGTGCTCGGCGATGGACATTCCGGCCAGGGCCTCGGGGCAGGTAAGCCACGAAAGGGCGTTGGGCACTTCGTAGCCGTACTCTTCACCGAATACGCTCGTGCGCCCCGAATAGCTCCACGAGAACTGGTCGTAGCGCACGGCGTAGTTGTCGGCGTAGCCTCCGAGGAACATGCCGAGGCACGCGCTCTCGTTGTCGTAGTAGCCAAGCCCCATGGTGAGCTTGTCGCCGTAGATTAGATTGCGGCTGTACCGGCACACGCACTCGACGTAACGCGCGTACTTCTTCATCTTCGATATGGTGTTCCAGGGATTGTTCGATACCGACTGCATGTCGTTGATGTACAGGTAGCCGCCGTACTTCGAGCCTATTTCCAACAGCTTGCAGTACAGCTCGCAGCGCTGGGCGAAGGTCTCGCTTGTAAATCCCCACGCCTGTTCGCAGAAGTTGTAGCCCACGAGGTTGGGGTATTTGCGGTAATAATCCTCGTATCGCGCTATGTTCACGGAGTCCATGTAGTGAGTGTGTCCGCTGCTGGGCTGTATCATGACCCACACACCCTTGTTCTTGCATTGCCCCAGGTAATAGTCCAATAGGGAGGGGTCGGCCTTGTGGTTCATGGCCAGGTTGAGCACAACATAGGGCTTCAGGTCGTCGGGCAGGCCGTCAATGGTCTCCACGACGTCCTCCTTGTCGTTGCTTGTGACGTGGACTAACCACATGGGACGCAGCGGGCTGACGGGGCGGCGCATATCGACGCCCCACGCCCGGCTGCAACTTAATAAAACTAAGACAACTATTAAGACTATGGGTAAACGTTTCATGGGATATTTGAAATGGAGAATGGAGAATTGGAAATTGAGAATTATGATTACATTTAATTGAGAATTGAGAGTTGAGAAGGGAGAATTATGATTACCCCTCGTTGCAAAAATTAATCATAATTCTCCCTTCTCAACTCTCAATTTTCAATTAAAAAACAGTCTCTGGCGCGCCGAGGAAGCTCTTGCGCATGCCGCCGAGGTCAATCATTATCTTCTGAAGCACGAGGCCGTTGTCAAGCGGACGTATGCGCAGCGTGTGCCGTCCGGGCTTCAGCTTGCCGTGTATGGTCTGGCTGTCGATGACTCCTTCGCGCTGTATTGGGCCGAGGTCGCCGTTGTAGTCGCCGTTGATGTTGACTATGGTTTCCTCTCCTCCGTCCCAGCTTACGGCGTAGCTAAGACCCTTGGTGTTGAAGTTGAGCGTGGGCGAGAAGCGCAGGGTGACGCGCGGATAGCCGTCGCCCTCGGTGTAGATGTCGTACTCCAAGGCCATGCCTTCGGTCGAGGCGGTGACGGGTTGGGGAGTGATGGCCGAGAGGGTGCGCCCCATCTCGGGTATTACAGTCCACCGGGCGGCCTTGCCGTCGGTCTTGCGTGTAAAGTGTTCGGCCTCTATGCTTACGTAGCCGTCGCGCTCCTTGAACTCGTACTTGTCCTTCTTCGCAGCGTAATACGTGCCCTCGGGCATCGGCGTCGGGAAGGTAAGCGTACCCTTCGGAGTGCCTTCCACGCGCTTTACGGCCGGCATTACGAGCTGCTTGGGCTCGCTCCATTTGGTGTAACCGATGTGTATTTGCGACATCAGGTGGTTCCACTTGCCTCCGTTCATGGTGTGATACTGCTTGGCAAGGACGCTGTCGCGGCCGAAGCACTGCGCCACGCGGTCGGCCCAGAGGTTGGCTTCGGGGTCGTTTTTCTTTGCGAGACGCTGGTTCATGGCCTGCGCATAGTACATGTCATAGAGGTTTGAGCAGGCCAGTATGGGGTAACCTATGAGCTGGAACCATGCGTCCTGCATCTCCTTTGGCAGCCGCTTGCCCAGCGCCTCGGCGTCGGCGGCCAGCCGGTCGTACTCGGCGGTGACGCGCTGCCACTCTCCGTAGTTCATGGAGAACGTCTTGTAAGACAGGTTTTCGGGCGTCATTCGGCGGTTATACTTGGCGTATGTGCGCAGCAGACGGGCCGCCTCGGCGGCCTCCTTGTCGCCGAACACGCTGCGGCAGAAGTCGACCGAGTGCTCCACGAGGTTGTCCTGATTGTAGCGTTCGGGGTCCCAGGCCATGTCGAGGAAGAAGGTTATGGGGTATTCCATCGGCTTGAGGTCGCCCACGTTGACTATCCACAGCTCGCGCACGCCGTACTCGTAGCACAGGTTCATCTGCTCCCATACGCGCGGTATGGGGTTGATGTTTATCCACTTGGAGCAGCGCGGCGTGCCCACGTAGTCGAAGTGGTAGTACATGCCGTAGCCTCCCTTGCGCGGCTTTGCATCCAATGCAGGCAGACGGCGCACGTTGCCCCAGTTGTCGTCGCAGAGAAGCAGGGTGATGTCGTCGGGCACTTGCATACCCTGGTCGTAGTAGTCCTGCACTTCCTTGTACAAAGCCCACACCTGCGGGGTCTCCTCCGCCGGGCGGCCTGTCACGTTTTCGATGATTGCGCGCTGGTCGGCCACAATCTGCTCCATGAGCTTTATGTTGCCCGTGCCGTCCATAGGCGCGTCTCCGTCGCCGCGCATTCCTACGGTTACGACGGTCTCCCAGTCCTTGGCGCGCTCAATGCCGGTAGTCCAGAACTTGCGCAGAGCCTCGCCGTTGGTGGCGTAGTTCCACTCGCCGTTGCGGTTGCGCTTCCAGTCAGTGTGCGCCAGAGCCATCGGCTCGTGGTGTGACGTGCCCATGACTACGCCCATCTTGTCGGCCAGAGGGCCGTTGAGAGGGTCGTCGTCATAGAACGCGCTGCTCCACATGGCGGGCCACATGAAGTTGCCCTTCAGTCGGAGTATAAGCTCGAACACGTGCTCGTACATGCCGGCCTTGAAGCCGCCGAACTTTGAGTGGGTCCAGTTGCCGAAGCAGGGCCACTCGTCGTTGATGAATATTCCGCGGTACTTCACCTTCGGCTCGCCGTCGGTGTAGACACCTTTCTTTATATATACGTCCTTGTGTCGCTGCGTTGGAACGTCGGCAAACCAGTACCAGGGCGACACGCCCATCTGCCTCGACAGCTCGTATGCGCCGTAGATGGCGCCGCGCTTGTCGCTACCGGCTATGACGAGGGCGCGCCCTACGCCGTCCAAGGGGTGGTCAACTACTTGCAGGAGATACTTCTCGCGCTTGCCTTCAAGCTGCGCACCGTCCACCTTGCCGGCCTTGACGAGCTGCTGGATGACGCCCGACTTAAGGCTGCCCACGATGACGCACTCGCCCTGGGGCGACTGCATTACGGCCGCATCGGTGCCGCTTACGCGGCCGAAGTCCTTGGCCAGGTTGGCCGCAGCCATCTGCACGCCCTCAAAGTCGTCATGGCCGCACACTACATTGACGGGCTTTCCGCCCTTCACTACGGCAAAGCCTCCGCCTACGGGGGTGAACGAGACAAACGTCTCGACTGCTCCCACGCTGACGGCGAGGCACATTGCCAACACTAAAAGAATGGTCTTTCTCATAATTATTCCACGGTTTTTTGTTGTTTTGATTTGCAGGCAAAGGTAAATACTATATCAATTGCGTGCAACAGCGTGAAACAAAGTCGCAAAAGTTTGAAATTGCAGGCTGCTTTCCATGCGTCGGGGCGTGGCCGTGTGAAACAAAATCGTAGGCCGGTGAAACGTCGCGTACAGCCGCGTTGCCGTCCTGCGGCTATGTGGCTGACTGTCAACGGGTTTGCAAAAGGCCGTCTTTCGCCTTCCAAAAGACGGCCTTTCAGACTGTAAAAGGTGGTCTTTCGCATTGCGAAAGACGGTCTTTTGCACGAGGGGTGGGGCTGAAGAAAAAGTAAGATACGTTAAAATTGCGTGATAATGCAGCTTGAAGTCCCTCGGTTTCAGCTATTTTCAGTAATTTTGCAAGGCATTATTAATTTTATCATTTTTTTGTTTTCAGATGAGCAACGAGATTAATCCGCTGTACTCAAACCTTAGAGGCTTGAGCGCCGGCGATGTCGAGAAAAGCCGCAGGGAGCACGGCGAGAACACGCTGACTCCGCCAAAGCGCACTCCGCTTTGGAAACTCTACCTTGACAAATACAAGGACCCTATCATCAAGATTTTGCTCGTGGCCGCGGTAATATCGCTCGGCCTGGCCGCCATCCACGGCGAATACGTGGAGACCATCGGCATAATACTGGCAATAGTGCTGGCTACTACTATCGGCTTCTGGTTCGAGATGGACGCCGCCAAGAAGTTCAACGTGCTCACCGCGCTTGGCGAGGAGCAGCCCGTCAAGGTGAGGCGTGACGGCAAGGTGGTCGAGGTGGCGAGGAAGGACGTCGTCGTGGGCGACGTCGTTATAATAGAGGTGGGCGACGAAATACCCGCCGACGGCACGCTAATAGAATCGACCGACCTTCAGATTGACGAGTCGTCGCTCACGGGCGAACCCATCATAACCAAGCACGCCGACCCCGAGAAGAACGACAAGGAGGCCACTTACCCGTCAGGGAAAGTGCTGCGCAGCACGATGGTGATGAACGGCCGCGGCTCGTTCTGCGTCACCGAGGTGGGCGACGCCACGGAAATCGGCAAGGTGTCGCGCGCCAGCACCGAAATCACTTCGGTCAAGACGCCGCTCAACTTGCAGCTCGACAAGCTGGCGAAGCTAATCAGCAAGTTCGGTATAGGCATATCAATCGCCGCCTTCGTAATCTTCCTCGGCCGCGACATCATTGTCGACGCCGAGGGCGTATGGGCGTCGGCAGACTACCTGCGCATGGCCGAGACCGTGCTGCAATACTTCATGATGGCCGTCACATTAATAGTAATGGCCGTGCCCGAGGGCATGCCGATGGCCGTGACCCTTAGCCTTGCGCTCAACATGAGGCGCATGTTGAAGAACAACAACCTCGTGCGCAAGCTGCACGCCTGCGAGACGATGGGCGCCGTGACGGTGATTTGTACCGACAAGACCGGCACGCTGACGCAGAACAAGATGCAGGTGGCCGAGATGCAGCAGTATGACACCGACGACGCGCTCTTCCGCTCCGCCATAGCCCTGAACACCACCGCCCACCTCGACAGCGAGGGCGGAAAGGGCATCGGCAACCCAACGGAAATAGCCCTGCTCTTGTGGCTCGAGAAGGCAGGCATCGACTATAAGGAACTTAGGAAAGACGAATACATAGAAGCGCAGCTGCCGTTCTCAACCGAGCGCAAGTACATGGCGACCATAGGAAAGGTGAACGGCAAGCGGGTACTGATGGTGAAGGGCGCGCCCGAAATCATCATGTCGCTGTGCGACCTCGACGACACCGAGCGCACCGAAATAACCAACCGCCTGCGTGGCTACCAGAACCAGGCCATGCGCACGCTGGCCTTCGCCTTCCGCACGCTGGCCGACGGCGAACAGCCCGACATGAGCGCGCTGTCCGGAGGCGAGAAGCTGACCTTCCAGGCAGTAACGGCCATCAGCGACCCCATCCGCCTCGACGTGCCCAGAGCTGTAGGACAGTGCGTCAGCGCGGGAATACAGGTGAAGATAGTGACCGGCGACACGTCGGCAACGGCTATCGAAATAGCACGCCAGATAGGCATTTGGGACAAGCAGACACCGGCCGAGGCGCAAATCACAGGGCCTGACTTCGCCGCCCTTTCAGACGAAGAGGCTTACGAACTCGTGCCCAAGCTGCGCGTGATGAGCCGCGCAAGACCCACCGACAAGCAGCGCCTTGTCAACCTGTTGCAGAAGCACGGTGCGGTAGTAGCCGTCACGGGCGACGGCACCAACGACGCTCCCGCCCTGCACCACGCCCACGTCGGCCTGTCGCTCGGCTCTGGAACGTCGGTGGCAAAGGAGGCCAGCGACATGACGCTTATCGACGACTCGTTCGGCAGCATAGTGAACGCCGTGATGTGGGGACGCTCCCTTTACAAGAACATTCAGCGTTTCCTCTTCTTCCAGCTGGTGGTCAACGTCACCGCGCTGCTGCTCGTGCTGGGCGGCTCTGTAATAGGAACGGAACTGCCGCTCACCGTCACCCAAATCCTCTGGGTCAACCTCATCATGGACACCTTCGCCGCCCTCGCGCTGGCGTCGCTGCCTCCTTCGCGCGAAGTGATGGCCGAAAAGCCGCGCAAGCAGACCGACTTCATCATAACCAAGGGCATGGCGCGTGGCATCATAGGCATCGGCCTGGCGTTCTTCATAGTGCTGTTCGCTTTCCTCATACACTGCAACCAGAGCAGCGGCGGCGTTCACCTGCACGAGCTTTCACTGTTCTTCACCACGTTCGTGATGCTCCAGTTCTGGAATTTGTTTAACGCCAAGGCGTTCGGTTCAAACCATTCCGCCTTCCACGCCTTCACCCACGACAACGGCCTGCTGCTCGTGCTGCTCATCATCTTGGGCGGACAGTGGCTCATAGTGACCTTCGGCGGTGCGATGTTCCGTACCGACCCGCTCAGCCTGAACGAGTGGCTCGTCATCATAGCAAGCACCTCCGTGGTGATGTGGGTTGGCGAGATTTGGCGCATGGTGAAGCGGCTGAAGGCGAAATGACGTACAGCCTTGGCGCAGTGAAGCGCAACATCATAGTCGACTTGGGCGGCGTGCTCACCGGACTTGACCGCCGCCGCTGCATCGAAGCCTTTGCCGCCATAGGCGCGGAGGCCGTAGGCGGCTACGTGGACGAGTGCCGGCAGGAGGACTTGTTTCACGACCTTGAGGTTGGGGAGACGGGCGTAGGCGAATTCTGCGACGCCGTGCGGCGTGCTTGCCCGGGGTGTACGGCTACCGACGAGGCCGTCGGCGAAGCGTGGAACGCCCTGCTTACGGGCATCCCCGAGAGCCGTCTCGACATGCTCTTGGAGCTGAAACGCGGCCACAGGCTTGTGCTGTTGAGCAACACCAACCCTATACACTGGCGCAAGGCGGAGAGCGACTTCTTCACCATAGGCGGCCTTACAGTGGACGACTACTTTGAAAACGTGTTCCTGTCGTACCGCATGCACCTGCTGAAACCCGGCGAGGAAATCTTCCGCCAGGTGCTGTGCGAGACGGGTTTCGACCCCGGCGACACGCTCTTCGTCGACGACTCGGCGGCCAACCGCGCCACGGCCGGGGCTCTTGGAATAACCTCTGCCGCCAGTCTTGAGGAACTGCCGCGCCTTGGATACATGTAAAATGAATGTCAGCAACGCGTAGAGTAGTCAGCAGTAGTTATCGGGAGTTAATGGGAGTTAGCTCGCTCCGCTCGCTGGAGTTAACTGACAATAGCTGCAAAAGTAATGTCCGTTAACTCCGCGACTGAAAGGAGCTAACTCCCGTTAACTCCTGATAACTACACGCTTTAACATAAAACATAGCTTATGAAGCTGTTTCATCTCGACCTGAACGACGCAAAACAGGCGGTCATGCCCCCTTCGGTAGCCACTATAGGCTTCTTCGACGGCGTGCACCGCGGCCACCGTTATCTTATAGACGACGTGAAGGCACGCGCCGGAAGCATGGGGGGAATGCAGTCTACTGTCATCACCTTCGACGCCCATCCGCGCCTTGTGCTGCACAAGGACTACCGTCCGCGTCTGCTTACAACGCTCGACGAGAAGGTGGAACGGCTCTCTATGACGGGTGTAGACAACTGCGTGGTGCTGCATTTCGACGAGGCAATGGCTGCGCTTCCTGCCCGCGAGTTCATGCAGGAGGTGTTGCTGAAGAGGCTCAACGTGCGCACCCTCGTCACTGGATACGACAACCGCTTCGGCCACAACCGTTCGGAGGGCTTTGATGATTACGTCGGTTATGGCCGGGAGATGGGCGTTGATGTTGTGAAAGCCGACGCTTTCACGCTCAATGGTGTGCAGGTAAGCTCGTCGGTCATACGCTCGTTCCTTACGGAAGGCGAGATGCGCATGGCTGCAATGTGCCTCGGCTACGGCTACCGGCTGACAGGCCGCGTGGTGGGCGGCTATCATGAAGGCCGCCGGATGGGCTTTCCTACGGCTAACATAGTGCCTGAAGACAGCCTGAAGCTTGTCCCTCGTGGCGGTGTCTACGCTGTAAGGGCGGCGGTGGACGGCGGCCCGCGCCTCATGGGTGGCATGATGAACATAGGCACTCGCCCGACGTTCGACGGCACGGACACCACGCTTGAGGTTAACATCTTCGGCTTCAACGGCGACCTGTACGGCCATACGCTGACCGTGGAGTTCGCCGAAAAGCTGCGCGACGAGCGCAAGTTCCCTTCTGTCAGGCGGCTCATGGCACAGCTTGAAGAGGACAGGCGCGAGGCTGAAAGGGTGCTTGGCAGCCCCTGACAGACACTCCCAAAAGCCCCTCCCCAACCCTCCCGAGGGAGGGAGACTGATATGCTTCACTGCCATCGGCTTATCTGTCCCATCAGGCCCATTGGGCTAATTGGGCCTGATAAGCCAAATAAGCCCGGCTATCCTGATACGATTGACGGCCAAGCAAATGTCTTTAACTCCTTAGCGAGCGCAGCGAGCTATAACTTCTTTAACTCCTATAACTTCCAAATAAAAATCCTTGGATTTCTTAATAAAACTTCTATAACTTCAAATTAACAACATGAAAAAAGCATTATTATACCTGTTCGTTTTCGTGCTGGTGCAGTTTTTCCTGTCGTGGATAGTCTATGCGTCGTGGATGCTCGCTTCAGGCGAGAGCGCAGGTGACGTGTGGCGCATATTCTGCGGCGGCAACGCTGAGGCCATAACCGCACCGATGCTCATATTGGCGTCGGCCGTTACGAGCCTGGCCGTAGGCGCACTGTTTATCTGGAGGCGTTACGCCGTAGTGTCGCCGACCTACCTTCGCAGCCGTCAATGGGGCGTTTTCTTCTGGTGCGCGTTGGCAGCGGTGGGCACACTCATTCCTTCAGCTGCGCTGCAGGAGCTGTTGCCTGCACTGCCCGACTACATGGGTGGCACGTACAAGTCAATCATGAGCCACCATTTCGGCTACATCACGCTGTGCTTGTTGGTACCGCTGGTTGAGGAAGTGGTGTTCCGTGGAGCCATCCTGCACTCTCTTTTCGGCGCGTTCAAGAACCGTTGGGCGGCCATAGCCGTGTCTGCCGCGCTCTTCGCTCTCGTCCACCTGAACCCGGCGCAGATGCCACACGCCTTCCTTATGGGCCTGCTCCTCGGTTGGATGTACAGCCGTACTGGCAGCATTCTGCCGGGAGTGGCCGTGCACTGGGTAAACAACACTGCGGCTTACGCCTTCTTCCTGCTTTATCCGTTCTCGGCTGATGCCGGCCTGTCAGCCCTCTTTGGCGGCGACACCATGCGCGTGCTCATGGCCGTAGGGTTCTCACTGCTCATACTCGTGCCGTCAATTTATCAGCTCAACCTGCGCATGAGACCGGCCGGCAAATAGCCGCCTGTGCAGCATTTTGACATTCAACGCAATGTGTGTTAGGTCTTAAAACATTACGGAAACGGTGCAGGACATGCCGTGAAAACGAAAAAAGCGGTGGAAAGCAATCGCCTTTCCACCGCTTTTTGTCGGGATTACTGGACTCGAACCAGCGACCCCTACGTCCCGAACGTAGTGCGCTACCAACTGCGCTAAATCCCGATTTGCGGATGCAAAGATACGGCAAAAAACTGAAACGCGTGCATTTTTTTCAAAAAAAATGCTTGAAAATTTGCAGGATTGAATAAAATCCCCTACCTTTGCACTCGCAAAAAGCAATAAAGATGGTGCCATAGCTCAGTTGGTAGAGCAAAGGACTGAAAATCCTTGTGTCCCCGGTTCGATTCCTGGTGGCACCACTTTAAGACAATAGAAAATCATGAAATCCGCTGAAATACAGGCTATTTCAGCGGATTTTTTTGTATCCTTAAACACAAAAAAACGCAGATTTATGAAATAAGACGTGGCTGGTTCGGTGGCTTTTGCAGAGTTCCGATAAAAAACCACCGATTACGCGATACTTCATTTATTTTCAGATATTTACAGAGTTGTCTTCCAGGTAAAACCGGTTAACTTTGCCGACCTGGCCGGACGATGGTTCGAGACAAACGGAACGACGCGGAAAAAGCGTCGGACGGTTTTTTCAGCCTTGTCTGTTTATGGGAATTGATCCGTGGACATTGCAGGCTTTGACAGTGGTTTCTCCGCCGCACGCCGATAAAAAGCTACCGATTCAGCCATGAACCGACAGTCCGGATTGACGAAAAAGGATGTCAAACCCATTAAAATCAATGTCATGAGACAAGGAACAATGAACATTCTGTTTTTCGTGTTAAAGACGAAACTCCTGAAAAACGGCGAGGCGCCAATACTGATGCGCGTCACAATCAACGGCCAATACGACGAAGTACGCATACAGCGCAGCGTGCCGCTGAAGCAATGGAATGCGGCAAAAGGCCGCAGCATTGGCAAGGGTCGTGCGGCCAACGAGCTGAACGAATACCTCACGGAGCTTAACTCCCTCGCACTGCAAAAGCACAAGGAGCTTATGCTTGAACAGGCTTACATCACACCGCGCATAGTACTGAAGCGCGTGTTCGGCAAGGAAACAGAGCTGCGCACCCTGCTGAAAACCATGCAGGAGGAAATAGAAAACATGAGGAAAGTCGTCAACATCGACTATTCGCCGATAACCATCAACAGGTACGCCAACGTGTTGAGCAAGTTGAAAACAGCCGTACCGAGGTTTTACGGCAAGGAAGACATAACGTTTTTCGAGCTTACCCCGGATTTCATAAAATCTTTCGACATGTTCCTGAAAACGGAGGCCGGACTGTGCCGCAATACCATCGTCCGCTACATGAAATGCCTGAAGCGCATCGTCAACATGGCTTTGGCAAAAGAATGGATGCGCAAGGACCCGTTTTACGGTTATAAGATGCAGCAAGACGAGACCGACCCGGTATTCCTGACATACGGCGAACTGAAAGCAATCATGGACAAGGACTTCAAGATACCGAGGCTTGAACTCGTGCGTGACGTATTCGTCTTTGCCTGCCATACCGGCCTGGCGTTCTCGGACATTTCAACCTTGACGAGGGAACACCTCGTGCAGGACAACAACGGCGACTGGTGGATAAGGAAAGGCCGAGTGAAGCTGGAGCACCGCCGCAAGGCTTCGTCCATCAGCAATGTTCCGTTGTTGCCTGTTCCTCTTGCCATATTGAAGAAATACGAGAACCATCCACTTTGCGTAAAGACAGGCCGTTGCCTGCCGGTGATGTGCAATCAAAGAATGAACAGTTACCTCAAAGAAATAGCTGACCTGTGTAGGATAAACAAGAACTTGACGACCCACGCCGCCCGCCATACCTTCGCAACGACCATTGCGCTTGCCAACAGCGTGCCGCTTGAGGATGTCGCCGCCATGCTCGGCCATTCGACGACAAGGATGACACAACATTACGCACGGGTGCTTAACCCGAACATCAAGGCCGCCATGGACAATGTAAAAATGCGGCTTGCAATGCAAGGCTGAAAATATCAAGAGATGTTCTTTTGCTTTTAACAAGAGGTTGTGCATAAAAACGGAACTGCACAACCTCTTTTTTTGTCCGTACCGCCATCACTGTTTCCGCTTGCAAAGTTAGCCGTCCGCCGTGCGGCACTTGCAAGGCCGCCCTGCGGGCTTGGTCGGCAGGAGAAAAACCGTCCTCGCTACTCTGCGGTGTTTTTCCCC
>CAKZVT010000056.1 GCA_937922435.1 uncultured Prevotella sp. | reverse complement strand
TCCGCGTCGGAGCGCGGAATGACAGTTACCGACCGCCTGGCTTAAGGTAGAGTGTGTTCATTAATGAACCATACATTTCACCCAAAAGGTTTGTGGATGAACCATATTTTTCTTAATTTTGCGCCAATATGCGAAACTCTGGAAATAACAAACAAACATAATGAAAGACATGGAAGACTTGGAAAAAGACGGGATGCGGCTGCCTGACAACGCGTTCCGCGAACTGAAAGAGGGCGAGGAGTACCGCCCCGTGATGGACCCGCGCAAGGTCTACCCCGAAGTCAACGGCTGGTCGGTGACGTGGGGCGTGCTCATGACGATGCTCTTCTCGGCCGCCGCCGCATACCTCGGGCTGCGCGTGGGACAGGTGTTCGAGGCGGCAATACCCATCGCCATAATTGCCGTGGGAGTATCGACCGCGGCCAAGCGGCGCAACCCCTTGGGCGAGAACGTCATCATACAGAGCATCGGAGCGTGCTCGGGCGCGGTGGTGGCAGGCGCAATATTCACCCTGCCGGCCATCTACATACTTGCCGACAAATACCCCGGCATGGGCGCGTCGTTCATCGAAATATTCCTAAGCTCGCTCCTGGGAGGCGTGCTGGGCATACTGTTCCTCATCCCGTTTCGCAAGTATTTCGTCAGCGACATGCACGGCAAGTACCCTTTCCCCGAGGCTACGGCCACGACGCAGGTGCTCGTCAGCGGAGCAAAGGGCGGCCAGCAGGCCAAGCCGTTGCTGCTGGCCGGTCTGGTGGGCGGACTGTATGACTTCATCGTGGCCACCTTCGGCTGGTGGAACGAGAACTTTACCACGCGCGTAATCGGCCTCGGCGAGACGCTGGCCGACAAGGCGAAGCTCGTGTTCAAGGTCAACACGGGCGCGGCGGTGCTCGGCCTCGGCTACATCGTCGGACTGAAGTACGCCCTCATCATCTGCTTGGGCTCGCTGGCGGTGTGGTGGCTCATAGTGCCGCTCATGGCCGTTCTGTTCGACGGACAGGTGCTCAACCAGTGGGACCCGGCCATCGCCACCGCCGTAGGCGACATGTCGCCCGAGCAGATTTTCACGTCTTACGGCAAGTACATCGGCATCGGCGGCATAGCAATGGCCGGCGTAATAGGCATCATCAACTCGTGGGGCATCATCAAGAACGCCGTCAGCCTGGCCGCACGCGAGATGCGCGGAGGCAAGAACGACGGCAAGCAGGTGCTCCGCACGCAGCGCGACATACCATTCAAGGTCATCGCCATAGGCGCGATAGTCACCCTTCTGGTGGTCTTCCTGTTCTTCTGGATGGGCGTAATGAAGGGCAACCTGCTCTTCGCCACGGTCGGCATACTGCTCGTTGCGGTAATAGCCTTCCTCTTCACAACCGTCGCCGCCAACGCAATAGCCATCGTAGGAACCAACCCAGTGTCGGGCATGACGCTCATGACGCTCATCCTCGCCTCCGTAGTCATGGTGGCCGTAGGGCTTAAAGGCACGGGAGGCATGGTGGCCGCGCTCATCATGGGCGGCGTGGTATGCACCGCGCTGTCAATGTCGGGGGCGTTCATCACCGACCTGAAGATTGGCTACTGGCTCGGCACAACGCCCAAGAAGCAGGAGACTTGGAAGTTTCTCGGCACTCTGGTTTCGGCCGCCACAGTAGGCGGAGTGATGCTCCTGCTCGACAAGACATACGGCTTTGCCAGCGGCCAGCTTGCCGCCCCTCAGGCAAACGCTATGGCGGCGGTCATCGACCCGCTCATGAACGGCGTAGGCGCGCCCTGGGTTCTCTACGGCATCGGCGCACTCATAGCCATCATTCTGACGCTGCTCAAAGTGCCTGCGCTGGCCTTCGCCCTCGGAATGTTCATCCCCATAGAGCTTAACATACCGCTGCTCGTGGGCGGAGCAATCAACTGGTACGTGACATCTCGCTCGAAGAACGCCGACGAGAACAAGGCGCGCGGCGAGAAAGGCACGCTCATCGCCAGCGGCTTCATCGCCGGAGGAGCGCTCATGGGAGTTGTAAGCGCACTGCTGCGCTTCGCCGACGTCAACCTTGTCAACGCCGAGTGGCTGGCCAATCCGTTGTCGCAGGTATGCGCACTCGTGGCTTACGCCCTGCTCATCACTTACTTTATAAAGGCAACGAAGAAGGTTAAAAAGGTAAAACGGTAAAAAAGTAAAAAGGTAAAATAGTGAATGTAAAGGTAAAACGGTAAAAAAATAAAAAGGTAAAACCAGCCGGAAGCCTTTAGATACAAACTATACAGACATAAGAAAGACGGGAACGCTGAACTTTATCAAGCGTTCCCGTCTTTCTTATATGCCATGCACAGTCTGAGAAGTTTTACCTCTTTACCGTTTTACTTTTTTACCTTTAAACTATGCATCGATGTTGGCGTAGGTGGCGTTCTGCTCTATGAACTGGCGGCGCGGTTCCACATCGTCGCCCATGAGCATTGAGAATATCTCGTCGGCCTCGGCCGCATTCTCGATGGTTACTTGCTTCAGGAGGCGCGTCTCGGGGTTCATGGTGGTCTCCCAGAGCTGCTCCGGGTTCATCTCTCCAAGACCTTTGTAGCGCTGGGTGTGTATGTTCTTGCCGTCCTCCATGCCGTCTCCGTACTTGTCGAGGAACGCCTGGCGCTGCTGGTCGGTATAGCAGTACTCCTTTACCTTGTTCTTGTACGTGCAGAGGTAAAGCGGCGGAGTGGCGATATACAAGTGGCCTTCCTGTATTACCTTAGGCATGAAGCGGTAGAAGAGCGTCATGATGAGGGTGTCGATGTGCGAACCATCGACGTCGGCGTCGGTCATTATGATGATTTTGTCGTAGCGCAGCTTGTCGATGTTGGCCTCCTTGTCGTCCTCGCCGTCAACGCCGAAGCGCACGCCGATGCTCTGTATGATGTTCATAACCGACTCGCTCTCGAACACCTTGTGCCACATCACCTTCTCCACGTTCAGGATTTTTCCCCTCAAAGGCAGTATGGCCTGCGTGAAGCGGTTGCGTCCCTGCTTGGCGGAGCCGCCTGCGGAGTCGCCCTCGACAAGGAAGATTTCGCACTCCTTGGGGTCTTTGTTGGAGCAGTCGGCCAGCTTTCCGGGTAGTCCGCCGCCGCTCATGGGGTTCTTGCGCTGCACGCTCTCACGCGCCTTACGCGCCGCGATACGCGCCGTAGCGGCAAGTATGACCTTGTCGCAGATTTGCTTAGCCTCCTTGGGGTGCTCTTCCAGGTAGTACGTCAGAGCCTCTGACACTGCCTGGCGCACGGCTCCCGTGACCTCGCTGTTGCCCAGCTTGGTCTTCGTCTGGCCCTCGAACTGCGGCTCGGCCACCTTGATTGATATTACGGCGGTCAAGCCCTCGCGAAAGTCCTCGCCGGCTATTTCGATTTTGGCCTTCTCTATTTGCTTCGATATGGCCGGGTCATTGTCGGCGTACTTCTTGAGAGTGGAGGTCAAGGCCATGCGGAATCCCATGAGGTGAGTACCGCCTTCTATGGTGTTGATGTTGTTGACGTAAGAATGGATGTTCTCCGAATAGTCGGTGTTGTACATCACGGCCACTTCGATGGGTATGCCCTGCTTCTCGGTCTTGAGGTAGATTACGTCGTCGAAGAGGTGTGTGCGGTGGCGGTCTATGTAGCGGACAAACTCCTTGAGGCCGTCAACGGCATGGAACACCTCCTGCTTCGTCTTGCCTTCCTCGTCGGGACGGAGGTCGGTAAGCGTTATTTTTATGCCGGCGTTGAGGTATGCCAGCTCGCGCATGCGCTTGGCTATGATGTCGTATTTATAGACTGTCGTGGTGAAGATGGTCGGGTCTGGCCAGAACTGCTGGCGCGTTCCGCGCAACTCGGTCTCGCCTACCACCTTGACGGGGTACAGGGGCTTGCCCTTCTCGTACTCCTGCTGGTAGATTTTGCCGTCGCGGAACACCTGCGACAGCATGCGCGTCGACAGGGCGTTGACACACGACACGCCCACGCCGTGAAGGCCGCCTGACACCTTGTAAGAGCCTTTGTCGAACTTTCCTCCTGCGTGGAGCACGGTCATTACGACTTCCAAGGCCGACTTGTGCAGCTTCTTGTGCTCGTCGACGGGTATGCCTCGGCCGTTGTCCTGCACGGTGATTGAGTTGTCCTCGTTGATTGTGACTTCTATATGTGTACAGTATCCGGCCATGGCCTCGTCGATGGAGTTGTCCACCGTCTCGTTGACCAGGTGGTGCAGACCTTTCTCGCTGATGTCGCCTATGTACATCGCAGGACGCTTGCGCACGGCCTCAAGCCCCTCAAGCACCTGGATGTTACTGGCCGAATAATTGTTCTCGTTGTTATGAATTTCCGCCATTTTCAAATTAGTATATATTGACTTGCAAAAGTACGCAAAAAAAACAACATGGCGAAATTTTAATTCTTAAAAACTATTTCTTAGCAGACGAGGGACGAGCAGACAAGAGACGAGGGACAAGTTGACAAGCAGACGGCCCATTTTCTCACCTTCTCACCTCCCCACCTTCTCACCTCCCCGTAATCCGTTGACAGCCAGGCGGTTTGCAAAAGGCCGTCTTTCGCCTTCCAAAAGACCACCTTTTGCACGCTAAAAGGCCGCCTTTTGACGTGCAAAAGACGGCCTTTCGGAAAAGTAAATAATGAAGGAGGATTATTCGATTACTATCATCGTCCAGTATTTCAGCGACGGCAGGGTGAACGTAACCTCGCCTCCGGCCTGCTTGAAGGGCAGTTCCTGCACCGCTCCTCCGAGCGCGTCGGGCGTTGCCACCCATATCCTGTTGACCTTCGCGGTGGCCTTCATCGTCAGTGGCAGTCCCTCTACGAGGCGCGGCTCGGGCATGGTGCCGTTCATGTCGCGCCAGCTGAGGTTGTCGGCGTCCATGAAGTTGAGCAGGTGTACCACCTTCCTGCCGTCCAGCTGGCGTGCGAACGTCACGACATTGCCTATTGCCGGCGGCCACGCGGCCACCTTTACGTCTGACGTGGAGCTTACCTCGGCCGCAACTTCAGAGCCTCCGCCGCGCAGCAGGTTCTGGTAGGCGGTCATGAAGTCGTAGTAACGCACGATGGCATCCTTAAGCTCCTGCGTCATCGTAAGGTTGTTGTTGGGGAAATACTCCTTGCAGAGCATGTGGTCGCCAAGCTCGAGGTGAGAGCCTCCGAGGGCGAACATCACGGCGTCGGTGAGCAGCACTCCCGGGGTGTTGAACTCGCCCTGGCCGTCGGCCTTGGTGTAGTTCATGTAGGCGGCGAACACCGTCTGCAGCTCGTGGCGGCCGTAAAGCTCGTTGTTGTGGACGATGTCGCGCAGGTCGCTGAACTGGTCTTCACCTCCCCACAGCTCGGTGTAGAGGAAGTCTACGTCGCCCTGTGCGATGGAATACTGGCCGTAGTTGCTCACCGCGTTCATGACGAGCCGCTTCGAGGGATGGCGCTCCTTCATGGCCTTCACAAACGACTCGTAGCCGCGTTGCAGGTTGGCGTTGCCGCCGTAGTAGTTGTACAGCGTGCCACGGTCGCCCAACTGGTCAATCTGGTAGCCGTCAAAGTCGAAATTGGCGTACACGTCGTCGTTCCTGTCTGCAATGTACTGCTGCCACTCCTTGTTCTCGGGGTCAACGAGATAGATGTCGCTCTTCCACCCGTCGGGCAGGTCGTGGCTGTCCTTTGTGCCGTGCCCGGTGTCCTTGAACAGGTACCATTCCTCCTTAACCCCGTCTTGGGCGGCGTCGGAGAGTGCGCCGAAGCAAAGGTTGTAGAACATCGTCTTCATGCCGTAAGAGTGCTGCACGTCGATGTATTTCTTTATGACCGACGTGTAGACGTCGCGGTTGGCAATGTCCTTGTACACCTCGTCAAGCTGCTCGCGCGTGCCGCCGAGCGGCCAGTGGTGCTTGTTGTGCCAGTCCTGGAACTGCACTCCGTTGATATGGCAACGGTTGAGGAAGGCCATCTCCTGCTCGATTACGCCGTCGGCTGTCTTCGACGCGTCGAAAGTAGCCACGAAGCCGTAGCGCGGGAAGCGCGTCCAATCGCTCGAAACGTCGACGCCGATAGTGCCGAGCACGGTCTCCGAGCCGTCGCCTTCGGTGCGGTAAACGTCTACGAGGTAGCCGGTGAAGTCGGCGTCGGGCGCAGTCCACGTCCACGTCTGGCCGCCGGCGGCCTGCTCGTCTACAACTTCAGAGCCGTTGCGGTAACGCACCTTGGCGTCTGCCGGAATAGTACCCGTTGCGGTGAAGGTAACCGTCTCGCCGGGCTTGTAGCACGCCTTGTCGGTAGAGAGGCTTACGGTAAGGTCGGCTTTCACCTGCACCACGTTGGTAACTTCGCCCGTGATGTCGATGTCGGGCTTGGCTGTCACGTTGTCGTCGTCGCTGCATGACCACATGGCCAGCAGCGCAACGACTGAATATATGAGTTTCTTCATTGTCTTATTGTTTTGCGATTGTTATTGTCTCGGTAAGCTGGTTGAGCGTGATGGTGTACGTTCCGGCCTCCGCTATTTTCCACTTGTTGTCGATGTTCTTGATGTCTACCGTAAGGTATTGCGCCTTCAGGTCGTCGTCAGACTTGTTGATGAAGAGGGCTTTCTCCTCCTGCCCCGTAGGCGCGGCACCGTTAGTGGCCGACATGAACCAAGCTCCGTTCCAGTCGATGCTCTTGTCGCAGGTGAACTTCAGTTCTCCCTCCTTGAGCGTTCCCGTCCATGTCATCACGTAAGGATTGGATGCGTCCTTCGTCATAGGCACCGCGTCGCCGAACGACCATCCGCCGGGAGCGGCGTCGCCTAAGAGCCAAATGTTCTCGTAAGGCGTGAACGGAGCCATCAGCATGCGCTCTTTTCCGCTGCGTATGTCAAGGCATATCTTGTAAGCCTTGCCCAGTTCGTCAGACTTCAGACGCCACTTGTTGTCGGGGTCGAAGCCCTTTACGAACTCGACTGACGGGTCGGTGTAAGGTGCGTCGGGCTGAGTGGCCTTGTAGTTGTTCTCCCAGCTGCCGCTCGCCGTGGCAAACTTGAAGTCGCCTTCGTTGTTGAACTCGGCGCCGTAGCGGAACAGGAACGGGTCGAGAGCGTCTTGCGTCATCGGCTTGAAGCTGTAACCGTCCATGCCGTCGATGAACCATATTGCGTCGTAAGGCGGCTTGACACCGTCTGACTGGACGGTAGTAATAGTTCCGTCGAGCAGGTTCAGCGTGATGGTATAGTCATGGTCTTCGGTTATTTCAAAGAGGTTGTCGGGCTGGTCGGCCGTAGTACGCAGCACGAGCAGGCCGTCATAGCCGCGGTTGTAGGAAGGAAGCTCCTGTCCGAGCGTGGTTATGAACTTGTACGTTCCGGCCTTCATGTAGCCCGTATAGGTAAACTGTCCGTTGTCGGTGCGCGTCATTTCCTCCGCCAACGACAGGTCGGTGCCGCCCAATGTGGCCGTACCTGTGACGTAAAGCGTCGTCGTGACGGGTTCGTATGACGCGACATTGAACGCCGTTGTAGCCACCTGCACATCGTCGATGCCTGTCACGCTGGCCGTGATGCGCGCCTCTACGGCGTAACGGTTGTCGGCCTTCACGCCGAAGTTGTCGCGCAACAGTGTATTAAGTTGCTCCACCGTGGCCGTCCAAGTATATTGCTGCGTCATGCCTTCGGCCACGACATACGGCGCGGCGAAGCCCGTACCGGCCTCGGCCAGTTCGAGTTTGTAGGTTATGCGGTTGCCTGTGCCGTGGTTGGTGCCGCTCGTCCACGTCAATGTCAGCGCATTGTCGGCGTGTGCAGCCTCGTCAAGCGTTATGTCTTTCGCGTCCGCCGTAAGCGCGAGTTCTGTCTCGCCCTTGTTCAACTCGGTGTAATCGTCGTCGGCACAAGCGCCAAGCAAGGCGCATCCGAGCACGACAAGCAGCGGTCTGAATATATGTCTTTTCATGTTTTCAGTATTTAGTTAAAAGATTAATAGCCTGGATTTTGTTTCAAAAGCGGGTTAGCGTCAATCTCCGTCTGCGGTATGGGGAAGAGCAGGCGGTCTTTCGTGACGTTGCCCTTGCCTATGCCGCGCAGGAATTCAAGCGCGTATTCGCCGTGGTTTATCCTAATCATGTCGAACCAGCGATGCCCCTCGAAGGCCAGCTCTATGCGCCTTTCGTGTATGATTTTCTCGCGCATCTCATCCTGGCTAAGCCCAGATACGGCAGCAAGTCCTGCCCTCTTGCGCACAATGTTGAGCGGAGCGGCGGCCTCGTCGGTAAGCCCCTGTTCGTTAAGAGCTTCGGCCTCCATCAGCAATACGTCGGCATAACGGTAGACAACGAAGTTCGCCGGAGAAGTGTTGAACTCGGGAGATACGCTCTTCGGGACGAGGAACTTGCGGACGTTGTAACCCGTATTCGACCATGAACTCTTGTATTCCTTGCCGTCGAAAGGCGGACATCCCTCGTAGAACACAGTCATGTCCTTGCGCAGGTCGCCGTCTTCATACTGGTCGATGAACTCCTGTGTGGGCAAGTTCCAGCCGTAACTGCCGGCCACCATGTCGGAATTGCGCGGCCCCATGAAACATGACAGCCATGACATCTGCGGATTGTTGCCCCAGAAGTCCTCCTCTGTGCTGCCGCTGTACTGCACCTCGAACAGCGACTCCGGGCCGTTGTTGATGGTCGCATCGAAGTTATCCTCATACTTGTACTTCGACAAATCGTAGCCCATGGCCGTGATATCCTTGCACAAGTCTTCAGCCTTTGCGTAATATTCCTTGTTGTCCGGGGCGAGCGTAAGGTATATGTCGGCCATCATTGCCATGGCGGCCTCCTTGCAGGCGCGGCCCTTGTCCTCGTCGGAATAGTCTGCCTTGGCAGGCAGGCGGTCAATGCCTTCCTGGCAATCCTTGATGATTTGGTCGTACACTTCTTCCTTCGAAGCGCGTGCTATGGCCGTGTCGTCGCCCGGATTGAACGGTTCAAGACGCATGGGCACGCCTCCGAACAGGCGCACAAGGATGTAATAGTAGTGCGCACGGAGGAAATACGCCTCGCCAAGGCTTTGGTTCCTGATTTCTTCAGACAGTCCCGAAGCGCTGTTCAAGCTCTGGATTGTGGTGTTGCACTGGCCTATGCCCACCCAAGGCGAACGCCAAAGATACAGCGCCATGGCGTTGTCGCTCTGAGCGATGAAGTCTGCCGCCTGGATTGTCTCTATGCCGTCGGTGCCTCCGCCGGCTCCAACTTCGCTGTTGCCGGCCACGATGTCGAGCGTCCAAATGCGCTGGTTGTACATGTTTGAGGACTGAAGCGTGCGGTAACAGCCCAGCGTCAGGGCCTTGGCTATGTCGTCGGTCATGGTTGTCTCAGGGTCGAGCGTGTTATGGGGCGACAGGTCGAGGAAGTCGGAACACGACGACATTGCCACCGCCGTGAAGCCTGCCAGTATGATGTTTCTGATAGTTTTCATTGTCATTGATGGTTTAGAAATTAAAGTTTAGGCCGAAACTGAATGTCCTTGAGATAGGATAACGCGAGAGGTCGATGCCGTTTATGTCGACTTCGGGGTCGAAACCTGAGTATGAAGTGATGGTCGCGACGTTCTCGCAGGAGAACGACAGGCGCATGGCTTCGATGCCGAGCTTGGTCAGCCACTTCTTCGGGAAGTTGTAGGCAAGCGTTATGTTCTTCAGGCGGAGATACGAGCCGTCCTCCACGAAGCGGTCGGATATTCGGTTGTTGTTGTTCGGGTCGCCGTAGACGGCACGCGGCATGAAGTTGCTTGTGCCCTCGCCCGTCCAGCGGTTGAGCACGTCTGTGGTCTGGTTGTACGCCGCGGCCATGCCCGTGTTGTCGATGTTGTTGGCGTTGAAAATCTTGTTTCCGGCAACGCCCTGCAAATAAACTGACAGCTCGAAGCCCTTGTAAGAGAGCGAGTTGTTCATCGAGAAGAGCCATGTGGGATTCGGATTGCCGAGCACCGTGCGGTCTTCGTCGTTGATTACGCCGTCGTTGTTAAGGTCGCGGAAGCGTATGTCGCCCGGCTCCGCGCCTGGTTGTACGGCGTGGTTGTTCACGTCCTCCCAGTTCTGGAACAGCCCGTCGGTTACGTATCCGTAGAATACGTTGATGGGATAGCCCTCGGACAGCATGGTGACATACGAGTTGTTGACCTGGTTGACATAATAAGGCACGTCGCTGTTGAGGTCCTTTATTTTGTTGCGGTTGTACGTAGCGGTGATGGCTGTCTCCCAACGGAGGGGCGTCTCGAAGTTCACCGTGCGCAAGCTAAGCTCGAAGCCCTTGTTGCTTACGCGTCCGGCGTTGGTGTAAGTGGTGGATGTGTCCTCGAAGCCGGAGGTTATCGGGATGGCGGCTTTCACGAGCATGTCGCGCGTTTCCTTGATATACGCGTCGAGCGAGAGCACGATGCGCGAGTTGAAGAACGACGCGTCAACACCGAAGTTGGTCTGCGCCACTTCCTCCCAGTGTATGTACGGATTGGCGAGAGCCGACGAGTAGAGCGCGGTCTGCACGTTGCCCGCTATGCCGAGCGGATATTCCGCCGTGTTGAACTGCGCCAGATAGCCGTAGCTGCCTACGCTGGCCTGGCTACCGGTGACGCCGTAGCCCACGCGGATTTTCAGGTCGTCAAGGAACGTTGTCTTGGGAAACCACTTCTCTTCGGTGATGCGCCAAGCCACTGAAGCCGACGGGAATGTACCCCAACGGTGCTTCGGGCCGAACTTGCTGGAGCCGTCGCGGCGAACGGTGGCCGTGAGCAGGTAACGGTTCTTGTACGAATAGTTGAGGCGGGCCATGTAAGAGAGGAGCGCCCACTCGGTCAGGTTGCCGTTCATCGAGTACATTTTCTGGCCGTTGTCGAACTCGTGCACGTTGTCAAACGTAAACACGTTCTTCTGCGCCGAGTAGTAGTCGTAGTCGTTCCACTGCGCGGACATACCGGCCATTACGCTGATGTTGTGGTCGTCGGCTATGGTGTAGTCGAAGAGGAAGTAGTTGTCCCACAGGTAGGTGAACGACTTGTTGGTGCTCTTGTAGCGCGAACTTTCCTCCACCGGGGTGGGTTTCCAGTCGTACTTGGGCGTATAGTTGTCGTCAAACCAGAACTTGGCGTCGTAGCCGAAGGTGCTGCGGAACTTGAGCCACTTGGCAAACTGTATTTCGCCCGTTATGTTGGCGAGGAAGTTGTAGCCGTTGGTCTTGCTGCTGTTCACCTCGGTCGTGCCGATGGGGTTGCGTATGCTGCCGTACCACTCGGCGTTGCCCTCGGGGCCGCTCCATGTGCCGTCGGCGTTCTTCACCGGCTGTACGGGCAGTGCCTTCATTGCGTCGCCGATGCTGTATGAGCCTGACTTCTTCTCGTCGGTGCTGAACGTGAGGTTGTTCGACAGCTTGAGCCACTTCGTCACCTGCGCGTCGGTGTTGGCCTGGAAGGTGAAACGGCGGTAGCCTACGCTGCGCACGATGCCCGACTGGTCGAGGAAGCCGCCCGAGATGTAGTAGTGCGCCTTGTCGCTTCCGCCCGAATAGCTTACCGTATAGTTCTGCATGATGCCCGTGCGGAGCAGCTCGTCCATCCAGTCGGTTCCCTTGCCGAGGCTCGCCGGGTCGGCGAATTCGGGGTTGGGCGTGCGCCCGCTGTTAACCATCATCTCGTTGCTCAGCGCGGCATACTGCGACGCATTGAGCAGGTCGGGCACGTTGGCGGCGTTCTGTATGGAGACGTTGGCCGACACGGAGAGGGTGCTCTTGCCCTCAGAGCCGCGCTTTGTGGTAATCATGACAACGCCGTTTGCACCGCGCGAACCGTATATTGCCGTGGCCGAAGCGTCCTTGAGGACGTCGAGGCGGTCAACGTCGGCCATGTTGATGGCATTAAGGCCGAGGTCGGTAGGCACTCCGTCAATAACCACGAGGGGGTCGCAGTTGTTGATTGAGCCGAGTCCGCGGATTTTGATGTTCACGTTGTCACCAGGCTTTCCTGCGTCTACAATCTGCACACCGGAGATTTTTCCCTGTATGGCCGAACCGATATTGTTTACCGAATTGTTGTTGATGTCCTTCGATGCGAGCGAACCTACCGAGCCTGTAAGGTCGCTCTTCTTCATCGTGCCGTAACCTACAACGACGAGTTCCTCAAGCATCTCGTTGTCTTCCTTCAGCTGTATGTCTACCTGCTGGCGGCCGCCGATGGCCACCTCCTGCGTGGCGAAGCCGATGTAGCTTACTACGAGCGTGCCGTCATGCGGCGCGTCGATGGTGAAATGGCCGTCGATGTCGGTAATGGTGGCGGCTGCGGCCTCGCCGCCTTTCACCTTTACGGTGGCGCCGATAACGGTTTCGCCGGTCGGGTCGGTCACGGTGCCGCTGACCTTCAGCTGCTGGGCGTAGGCCGACAGTGGGACAAACGCCCACATGAGAACGGCCAGCAGCGCCAGTGTGAATGTTCTGCTTAATCCTTTCATGTGCATTTTTGTTTTAAGGTTAGTGATTATTTTTACTTTTTTCATGGGTTGGCTGGGGGTTCTGGGAGAGCTGGGAGATGTGGGAGAAGTGGGGAAAAGGTATTGGATTTTTCACTTTTCGTCTTCCACTTTTCACCCCTCTTGTAACTCTCTGGCTGTCAGCGCGTTTGCAAAAGGCCGTCTTTCGGCTTCCAAAAGACCGTCTTTTAGCGTGCGAAAGACGGCCTTTTGCAGCGCGTTTTGCCGTGTATCGGGAAACGCCCTGCCGCCAAGCCTGTTTCAGTTGACGGCCAAACCGCTTCCCGACAAAGCCGGGATGTTTACTTTTTAATTGTTAATTCTTAATGTTTTTCAGTCCCTTTGTCTCCGACTTGTCCTTCACCTCGAACAGGCTTATGGCGTATCCGCCGCCCTCAACGGCGCGGAGCGTCAGGCGGGTCTTCGACGTTACGATGCCCTTGCGTATGGTGTAGGCCGCCGGGTTGGTCTTGTAATTGGCGTCCTTGGCGTCGGCGTATATTGTGGCGATGTACTTCTTGCCCTTGTCGAGGAAGTCAAGCGAGAGCTTGGATGTGTGCTCCTTCTGCCCTGCCACGCAGCCAACGAACCAGTTGCCGGTGCCCTTGGCCTTGCGCGCCACGGTTACATAGTAGCCCGGCTCGGCCTCGAGGTAGCGCGAGTCGTCCCAGTCAACGGCCACGTCCTTGATGAACTGGAAGGCGTCCATGTGCCGCTCGTAGTTCTCGGGCAGGTCGGCCGCCATCTGCAACGGGCTGTACATGGTGCAATACAATGCCAGCTGGTTGGCGATTGTGGCGTTGACGTGCGACGAGTTGTTGGGGTTGAGCTTCTTCATGTCCATCTCGAAGATTCCGGGAGTATAGTCCATCGGGCCTCCCTTCAGGCGTGTGAACGGCAGCACGGTGACGTGCAGCGTCTTCGTTCCGCCCGTAGCCTGGTACTCCGTGCCGCGTGCCGACTCGTTGCCGATGAGGTTGGGGTATGTGCGGCACAGTCCAGTGGGGCGCACTGCCTCGTGGGCGTTCACCATAATCTTATGCTTTGCGGCCTCCTTCAGCGCGTACAGGTAGTGGTTGTTCATCCACTGACCGTAGTGGTGCTCGCCCTTCGGCAGAATGTTGCCCACGTATCCGCTCTTCACCGAGTTGTAGCCGTACTTGTTCATGAGCTGGTAAGCCGCCTCCATGTGGCGCTCGTAGTTGCGCGTCGAGCTTGAAGTCTCGTGGTGCATCATGAGCTTCATGCCCTTGGAGTGGGCGTAGTCGTTGAGTGCCTTGATGTCGAAGTCGGGGTAAGGCGTCACGAAGTCGAACACATAATCTTTCTCGTGGCCGAACCAGTCTTCCCATCCTATGTTCCATCCCTCGATGAGCAGCTGGTCGAAACCGTGCTTCGAGGCGAAGTCTATGTAGCGTCTTACGTTGGCGTTGTTTGCCCCGTGCGTGCCGTTGGGCTTCATCTTGGAGTAGTCAATGCTGTCGAGCTTGACCGAAGGCAGCTCGTTGGTGTACGACCAGGAGCTTTTTCCTGTAATCATCTCCCACCATACGCCCATGTACTTCACGGGGTGAATCCACGACGTATCTTCCAGTTTGCACGGCTCGTTGAGGTTGAGCGTCAGCTTCGAGGCGAGTATGCGGCGCGCGTCGTCAGACACTTCGACGGTTCGCCAGGGCGAGTTGCAGGGTGTCTGCATGTTGCCCTTGTCGCCGACTGCGTCGGGAGTGAGCCACGAACGGAATGTAAGCGTAGGCACGTCGAGGTCGAGGTGCATGCACGAATAGTCGATGAGGGCGGCCTCGTGGATGTTGATGTACAGGCCGTCGGCGGTCTTCATCTGCAACGAAGTCTGCACGCCGGTCTTCGAGAAGGTTGTCTGCGAGGCGTTGTAGCTCACCGCCGCGTCGAAGAGTGACGGTATTTCAGACAGCTTGGACTCGGTGTAGTCGTACTCCTGGGTGTCGTAGTCGCCTGGAATCCACCACGCCGTGTGGTCGCCGGTCATGGCAAACTCGGTGCGTTCTTCCTTGATTGTGAAGTACACAAGGTTCTTCTGCTGCGGAAACTCGTAACGGAAGCCCACGCCGTCGTCGTACACGCGGAAGCGTATGTTCATCTTCCTGTCGGTCGACGGCTGGCGGAGCCGCGCCACATATTCATTATAATGGTTGCGGATTTGGCTTACCTCGCCCCACACCGGGCGCCAGGTCTCGTCGAACGTGGACGTGTCCGCGCCCTCAAGCACAAACCCCTCGGTAAGGTGCTTGCCGTCTTTCAGCTCCAGACCCATCCTGCTGTCTTTCACCGCAAGCCGTCCTTTATAAGTAACATTGTAAACCGGGACACCGTTGTCCAACTTGAATTCCACGCCGATATTGCCGTCGGGCGACTTCACCGTGTCGGCATTGGCCGCCGCTGAAACCAGCACAAGGCAAGCTATCAGCGTCTTCACTCGTTTAAGGCATTCTGTTCTCATTTTGTTGTTTTTATTGTTTATGGTTATAGTCTCTGTCTGCGCCGCATGCGCAATGCAAGGTAATGTTTTCATGTGGACGAAAGCCACGTTGCAAAATTAACGAATATAGCAAGCGTGTTACCTTGATTTCAGCCAAAAAGTAGCCACAAAACAAGCCCTTACAAACGTAAGACAATGATTATCAACGACTTGAAGCAGACACTTAAAAACAAAAAAGTAGGGTGCATGAACACCCTACTTTACCTATTTTATAATACATAATTCCCATCAACATGCGACTGACGGCACCGTTCCCGGCACGCTGTCAGTCGCCGTCGTCGCACCGGCCAATCATCATTACGGCATCGTCAAACTTCTCGCGGTCGCCCGCCGCGGCGTTGCGCAGCCTTACACGGTAGTTGTAAATGGTAGTTACCGAATAGCGGAGGAAGCCCGCTATCTTCGTACTGCTGCTTATACCGAGGCGTATAAGGGCGAAGATGCGCAGCTCGGTGTTGAGTTTCTCGCCTGGCTTCAGGCGTATGCGCTGCTCCGGAACGAGCAGGCTGTTGAAATCGTCGACGAAGTTCGGGAACAGCTTTAGGAACGAATCGTCGAAGTGGGCGTAAAAGTCTTTCAGCTCGCTGTCGATGAACGACTTTGAACGAATTTCGTCAAAAAGTTCCTTTGCGCCGCCTTTCTGCGCCACCTTCTGCAAGTGTTTGCGGTACTTGTCCATCTTGTCGATGTACAGCGAACACTGGTCTATGTAGTGGGCGATGTACTCCTCCTTGATGTGCGAGCTTTCACTAAGTTCCCTGTTCAGCTCTTTCAGCCTGACGTTGGCGTCCTGCGCCTGGCGGCGCGCCGCCGAAACCTTGCGCATCTGCTTCTTTATCATCACCACGGCGACGGCCAGGAACAGCGTGAGCAGTATGATGAACACGAGCGAACAGTAAATGACCGTGCGCTGGAGGTCGAGCTTCTGGTGGTACGCCTTGTTGATTATGGGAAACGCCTTCTGCACTTCGTAGATGCGCCAGAGCGAGTTGCAGGCCGCGGCATCGTCCATGCAGCGCGTCATGTAGGCGTAGGCGCGGTCTACGTCGCCGTCATTATAGAGCACGGTGGCAAGCATTCGGAGCGATGTGTACTCGCGTATGCCCGACTTGATGTCGTTGATTGCCGAGAGGATAAGGTGCCGCTTCAGGTTCTCCATGTCACGTTTTCCCGAGTACGACATGGCGAGCGAATAGTCGAGCAGCGCCCTGCCGTGCGCGTTGTCATACTTCGGATAAGCGTCCTTGAGCAGCTTTATGGCATCGTCAAACCGCCCGTGGACGTTGTCCTTGTCGGCTTTCACTATGACATAGTTGAACGACCCGGGCGTGTTTACAAGCAAAATGGAGTCGCGGTACTTGTCAGTCAGCTCCAGATAGCGCTTCTTCAGGCCGGCGTTGCTGCAGTTGTCGGCCATGAGTCCGTATATGTTGCGGTAGACATGGTAATAATACTCCATCTGGTAGATGTCGAGCACGCTCTTGTCTACATCGTCCATGTAGTCAAGAGCCTCCTTGTACATGCCGTAGACGCCGTTCATCTCGGCGATGTTCATGCGTGCGTCGTTGGTGTACGAACTGTTGCCTATGCGCCTGGCCACCGCCATCTTCTCGTTGGCGTAGTAAAGCGCGGAGTCGATGTCGAACGACTTGTACTCCTCGCGCAGGCGGCCTGTCAGCCTGTACCTGTCCTCGTCGGCGGAGGCGGAAGCCAGCTCGGCCTTCAAGCCGGAGATTACGGCGCGGCGCACGTCTACATACCGCCTGCTGTCGCGCAGCACGTTGTCGAGCGTGTCAAGCAAGGCGTCGGTGCCATCAGCCAGCGACGGCGCAGCCACGGCGGCCAGCAGCAACAGCACTGACAGCCTCGGACGCAATGCACGGGCCAGACCGGTTATGTATTTCATGGACTTTTGGAAAAACACCATACAAAGCAAAGGTAATGATTTTCTTTCTTACAGACAAACTTTTCACCCATATTCAGCACAAAAAAATCAATGCCGACACCCCGGTGCATACGGAAACAGGCTGCAACTACCCACAACGGGTGTCGCAGCCTGCTTAAGGTTGTCTCTTATTTATAATTTACTTTCTCAAAGCTTGTTGATGTAGCAACTCAGGCTTGACTTCAGGTTGGCAGCCTTGTTCTTGTGGATGATGTTGGTCTTTGCCAGCTTGTCAAGCATCTTCTGCACGCTAGGATAGAGCTTCAGAGCCTCTTCCTTGTCCGTTATGGCACGCAACTTGCGCACGGCGTTACGCATTGTCTTCGCATAATATTTATTGTGCAATGTGCGTTTCTTGTCCTGACGGATTCTCTTAACTGATGATTTGTGGTTTGCCATCTTTGCTTTCTTCCTTATTCCTTGTTGTTTTTATGTAGTCCCTAGGAGAGTCGAACTCCTCTTTAGAGAATGAAAATCTCTCGTCCTAACCGATAGACGAAGGGACCGTCGTCGCTATTTTTGCGGTGCAAAGGTAGATGTTTTATTTCAAACAGCCAAACTTTTTTCAAGAATTTTCCATTTTATACATGAAAAATGAGTATTTTTGCCATCCGCATACCTTTATTATTATAATGCTGGTAAAAACCAAAGCCATCGTGCTACACTCTTTCAGGTACGGCGAAACGAAAGCTATCGTCGACCTGCTCACCGCAACGCACGGCCGCATTGCGTGCATCGCCACGCTGTCGAAGTCGCCGAAAGCGAAGCTGAAGAAGCAATATTTCCAACCTCTTTTCATTATTGAGGCCGTCATCGACCTGCGCCAGCGCGCACGCCTGCAACCGCTCAAGGAGGCGCGCGTGGCCGTTCCCTTCACGTCAATACCCTTCAGCCCGGCCAAACTGGCAATAGCCATGTTCACGGCGGAGTTCCTGCGCGGCGCCACGCGCGGCGAAACGGCCGACGACACGCTGTTCGCCTACGTGGAGAACAGCGTGCGCTGGCTCGACGGCTGCGAGCGGAGCTTTGCCAACTTCCACCTTGTGTTCATGATGCGCCTGGCCAAGTTCCTCGGCTTCTACCCCAACCTTGACGGCTATACGCCGGGAAGCCGCTTCGACCTGCGCGCCAGCTGCTTCCGCACGGACGCCCCGGCGCACGCCGACTGCCTGCCTCCCGAAGAGGCGGAGAAGATGAAGCTGCTGCTCCGAATGAACTACGCCACGATGCACCTGTACCGCATGTCGCGCACGGAGCGCGGCCGCATGGCCGACATTATATTAAGGTATTACCAGCTGCACGTGCCCGACTTTCCCGAGTTGAAGTCGCTCCCGGTGCTCAAAGAGCTGTTCGACTGAAGCTCCTTTTCCACCGCTTTGCAACCATCTGATTATCAGCCACTTTCCAATATGCCGTCTTTTGTCCTGCAAAAGACGGCTTTTTACAACGCAAAAGGCCACCTTTTGGAACGCAAAAGGTGGCCTCTTAAAACAATACCGATTGCCAAGCCATCACAAGAATGGCGCATCTTATGGCATTATCCGTGTAAAAATAAGTCTCGAATTATAAACCTATCAGCATTATTTTTACATTTTTGTAAGAATAAGCTGATATAAATATGCTTATTTTGGCATTATAGTCACAATAGCAATAATTACAAACAACTATTTTAGCTAATATTTCTTGCAATTACAAACTTTATTCTCTTGGGGTTCATCCGCAAATCTGTTGGATGGTTGTTGAAGGTCATTCCGCTTATGTCATGCTGCAAGTCCTGCTGTCGGTAATGTGTTTTGGCGGATTTGCAATCCGCCGAAAAGTACTATAAGG
>CAKZVT010000055.1 GCA_937922435.1 uncultured Prevotella sp. | reverse complement strand
TCACGGCGGTCTTCGACGTGTGGGCGATGTTGTCGGACATGTTTATTATGCCCTGCGCGAGGTTTCCGGGGTCGGACACGACCCATTGCGCGCTTACCTGTGCGAGGCAGAACGTCACGGCGGCGGCCAGCAAAAGAAACCTTTTCCTCATTGGGCAGCCTCCTTCCTCCTATAGTCGCCGTATGGCGAGAATGTCAGTACATCTGACTTTTCATCGTAAGACACACCCACGCGGTAGCCCGTGTCGATGAACAGGTTGCCGCCGTCCTCCATGAGTACGAACGTCTGCGGCTTCAGCTTGCGCTGCCTGCCTCCCTTCGACATAAGCGTCACCTTGTGGGTGCCGCCGTCATTTCGGATAACAACGTCGGGCTTGCCTTCCGTGCTTACCCAGTGTCCGCACAGCCTTTCCATGTCCGCCTGCGGCCAGGCCGTGCAGCCTTGCAGCGTCAACGCCGCAACGGCGGCGGCCAAGGCGGCCTTGAACCGTTTTCTTTTCATTGTCTTGGATTGTCTTTTCATTTTTCCTTTGTTTTTGGTTTCATGTGTCGTTGAATTTCATTCCACGTTTTTCACGCTCGGCAAAACAAGTAAACTTCTTTTGCTCTCACTTAATCAAAACGTTGAATTTCCGTTTAGCCTCGCGCCTTTGCTCGACAAGCCGCCTGACGGCCTGTTCAATGTCGCCGCCGAGTTCGCCGGCAAGGCGCATAAGCTCCGTCTTTTCAGTTTCCTCGGTTGTGTAGACCAAGTATTCCTCGTCGCTCACCTCGGTGGCGTAGACGGCCGAGTGTGTGCCGCCAAGCCCTATCCACACCTCGCGGTAAGGTGCACCGGGGCGGTTGGCCTGGTTGATTGAGAGTATCTGGTCTTTCTCCTTGTCGCTGAGTCCGAGCAAATTCTGTATGTGTGAGAACTTGTTTAGGTATTTCCTCTGGTCGAGGAGTATCTTGCAGTCGGAGTTGTTGATTATGGCCTCCTTGACTATCGGTGACGATATGATGTCGTCCACCTCCTGCGTCACCACCACGGCCTCGCCGAAATACTTGCGCACGGTCTTGAACAGGTAGAGTATGTATCCGCTCATGTTTGCCGACATGAGGGCCTTCCAGCACTCCTCTATGAGTATCATCTTGCGCACTCCCTTTAGGCGGCGCATCTTGGCGACGAACGTCTCCATTATGACGAGCGTAACCACCGGCAGCAGCACCTTGTTGTTGGAGATGTTGTCAAGCTCGAAGACGACGAAGCGTTTTGACGAAAGGTCGAGCCCCTTGCCGGAGTTGAGCAGGTAGTCGTAGTCGCCGCCGCGGTAGAACGGTTCGAGGACGTTGAGGAAGCCGTCAATGTCAAAGTCTTTCTCGCGCACGTTCTTTTCCTTTATCATATTCCGGTATTCGTCACGCACGAACTCGTAGAAACTGTTGAAGTCGCCCGCCTGCGGGTTTCCGGTAATCCTGCGGATGTAGGCGTTCACCGCTCCTGACAACGCGACTTCCTCCGAGCGCCTCGGCGGTTCGTCCTCACGCTTCCACAGGGTGAGGATGAGAGTCTTTATGCTCTCGCGCTTCTCGACGTCAAACTCGCCGGTGTCGGTGTAGAACGGATTGAACGAAACGGGATCGTCCTCCTTGTATGTGACATATATGCCGTCCTCGTCGCGCGTCCTTGCGTTTATCAGGCTGCAAAGCCCCTGGTAGCTGTTGCCCGTGTCAACGAGCAGCACGTGCGCGCCCTGCTCGTAGTAGTTGCGCACGAGGTGGTTGGTGA
>CAKZVT010000054.1 GCA_937922435.1 uncultured Prevotella sp. | reverse complement strand
CGGCCTCAACCTTACATATAAATTGGTAAAGCTCCACGGCGGAGACATCACCGCACGAAACCGCACCGACGGCACTGCTGGCTCGGTGTTCACCGTCACATTGCCGCAAGGCGCAGGCCATCTTGCCAAGGACAGCATCGTGGACGGCAGCTACTTCGCCGACAAGACCGAAAAGGACAACCGCCGCAGGGCCGAGGCCGGCACCGCAGCCGACGACGAGCCCAAGCAGCGAAAGCCGCGCAGGGCGACGAATTACCGCATCGCCGTGGTTGACGACGACGAGGGAATACGCAACTTCCTCGCGTCGGAAATGGGGCTTGACTACCACGTTGACACTTACGCCAACGGCCGCGAGGCTCTTGAAGCCGTGACAGACAAGCTGCCCGACCTCGTAGTCAGCGACGTGATGATGCCCGAGATGGACGGCTTCACATTGCTGCGCCGCCTGAAAAACAATACCAAGACGAGCCACATACCCGTCATTCTGCTCACCACCAAGGTAGAGCAGGCATCGCGTGTGGAGGGTCTCGACTACGGTGCCGACGCTTACATAGACAAGCCTTTCGACCTGGAAGAGCTGCTTGCAACGGCCGCCTCGCTCATAGCCAACCGCCAACGGGTGCGCGGAAAGTTCTCCGGCGTGCAGGAACAGAAGGACACCGTGAAGCCAATCGAGCTGAAAGGCAACGACGCGCAGCTGATGGAGAAAATCATGAAGGTTGTCAACGACCGCCTCTCCGACAGCGACTTCAACGTCGAGGCGCTGGCCGCCGAGGTTGGGCTTAGCCGCGTTCAGCTGCACCGCCGCGTGAAAGAGATGACGGGAATTACCATCGGCGAGTTCATACGCAACCTGCGCATGCAGCAAGCCGCAAAGCTGTTGGAGCAGGGAGACATCACCGTGTCGCAGGTAACTTATGCCGTGGGCATGGTCAACCCCAACCATTTCGCCGCCGCATTCAAGAAATATTTTGGCTCAAGTCCGTCCGAATACATGGCAAAGCACGCGCCGAAAGGAGACCGGGAAGCCTGATGTTACAAATACGTATGCCGTTGAAACGCTACGTAAACGACGCTTAACAAATTACGCGCGCCATACAACGCCACATTTAGGCGGTATGGCGCGCTTGCCGTAATTTTGCATCCATGAGGTGAAAACCTTTCCAGCTGCGGTGCAAAATACGATTTACTAACAATAAAAAACACGTTTATGAAACAAAGGATTATGCAATTCCTGTTGCTGTCCGTCATGGCGTTGCTGCCTGCGGCGGCGCTGGCGCAAGGCATGGTGACCGTCACCGGCACCGTGGCCGATGCCAACGGCGACCCCCTCATAGGCTGCACCGTGCAGCTGAAGGGCAGCAGCGTGGGGACAGTGACCGACCTTGACGGACACTTCAAGATACAAGTGCCCGAAGGGAAGACGCTCACCTTCAGCTACATCGGCTACAAGACGAAGGAGGTAAAGGCGCAAAAGACAATGAAAGTGACGCTCGAAGACGACACACACGTGCTCAACGAGGTGGTGGCCGTAGGTTACGGAACGATGAAGCGCAGCGACATCACCGGCTCGGTAGTATCGGTCAGGGCCGAAGACCTTGAACAGACAAGCGCGGCAACAATGGACCAGATGCTCCAGGGACGTGCAGCCGGACTGACGATGACCTCGAACAGCGGCGCGGCAGGCTCAAGCACGAGCATCCAAATACGCGGTGTGAACTCGCTCAACTCGTCGAACGAGCCGGTGTACGTCATCGACGGCTCAATCATACGCAGCGAAGCCGGACAGGACACCTACTCGAACCCGCTCGACGGGCTTAACCCCAACGACATCGAGAGCATCGAAATACTGAAAGACGCGTCGGCAACCGCCATCTACGGAGCGCAGGCCGCCAACGGCGTCATCATCGTAAACATGAAGAAAGGCAAGGAAGGCGCGCCGCGCATCAGCCTAAAGGCCACAGCCGGATTCAGTAACCTGCCAAAGAAACTCGACGTGATGAACCTGCGCCAGATGGCCGCCTACATCACCGACCTCGGCATATCGGAGTCGAGCGAAGGCTACCTTGCCAACCCGGAACTGCTCGGCGAGGGCACCGACTGGCAGGACGCGCTCTTCCGTACTGGCGTAAGGCAGGAATACAACCTCTCCGTGCGCGGCGGAGCTAAGAACGTAAATTACAGCGTTTCGGGCGGATACTACTCCGAGGACGGCATCATCATCAACAACGGCTTCGACCGTTTCACCCTCCGCACGTCTATGGACATCAAGGCTTACAAGTGGCTCGACCTCGGCGCGACGGTCAACATATCGCACACCGACAACAACTCGGGCATGGCCTCATGGGGAGTTGTAGGCAACGCGCTGGGCATGCTGCCCAACATTCCCGTAAAGAACGAGGACGGCACGTGGGGAAAGGCCGGCTACAACAGCGAGACCAACTCGTGGACTCCCAACCCCGTAGCCATCGCCTCCATAACAACGCGCAAGACGAAAAAGTCATCAACGCGCGCAAACTTCCACTTTACGCTGAAGCCATGGAAGTGGCTTAGCTGGCGAAACGAGGTGACTTACGATGTGAACACCGAGAACTACCGCTACCTGCTGCCGTCATACGACCTCGGCGGAACGCGCCGCGACTACGCCACACACCAGGCTTCAAAAACCTACAACCAGTACATGTCGCTCAAATCAGTCGCTACCGGCAACTGGAAAATCAGGTCGCACAAGCTCTCGCTCATGGCTGGATTCGAGATGAACGACCGCTACCGCGACTACCTCTACGGCCAGCGTCTCGGCGGAAGCGACGACAACCTGGCCCTCGTAGGCGGCGACGGAACACAGGACTCCAACGACGGCTGGACTACTACAGAACGCTTCGTCAGCTTTTTCGGTCGTCTTACCTATAACTGGCTCGACCGTTACCTGCTCACGGCTACCGTGCGCCACGACGGCAGCTCGCGCTTCGCACGCGGACAACGCTGGGGCACATTCCCATCCGTAGCCCTCGCATGGCGCATCTCCGAAGAGCCTTTCTTCATGCCGCTCCTGGAAACCGTCAACTCGCTCAAGCTCCGTGTAGGCTACGGTCTTGTGGGTAACGCCAACTTGGCCGACAACACATACCAGCCGACGTTCACCAACATGAACTCCAACTTCGGCACGGGCTATCTCACAGCCAACATGCCCAACTACGACGGACTTACCTGGGAAAAGACCCACTCGTGGAACGCCGGTCTTGACCTTAGCCTCTGGGACAACCGTGTGGAGTTCATCTTCGACATCTACCGCAAGGACACGAAAGACCTCCTGTTGCAGACTGCCCTACCGTGGTACACCGGAACGCACGTAACCGGCGGCACGTCGGCGCAGTGGGCCAACGTAGGCTCCATGCGCAACGAGGGCATCGAGATTACACTCAACGCCACGGTAATCAACAAAAAGAACTTCAAGTGGAAGACGGGCCTTACCTACTCACTCAACCGCAACGAAATAACCGAGCTTAACAGTGAGACTGGATTCATCGACAAGACGCTCGACTTCAAGACGTGGGGCGGCGAGACAGTCACCCGCACGGCCGTAGGCCACAGCGTGAGCCAGTATTACGGCTACCGCGTGGCAGGCCGCATCAACTCGGCCGCCGACTTCCTGCGCGACAACGGCGACGGTACGAGCACCGTCATTGCCGCCACTCCCAACTACCGCGTGGGCACGGTGGTGAGCAACGCGTCGGCATCGGCTCTGAAAACGTCAATCGGCGACCTTTTGTTCAAGGACCTCAACGGCGACGGAATAATCAATTCAGAAGACCGCGACTACCTCGGCAGCGGACTGCCCAAGTACACCTTCGGCTGGAACAACACGTTCACCTACAAGCGTTGGTCGCTCTCCGTCTTCATGTACGGCAGCGTGGGCAACAAGGTGTTCAACTGGCAACGCCGCCAGATGGACGAGCCTTCACTCCTTAGCGGCTCCGTTACAAACAAGTTCACACGCGTAAACAACTACGCCAAGTGGGCCTACCGCGACGGCAACCCGGGCAACCAGGACGTGTGGAACGTCTACGTAGTGGAAGGGGCGGACCCGTCAGAGACGCGCATCGACAACAACCACGGCAACTACAACTCGCGCGTGAGCGACCGCTACGTCGAGGATGCCGACTACCTGCGCATCAAGAACATCGTCCTCTCGTACTCTTTCCCGCGCAGCATCTGCAAGAAGCTCATGCTGCAAAGCCTCAAGCTGTCGGGCAACGTGCAGAACGTCTACACCTTTACGGGCTACACCGGCTACGACCCCGAAGTGGGAAGCCAGAACGGCCAGTACTCAATGTCAGGCCAGGGAATGCTCATGTACGGTGTAGATACAGGACGCGTGCCAAGTCCGCGTTCGTTCATATTCACGCTCGAGGCAACGTTTTAAGAAATTAAAAATGAAAAATGAAAAATGAAAAATCGGGCTTGCGCCGCGCGGACACTCTACGGCCGACTTGCAAAAGGCGGCAAACGGCAATGCGAAAGACCGTCTTTCGCACGCTAAAAGGCCACCTTTTGAAAGCCAAAAGACGGTCTTTTACAGCGGCAAAGCCAATGCGTTGAATATCAAGGAGATACATAACACCCACCCCAGCCCTCCCAAAGGGAGGGAGCCTGATTGCCCCTGCGGAAGCCGTGACACGTCAGGCTCATCCTGAAATACCCTGCAAGGCATACCAATCTCCCCTCCCTTGGGGAGGGGTTGGGGTGGGTATAAAATATTACAATTATGAAAATATCATCATCAATCAAGACCATCGCGCTGTGCGCCGTGTGCGCTCTTACCGTAGGTTGCGACGACTACCTCGACACGACCAACGAGCGTTACACGCCCGCCCACGACGAGCTGACCACGCTCGACGCGCTGCGCGCCACCACGGCCAGCTTATACACGTCGCCGTGGTACTACTTCCACAAGCGGCGCTTCATACAGTTGGGCGACGCGCGCGCCAACAACGTACTCAACAACTCCAGCACCAGCAACGACTGGAACGTGCAGGCATCGCTCAACGAGGACGTCGAAAACACCTCGCTCACCCACGCATGGGGCAGCCTCTACAACGTAGTCACGCAAGCGGGTTACGTCATCGACGACTACGCCCCTTACTGCGTAAGTCACGGAGTGTGCTCGCAGGAGGAGGCTAACCAGTGCATCGCCGAGGCGCGCTTCATGCGCTCGCTGGCCTACTGGTTCCTCGCGATGTACTGGCACGACGTGCCCATCGTCACCAACGCCGTAACCGCCAGCGAGACGGCATACGCCAACCGCTTCGAAGACGTGCTCCAGTTCGCCGTCTGCGAGGCCGAGTACGCCCGCAAGTGGCTGCCCGTGATGCCCGGAGACAAAGGCCGCGTGAGCAAGACTTCGGCCGACGTGCTCCTCTCGCGCCTCTATCTTACCGCCGGGGCATACGCCAAGGGAGGCCACTATTCGGCCGACTTCAAGACCCGCGTGCTCGACAAGTACTATGCCGACGACGCCGACTACCAGGCAGCACAGTCGCTCGCCGAGTTCTACTACGCCAAGGCCGTAGCCGCCGCTACACGCGCAATAAACGACGCCCCGGCAGCAGGCTACGGCATGATGGACGACTACGAGCAAATCTGGCGCGTGCAGAACAACAACAACAGCGAGGTGCTTTTCGCCCTTCAGTTCGTAGCCGGCAGCACCACTTCATACGGCTTGGGCAACGACTTGCAGGGAGAGCTGTGCTACAGCGAGTGCCTTGACAACAACTACGGCAAGGCGTGGTCTACCAAGGCGTCGTACGATTTCATATTCACGTCAATAAAGCGCGGCGGACTAAGCCGCACACGCGGCAACATAATGCCGTCGGGCATGACCTACGACTACCTCTTCCACGAGTACGACTACGACGACTGCGTTGAAGCCAACGAGAATGAGAGCGGCCAGGAGAAGGGCACTCCGTGGACGGTGTCGCCCGAAAACACCACGCTCGGCATAAAGAAGCACGTCGTGGGCGGCCCCATCGCCACCGACAACATCGCCTTCAACGGCAACTCCGGGCTCTGTACGCCAATGCTTAGGTTGGCCGAAGCCTACATGAACCTTACCGAAGCCTACATGGGTCTGTACAACATGACCGAAACCACAGACCCACGCATACTCGAAGGAGTCAACACCGTGCGCCGCCGTGCATACAAAATGGAGCTGGCCGACGGCACCTATCCCGGCGACTACGGGCAGACAGGCACGTTCAACCTTGACTCGCTGCTTGTGGAACGCCGCCTCGAGACCTACATGGAAGGTCTTTTCTGGCCCGACATCGTGCGCCGTTCCTTCATGGGCAAGGAGCACTTGCAGCGTATGCTCGACTATCAGAACAACCGCATCATAGACAACGAGGGCGACTCCATCATGGGCTGCTACCGCCTTTACAACTACAAGTACAGCTACAACGAGCAGAACCCGCAGAAACTGGGCACCGTAGCCCTGGCTACAAGCTACAGCACGGGCCAATACACCATATACCGCAAGAGCAAGGAGTGCGTCCACAACATACCCGAAGGCAGCTTCGTGCACTCCACGCAGCTCGGAGAGGACGACAACCTCTGGTCAATGGTGTACCCGCCCGTCGAGACCAACGCCGACCCCAACCTGCTGAAAGCCCCTGTGGCGTATGACTTTACCGAAATAATAAACAACAAATCAGACTACAATGAATATGAATAAAATCTTCATGAAATCGTCTCTGCTCGTGCTCGTTGTGTGCTTCTCGGTGTTCAGCTGCCTCTCGTGCGACAACGACGACGACCTGTCGGCACCGCGCATCGACGCCGTTTGGAGCAACATGAACACCCAACCCATCGAGCAAATACAGTGTGCCTACCCACGGCAGACCGTCAGTCTGCGCGGCGCGGGCTTCAAGGGAGTGGAGAAGGTCACCGTAAACGGCTATGAAATAGACCTGGCCGAGAACCAAATCTACAACACCGACCGCAGCATAATAATAGTGTTGCCGCAGGACGTAGCCACCACCACCGCCACAGGCGAGGCTTACCTGAAGGTGGAGAACGCCGCAGGCGAGGCCGTATATCAGCCCTTCTACGTGTTCACGGAGGACGAGCAGCCCGTCATTACCAAGTTCTCGGCAACCACGCTGACACCTGGCAGCTCGCTTTGCATCACCGGCGAAAACCTTGGCGGAGCCACGGAGGTGTACCTGCCGCTGGCTTTCGACCAGAAGGTGAAGTGCGAGCTTGACCCAGCGCAGCCTGCTTCAGACACCGAGGTGTACGTCATCGTGCCCGATGGAGTGAACTTTGCCGAGGGTCAGGTGGAGATAGTAATGAACAAGGTGTACGCCCCCACCAGCACGGAATACGTTGACAAGGTGTACTCTGAAGTGACCAATTTCACGAATTAAGATAGAAGCCCCCTCCCAGCCTCCCCGTGGGGAGGAGCCTGATTGCCAGCTATCGCAAACCAATTCCTCCCCTCGGGGAGGCGAGGAGGGGGCTGTTCTCCATCAAAAAAAACAAACAACCAATGAAAACAAGACATATTTTCAGACTGTCGCTCGTGCTTGCCGCAGGGCTTGCCCTTGCCTCTTGCAGCGAGGATTTGGACTCTCCCGTGCTGCCGGGAGACCCCGGCATAACAGTGCCTGCGGCGCAACCGCTTGACGCCGACCAGCTGTTCGGCGTGTGGGAGGCCACCACCTCCAAGGGCGACAACAACCAGAATTACTTTGAAGAGCAATACCGCATGGAGTTCCAGAGCGTCAACGACGCCGAGGCTGTGTACTCACACTGGTACACCGACGCCGAGACGGGCATGCGCGACTCCGTCATCAACATGGAATACACATACCAGTTTGACGGCTCTACCGTGACGCTTACGCCGAAATCGGCCGCCGCTTCTGACGGGGCAGCCGTCATCACGGCCACACACACAGGTGGAAACCACATGCTCCTCACTACCGAACGAAACGGACGCACCGATTCAATATGCACCCTGCTGCGCACGGGCGACCCCGAGCCTACCGTAACCGGCGTTGACCGCACCATGCCCTTGCCGGGTGAAGTGGTAACTGTTACGGGCCGCAACCTGCAGTTCGTAGACCACATCTACCTGCCCACGGAGCAGGGCGAGCTTGAAATAGCCGACTTCACGGCTGGCTCGAAGGAGCTGAAGTTCACCCTTCCCGAGGCCGACTACGCGCCGGGCAGCATACGCCTGCAGTCACTCTCGGCCGGCGTCAATTGCTACTCGCCTGCCTACATGTTCTGTTATAACACGGTGTTCTTCAAAAGTTTCAACACGTTCGGCGCCAGCAAGCCTTATAACGGCACCGACTTCGAGCACACCATCAGCGACCTTGGCGGCAACGTAATCAGCGGAGCATCGGCCCTGAAGGCTGACGAGCTGCCCGACGGGCACTCGCTTAAAGGGCTTGACGTCATCAACCCCGACTCGCTTTTGAGCTTCTTCGGCGACACCCCGGTAGCGTGGCCCGTCACGTCGGGCAGCGACAAGAAGCTGGGCTACATCCGCTTCAGCACCGGCGACCGCCTTCAGCATGCGCTCGAAGGCAGCGGCGGCCTCTTCACCAGTCTCACCCCATGCACCACGCTGGCTATACAGATGGAGCTGTACGTGGTGAGCGACGGCGTGCCCGAGTGGAACACGGGCTACCTGTCATGGCGTCTTAACAAGAACGGCGGCACCACCTCGGGCGACTATCTTGCCAACGTGGCCGGCTGGAGCGCGGACAGCCCTATGTCGTTTGAAGGCGGATGGCGCACGTTCACCATACCGCTTACGGCTTTCGGCATAGTGGAGAGCGGCAAGGATGCCAACATAGGCACGTTCATCAGCGACCTCATAGGCCGCAACTACGTTACCATACTCTGCCTTGAGAACTACAACCTCGACGGCCTGCCGCCGATGCACGACTTGCAGTCGTTCCAGTTCTGCATAGCCAACATCCGCCTCGTGCCCTACACGACACCGGCCAACACGCCGATAGAATAAAGTGTACAGACATAGTGTTTCATGGCGGTCTGCAATATGTGGCCTTTTGCATTGCGAAAGGCCGCATATCGCACCGCAAAAGACGGCCTTTTGCAAACCGAAAGGCCGTCTTTTACAAAACGGCTGCACACCGCTGACAACGCCACACGCCGCATGGACGTAACCCAAACACCATAAACGGCTATACATCAACCTGTTACCTTAACTTTACAATCATGCCGAACAACATTTACTTGCGGATACTTGTTCTGTCCATAGTTTTCCTTACCACATATTCCGGGGCGCAGGCCAAGCCCGCGGACACGAAGTATCTAAGCAACGTTCCGCAGTACGTGCAGTATGAAAACGCACCCGGACGGCAGTTAGGCAAATAACCATTGAATGACGGCAAAACGCATGTTTTACCGTCATTCATATAGCTTTTCAACCATATTTCAGTATTTTTGTAACTGGAAAACCAAACAAACAACAATAAATTATGCGAAAACTTATCCTTACATCAGCCCTCGCGCTGCTGGCCGTTACCGGCCTTCAGGCGCAGACCAAGTGGACGGCCACGTGGGCAACGGCCATCGAAGCTCCGCTGGCGGAGAGCGACATGCCCAAGACTTCAATGACCGGCACAACGTTGCGGCAGGTTATCCACGTAAGCATAGGCGGCGAGAAGCTGCGCCTGCAGCTGTCTAACGAGAAGAGCGTTGAGCCTGTCGAAATCAAGTCGGTTTACATTGCCGACACCGACGGGGGCAAGGCCATCGACGCGGAGACGGCCAAGGAGCTTACTTTCAACGGCAAGCGTTCGGTCACAATAGAGCCGGGCAAAGCCGTGTACAGCGACGTTGCGAAGTACAAACTGAAGCCCTTGCAGCGCCTCTCGGTAACAATCAGCTACGGACAGACGCCCAAGAAGGCCACGACACACCGCGGCTCGCGCACCACGTCGTATCTCGCGGCAGGCGAAGTTGCGCCCACGGCCGACTTTACTGCGGTAGAAACGTTTGAACACTGGTACAGCATCGCTGCCTTGGAGGTTGAAGCTCCTGCATCGACGCGCTGCATAGCGTGCCTCGGCAACAGCATAACCGACGGACGCGGCACCACCACCGACGCGCAGAACCGCTGGACCGACGTGCTCGCCGAGCAGCTGGGCGGCAAGGTGGCCGTAATCAACCTCGGCATAGGCGGCAACTGCGTAATACGTGGCGGACTGTCGGCCCCGGCATCGGAGCGCTTCGACCGCGACATTCTCGCGCAACAGGGAGTGACCGACCTAATAATATTCGAGGGCGTGAACGACATCGGAGGCATCAAGGACGACGGCGCGGAGACCGTGCGTTGGCTAAAGAAGTTCTACCGCCTCTTCGCCAAGAAGGCCAAGGAGAAGGGCATGCGCGTGTACGGCGGAACAATAATGCCGTTCAAAAAC
This sequence comes from uncultured Prevotella sp., assembly GCA_937922435.1. Lineage (GTDB taxonomy): Bacteria > Bacteroidota > Bacteroidia > Bacteroidales > Bacteroidaceae > Prevotella. The sequence continues at coordinate 39,827 of CAKZVT010000054.1, read as the reverse complement.
AGCTCATTCTACAGCGAGACTCACGAAAAGGCGCGCCAGGCCGTCAACCAGTGGGTACGCACCACGCAGGACTATGACGGCGTTATCGACTTCGACAAGGCCACGCTCGACCCCAACAACCCCGAAGCTTTGCAAGAAAACTTGCAGTCGGACTGGCTCCATCCCAACGCCGACGGCTACAAGGTGATGGGCGAGTGCGCCGCGAAAGCATTTAAATGAATTGATAATTGACAATTGGGAATGGAGAATTATGATTACCTTATGCTGTGTATTTCCCCCAAAAACCTACAAGAGTAATCATAATTCTCCATTCTCAATTGTCAATTATCAATTAAAATAAACTTCCCTAAATCCCTTACTATGAAACCATCATCAATTACCCTGAATGCAATACACGGCCTTTTACGTTGCAAAAGGCCACCTTTCACCCTGCAAAAGGCCGTCTTTCGCACGCTAAAAGGCCACCTTTTGCCAATGCGCTGGCAGTCAGCCGTTTGCGCGTTGCTGCTGACGGTGGCCTCACTTGTACCGACATGCGCCCAGGAAAGCTCGGGCGACATGGGCGACGGCACGTTCGCCAACCCCATGATGTGGCTCGACACGCCCGACCCCGACGTAATCCGCGTTGGTGACGACTACTACATGGTCAACACAACGATGTTTTACACCCCCGGAGCGCCCGTGATGCACTCGAAAGACCTTGTCAACTGGGAGATTGTAAGCTACATCTACGACCGTCTCGACGACACCCCGCGCTACGACCTACGCCAGGGTACGGCCTACGGACGCGGTCAGTGGGCAACGTCGCTGCGCTACCATGACGGCACGTTCTACGCCTACTTCTCGCCCAACGACGAGCCTTGGCAGGGCTATGTCTACACCACACGCGACCCACGCAAGGGCTGGACGCTGCACTCGCGCCTGCCTCACTTCCACGACGCGTCGCTCTTCTTCGACGACGACGGCCGCGTTTACATGTTCTACGGCACGGGGCGGCTGCGCGAACTGAAGCCCGACCTTACCGGCGTGAAGCCAGGAGGCATCGACATGAAAATATTTGAACGCGACGCGTTGGAGAACAACCTGCTCGAAGGCAGCCGCGCCATAAAGTACCAAGGACGGTACTATCTGCTCATGATATCGTGGCCCAAGGACGGCAACCGCCGACAGGTGTGCTACCGGGCGGACAGCATCACCGGGCCTTACGAGAAGCGCGTAATCCTCGAGGACAACTTCGCCGGCTTCCCGTATGTGGCGCAGGGCTGCATCGTTGACGACACGGAAGGCCGCTGGTACGGCGTAATCTTCCAGGACAGGAACGCCGTAGGCCGCGTGCTCACGCTCATACCGTGCACTTGGAAAGACGGTTGGCCCATGCTGGGCGACGCCTCTGGGCGCGTGCCTGCCGTGATGCCGAAGCCCGTCGAGGGGCAAAAGGCCGTGCCGCTTATGGCAAGCGACGGTTTCGACAAGCCGGAGTTTGACATTCGTTGGCAGTGGAACCACAACCCCATAGACGGCGCATGGAGCCTGACGGAGCGGCCCGGCTGGCTGCGGCTGGCCACGCAGCGCGTGGTTGACAACATCTTCCTCGCGCCCAACACGCTGACGCAGCGCATGGCAGGGCCGCAGTGCTCGGCGGAAATAAAGCTCGACGTGAGCGGCATGAAGGACGGCGACGTGGCCGGATTCAGCGCGTTCAACGGTGACGCCGCCCTGCTCTCGGTAGTCTGCGAAGGCGGACAGAAGTATCTTGTGATGACCGAAGAGAGCGTCACTCTGCGCGACAAGGACAAGGCAGTGACCGCCGTCAGCCGCACCGAACACATGCGCATGCCGCTCGCGCAGCCGACGGTATACCTGCGCATCGACGCCGACTTCCGCCTTAACCGCGACACGGCTCGCCTCTATTACAGCCTCGACGGCGACCGCTGGACGCAGGCCGGCCCGGCGTTCAAGATGCGCTTCGACTACCGCCGCTTCTTCACCGGCACGCGCTTCGCCATCTACAGCTACGCCACGAAGGCCAAAGGAGGCCACGTTGACGTTGACTGGTTCAAGGTAAGGTGAGAAGGTGGAAAAGTGAGAAGGTGAGAAATTGAAAAGGTAAAAGATATAAGAAATGATGAAAAAAGTATATTTTATAATGCTTGCCGCCGTGTGCCTGCTGCTTGTGGGATGCTCTGATGACGAGGGAAAGGGCGCAGGCGGCTATGCCGTCTTTATGGAAGACGCGCTCAGCCTGTCGGCTTCGGGCGGCAGGGCGTCGGTCACCGTGGAGTGGAGTGATGCCGAGTGGCAGGTAGGCACGGCTTCTGTCGGCGGCTTCATTGCCAACATCGAGCCGTCTACCGGCGGCGGACATGACGGCCGGAAGCATTACACCACGGTGTCGTTCGACTTCCTCGCCAACACCGGAGGCAACCAAAGAACGCAACAACTGACCCTGCGCAACGCCGCGACGGGCGAGACTTCCGTACTGACCGTTACCCAGGCGGCCGGCGGTCAATCGGCATACTACGTGTCGGCAGACGGTTCCGACGACGCCGACGGCACCCTCCTGTCGCCCTTCAAGACCATTGCCCGTGCCGCCGAGGCGGCCGCAGCGGGCGATACGGTGTACATCTCAGGCGGCGTTTACGCCGAGTGCGACATCAGGCCTGCGTCGTCGGGCACGGCGGAGGCCATGATTGTGTTCCGCCCGAAGGACGGCGAGGCCGTCACCCTGCGCCATCCGGCCACAGATGCGGCCGACAACCGTGCCCTGTTCGACCTCACCGGGTGCAGCCACATACGCATACAAGGCCTGCGCTTCGACGGCTATAGCTACGGCAAGGCCGCCGTCTACATCAGCGGCGGAGAAGGCAACGAGGTGACGGGCTGCACCTTCAGCGGCCTCGGCAACGGCGAAGTGTCGGCATGGGACGCCACGTCCGTCATCTTCATCTACCGTTCGTCGGGCAACGCCGTGTGCCATAACACCTTTACGGACATCACCGGCGACGGCGTCGCCGTCAACAGCGGGTGCGGCGGAAACCTTGTGGCCTGCAACACGTTCGCCGACTTCCACGGCAAGCCCCGCTCGTGGTCTGACGGCGGAACATACTCCTCGGCCATAACATGCCAGGACACCGGGCCGGGCGGCAACATCTTCGCGATGAACAGCGGCGAGCGGCTTGTCACCTTCCTGTGGTTCGACCGCGCAGGCAGCGGCAACATAGCCGTGCGCAACACATGCCGTGACAGCCGCACGTTCATCTTCAACGAGTCGCGCTGCGAGCGCAACCTGATAATGGAAAACACCGCCTGCGGCGTAACGGGGGCGGCCTTCCAGACTGCGCGCTACGGCGGCACTGACGACACTTATGCGGCAAGCTACGTGGGCAACGTGGCCTACGGCTGCGGCTACGGCTTCTACATTGACCGCCTGCACACGTCGGAAATGCGCGGAAACATCGCCGCCGAAAGTACGGAATACGACCTTGTGTTCACCCAAAACGCCATCGACTACGGCCCGCACACGATAAACAGCAACTTGTTTTACACCGAGGGGCGGTCCGCCTCCATACTGCTGGCCTCGAAGGAGGCTTCTGTCGAGACATTCGGGCAGGCCGTTTCGGGCACGGGCAACATCTCTGCCGACCCCTTGCTGGCCGACCCCTCCGGGGGCGACTTCACCCTCTTGCCGGGCAGCGCGGCCGTCGGCGCGGGTGAGGGCGGTGCCGACATCGGAGCATACTCCGCCTACCTACCAGCCGGGAAGGGCAGTGGAGGCGGCGCGGCGGCCTATTCCGGCATAGGCGTAAGCTTTGCCACGGCGTCGCAGACGCTGGCCTCCGGCGGCACGGCTGCCGTCACCCTGACGCTCGACCGCCCGTCGGCCTCGGCCGTGAAAGTGGCCGTCAAGGCTGTGGCAGGCGATATGCGCGGCGGCACCGACTTTACTCCGGCTGCGCCGCAGGTCACATTCAGTCCCGGCGAAACATCTAAAACGGTCAGCCTCTCGTTCCTTCCAAAGGCGGCAGGTGCGTACGCCGTGGTCTTCGCCATCGACGTGCAGACGGCAGGAGTGTACGCCGGTGCGCGGCGGTTGCACGTAGTGAGGATGTGAAGCCGTAAATAGCGGGAACCTGAAAGGCCGCCTTTTGCAGTGCAAAAGGCGGCCTTTCGGCGTGCAATTGACGGCCTTTCGCACGGCGTTTTGCGGCCTTTTGCAAAGTGTTGTGCGCCAGGCAGTTTCACCGCCGCCTGTTCTCACCGTCTAACCTTCCCATTCTCTCATCGTCACACCTTCCCATCCTCTCACCGTCTCACCTTCCCACCTACTCACCTTTCCACGCCTTTTCCTTTACAAATACGTAGCCAGATGAAACAAATGCGATACAAATCGGGCAGCCGATGAAACAAATAGAATATTGTATAAGGCGCGCATAATCTATCTTTGCAACCGAAAGCCGGCATGGAAACTACCACTTGACACTGGCTATACCGATTTATTTAACCAAAACAATAAAGATTATGCAAGACAGAAAACTTTTCATCTCGCTGGCCGCCGCGCTCACCTTGGCGGCAGGCTTAACGTCATGTTCAAACGACGACGTGCTCGAAGGGCAACCCCTCGACGGCCGCACGCCCATCACGCTGACCAGCAGCGTAGCCACACGTTCAGTCAGCCAGACGCTCCAGGACGACCAGATTGCCAAGGGCGTAGATGTCGGCGTGTTCGCCCAGAGCAACGCCACGGCAATTGAGAACGGCGACAACAACAGGCTGACGGCCGACGGCGCGGGCGCGTTCACCGGCGAGACGATGTACTTCCCGGAGGAAGGCGGCGTGTCAATATACGCATACGCTCCATACAACAGCACGTGGGACGGCCAGCTGAATAGCAACAACGAGTTCACCGTGCCCGCAGACCAGAGCACGGACGAGGGCTACCTGGCGGCCGACCTGATACTCGGCACGCCCTCGACGGGCAACCCCGTGGCATCGACTACCGACGCGATACAGCTTAACTTCAAGCACAAGCTGACGAAACTCAACCTCGACTTCAAACTCGGCGAGAGCGGAGTAGACCTCAAAGGGGCTACGGTAAGCGTGACAAACGTGCTCGGCACGACTACGGTGAACGTGGGCGAAAGCACTACGGGCAACGCGCAAGGCAATCCGACGGATATAATCGCGGCCAAATTCGCCGCCGACGCGACGGAGTTCTCGGCCAGCGCAATATTCGTTCCGCAGGCAGTGCTCGGCCAGACCGACTTCGTGCTCGTATCAACGGCCGACGGCAAGCAGTACAAGGCCGCGCTCAACAAGGACGTGACTTTCGCCGAAGGCAAGAAGTACACGTACACAGTGCAGTTCAACGGTGGCGGCGACGAGCCTGTAACGATAGAGCTGAAGCTCGGCAGCGTGCTCGACAATTGGGATGAAGGCAACGAAGACATAGGCGGCGGCACAGAGGAGACCGTGGCTTACGGCATAGGCGACTACATGCTCAGCGACGGAACGTTCGTAAAGAACACCGGACTCACCGACGACAACAAGTCGAAAGTAGTAGCCGTAATCTTCAGCAAGCAGGTAAGCGAGGCCGACGCAGAGGATGGCTACAATGCATACGCAATGGGACTGTGGCGCGCCAAGGGCAAGTTTGGTTTCACCGACGAGGTTGGAACAGGCGAAGACGCGTTTGCAGACGCCCTTGCCGACATGGACGGACGTGCCAACACTGCACTCATGATAGCGTCAGACTATTACACAAACCTTGGTGCGGACGTTAAACCAGGCTCTGTGTTGGGCATTGTTGAGAGCTACGGCGGCAGCCATCCGGTAGCAAGCGAGGTAAGCTCTGACTGGTTCCTGCCGAGCTTCGGACAGCTGATAGAGGTGGCAAACAACCTCGGCGGAGCTAACATAACATCGTCAACTGAAGTTGAAAGCGGCAATATAAACTCGCCTCAATGGACTTCAAACGACGGCTCTACGATAGCCAACATAGATGCTTGCATAACCGCCTGCGGGGTAAAATCGCAGCTTCCCGTCGGCTCTTTGTACATACCTTCGTCTACGGAGTATAAGGGCAACGTATGGGGGCTCGTCACCAAAGACAAGACCGAAGGCGAGCAGAAGGTTCTCGACTACTGGGGCTTCGGCCGCGGCCTTGCCAAGCACGGAACGTACACCGACCTTAGCGTGTTCCCCTGCGTGGCTGTAAAACTGCCTGCCGAGGAATAAACGCAAGGATTGACAGATGTCCCCTTGAATGCGAAAGGCGGCAAACGGCACGGCCAAAGACCGTCTTTCACACTGCAAAAGGCCATGTTTTGCAACGCAAAAGACGGCCTTTTGCAACGCATTGAACCACAGGCGGTTATACAACATATCACAAACGACAAAAAAGAAAGACATGAATAACAGCTTATCAATACTCAAGGCAGCCGCAGTATGCGCCCTGATGGCCGCCGTCCCGACGCTCACATCATGCAGCGACGACGACGAGGCAGGCGGCGGAGAGACTGGCACGCAGGCCGCGCTGACCGTAAGCGTGGCCGAGGGCGACGGCACAGCCGCACTGGAAGAAGGCACGCAGGTAGGCATAATAGCCGTCACCGCGAGCGACACCACAGCCTGCACGGCCACAGCAACGGCATCGGCCGCGCAGCCGCTGGCAGGCATAGAAGCCCTGACCGCCGCCATGCACGACGGCATGCAGATGGCAGCCTACAGCCCAGCCGCGCTATGGACGGCCGACACTTACGGCGAGCCGGTGCAGTTTGGCGTGCAGACAGACCAGTCAACAGAGGCCGGCTACCGCGCGAGCGACCTCATGATGTCGCCACTGACAACAGTAGCCGGCGGCAGAGTCGCGCTCGTAATGGAGCACAAGATGGCCAAGCTGACCGTACACATAACCGACGTGACCGGCAACTACGACCTTACCACAGCATGCCTGGCCATGCCCTCGCGGCTGACCACAGTCACAGCCGACATCGAGCAGGGCACAGTCACGACCGTAGACGGCGTTAAGGCCGACATAACCCCCTACTCTCCGTCAAACAACGCCTACCGCGCGTCGGCATCGGCAATCGTCGCCCCGGCGCAGGCCGAGGCTGGCGAACCGCTGGTAAGCGTCACCATTGACGGCGAGACGTTCGACTACAGCCTGACGGAGGCCGCCGCCTTCGAGGCAGGCAAGGAGTATGTCTACTCGATGAGGCTCACAAGCGAGGGCCTTGTACCCTACGGCAGCTACGTGACCGCATGGGGCGACGACGGCGAAGACCTTACGGGCGACGCCGAGGAGATGCTCGTCTACGGCGTGGGCGACTACATCACGTCGCACGGCACGTTCATCAAGGCCGACCGCCTGACCGCCGACAACGCCAAGGACGTAATCGCCGTGGTGTTCAGCACGCAGGTAAGTGAAGGAGACGCGGCCGAGGGCTACAACGCCTACGCCATGGGAGTGGAGCGCGTGACGGGCGTGAAGTTCGGCTTCGCCGACGCCGTAAACCCGAGCGTTGACGACTGGGCGTCGGCTCTCAACGACCTCGACGGCTACTGGAAGACCGCACAGATGTGGACGTCTGACGCCTACCAGGCCATCGCCGACAAGCAGGGCACGGCCTTCCAGGCCATCAGCGACTACTCCACACGCCACCCGATAGACGCATCGGTGACGAGCGGATGGTTCATGCCCAGCATAGGCCAGATGCTGCAAATACTCAACAACCTCGGCCAGGCAGGTCTGACGGCCGACACGGAGGTGAACATCAGCCAGAACAACAGCTCCATATACACCTCCGACGACGCGTCGGTGCTGGAGCGTGTCAACGCCCCCGTCGAGGCGCTCGGCCTCGAACCGACCTTCCCCACGACAGGCTCGATAATCTACATGACCTCGAGCGAATACACCACAAGCACGTATAACAACTTCTGGTGCATACAGACCGCCGAGAGCGGCGGCTCCTGGCACTGGGGCTTCGGCAAGAACGCAGGCCGCGGCAGCAGCAACGGCCGCAGCCTTGTGCCCTGCGTAGCCGTCAAACTGCCCGAGGCTTTGTAAGGCGGCAAGTGGCATAACATACAGTAAAACACGAAATCCGCGGCGGTATTCCCCATGAAGGAATACCGCCGCGGATTTTCCATTGTATTCCAAATGAACAAAAAACGCCCGCCGTTGAAGGACGACGGGCCAACCTAATGTTTTCACAACGGAATAATCCTTATTGTGATTTGCTTAAAATTCTGTCGGCTAAGATAGTGGATTTTTGCCACACCCCAAAGTTTTTTGTCATTTTTTTATATATTTGCAGAATATAATTGTACTTTATAACCGATGCCATGAAAAAGATATTGGGACTTGACCTTGGCCCGAACAGCATAGGCTGGGCTGTCGTGAATGAGAAGTGTGACGGCGTAATGCCGGAAGTAGAAAAACATCTTGAGGCTTGCGGAAGCCGCATAATACCCATGGATGCCGCCATACAGGGCGACTTTGAGAAAGGCAACTCGGTGTCGCAGACAGCCGAACGCACCGGCTACCGCGGCATACGGCGCCTGCGCGAGCGCTGTCTTTTAAGGCGCGAACGGCTTAACAGGGTACTTGATGTAATGGGATTCCTGCCCGAACACTACTCGGCCGCGCTGACACGCTACGGCAAATTCAATGATGCCGACGGCTGTAAATTGGCCTGGCGTAAAAACGACGGCGGACGGTACGAGTTCGTCTTCAAGGAGTCTTACGCCGAAATGCTTGCCGACTTCAGGCGGAGCCAGGGCGCATGGCTCGCCGACGGCGTGCTCGTGCCTTACGACTGGACAATTTATTACCTGCGTAAGAAGGCCCTTACGCAGGCCATCAGCAAACAGGAACTGGCGTGGCTGCTACTGAACTTCAACCAGAAGCGAGGCTACTACCAGCTGCGCGGCGAGGAGAAGGACGAAGACAAGAGCAAGCTTGAGGAGTTTTACGCCCTAAGGGTAGTCGACGTGAGGGACACGGGAGAGCGCAAGGGCAAGGACACGTGGTATGACATCGTGCTGGAGAACGGCATGGTGTACCACCGCGCGGCACCCGAACCGCCCGAATGGAAGGGCCTGGTGAAGGAGTTTATCGTCACCACACAGCTCGATAAGGACGGCAACCCCAAGTTCGACAATGACGGAAGCGTGAAGCGTTCGTTCCGCATGCCGAAGGAAGACGACTGGACACTGGTGAAGAAAAAGACCGAGGCGGACATCGACAAGTCGGGAAAGACCGTCGGTGAATACATCTACGACGCTTTGCTGGCCAACCCCAAACAAAAAATCAAGGGCAAGCTCGTGCGCACGATTGAACGCAAGTATTACAAAAACGAGCTGGAAAAGATACTCGAATCACAAAAACGCTTCATACCGGAACTTACCGACGAGACCCTTTACGAAGCCTGCATCGAGGAGCTTTACCCCTCGAACGATGCCTACCGTCACTCCATTGAGAGGCGCGGGTTCACATACCTGTTTATCGACAACATCATTTTTTACCAACGACCGCTGAAGAGCAAGAAGTCGCTCATCGACGACTGCCCCTACGAATCGCATGCTTACACGGACAAAGAAACGGGCGAAAGGAAGACGGCGGCCGTAAAGTGCGCGGCAAGGTCGAACCCCGTGTTCCAGGAGTTCCGCCTGTGGCAGTTCGTTTCAAACCTCCGCATATTCCAGCGTGAGAAAGAGGTGGACGGCCTGCTGCGCACCGACATCGACGTGACGGGCGAGTTCATAAGCTCGACGGACGACGTAATAAAGCTGTTCGACTGGCTAAACGACCGCGAGAACATAACGCAAGACACGCTGTTCGGCTTGTATTTCAAGATAAAAAAGCCGAAAGGCAAGGAGACACCGTACCCCTACCGCTGGAACTACGTAGAAGACAAGGCCTATCCCTGCAACGAAACGCGTGGCCTTATGCTGAAACATCTCGATAAGGCAGGCGTAGGTAAAGACGTGCTTACGCCCGAGGTGGAAAAGAATCTTTGGCACATACTCTATTCCGTTGAGGACAAACAGGAGCTGCGGCAGGCGTTGATGACATTCGCCGGGAAGCACGGTCTTGGCGAAGAATTCGTAGATGCGTTCGCCAAGTTCCCGCCGTTCAAGAAAGATTACGCCTCTTACTCTGAAAAGGCGATTAAGAAGCTGCTTGCGCTTATGCGCATCGGTCAACGCTGGAGCGAATCAATCATAGACAAGAATACGAGGGAACGCATAGAAAAACTAATCAACGGGGAATACGACGAAAGCATAAGCGACAAGGTAAGGGAGATAACTCAGGGCATGACAAGGGTGGAAGACTTCAGCGGACTGCCGCTATGGAAGGCCTGCTACGTGGTCTACAACCGCCACTCCGAAGCCAAGGAAGTTATAAAATGGCGCACTCCCGACGACATCGACGAATACCTCAGGCACTTCAAACAGCACTCGCTGCGCAACCCGATAGTGGAGCAGGTTGTGACCGAAACGCTGCGCACCGTGCGCGACATCTGGCGCATGTACGGCAATATTGACGAGATACACATCGAGATGGGCCGCAACATGAAGCAGACCGCCGAGCAACGCAAGAAGGCCACACAGCTGATAACCGACAACGAGAACGCCAACATAAGAGCGAAGGTGCTGCTTACGGAATTTATGAACCCCGACTTCGGCATAGACAACGTGCGTCCCTACTCGCCGAGCCAACAGGAACTGCTGCGCATCTACGAGAACGGCGTGCTAAGCAGCATAGGCGAAATAGACGACGGCATAGGCGAAATCATCAAGAAGCTTAGCGAGACCGACGAGAAGAAACGACCATCGCGCTCTGAAATTCTGCGCTACAAGCTGTGGCTCGACCAGAAGTATCAGTCGCCGTACACGGGCAGGTTCATACCCCTCGCCCGTCTGTTCACCACCGACTACCAGATTGAGCACATCATACCGCAGTCGCGCTATTTCGACGATTCGTTCTCCAACAAGGTCATCTGCGAGTCGGCCGTCAACGCTTTGAAGGACAAAATGCTCGGCATGGAGTTCATCAAGGAAAAGCACGGACAAATAGTAAGCCTTGGCAACGGCTCCGACGCTACGATACTAAGCGTCGAGGAATACGAGCGGCTCGTTACCAACGTCTATAAGAATAACCGTGCGAAAATGCGCAAACTGCTCATGGACGACATCCCTGACGACTTCATCGCACGGCAGCTGAACGACAGCCGCTACATCAGCAAACTGGTGAAGACGCTCATGTCGAACATCGTGCGCGAGGACGGCGAGGAGCAGGACATATCAAAGAACGTCATAACTACTAACGGCACGATAACCGACAGGCTGAAGAAAGACTGGGGCGTAAAGGACGTGTGGAATCGCATAGTGCTGCCACGCTTCCGCCGCCTCAACGAACTTACGGGCACGCGCAAGTTCACGACGGTAAGCGCCGGCGGACACGAGATACCTGAAATGCCGCTTGAACTGCAAAAGGGGTTCAACAAGAAAAGGATTGACCACCGCCATCACGCTATGGACGCCGTCGTGATAGCCTGCACCACGCGCAGCCACGTCAACCTGCTCAACAACGAGGCGGCCATGTCTGGCAACAATGCAAACCGCTACCAGCTGTCGCGCAAGCTAAGACGCTACGAACAGACTGAAATTGTAAGAAACGGCGAGAGAAAGACGATAGAAACGGCGCGCGAGTTTTTGAAACCGTGGCCCACATTCACCGCCGACTTGGAGAAAGCCTTGCAAGACATCGTGGTAAGTTTCAAGCAGAACCTTAGGATAATCAACAAGACCACAAACGCATACCAACACTTCGTCGACGGAAAGAAAACCGTCGTACATCAAGTGAAAGGTGACAGCTGGGCCGTGCGCAAACCGCTGCACAAGGAAACAGTCTACGGCGAGGTGAACCTAAGAAGAATCCGCGAAGTGTCGCTTAAAGAAGCCATGAGGCAGCGTAAGGCCATAGTAGACAAAGACATGAAGCGCAAAATCATCGACTTCGTTAAGCTCGGCTACGACGAGAAGCTCATAAAGACATACTTTGCCGGCCACAAGGACGCATGGCCCGACTTCAACCCGTCGAAGATAAAAGTGTATTACTTCACGCAGGATGTCTTGGGAAAAGATGGCAGCGTGAAAGACCGCTACTTTGCAACACGAAAGCCACTTGACACAAGCTTCAACCGCAAGCGCATTGAAGACTCGGTGACCGACACTGGCATACAAAAGATACTGCTGCGCCACCTCGAGTTGTGCGGCGGCGACACCGAGCGCGCCTTCTCGCCAGAAGGAATTGAAGAGATGAACCGCAACATTGTAAGCCTCAACAACGGGAAACATCATCAACCGATATACAAGGTCCGTGTGTATGAGAAGGCCGAGAAATACGCCGTTGGCAAACGCGGCAGCAAGTCTACGAAATTCGTAGAGGCGGCAAAGGGCACCAACCTGTTTTTCGCCGTGTACGAAACAGAGGAAACCGACAAGGTTACAGGCCTGCCCGTAAAGAAGCGTTCCTACGCCACCATACCTCTATATGAAGCCGTGAAGCGGGCAAAAGAGGGCCTGCCCATAGCACCCGAAAACGCCAACGGCGACAAGCCGGCCTTCGTCTTGTCGCCAAATGACCTCGTATATCTCCCGACGAAAGAAGAAATCGACAAGGGAACGATAAGCAGACCGCTGGATAAGAGCAGGATTTACAAGATGGTTGACGCAAGCGGTACAATGATCAATTTCGTTCCTCAAAGTTCAGCAAGTATCATTTACTCATTACCAAAAGAATTAGCAATGATTTTTTGTAATGGAAATATGATTCAAAATGAATATGGGTTAGGTAGTCCAAAATCTAAAAACGAGCGTGCCATCACTGGCGAAATGATTAAAGAAACCTGCATACCGATAAAGGTTGACAGAATAGGAAACATTACGGAAATAAACGGAAAGAAACTATGATTAAGCGAACATTGTGTTTTACCAATCCCGCCTACCTCTCTTTGAAAGACAGACAGATGGTAATCCGCCTGCCCGAGGTGGAAAAGAGCGACATGCCCGACGTTTTGAAGAAAGAGAGCGTAAGGACCATACCAGTAGAGGACATCGGTGTTGTGGTGCTCGACAACAGGCAGATAACCCTGACGCACGGACTGCTCGAGGCTCTGCTCGAGAACAACTGTTCCGTGGTTACTTGCGACAGCCGCAGTATGCCTGTGGGGCTGATGCTTCCGCTCTGCGGCAACACAGTGCAGAGCGAGCGCTTCCGCGACCAACTCGATGCGTCGGTACCGCTGAAGAAGCAGCTTTGGCAGCAGACTGTCAAGGCCAAGATTGACAACCAGGCGGCTGTTCTGGCCACCTGCTCCGGAGCAGAGACGGGATGTATGCGCCGATGGTCGGCTGACGTGCGCAGTGGCGACCCTGACAACCTTGAAGGCCGAGCGGCGGCGTATTATTGGAAAAGCCTCTTCGCCGGCGTGCCGGGGCTTTCCAGCTTCACGCGCGACCGCCAGGGCATTCCGCCTAACAACCTGCTCAACTACGGCTACGCCATCCTCCGTGCGGTGATAGCCCGTTCTTTGGTGTCAAGCGGACTGTTGCCTACACTCGGCATACATCACCACAACAGATACAACGCATACTGCCTGGCCGATGACATAATGGAGCCTTACCGCCCATTGGTTGACAGCCTTGTGTTCGACATTGTCAACGAGTACGGTGGCGACACGCCGGAAGACATTACAAAAGAACTGAAAATGAGGCTGCTCGGCATACCCGTAACCGACGTGAAGATTGGCGGCAAACGCAGTCCGCTGATGGTTGCCGCCACCCAGACCACGGCATCGCTGTACAAATGCTTCACGGGTGAAGCGCGCCGCATAGCCTATCCCGTAATGTAACAATTCGGCGGTGTGCGTGCTGTGTCGCCGAAAGTCCGCCATATCACCTTTTATTATATATCATGACCGACCGTTTCAGCGAATACAGGATTATGTGGATACTTGTTTTCTTTGACCTCCCTACCGAAACAAAGAGGGACAAACAGGCTTATGCTCTTTTCCGCAAGAATCTGCAGCGTGACGGTTTCACAATGTTCCAGTTTTCTATTTATGTCCGCCATTGCGCCAGCATGGAAAACGCTCAGGTGCATATAAAACGTGTAAAATCGTTTCTTCCGAAATATGGCCATGTTGGCGTGCTTTGCATAACAGACAAGCAATTTGGTGCTATCGAGCTGTTTTACGGCAAAAAGTCAATTGCGCCAAACGCCCCGGGACAGCAGCTCGAGCTGTTCTGACTTTTATTAATCTTTAACGGTTTGATGCCTCAGCAGCCCGTTCGTTCCAATCGTTTTTCAACATCAGCCCGAAATTAGGAACTTTGCTTAAAACAAGAAATCCGGCCGCTCGGCCGGATTTCTTGTTCAGACAACCATCATTTTTTATTTTCCAATTTATCTTGTATCTCTTTGAACATCAACACCTTATCTACATCATGATGTTTGTCTTAGCGCAAAGATACGAATTTTAAAGCAAATCACAACCGGGCGCCATAGAGAAAATTGCTTCTGCACGATGTTTGTCTTAGCGCAAAGATACGAATTTTAAAGCAAATCACAACACACTACATATGTTCAGAAGTCTATGGACGGATGTTTGTCTTAGCGCAAAGATACGAATTTTAAAGCAAATCACAACTTACCATTGTGTTGTAAGGAAAGCCAGGCAGATGTTTGTCTTAGCGCAAAGATACGAATTTTAAAGCAAATCACAACAAATAAAAACAAAAGGCGTTCATTCGGCTTGATGTTTGTCTTAGCGCAAAGATACGAATTTTAAAGCAAATCACAACTTGACGAGATTAACAAGGTAAAAGCGGCAAGATGTTTGTCTTAGCGCAAAGATACGAATTTTAAAGCAAATCACAACAGGCCGGCGTTAACCCCTTTACTATGTTATGATGTTTGTCTTAGCGCAAAGATACGAATTTTAAAGCAAATCACAACTAAAAATACTCTTTACTTACCCGAATTATAGATGTTTGTCTTAGCGCAAAGATACGAATTTTAAAGCAAATCACAACGACACACGTCAAGGCTATTGGCAGCAACGAGATGTTTGTCTTAGCGCAAAGATACGAATTTTAAAGCAAATCACAACAAGAACAAAAAGGCGGAACTCGAGCTGTTCGATGTTTGTCTTAGCGCAAAGATACGAATTTTAAAGCAAATCACAACACGCAGCACGGGAGGCAGGAAAACTGCCCGGATGTTTGTCTTAGCGCAAAGATACGAATTTTAAAGCAAATCACAACTGAGTTATGGCGGTCTTATAACATATTACTGATGTTTGTCTTAGCGCAAAGATACGAATTTTAAAGCAAATCACAACTACTAAGCATCTTAAGCGTCCCGTCTTTTTGATGTTTGTCTTAGCGCAAAGATACGAATTTTAAAGCAAATCACAACCGTAAGCTGTTAAGGTCGTAAGTATGCGTTGATGTTTGTCTTAGCGCAAAGATACGAATTTTAAAGCAAATCACAACTAGTATCATTATCTTCTAATACTTTTATAGATGTTTGTCTTAGCGCAAAGATACGAATTTTAAAGCAAATCACAACTCTTTGCAGGTTGCAGCCCGAAACGTAGAGATGTTTGTCTTAGCGCAAAGATACGAATTTTAAAGCAAATCACAACCGGCATACGCCTTTAGCGATATTCGCTTTAGATGTTTGTCTTAGCGCAAAGATACGAATTTTAAAGCAAATCACAACACCCTTGACCAATTCCCGATACAAATGTACGATGTTTGTCTTAGCGCAAAGATACGAATTTTAAAGCAAATCACAACGGATTATGACATCTTTGAGGATAAGTTTGAGATGTTTGTCTTAGCGCAAAGATACGAATTTTAAAGCAAATCACAACATAGCAACAGGGGACGGCCAAACGTTCAGAGATGTTTGTCTTAGCGCAAAGATACGAATTTTAAAGCAAATCACAACGCTATCTGTCTATATGTATAACCCTTAACGATGTTTGTCTTAGCGCAAAGATACGAATTTTAAAGCAAATCACAACGTATTACTTGTTTCTTAGCATTTAAAGCTGATGTTTGTCTTAGCGCAAAGATACGAATTTTAAAGCAAATCACAACAATACTCAAACTGTTCATTAAATTTACCATGATGTTTGTCTTAGCGCAAAGATACGAATTTTAAAGCAAATCACAACCGTTACGGCGAAGCCTTTATCAGTAGCAAGATGTTTGTCTTAGCGCAAAGATACGAATTTTAAAGCAAATCACAACTTCAATCAGCGTCGGTTGCTTTCTGCTGGAGATGTTTGTCTTAGCGCAAAGATACGAATTTTAAAGCAAATCACAACTGCGTCCTATATAGGTACTCATTTGGAGAAGATGTTTGTCTTAGCGCAAAGATACGAATTTTAAAGCAAATCACAACGGACAGAACACTACGTCCTTCAACCTGAAAGATGTTTGTCTTAGCGCAAAGATACGAATTTTAAAGCAAATCACAACATTCTGTTGACAAGTTCAATTTGAAGTCTAGATGTTTGTCTTAGCGCAAAGATACGAATTTTAAAGCAAATCACAACTCTGAAAAGCAAGCACAGTTGGCCGTTGAGGATGTTTGTCTTAGCGCAAAGATACGAATTTTAAAGCAAATCACAACTAATCCATTTAGATATATTGGTACGCTTCTGATGTTTGTCTTAGCGCAAAGATACGAATTTTAAAGCAAATCACAACGTACAAACCGTATTACATCTTCGCTGTCCAGATGTTTGTCTTAGCGCAAAGATACGAATTTTAAAGCAAATCACAACATTCGCCGGTGAATAAACCCTCAAGTGCATGATGTTTGTCTTAGCGCAAAGATACGAATTTTAAAGCAAATCACAACACCCTTAAATATTGAAGTATGATAGTTTTAGATGTTTGTCTTAGCGCAAAGATACGAATTTTAAAGCAAATCACAACTGCTAACAACTTCTCTATTTGCGCTTTTAAGATGTTTGTCTTAGCGCAAAGATACGAATTTTAAAGCAAATCACAACGAAGTCAGGTACGGTTAATCTTGACGGTATGATGTTTGTCTTAGCGCAAAGATACGAATTTTAAAGCAAATCACAACAGTAAAACAGCTCTTGATGAAACTGCGCATGATGTTTGTCTTAGCGCAAAAATACGAATTTTAAAGCAAATCACAACGCGCACACAATGTTTTGATTAAATCTACAAGATGTTTGTCTTAGCGCAAAGATACGAATTTTAAAGCAAATCACAACCTGCCGCGCCGATGCCCGAAAACAGGCTTGGATGTTTGTCTTAGCGCAAAGATACGAATTTTAAAGCAAATCACAACTGGCTCGGAGAAAACGCCGTACTAAGCGTGATGTTTGTCTTAGCGCAAAGATACGAATTTTAAAGCAAATCACAACTGTCTTCAAAAGAGGCGGCAAACACTTCTCGATGTTTGTCTTAGCGCAAAGATACGAATTTTAAAGCAAATCACAACTGCTTCTGCACAGAGACAGCGTTTGGAGGAGATGTTTGTCTTAGTGCAAAGATACGAATTTTAGAGCAAATCACAACTACACCAAGACCGGGGAATACTCCGCCATAGATGTTTGCCTAAGCGCAAAGATACGAATTTAGAGCAAATCACAACTTATTCCATTCCGTCCATTCCGCCGTCTTCGCCGCCCATGTTGGCGCTGTTGTTAACCTTCTTCTTCGGGGCTTTGGCCTTCATGTTGCCGAAGCTGTATGTCAGAGTCATGTTCAGCGTGCGTCCGCTTCCCCAGTTTTTCTGGTGCCGGGTGAAGGTGTCCGAGCTGGTGAAGTTCTCGAATTTGCGCGTGTTGAGGATGTCGCGGCAGTTGAGGGCGAGCGTCAGCTTGCGGTTGAGGAACGTCTTGCGCACGCCGAAGTTCATGCTGAAATTGGCCTTGCGGTAGCCCTGCGTGATTACCTGACGTGCGCGGTAGCGGCCCGTCAGCTGTACGGATATGTCGAAGGGAAGCATGAGCGATGCCTGCATGCGTGCGTTCCAGGTGAAGTTGTCGTCGCCTTCGCCGGTGATGGTCTGCCCGTCTATGTCATACTTGAAGCCGTTGAGCTTGTAGTAGTAGGCGTTGGCCGTGGTGGTGAGGTTGAGGATTTTGAAGAGCTGGTTCTTCATTACGAGCTCGAGACCGGTGCTCAGGCTGCTGGCCACGTTCATGTACGTGGAGTACATCTGGTTGTCGCTGGTGCTCTGGTAGTTGATGCGCTGTATTACGTCGTCAGTCGGGCGGTAGTACGCGCTGACGAGAACGGAGTTGGCACTCCACGTCTTCAGGTAGTTCAGCGAGAACGAGTTGCTGTACTCGGGGGTAAGCCTGGGGTTACCGAACGATATCATCGACGCGTCGCGCGTGTTGCGGAAGCTGTTTAGCTGGTGTCCGCGCGGACGGCGCAGGCGGCGCGTATAGTTGAGCTGCAGCTGCTGGCTGTCGTCGAACTGGTAAGATAGGAACACGCTGGGGAACAGCTGGAAGAAGTCTTTTTTGAACGGCTTGTCGCGCTTCGAGGGGTCGTGCTCCTGCTCGTAGCTGTAGCTTGAGGTGTTGACGCGCCAGTATTCGCCGCGCAGTCCGGCCATTACGCCGAGCTTGCCGAACTTCGTCGTCACCGTGGCATACAGCGCATGCAGGTCTTGGTTGTACATGAAGCGGTTGTAGTAGTCCTTGTCCTCTACCTGGTTAGTGCCTTCCCATGACGTTTCGTCGATGTAGCTTTCCTGCGGAGAGTTGTCGCGGTCGAAGTTGGCCTGGTATCCGGCTTGCAGCAGCCAGTTCTCGGCTATGGGGTTCTCGTAGTCGAGTTTCACCTCCCACGAGTGGTTTCGCGAGTACATCGGACGGTACTGGTAGTCGTATTCGGTGGGCAGCGGCTCGTCGAAGTACGTCGTGCTGTCCTGGTAGACGTTCTCCTGGTCCATGCGCCAGTTGTGGTAATCCACTGTGAAGTCAAGGTAGTGCTTGTCGGTGAAGCTGTGGCGGTAGTTGAACTCGCCGTAGAGCATGCGCATGTCGTTGTGTCCCGACGAGTTGCGCAGCATGATGTACGAGTCGGCCCCGGCGCCGATTGTTCCGTAGCGGTAAGGCGTTACGCCGCCGTTCTTGTGGCTTCCGAACATCGTCATGCCGGTAAGCGAGAAGGCGTCCTTGTCCGTTGCGTTGTATGTTACGCCGGCGCGGGCGAATAGGTTGTTGCCCATGCGGTCGTTGTCGGTGGTGTATGTCTGGTACTGGTTGGTGTTGAGGTACTCCTGGTAGCTGTACGAGCCGCCCTCGTTGGCGCGGTGGCGGAAGCCGATGTTGGCGAAGCCTTCCCAGCGGCCTATGTTGAAGTTGATGTTTCCGCTCACGTTGGCGTTGCCGTTGGTGTTGCCTCCGGCCTGCACCGAGCCGTAGTAACCGGCCGTGCGGTTCTTCTTGAGCACTATGTTTATTATTCCGGCGCTGCCCTCCGCGCTGAACTTGGCCGACGGGTTGTCTATTACCTCTATGCGGTCGATGCTTTCTGACGGGATTTGCTGCAGTATCTCGGCGCGGTTGTCGCTGGTAAGTCCGCTGGCCTTGCCGTTTATCCACACCTCGACGCTGGTGTTTCCGCGTAGCGATATGTTGCCGTCGGTGTCAACCTCTACCGACGGTATGTTCTCCAACACGTCGGTGGCGGCCATGCCGGCGTTGCTGATGTCCTGCGACACGTCGAACGACTTGCGGTCCACCTCGAGCTTCATGCCGGGCCGCTGCGCCGTCACAGTGACCTCTTCGAGCGTCTGGCTGTCCTCCGTCATGTGCATGTCGGCAAAGTTCTCGTGCTTGTGCTGCTCGCCGAGCGTGAAGTTGCGGCTCACCTCCGTGTAGCCTATGTACGACAGCTTGACGGTATAGTCGCCGTAGGCCAGCTGCCTTATGTTGAACTGTCCTTTCTCGTCAGTGACCGCGCCTGTTACGAATTTCTGCGTGGCTTTGTCGAAGATGGATACGTTTACATACGCCATCGGCTCTCCCGTGGCCGAGTCAACAATCTTTCCCTTGGCGCTGCCTTGCGCGTGGCATACGGCTGCGCATATCAAAAACACCCAAAAAGCGATAAGTTTCTTCATAACACTTTATCAGATTGAAGTAACGGCAAAAAGTTTAATCGATTATATGTTTTTTTGCAAATTATTTGGTTTTACGCCCCAAACCGATTACCTTTGCACGCAGATTTGGGTCTCATAGTTCAATGGATAGAACAAGTCTCTCCTAAAGATTAGATTCGAGTTCGATTCTCGATGAGACCACGTTAGATGTAGGAAAGGGCGTACAGGCGTTGTGCTTGTGCGCCTTTTCCGTATAGTCCAGGCCGTGCCGGCGCTTCGTTTGCACCGCTTTTCAGCCTCCGTCAGCATGACCTTTGTAACCCGTTGACTGTCAGCCATTTGCCAATATGCCGTCTTTTGGCTTGTAAAAGACGGCCTTTTGGCCTGCAATACGTGGCCTTTTGCATTGCGAAAGGCCGCCTTTCGCAACGCATTCAAAATACCTACTTTTGGCGATTGCGGATTTTGCGCCGTGTATTTACCTTTGCAGCGCGAAACAAAAGACAATCAAACTCACATCATGTTCAAGGTAAAAAGATTGAAGACAACGCTGTTGGCGACGCTGTTAGCCGCCGCTATGCCCGTTTGTGCACAGCGTGACACCATCCGCCTGGCCGAGGTCACGGTGGTGTCGAGCGGCGTGAGCCGCGTCAAGAACTCGGCATACAACGCCGTGGCCGTCGACACGCGCGGCATGCTCAACTCCACGAAGACGCTCGGCGAGGCCCTCGCCAAGGCTCCCGGCCTCAAGCTGCGCGAGAGCGGCGGCGTAGGTTCTGACATGAACCTAATGCTCGACGGCTTCAGCGGCAAGCACGTAAAGGTGTTCATCGACGGAGTGCCGCAGGAGGGAGTAGGCTCGTCGTTCGGCCTTAACAACATCCCGGTGAACTTCGCCGAGCGCATAGAAGTATATAAAGGTGTCGTCCCCGTAGGCTTCGGCACCGACGCAATAGGTGGCGTAGTCAACATCGTCACCGGCAAGAAGCGCCGCCAGTGGTTCGTCGACGCGGCGTATTCCTACGGCTCGTTCAACACACACAAGTCGCACGTAAACTTCGGACAGACGTTCCGCAATGGCTTTACCTACGAGGTAAACGCCTTCCAAAACTATTCAGACAACGACTACTACGTGGACGCCCCGGTGTTCGACTTCGCAACGAACAGCCTCAACACCAAGACGCTCCACCGCGTGCGCCGCTTCAACGACACTTACCACAACGAGGCCGTGGTGGCAAAGCTCGGCTTCACCGGCAAGCCGTGGGCCGACCGCCTGATGCTCGGCTTCACGTATTCACACATGTACAAGGACATACAGACGGGCGTAAGGCAGAAGACAGTGTACGGACAGAAGCACCGCTACGGGCACTCCCTCATGCCGTCCGTTGAATACTCCAAGCGCAACCTCTTCCTGAAAGGGCTTAGCGTAGTGGCCACCGCCAACTACAACCGCAACTACACGACCAACGTAGACACAGCCACCTACCGCTACAACTGGCTCGGCGAGAGGCAGAAGAAGAGCGACCCCGGCGAACAGTCGTACCAGTACATGCGCTCCTTGAACGCCAACTGGAACGCCACCGTAACCCTTAACTACCGCATCGCCTACGGCCACACGCTCACGCTGAACAACGTGTTCAACGCCTTCAGCCGCGACAACACTTCTTTATTATATGACACCGAGACGACAGAACCCATCGGCAAGCGCACGCGCAAGAACATAACGGGACTCGCGTACCGACTGATGCCGACCGAACGGTGGAACTTGTCCGTCTTCGGCAAGTATTACAGCCTGTACGTGTCAGGTCCTGTCGCCACGGACGAGAACTCGTCCGATTTCGTGCGACGCTCACGTTCGCTCGACTCCTGGGGCTTCGGCGCAGCCGGAACGTACTACATTCTGCCCGGCCTTCAGGCCAAGCTGTCATACGAAAAGGCGTACCGCCTGCCCACAATCGAGGAGATGTTCGGCGACGAAGACCTTGAGACGGGCAGCGTGATGCTGCGTCCGGAGAGCAGCCACAACGTCAACGTGAACCTTAGTTGGCAGAAGACGCTCGGCCTGCACTCTCTATACGCCGAGGCAGGCTTCATCTACCGCGACACGCGCGACTACATCCAGCGCTCCATCGCCGAGCTGAGCGGCAACCGCGAGGGCGCGTTCTACGAGAATTACGGCCGCGTGAAGACCACCGGCTACAACCTGTCCGTGCGCTACACCCTCGGCCGGTGGCTGAGCGTGGGCGGCAACTTCACCCACATGGACGTGAAGGACAACAAGCCGATGATGGTGGGCAGCACGTCGGTCGAGAACCCCGTGTACGGCTCGCGCATGCCCAACGTGCCCTACCAGTTCGCCGACTGCGACGTAAACCTGTACTGGCACGGACTCGGCGGAGAGGACAACGTGCTCACGCTTACCTACGACAACCAGTATCTGCACAGCTTCTGCTACTACTCCGACGGCGTACAGGTGTCCAACTTGTCCGACTACATGGTGCCTACGCAGTTCTCCCACAACCTCACCCTTGCCTACAGCCTGCTCGGCGGACGGTACAACGTCTCCTTGGAGTGCCGCAACTTCACCGACGAGAAGCTCTACGACAACTTCAGCTTGCAGAAAGCCGGCCGCGCGTTTTACGCCAAAGTCAGGGTAAACCTTGGGAAGTGAAGAGTGAAGAATTAAGAGTTAAGAATTAAATACCTTATTCATATTCGGCCCATCAGGCTTATTTGTCCTATTATTATAATATAAACCATCAATCAATAAAGCAATGAACAAATCACGTCTCTTTGCCGGACTGGCCACCATCGCGGCTTCCGGCGTGTTCCTTACTTCATGTACCGAAGACGATTTCGGCGGCGGAAGCGGCGCGGACGACGCCATCTCGCAGCCTTACGTCATAACAGGCACGACGTCAGGCTCCGGCTCTACGGCCAACATCCTTACCACTACGGACAAGCTCGAAGGCGAAATCACGCTTAGCGGACTTGCCAACGACGGTGCTACTTACTGGGTGTTCCACTCCGGCAAGTACCTTTACGCGCTGAACTACCAGGACGGAGAGGACGGCACTACATACTCTTACGTGCGCAACCAGTCAACGGGCAAACTCGAACGCAGGGCGATGGAGTATTTTGTTACGCGCTTCACGAGCTACGGAACGTATGAAGACGAAATCATAACAACGTCGAGCGGCGTAGGCAACCCTGCCTGGGCAGACCCCGTTACGGGGTATATTCCTTACGTGTTGAAGGTGTCTCACCTCGACGTTGACGACGAGACGTTCTACTCGAACACAACGACCGACGGCGGAAGCGAGGCCGTCGTGGCCGACGACGCTTACGTGTGCGAGGACTTTCTGGGCACGGGCGAGTACGTAACGCTGGCCGGAATTGAGCAGGTAGGCCGCAAAATATACTCCGCGGCGATACCGATGGGTCTGTCGCAGTACGGCTGCCAGCAGTTCACCGATGCCGACAGGACGCAGTACAAGTATGTGCGCCCGGGCTACGAAGACCTTATCAAGACCGAGGACGGCGGCTCTAACAGCAGCGCTTACAAGAAAGGCGAGCTGCAATGGACGCAGTGGCCCGACGAGTGTTGGGTCGCAATATTCTCCGACAAGACTCTTACGGGCAAGAAACTCCTGAAGACCGACCGCATAAGCTACGCCTGCGGACGCATGAAGTCGCAGTATTACCAGATGGTATGGGCCACGGACGACGGGCGCTACGTGTACGTTATATCGCCGAGTTACGCCAAGACGATGGCCGACACGAGGCAGCAGACCACGCTGCCGGCCGGCGTAGTGCGCATAGATACGCAGACAGAGCAGTTCGACGACTATTACTGTAATCTTGAGCAGCTCTCGCCGAACGGCCTGATGCAGAGTTGGTACATCGGCGGAGACAGCTTCCTGTTCCTCATGTACGACTCTCCCATCACTTCGTCGACCAAGACTGCCAACCGCCTTGCCGTCTTTAATGCGTCAGCCAAGACACTGACCGAGGTGACGGGCCTGCCCGCTGACGTGTCGGGATTCGGCAAGTCTCCTTATTTCGAGAACGGTTTTGCTTACGTTTCGGTGAACACCGAGAGCGGCTATCCTTCTGTATGGCAGATTAATCCGCAGTCGGGCGTGGCTATGAAGACCCTCACCGTCAACGGAGCCACAACCCTGACGGGTATCGGTAGGATAGATTAAGGCTTTGCTGTTATGAGGTTATGCGGTTTCAGGGTTGTTAAAGATATCCCTTCACGACATAGGAACCACATAACCTTTACAACCGCATAACCGTAAAACCTTATTGATATGAAACGTTTTTTCAGGAAAATTCACTTGTGGTTGTCGGTCCCGTTCGGCATTGTCATAACCCTTGTGTGCTTCTCGGGCGCCATGCTTGTGTTCGAGAAGGAGCTGACACGGCTTTTCGGCGAGGATATATATAAGGTAGAAAAGACCGACGGCAGCCCCCTGTCTGTCGATTCCGTCGCGGCAGTTGTGGCGCGAACGCTGCCCGAGGGGGTGCGCGTTACGGGCGTTACTGTCGGCGGCGACCCTGTGGAGGCTTATAAGGTAAACCTCTCAAAGCCAAAGCGTGCGGCCGTTTACGTTGACCAGTACACCGGCGAAGTGAAGGGACGGCAGGAGCGTCCGGCGTTTTTCTCCGCTATGTTCAGGCTCCACCGCTGGCTGCTCGACACCGGGCGGCCCGAAGGGCGGCCGGCATGGGGCAAGATAATCGTTGGCGTGTCGACCGTCATGTTTGTCGTTGCGCTGGTGTCGGGCGTGGTCGTTTGGTGGCCCAAGACGCGCCGCGCGTTGCGCAACAGTTTGAAAATCAGCGTGCGCAAGGGCCGTTTCCACCTGTGGCGCAGCCTTCATGTGGCAGGCGGCATGTATGCCCTGCTGCTGCTTCTTGCAATGGCTTTGACCGGGCTTACGTGGTCGTTCCCGTGGTACCGCTCGGCGTTTTATGCCGTGTTCGGTGTCGAGATGACGGCCAAGGGCGGCGCTCATGGGGCTGATGACGGAAAGAACGGCGGCGGCAAGGAGCGTAATGGCAGGTCTGGTGGGCGTCGCGCGGCGGCAGCAGAGCCTGCTGTCTGGCAGAAGGTGTATGACCGGCTGCGTGCGGACAACCCCCATTCAGCGTCGATAACCGTCGGAAACGGTACCGCCTCTGTGACGTTCTCGAAGTTTGGCAACAGCCGTGCGGCCGACCGCTATACGTTCGACAGGCATACGGGACACATCACTTCGGCGGTAAAATATGCCGACTCGGCGCCTTCGGGCAAGCTGCGCGGATGGATTTACTCCGTACACACGGGCACGTTCGGCGGTCTGCTTACGCGCGTGCTCTGGTTTATTGCCTCACTTTTCGGAGCAAGCCTGCCCATTACGGGCTACTGGCTGTGGCTGCGGAGGCTGCGAAAGAAGCGAAGCAAGGCTGCAGCCGTGAGCGTGGCTTGAAGCTGTTTTTATTTAGTTAGACATAAGAATACATCCTTTGTAGGGACATAATTAGCTTAACGCTGACCTTTGGTTCATTATGTCCGCACGCCTCGAAGAGGCGTATTACACAAGCGCAGCAAATAAAAGACGTTCTTTCAGAACGTGCGAACATAATGAACCAAAGGTCAGCGTTAAGCTAATTATGTCCCTACAAAGGATGTATTCTTAAGTCTAATTCACGTAGTTATTCATACATCGGCAGGTAAAATGATATATGGTGAACCAGCTCCCTCCCTTCGGGAGGGTTGGGGTGGGTATTTAAGAGGTGGCCTTTCACGTTGCGAAAGGCCACCTTTTGCATTGTAAAAGGCCACCTTTTGCAAGACGAAAGACGGCCTTTTGTAAAGCCGTTGATTTTCAACCGTTTACAAAGACGGTGCAAACCGCCGCGCCAGGCGGCACAGGAGGCGGCGTAACTACAAGTAGGTATGCCTGCCGCATCACCGTTTTTAGGTATGTTTTGGCCGTCAGCCGGATACCGAATGGCGTTTTCAGGAAAAACGGAACACTTTGCTTCACGTTTCGACCAACTGGCAACGGCATTCCGCATGGCGGCATCCCCATTTGTCGGCATTGCCGAAGTACACGCCGATACATGGTTTTTACCGATTTTTAAGTATTGCTAACATTTCCGAATTGCCGTACTTTTGCAGCGGAAATCATTACCGCATACAAACCATCAAACGGCAATATGAACAGTTTTAAGACAATCTTTACAATGTGTGTGCTGGCCTTCAGCCTCGCCGCTGCTACGGCGCAGGCGCAGGTTTCGGCAGCCGACAGCGTGTACGGGCACGCCAAGGGCAACCGCCTTAGCATAGGCGGCTACGGCGAAATAGCCTATTCACGCAACTTTTACAGCGACAACCCGTTCCGTTACTCCAACCCGTCGGCCTACAAGAACGACCCGTCGCACGGACGCTTCGACATCCCCCACGCCGTGCTTTACGTGGGCTACGACTTCGGCAAGGGCTGGAGCGTGGGCATGGAAATAGAGTTCGAGCACGGCGGCAGCGGCGGAGCCATCGAGAAGGAGGCCGAGGAAGGCGGCGAATGGGAGGCCGAGACCGAGAAGGGCGGCGAAGTGGAACTGGAGCAGTTTTGGGTGCAGAAGTCGTTTGCCGACTGGGCCAACATACGCTTCGGCCACATCGTGGTGCCCTTCGGGCTTACCAACGCCCACCACGAGCCGCTCAACTTCTTCACCGTCTACCGTCCCGAGGGCGAGCGCACAATAATTCCCAGCACGTGGCATCAGACGGGCGTGTCGTTCTTCGGACGCTCGGGCGACTTCCGTTACGAGCTGCAGTTCACCGGAGGGCTTGACGCAATGTTCTTCGACCGCACCTACTGGCTCGGCAAGGGAGCGCAAAGCCCGTGGGAGTTCGAGGTGGCCAACAAGTTCGGCGTGCTCGCACGCATCGACAACTACACCGTGCCCGGCCTGCGCATCGGCCTCAGCGGCTACTATGGCAAGACGATGCACAACACGTTTCCGCACGACCTCGAGACCGACGGCAACCGCTACAAGGACATAGAGGGCAACGTCTACCTCGGCTCCATTGACTTCACGTACAACGCGCACAACTGGATTGCACGCGGATACGCCGACTACGGCTACGTGAGCGACGCCCAGGCAATCAGCGCAATCAAGGCAAACCAGTCGTCGGGCACGTCGCCTTACCGCAAGACAGCCTTCGGCTCGCATGCCGTTGCGGTGAGCGTCGAGGCCGGCTACAACGTGTTCTCGCAGTTCGAGAAGCTGCGCCGCACGGGGCAGAAGCTCTACGTCTTCGGCCACTACGAGTATTACGACTCTTACGTCAACAGCATGGCCAACGACTATACCAACAAGCACATCGTGGCCGCCGGCCTCAACTATTACCCCGTTCCGCAAATCGCCGTCAAGGCGGAGTACAACCACCGCTTCCTCAAGAGCCGCTATAACGACGAACCCGCGCTCAATATCGGCGTGGCATACGAGGGATTTTTCCTTTGATTAGGTTATGCGGTCTTGCGGTTGTAAGGTTCTACGGTTGTAAGGTTGTGCGATTCTACGGTTATACAGTAACCCACACATAACCGCAAGACCTCATAACCCCATAACCGTAAAACCGTAAAGCATAACCGTAAAAACTCATGACCCCACAACCGTAAAACCGCAAAGCATAACCGTAAAACCTCATAACCCCACAACCGTAAAACCATAAAATAACCCATAAATACTGTTATATATGAAAACGAAAAACTATCTTTTGGCTGCGCTCTGCTTGGGGGCGTTTGCCTTGACATCGTGCAGCGACGATGACACTCCCGACCTCGGGGGCGACCGTGAGAACCCTGTAATCGACAACCGCTGGAGCGGCGTGCAGGCTGAAATGTGGGACGTAGCCGACCAGTACATCAATGGCGTGGTCTATCCTACGTACAAGAACCTCGCCGCAAGTGCCGACGACCTGTATCAAGAGGCTGTAAACGTGAAGTCGAAGTTTGAAGCCGGAACGCTGACTGATGCCGACGTGGAGGCCGCCTGCGATGCTTTCAAGACGGCACGCGAGTACTGGGAGAAGAGCGAAGCGTTCCTTTTCGGTGCCGCTACCGACTTCAACATCGACCCACACATGGACTCCTGGCCTTTAGACCAAGGCCAAATGGCAAACTTCCTGTCAAATAAGACCATGGTGAACGGGCTTTACAGCGACGACCCCATCGCCTTTGTGAACCAGCACAACGGCGAGTTTGACACGGCCCTGGGCTTCCACGGACTCGAGTTCGTGCTCTTCCGTGACGGTGCTCCACGCAAAGCGGCTGTCTTCGACGGCATTGAAGACCATTCAAGTTTTAGCAAAGTGACCGTACAGTGCAAGGACGAGCTGGCCTTCCTCGTAGCCGTGGCAGGCGACGTGCGCGACAACTGCTACCGCCTTGAAGTCTCCTGGCTCGGCCAACAGGCAGCAACCGCCCACAAGGAGCGCGTCAGTGAACTTGGCGTATGGACCCATGCGCTCGACAACAACGGCTATTACTATGGCGCAGACATGCTGCTTGCCGGAACTGACGGCAGTTCTTACGCCTCCATCACGGCGGCTCTTGTCACGCTTGTAGGCGCTTCAGGCTGCGGAAACATCGCCAACGAGGTGGCAAGTCAGAAGATAGGACAGGCTTACCGCGTAGCTACCGGCACGGGCGGAGCGGACGATGCCATCGACTACATCGAATCGCCGTACAGCAAGAGGTCGTACATAGACTACCGCGACAACATCTACAGCATAAAGAACAGCCTTTACGGCAACATCGACCAAAGCTCTCCAGCCGCCAAGTCGGTAATGACCTTCCTCAAAGACAACGGCTACAGCGGTCTCGACGCACTGCAGAACGCTCTTGACGACGCTATCGCCAAGCTGACAACCTGCGTCAACAGCGGCGTTGCCTTCGTAGACAATCCGGGCGCACAGCAGGCAGGCGATGCCATGAAGGCTGTCGACGCGCTCAACGGCCAGCTTGAAGCTGCATCGCAGTGGATAGAGGCTCTTCCCGTAAAATAAGGTATTATAGCCAGACATGGGCCTGCCTTTACAGCAGAGCCATGCAGCCGTGCGCTTGGCAGCGTGTGTGTAAACCGCGCCTGAAGGCGCATGGCTGTACGGCTTTCATGCACAAGCCGGCCTGTAAACAGTACAAAAACATTTATAAAAAAACAGTAAGATGAAGAACATTTTTTATCCTTTCATAATGGCTTCGGCCGTCTTCGCGCTCTCTGCTTGCAGCGACGAAGACGTGCAGAAGCTAAGTGTCGAGACCGACGCGCAGTACGTAGGCACGGCGCAGGGCAACTTTACGGCCGAGGAGTGGTATCCCGGCGGCAAGCTGGGAACTACCGAGAACGTCTATGCAGGCTGCTATGAGGACGAAACTCCGGCAACCGAGGCGCAGGGACTGATGGACTTTTTCAACGAGGGAGAGCAGATTTTCGAGCGCAGCGTGACTATAAACAACGCTCCGTTCAAGGGTCTCGGCCCGGCCAGCACGCGCCGTTCGTGCCTTGACTGCCACCCGAGCTACGGCCACGGCAAGCGTTTCGACACGTACACCACTGCCTACGGCAACGGCAACGGCTACCTGCTCGTAATCTACCATCCCAACTCTCCCGGCTCAAACGACGGCCCTTACATCAGCGAGGTGACGGCAATGCCGCAGACGCAGGCCACAAGCCCGTTCCTGCCTCCTATCGACGAGAGCCAAATCCAGATGCGTTGGGAGAAGGTTACGGCCATGGAGAGCGGCCTGCCGATGCAGTTCCCCGACGGTGAGAAGTACGAGTTGATTTACCCGGAGCTTAGCATTCCGCAGTCGGCGTTCAACACTTCACCGAAGCCGGAGGACATAGAAATACGCCTTGAGTCGACCATCGGCATAATAGGCACCGGCCTCTTGGATGCCATAGAGGAAGAGGACATACGCCAGCAGTACGCCTCTACGGCTGCGTATTACAAGGAGAAAGGGCTGGACGTATCAGAGTATGTCAACCCAAGCTACTGGGATGCGGCTGCAAACGACTTCGCTTCGGGGGCGTGGTACACCACGTTCGGCAGCGCAGGGCGCATGGCCGACGGCTCGCCCGGCGCTTCAAGGATGGTCAAGAGGTTCACTTACGCCCTGACACGCGCCACGCTTCAGGACGGCCCCGGTGCCAACGCAGTGTGGAACATCACAAACGTTAGCCGTCCCGACCGCCCGAAGCTCTACACCACCGACGCATGGGCAAAGGCCATGTCAGAGAATGTTGACGTTATAAACGCCATCAAGGCCGACCCCACATCGCCTTACTACGCCGACACGGATGAAGGGATTGCGGAGCGTGTGTTCAACCTTTTGAGTCCGAACACCAACCAGTTTGACAACCAGTGGTACAACTTCGAGCCTGACATGACCACCGACCAGTTCTACGCGCTCATGGTATGGCACCGCGGCTTGTCAATACCACGCGCCCGCAACCTTAACGACCCCGACGTGCAGCGCGGCAAGGAGCTGTTTATGGAGATGGGTTGCGCCTCGTGCCACCGCCCGTCATGGAAGACCGGCGACGACAACTACTGGACGCCCGAGTGCATAGCCGACCGTCCGCTGCCGCGCTACAAGGAGCAGACTATATGGCCGTACAGCGACATGATACA
This sequence comes from uncultured Prevotella sp., assembly GCA_937922435.1. Classification (GTDB taxonomy): domain Bacteria; phylum Bacteroidota; class Bacteroidia; order Bacteroidales; family Bacteroidaceae; genus Prevotella. The sequence goes on along the minus strand of CAKZVT010000054.1, from coordinate 8,952 downwards.
GCACAAGCTGTACATGAAGAACGACATTCACGGCTCGTGGTGCCGCACTACGCCGCTCTGGGGGCGCGGACTATCGCGCGTGAACACCGGCGCGGAGGACCGCCTGCACGACTGCCGCGCGCGCAACGAGGTTGAGGCTGTGATGTGGCACGCGTACAGCAAGCAGAGCCACGCCTACGAGTCGGCGGAGAAATTCTACAATCTGCCGAAGAAAGACAGGGACGCCGTAGTGAAGTTCTTGCAGTCGATATAGTAAGGAACACCTAAACAAGCACAACCGAAAACCCACCACAGCCAAAGGGAACACCCATCACAACTCAACCTGACACCCACCCCAACCCTCCCGAAGGGAGGGAGCTGGATATGATTTTGTGGCATGAGCGAGTTTGTGTAAATACCTGTGAGACAAGGCATTCTAAGCTCCCTCCCTTCGGGATGGCTGGGGTGGGTGTTCCCTTTGGTTGGGGTGGGTTTTCGGTTGGGCTGTGCTGGCTTTCCAAAAGGCCGTCTTTTAGGCTCTAAAAGACGGCCTTTTAGCCTGCAAAACATGGCCTTTTGCAATGCGAAAGAAGGTCTTTTACGATTCATCCGCAAATCTGTTGGATGGATATTGAAAGTCATTCCGTTTATGTCCTGCTGCAAGTCAGGCTGTCGGTAATGTGTTTTGGCGGATTTGCAATCCGCCGAAAAGTACTATAAGGATTTGCAATCCGCTCAAACCACACAACCACGAGGTAAATGTATGGGCATGTGCGGATTGCAAATCCGCAATTAGAAACCGCCGGATTGCAAATCCGGCGGAACAAATGATTTCATTAATAGACCTTGTATTTCATCCAACAGGTTTGCGGATGAACCTCTTTTACAAAATCGGGAAATAACAAACAATAAAGAAAAGGATGACAAAGCATTTCAAGCTCCCTCCCTTCGGGAAGGCTGGGGTGGGTGTAAGGATGATTAGGTATTTGGTTTTCACCCTATATGCACTGGTAATCATCACCATGGGCGCTGCCACTTTCATCGAGAAAAGCCGCGGCACCGACTTCGTGCATACGGCCGTTTACGGTTCGTGGTGGTTCACGGCGTTGTGGGCTTTGCTGGCCGTCGCCGCCGTGATGTACATAGTGCGCCGCCGCGTGCGCCGTCTTTCCACGCTCGCCCTGCACCTTGCGCTACTGCTAATCTTGGCCGGTGCGTTGCTCACACACGTCTCGGCGTGGCGCGGACGGGTGCACCTGAGGAGCGGACTGGCCGTTGACACATACTATAAACTTGACAGGAAAGGCAACGTAAACGAAGAGAAGCTGCCCTTCACGATGCGCCTCGACACGTTCATCGTAAGTTATCACGAAGGCACGCAGGCCGAGGCCGACTACACGTCGCGCTTCACCGTGAGCGGCGAAGGCCGCGAGACGCAAGCCGAGGTGTCGATGAACAAAATCTATGAGCACGGCCCGCTGCGCTTCTACCAGGCTTCCTACGACCGCGACGGACTGGGCAGCGTGCTCGCGGTGAACTGCGACCCGTGGGGCATACCAGTCACTTACGCAGGCTACGCGCTGCTGTTCGCCGCGCTCGTGTGGATGCTCTTCGACCCGAAAGGCCGTTTCCGCCGCCTGCTGCGCAGTCCTCTTTTGCAGAAAGGGGCGCTCTGTGCCGCGCTCTTTGTATGTTTTTCAGTAAACGCCGAGGCGTTGAACGCGCTGCCAAGGGAGACCGCCGACAAGTTCGGAAGGCTCTTTATGGTGTACAACGGGCGCGTGTGCCCTGTGCAGACGTTCGCCGTTGACTTCACAAAAAAGCTGACCGGAGCGTCAAGCTACAATGGAATGACGGCCGAGCAGGTGCTTACCGGCTTCATATTCTACGGCGACGAGTGGAGTGCCGAGCCGCTGTTCAAGGTGAAGCGAGGTGCTTTGCGCGACGCGCTCCAGCTGCCTGCGCGGTGCACGGTCAACACTTTCTTCAACCCGTTGATGGGCGGCTACATCCTCGGCCCTTACGTCCGCGAGTATTACCAGGGGCAAACGGACAAGCTGCACAGGCAGGCCGCCGAGGTGGACGACCGCCTGATGATGCTCATGCAGCTGCGCCGCGGAGGGCTGCTCAAGCTCTTTCCCGTTACGCGCGGCGGCATAACGCAGTGGTACGCACCGACAGACAACATCGCCGACACGCTCGTAGGCGACGCGGAGCGTGCCTACATAGTCAACGTGTTCTCGCTGCTCAACGAGGAAGTGCATGCCGGGCGCACGGCCAACGTTGACCTGATACTCGGCAAGATGCTTGCATATCAGGAGAAAAACGCAGGCTCTTCGCTGCCGTCTGACGCGCAGGTGAAGGCCGAGAGGACGCTGAACGCCGTACCGTTCGCCACGATATTGTTTATGGTCAACCTTGCGCTGGGCGTTGTGTTGATGGTGGTTGTCATGGTGAAGATGCTTGGGAAGGCTGGGAGAACTGGGCGGTTTGGGAGAGTTGGGAGGATTATGAAGGCGGTTTATGCCGCTGGTGCCGCGCTTGGCGGCCTTTCGCTGCTCGCCCTTACGCTGTGTCTCGCCTTGCGATGGGTGGTCTCGGGGCGCGTGCCAATGGGCAACGGCTACGAGACGATGCTGCTGCTGGCGTGGCTCGTGATGCTCGTTGCGCTTGCCGTAGTGCGCCGTTTCCGCATCGCCTTGCCGTTCGGCCTGCTGCTGTCGGGCTTCTTCCTCCTGGTGTCACACATCAGTTCGATGGACCCACAAATCTCACATCTCATGCCGGTGCTCAACTCTCCGCTGCTCTCCCTGCACGTATCGGTCATCATGGCGGCCTTCGCGCTGCTCTCGCTCACTTTCCTCTGCGCCGTCACGGCATTGCTGCTGCGCCTCTTCCGTGGGCGCAACGCCACGGGACTGGCCGACCAGACCGAGCGGCTTGCACTGCTTTCGCGCCTCATGCTCTATCCGGCGCTCGCGCTGCTCGGCATCGGCATCTTCGTCGGCGCTGTATGGGCCAACGTGTCCTGGGGTGCTTACTGGAACTGGGACGCCAAGGAAGTGTGGGGGCTTATTACCTTGATGGTCTACGCCGTGGCAGCGCACGACTCGTCGTTGCCCTTCCTCCACCGTCCCTTAGGCTACCATGCGTTCATGGCCTTGGCGTTCCTAACCATCGTGATGACATACTTCGGCGTGAACTATTACCTCGGGGGAATGCACTCGTATGCGTGATTTTTGTGTGAGCCGATATACGCAGACATCCTTTGTAGGGACATAATTTAACGTAAGTTCGGTATAAAACTATTACTGCTATAAGCATTGTCCAAGCGGTCAGTGGCATTTTGTCATTCCGCGCTCCGACGCGGAATCCAGTACACAAACAAGGCAAAAACAAGGCCGTTTACACTGGATTCCGCGTCGGAGCGCGGAATGACAAAATGCAACCGCCGCTTGAAGCGATATTACAATCACGGCATCCTTATGCCGAACTGCGTTAAATTATGCCCCTACAAAGGATGTGGCGTTTAACAAGTCATAATCAGTCTTTTGCCGTTTTGTAACTTGTTGACAATCAACGGTTTATAAATGGTATTACAAAAGGCCGTGTTTTGCAATGCAAAACACGGCCTTTTAGCTCGCGATTGACGGCCTTTTACAAGGCGAAAGACCGTCAATTGCAAGATGTATGTGCGTCAACGCATGGCCGCCTTAGCCTCTTCCACGCTGAAACCGCGGCCTGCGGCGAAGCGCATCAGCTTCATTTCAAGCTCGTAAGGGCTGTCGGCCTTGATGCTTTTGGCCTTCGCTTGCAGCATTGGGCGCAGTATTTCGACGTATTCCGACTGGTCAACCTCGTCAAGAGCGGCGGCTATGGCGTCGTCGGGAATGCGCTTCATGTAGAGTGCCTGCTCGATTTTGCGCCGCCCCCACTTGGCATAACGCACCTTGTCGTGCACGAAGGCGCGGGCGTAACGCTCGTCGTCGATGTAGCGTTCCTTAACCAAACGCCCGATGACACGCTGCTGCACGTCGTCCGGCACTTGCCATGTGCGCATCTTCGCGGCCATCTCCTGGCGGCAGTGTTCGGCCTTGGCGCAGAGCGCGGAGAGGCGGCTGAACAGTTGTTCTTCGGTCAATTCTTTTTTCATTGGTAATATTTTTATTGGTGGACTGGGAGTGCTGGGAGGACTGGGAGTTGTTGGGCAATGTGAAAAAGGTAATAAATTCTTAACTCTTAACTCTTCACTTAACAACCGCCTTCATCATCCTCTTCTTGCCGTACATGTCGTCGATTACTGTCACTTCCGTGAAGCCCGTTTGCCGCGCCATGTCGGCCGTCAGGTCAGCATACAGGGGATTAAGCTCGAAGTACAGCGCACCGCCTGGCCACAGGGTGGAGTGCGCGTAGCGCGTGATTGCGGTGTAGAAGAGCAGCGGCTCTTCATCAGGGACGAACAGGGCGGAGTGCGGCTCGTGGTCGATCACGTTGGCGGCCATGTCTTTTTTTTCTTTATTACATATATAAGGAGGGTTCGATACGATGACGTCCCACTGCTCGCCTTGTGGCTGCAAGGCGAGCGCGTCGCGGCGTTCGAGCGTCACGTCTGCGCCGAGCCTCCGGGCGTTGGCCTGCGCTACGGCGAGCGCGTCGCCTGAAATGTCCCACGCGGTGACGCGGCTTTGGGGCATGTCGAGCGCAAGGGTTACGGCTATACAGCCGCTGCCCGTACCTACGTCGAGCACCTTTGCATCCTTCTTTTCTTTCCATTCTGACGCTACGAGGGCGCAAAGTTCCTCCGTCTCGGGCCGTGGTATGAGTACGCCCGAGCGCACAAAGAACCACCGACCGCCAAATTCGGCGCGCCCTACGACGTACTGCACCGGCTCGCCTTGCAGCAGACGGCTGAACAGGCGGTCGAGTTCGGCCTGCTTCTCGGCCACCATATCCTCCACCGCACCGCACATAACGTCGGCCTTCGACAGTCCGAAGTACACGTCGAGCACATAGTCTGTCACGGCGCGCGCCTCCCCTTTGCCGTAAAGAGGCACGAGGCGGTGCCACAGTTCGCGGTAAGTCATTGGCCGTCCTCCTTTCCGCCGTCCTCCGCGGGGCGGCGTTTCTTCGGCATCCGGCCATGCTTCCGCAGGGCTTCCGCTATGAGCCATTGCAACTGTCCGTTGACTGAACGGAACTCGTCGGCCGCCCATTTCTCCACGGCGGCCATCATGTCCTCGTCCATGCGCAGGATGAAGCTCTTTTGTTTATTCTCCTTTTTCATTTCAAAAGCAGACAAGTTGACAAGTTACGGGTGGCAAGCTGGCAAGTCATACATGCGTTGCATTGTCGTTATTCTTGGTCAGCGACCGGCGGTATTCGGGCGAACGGTAATACTGGTAGAACGCGATGTACTGGCGCATGACTCCGATTATGAGCGCGATTAGCAATATGAACCAGCCGCGCAGCCAGTCTGCAAAGTCCTTGGCGAACGCGCTGTAGCCCTCGAATATGAGTTCGCAGACCGACCATCCGATTGTGGCTGACACGAGGCTTATAGCCAGTCCTGTTATGATGAACCGCCACTTGCTCCTCAACCACAGGCGGTGATACCATCCGCCGAGCGTCACCTCGCGCTTCAACGGCTTGCGGCGGAACTTGACGTAATAGATTCCAAAGGCGAAGCCGCCGCCAAGAAACAGTGCCGGCATCCATATAAACACAGGGTCGGATGGCCCCTTGATTATGCCAGCGACGATGAATATCAAGGCGAACACTGTGCCTATGCCGATGACAAGCCAGCCCTCAAGCACTGGGCTGCACGTGTATTTCACAACGTTGATGCTGCTTGCGTATCTTTTGAAAAATCCCATTGCCACTTGTTTTTATGTCTTTTCAATACCAGTCGATGTATTCGCGTGTGTTTTCCTGCGAGCGGTAGTAGCCTTGCAGGTCGATGTACGTTGTCAGGACATCAAACACAAACATCATCAAGAGCCATGAATAGGCAACCATGTCATAAGCCCATTCGTTGAAATCCAATGCCTTGAAGCCGCTGTCAAGCAGTTCCAGGAACGTCAGCAACGCAGGGTAGCCAACAACTGCGGCAACCAGTGCGCCGACGAGCCACAGCTTGCCGTAGCGCAGGTAGAGGCGGTGCGAGAGCGTGCCGAGCACAACGTTGTTCTCAAACGGCTTGCGCCTGAACAGCCACAGGTAAGCGTTGCGTATTACGATTGCGCCGAGAATTACTACGGTAAGCCACGTTCCCCACCTGTCCCACGCGCCGGTAAGCTCGGCGTTGAGCACGTGCAGGGCGAGCAGCGGTACGCCCGTGAATACGTAGACCATGCCTACGCGCCGTGGCGAGGTCTTGTAATAAGCCAGTTTGCGTTGTTTTCTTTTTATTCCGAACATGTTGTTTCAATTCATAATGCACAATTCATAATGCATAATCAGGCATACGCCGTAAGGCGTGTTGTAAATAGTTGAATATCAAGCATTTACCAATCGTCTTGCAAAAGGCCGTCTTTTAGCCTCTAAAAGGTGGTCTTTCAGGCTGTAAAAGGCCGTCTTTTGCCGCCTGAAAGGCGGCCTTTTAGAGAACGGGCCGGGAGCACTGGGAGGACTGGGAGAGCTGGGATGAATGGGAAACAGTATTTAATTCTTCGTCCTTCGTTCTTCACTCTTCACTTACTTACTGGTATATTGTACCCGTGTTGATTACCGGCTGCGCCGTGTCGTCGCCGCAGAGAACGACGAGGAGGTTGCTTACCATTGCCGCTTTCTTCTCCTCGTCAAGCTCTACTATTTCCTCGGCGGAGAGCTTGTCGAGAGCCATCTTAACCATAGATACCGCTCCCTCTACGATTTTCTCGCGCGCGGCGATGATTGCCGTGGCCTGTTGGCGGCGCAGCATCACGGCCGCAATCTCGGGCGCATAGGCCAAATAGTTGATGCGAGCCTCGATAACCTCGATGCCGGCCATCGTTAGACGCTCGTCGATTTTGGCCTCAAGCTCCTTGTTTATTTCGTCGCTGCCGTCGCGCAGGGTCAGCTCCTGCCCTTCCATCTCGCCGTCGTCGTAAGCGTACTGGCCTGCCACCTGGCGCAGGGCGGCCTCCGACTGTATGCGCACAAACTTCTCAAAGGCGTTCATTATGTTGGCCGTCTTGGCCCCGGCAGCAGCCGCGTCGGTGGCCGCCTTTGACTCCGCCATGGTCTGCGAGTCGATTTCAAACATCGCCTTGTACGTGTCCTTCAACTTCCACACGAGCACCATGCCTATCATTACGGGGTTGCCCGTCTTGTCGTTCACCTTGATAGGCTCTGCGTCAAGGTTGCGTGCACGCAGCGACAGCTTCTTGGCCGTGATGAAAGGATGCACCCAGAAGTACCCCGCGCGTGTAAAAGTGCCGCGGTACTTGCCGAAGAACATCATCACGCGCGCCTCGCCCGGCTCTACAAGCACGAAGCCGCCGCTTACGAAGAGGTTGGCTATTACCACCAGCGCGCCGCCCACTCCGGCCGCAGCCGCGGCGTTGCCGCCGAGCGATGTGCAGGCCAGCACGATGAGACCGATGCCGATGACGTAGACAAGTAGGTTGAAGATGAGCATGGCAATGCCGTTGAGCGTCTTGCCTGCAAATGCAAATTCCTGGTTTTCCATAATCATTTTATGTTTTGATTTATACTCTTTATGATATCATTTTGATATTGCAAAGATAATCAGTAATTACATACGTTGTTCCGTCTGCCGCCTTGTTTTGTGAAAATTTAACGCTTCCAGCCTGCATTAAAATTATTCATTGTTCATTATTCATTATTCATTATTCATTAATTTTGCATTATGGAACAGCTTGAAAAGGACATATTCTACATGCGCCGCTGCCTCCAGCTGGCGGCCAACGGACTGCTCTTGGCGCGCCCCAACCCTATGGTGGGCGCGGTAATCGTGGCCGATGACGGGCGCATAATAGGCGAAGGCTACCACGTAAGGTGCGGCCAGGGGCACGCCGAGGTCAACGCCTTCGCGTCGGTAAAGCCCAGTGACGAACGGCTGTTGCCGCAGGCTACGGTGTATGTCAGCCTCGAACCGTGCTCGCACTATGGCCGAACGCCGCCTTGCGCCGACCTGATTATAAGAAAAGGGGTGAAGAGGGTTGTAGTAGGATGTATCGACCCGTTCGCCAAGGTGCAGGGACGGGGCGTGCAGAAGCTGCGCGACGCCGGCATAGAGGTGACCGTCGGCGTGCTGGAACGTGAGTGCCTGGAGCTGAACAAGCGTTTCATGACGTTCAACCGCAGGCATCGCCCTTACGTGTTGCTCAAATGGTGCCGCTCGGCCGACGGCTTCATTGACGACAATTTCAAGCCCGTGATGCTCTCTACGCCGTTCACGCAGATGCTTTCGCACAAGCTCCGCGCCGAGTATGACGCAATACTCGTGGGCCGTGTAACGGCGGAGCGCGACGCGCCGCGCCTGAACGTGCGCCACTGGAGCGGCCCAGACCCGATGCGCATAGTCATCGACCGCAGCCGTCCCTTCGACCCTTCGGCAGACTTCTCGCAACCTGTCATCCCCCAGCTCTTCACCTATTTATATAGTAAGGGCGTGCAGAGCCTCATCGTGGAGGGTGGTGCGGAGACCCACCGGCGTTTCCTTGAGAACCCCGAATGGTGGGACGAAATACGCGAGGAGGTGTCGCCGCGCACGGTGGGAGGCGGCACGCGTGCGCCTCAGTTGCCGCCGGGAGTTGCCGCGCAAGCTGCCGTTGACAGGTATGACGGCAATGAAATAAGGTGGTATGTGAATACGCTTACTGTATAGATAATGTAAACTTACACCTTTGTAGGGACATAATTCATTATGTCCGCACGTTCTGAAAGAACGTTTTTATTGTGTTGCGCTTGCGTAATACGCCTCTTCGCGGCGTGCGGACATAATGAATTATGTCCCTACAAAGGGTGGTT
>CAKZVT010000053.1 GCA_937922435.1 uncultured Prevotella sp. | reverse complement strand
AATTACAGTAGGATGTATATGCTTATTGGCTTTATATTCCATACACCCGAACTGCGGATGAACAGTGAAAGGCGGTCTTTCGCCTTCCAAAAGGCCGTCAATTGCAACGTAAAAGGCCGTCTTTTGGCCTGCAAAAGACGGCCTTTTGCAAAGCCGCTGATTATCAGCTGGTTACAGAAGGGTGCAAAATGCCGACGCAAACGGCGGCTTGGCGGCGCATGCGCAGCCACGTCACGGCCGCCGCAAAGCAGGCAACCGCCCGGCGGTTAACCATTTTTTACGCTCTACGTTTCACCGTTTCACGAATAATGACTACATTTGCCAAAACCTTACACCTTAACGTACACTTATGCAGAAATACGCCGATTACATAGAAAGCGTCGAAATAGAGTCGCTGTGGAGCGGACGACGGCACGTGACATGGAGCCTCGACCGCAAGGTGAACATACTTAGCGGAACCAACGGAGCAGGCAAGAGCACCATAATAAACAAGCTCGTGCGCAGCATAGGGCCGCAGGGCGACATCGTGAACCACATGATGAAGGGCGTACACATGAAGGTAAACCCCGAAGGCGCGACGCACATACGCTACGACCTCATACGCTCGTTCGACCGACCGCTCATACAGTCGGAACTGGTGGCCGACATCGGGATGAACCTCGTGACCGAGCTTGACCTGCAACTGTTCAAGCTGCAACGCAAGTACCTCGACTACCAGGTGAACATCGGCAACCGCATAATAGCCATACTCCAGGCAGGCGGCGACGGGGCGGCGGAAAGGGCGCAGGCCGTGTCGGAACCCAAGCGAATGTTCCAGGACATGCTCGACGACCTCTTCTCGGACACGGGCAAGACCATCATACGCAACGAGAACGAAATACGCTTCTCGCAAATCGGCGAGACGCTGTACCCCTACCAGCTGTCGAGCGGCGAGAAGCAGATGCTCGCCATACTGCTGACCGTGCTCGTGGAGGACAACCAGCCCTACGTGCTCTTCATGGACGAGCCTGAAGTAAGCCTGCACGTAGAGTGGCAGAAACGGCTCATCGACCTGATAGTGCAGCTCAACCCCAACGTGCAGGTTATCCTCGCCACCCACTCCCCGGCCGTGGTGATGAACGGATGGATTGACAGGATAACCGAGGTGAGCGACATTACGGACAACATATAGACGGACGGCAGCCTACGGAGGGTGAAGCATGGGCAAAAGACTTACCGACAACATAAGCTCGCAATACGTCGCGGCAGCCAACAGCCTGAAGCCGAAGAATGCGCGGCGCAGGATTGTGGCCTACGTCGAAAGCTACGACGACATACTGTTCTGGCGCACGCTGTTCTCGCTGTACGAGGACGAGACGCGCTACTTCGAGGTGATGCTGCCGTCGCACCGCACGCTGGAGCGCGGCAAACGCTCCGCGCTGATGAGCCTGCTCTACGGCAAGACGGGCACCGACATGCTGGCCTGCGTCGACGCGGACTACGACTACCTGATGCAGGGAGCGTCGGAAACGTCGCGCGAAATCATCTCAAACCCTTATATCCTGCACACTTACGCCTACTCCATCGAGAACCTGCAATGCTACGCGCCGTCGCTGCACAACGTCTGCGTGATGGTGACGCTCAACGACCACAACGTCTTCGACCTGCAACGTTTCCTCTCACAGTTCAGCACGGCGGTGTACCCCCTGTTCGTATGGTCTATATGGCACTACCGCCACGGCGTGTACGGACAGTTCACAATAACCGACTTCAACCGCGTAATCGAGCTTGGCGGCTTCAACGTAAGCCGCCCGAACGACGCACTCGAAAACATCAGGGGAAAGGTGATGCGCAAGGTGAAATACCTCAACCGCATGCACCCGGAGGCGAAACAGAGTTACCAGAAACTGTATTGCGAACTTGTACAGCTCGGCGTAAAGCCGGAGGAGACTTACCTGTACATACAGGGACACCACCTGTTCGACAAAATCGTGCTGCCCATTATGAACAAGGTGTGCGGCATGCTGATACGCGAACGCGAAGCCGAAATACGGCGGCAGGCGGTACACTCGACACAGATGCACAACGAACTGTCGTGCTATTCCCACTCAATCCAGGATGTCGAGCAGATGCTGAAGAAGAACAACGGATACACGGCATCGGCACAGTTCATGCAGATGCGCAATGACTTGGAAAGGTTTTTGGAAATTAAGAATTAAGAGTTAAGAATTAAGAAAGCTATTGGCAATGGATATTTTCTTAATTCTTAACTCTTAATTCTTAATTCACTCACACGTATGTCTCAAGGAACTTTATGTTGCCGCTTACGTTGAGCGTGCTTGTCGTTGCCGGCACAAGCACCGTTTCGCCGCCACGCAGGGTGACGGTGTTGCCCTCGTTGTCGGTCAGGCGGCCCTCTCCTTTTATGCCTATAAGCACTACGAAGCTGTCAAGCTCGCTGTAGTCGAGCGTCATAGGCTCGTCAAGGTCGTACACGGCGGTGTTGAAGAATGGACTGTGTACGAGCGAGACGCCCTCGTTTTTCTTGGCCGCATACTCCGTCCTGTAGTCGGGCAGCACGCTGTAGTCGATGCACTCGGCGGCCTTCTCGGTATGCAGTTCGCGCAGGTTGCCGTCCTTGTCGCGGCGGTTGAAGTCGTAGATGCGGTACGTAGCGTCCGATGTCTGCTGTATTTCAGCCAGGAAACAGCCCTTGCCTATGCTGTGTATGCGCCCTGCCGGGATGAAGAAACAGTCGCCCGACTTCACCGGGTATTCGGCAATGGCGTCGCAGATTGTGCCGTCTGCCACCATCTCCTTGTACCTTTCAGGCGTTATCTTGGCCTTCATGCCGCAACGGAGGCTCGCGTCCTCGTCTGAATCCATGATGTACCACATCTCCGTCTTGCCGTTTTTCAGTCCGTATTTCTGCGCACGCTCGTCGTCGGGATGCACCTGGATTGACAAGTCCTGCTTGGCGTCGATGAACTTAATGAGCAGGGGGAACGTGTCGCCGAAGCGGCTGTAATTGTCAGCTCCGACAAGTTTCTCTTTCAGCGCGGCCACTATTTCAGGCAGCTTGCGCCCTTCATACTCGCCGTTTGCGGCAACACTCTCGTTGCCGGCAACGCCCGACAGCTCCCAGCTTTCACCGATTTGCTCGCCGCAGTGGCCGTCTATACCCTTGAACTTCACGATTTTTTCACCGCCCCAAAGCGTCTGCTTGAGGATTGGTTTGAATTTTATAGGCTCCATGATGTTGATGTTATGTTATAATTAGGTTGATAGATTAACGCATGAAAACGTCAGTTCTCTTTCCAGAACGACGGCATGAAAAGCACCAGGACGCTGAAGAACTCGAGACGGCCCATCAGCATCAGCGCCGAACAAATCCACTTTGCGGCCATCGGCAGCGTGCTCCACGACATCGTAGGGCCGATGTCCGCGCCCAGCGCAGGACCAACATTGCTCGCGCTGCTTATGGCTATCGTTATGGCGTTGGTGCTCTCTATGCCCATAAGCTGGAAACAGAAGAACGCCGCAAGGCACGATATGCCGTACAGGGCGAGGAACACCAGCAGCGTAGCCTGCGCCTGGTGGGGGATTATAGTGCCGTTAAGTTTCACGGGAATGACCGCCCTTGGATGCAGCAGATGCTTGAACTCGTTGCGTATTACGCGCACAAGCATCGCACCGCGGATGCACTTTATACCGCCGCTTGTGCTCCCGGCGCACGAGCCGAACACCATGCACACCGTAAGGATGACCCACGTAAAGTGAGGCCACAGCCCGGCATCGGTGTTGAAAAGGCCGGTGGTCGAAATGAAAGAGCTTACCTGGAACAGCGCATAACGGAACGAATCGGCCACCGATATGCCGCTGCGCGTAACCAGCATGTACGTTATGAACAGCGTGGAAATCGATATTACGCCAAGGTAAAAGCGCAGTTCCGCGTCCTTGACGAAATCCTTTACCTTTCCTTTCAGGAGCAGAAGATAAAGCAAGGAGAAGTTTACGCCCGACAAAATCATGAATATTGCCGCGGTATAATCTATCGCAGCAGAGTCGAAAAAGGCCATGCTGGCGTTATGGGTGGAGAACCCTCCCGTCGCAGCTATCGACATGGAATAGTTTATACTGTCGAAAAATCCCATGCCGAAGAGCCAAAAGCACGCCGCGCACGATGCCGTAATGAGCAGGTATATGCCCCAAATCCACTTGGCGGTGGTGCTTAGTCGTGGGTGCATCTTGCTCTTTATGGGGCCTGTGGCCTCGGCGGAGAACACCTTGACGCTACCCCCGACAAGCGAGGGAAGTATGGCGATGGTGAAGAACATGATGCCCAATCCGCCTATCCAGTGGGTCAGCGACCGCCAGAACAGCAGTCCGTGAGGCAGAGCCTCAACGTCGTCGATGATGGTTGCGCCCGTCGTTGTGAAGCCCGACATAGTCTCGAAGAAGGCGTCGGTATAGCTTGTAAGGTAGCCGCTGATGACGAACGGCAGCGCACCGAGCGCACTGAAGATGAGCCAGATGAGCGTTACCAGCAGGTAAGCCTCCCTCCTACCGAGGCTGTTTTCAGCCCCGTAGCCCTTGTATTTCAATCCGATTGCCGCCAGCAAGGTCACCGCTATGGTGATGAGGAACGCCGGAATGTCGTCGTCGCGGTAATATATAGACACGGCAAGGCAGCCCAACATCATGATTGCCTCTATGAACAGAAGCGAGCCGATGACCTTGTATATGATTTTGAAGTTTACCATTGCCGTGGCTTAGATGAAGTATTTTTCAATCTTCGACATGTTGATGTTGTGACAGAACACCACCACTATGTCGCCTGCCTCGATTTGCGAGCCTCCCGATACGAGGTGTCCCTCGCCGCCGCGTACAAGCCCTCCGATGGTGACTCCGTGCGGAAGGCCAAGCTCGAACACTTTTTTCTTAGTGACTTTAGAGCCTTCCTGCGCTGTAAACTCCGCCACATCGGCGTTAGCTGTCATAAGGAAACGGGTGTTCTTCACGTCGGAATCGAGCATCATCTGGTATATGTGGCTGGCCGCGATGGCCTTCTTGTTGATGATGGTGCCTATGTCAAGGCTCTCGGCCATCTTCACATAGTCCATGTTCTCGACCATAGCGATGGTCTTGCGCACGCCGAGGCGCTTGGCCGTAAGACACGCCAGAATGTTCGTTTCGGCGTTGCCCGTAAGCGCGACAAAGGCTTGCGTGTTCTTGACACCTTCCTCTACGAGCAGCGGAATGTCGCGTCCGTCGCCGTTGATTACCATCACGCGGTCGGTGTCCACCTGCTCGTTGATTTGCTCGCAGCGGTGTTCGTCGGCCTCGATAACCTTCACTCCCATGTACTCGGGTATCATCTTGGCCGCCCTTATGGCCGTGTTGCCGCCGCCCATCACCATGACATTCTTCACGTCGACGTAATGTTCCTTGCCTACTATTTTCCTTATATAAGGTATGTAGTTGCGAGTTGTCATGAAGTAGGCCATGTCATAGATTTTGAGCACGTCGTCACCGCGCGGTATTATGGTGTCTTCGCCGCGCTTTACGGCCACGATGTGGTATGGCGACTCGGGCTTGCAGAGGTCTTTCAGCGGCTCGTTCAGTATTTCGCACGTCTCCCTCAGCTTGATGCCGAGCATGATTAGCGCGCCGCCGTGCACGTCCCAGCGCTGGCGCACCCAGCTCATCTTCAGGCCGTTGACGATGTCCTGCGCTGCAAGGTTTTCGGGATAGATGAGCGAGTCGATGCCGATGTTGGCGAAAAAGTCCTTCAGTTCCGGGTTCATGAACTCGTAGTTGTTCACCTTTGCCACCGTACGTTTCGCCCCGAGGCCCTTGGCGAGGATGCAGCTGTTCATGTTCATGTTCTCGTCGGGCGTAACGCCGATGTACAGGTCGGCGTGACCCGTGCCGGCGTCCTTCAACGCCTGTATGCTCGAAGGCGACGCGTGCACGGTCATCAGGTCGTAGTCGCCGCTGATGCCGGCCAGCCTTTCCTCGTCCTCGTCTATCAGGACGATGTCCTGGTCGTTGCGTGATAGGAGCTTGGCAAGGTGTGTTCCTATGGCGTAAGCCCCTGCAATGATGATTTTCATGTAGTCTTCCTTATGTTGTTTGCTGTCATGAAGCTGTTTCAGACGCAAGCCGCCTTGGTTATGGCGGCGGCGATTGAATCGGTGTCGATGCCCGTGATGCGCCGCAACTGCTCCACAGTGCCGTGCTCTACGAACGCGTCGGGCAGGCCGAGGCGTGTCACTTTGGGCGAGAACCCGTGGTCGGCCATCCACTCAAGCACGGCCGAACCGAAGCCGCCCGAGCGTACTCCGTCTTCCACTGTAACTATGCTGCCATACCGCTTGCCTATTTCAAGGAGCAGGCTCTCGTCCATCGGCTTGATGAAACGCATGTCGTAATGAGCCACTTCGAGGCCGCTTACAGCTGCCTCGGCCTTGGCGATGGCCTCGGCGGCGGCGTTCCCTATAGGGCCTACGGTCAGCACGGCCACCTGCTTGCCTTGTTTCAGGCGGCGGCCCGTGCCCACCTTGATTTCCTCGAACGGGTTGCGCCAGTCTGTGAGCACGCCGCGTCCGCGCGGATAGCGGATTACGAACGGCCCCTGTCCGTCCAACTGGGCGGTGTACATCAGGTTGCGCAGCTCGTGCTCGTCCATTGGCGAGGCGATGGTAAGGTTGGGTATGGGGCGCAGGGCGGCAATGTCGAACGCCCCGTGATGGGTCGCCCCGTCCTCGCCCACCAGTCCGGCGCGGTCGAGGCAGAGCACTACGGGCAGGCGCAGTATGGCTACGTCGTGTATGATGTTGTCGTAGGCGCGCTGCGCGAACGAACTGTATATGTTGCAGAAGGGCAGCAGGCCGTCCTTAGCCATGCCTGCCGAGAAGGTCACGGCGTGGCCTTCGGCTATGCCAACGTCGAACGTGCGGTCGGGCATGGCCTTCATCATGATGTTCATCGAGCATCCCGTGGGCATGGCCGGGGTCACTCCCACGATGCGCCCGTTGGCCTTGGCAAGCTCCAAGAGCGTCTCGCCGAATACGTCCTGGAACTTCGGCGGCGTGCCGACCTCGTCACTGACGATGCGCTCCCCGTCGTCGATGTCGAAGCATCCGGGCGCGTGCCACGTGGTAGGGTCTTTCTCGGCAGGGGTGTATCCGTGGCCTTTTATGGTGTGCAGATGGAGCAGCTTGGGGCCTTTCATGTCCCTAAGCTGGCGCAACACGCGCACAAGCTCAACTACGTTGTGGCCGTCGAACGGGCCGAAATACCTGATATTCAAGCCCTCGAATATGTTTTGCTGGTGGCTGATGGCCGACTTCAGCGCGTTGTTCAGGCGGATGATGCCCTTGCGGCGGTCGTCGTTGAGATAGCCTTTCGAGTTGAGCCAGCGCGAGGCTTTGAACCTCATGCGGTTGTACGTCTCGTTGGTGTTAAGGCGCAGCAGTGCCTGCTTCAGTCCGCCCACGCTGCGGTCTATGCTCATGTTGTTGTCGTTGAGCACTATGAGCATGTCGTTTGGCGTGGTCGAAACGTTGTTAAGCCCCTCGAAGGCCAGTCCGCCGCTCATCGCGCCGTCGCCTATTATGGCTACTACGTGCCTGTCGCCGTGACCCGTCTTCTTTGCGGCCACGGCCATGCCGAGGGCTGCCGAGATGGAATTGGAGGCGTGTCCGCAAACAAACGAGTCGTATTCGCTCTCAAGGGGCGAGGGGAACGGCATGATGCCGTGCAGCTTGCGGTTGGTGCAGAAGCGGTCTTTGCGCCCCGTGAGTATTTTGTGTCCGTAAGCCTGGTGGCCTACGTCCCACACCAGGCGGTCGTCGGGCGTATTGTAGACGTAGTGCAACGCCACGGTAAGCTCAATCGTCCCCATGCTCGAAGCCATGTGGCCGGGGTTGACCGAAAGCTCCTTCAGTATGTCGTCGCGCAGTTCGCGGCACAACTCCGGGAGCTGTTCCACTTTCAGCTTTCTAAGGTCGGCAGGGTATTTTATGCTGTTCAGGATATTAAATTCACTTGTCGCTGCTTCCATTACATGTCAAATATA
Organism: uncultured Prevotella sp.; assembly: GCA_937922435.1. GTDB lineage: Bacteria > Bacteroidota > Bacteroidia > Bacteroidales > Bacteroidaceae > Prevotella. The sequence goes on along the minus strand of CAKZVT010000053.1, from coordinate 21,497 downwards.
GATGCAAAGGTAATGCAATTTTTCGATTAAGTGAAATAAAAGAAAAATAGTTTTACTTTTACGGCCACGACGGTTCTATAAAAGCCGTGGCACGGCTGTGTGTGAGGGGCGTTGCAAAAGGCGGTTCATCCGCAAACCTATTGGATGGTTGTTGAAGGTCATTCCGTTTATGTCCTGCTGCAAGTCATACTGCCGGTAATGTGTTTTGGCGGATTTGCAATCCGCCGAAAAGTAATATAAGGATTTGCAATCCGCTCAAACCACACCGCCATGAGGTAAATGTTGGGGTATGTGCGGATTGCAAATCCGCAATTAGAAACCGCCGGATTGCAAATCCGGCAGAACAAATGCTTTCATTAATAGACCTTGTATTTCATACAAAAAGGTTTGCGGATGAACCCAATATGCGGTCTTTTACCTTCCAAAAGGCCGTCCTTTGCAGCGTAAAAGGCCGTCTTTTAGAAGCCAAAAGACGGCCTTTTGGAAAGTCCCTGGCTGCCAGGCGGTTACACGCCTGCCGCAAGCGGCAAGGGCGGCGGCCGCCATTGCGCCTGCCGCCGTGTACAGACGGACGTGCGGAGCGACGGTACGTAGAAGACGTTTCAGCAGGCATAGATGCCGCTTCCGGCTGTTTTTCGCCCATGCCTTGTAACAATCTGAAACAAAATTAACTTATTACGAACAAAATGCCACCAAACATTTGGCTTATAAACAAACTTTTAATAATTTTGCCACGACAACTGTACGTCAAGAACGTTAGTATGTTTTCATTTCTTGTCATCTTACATATTTGACATAACTTTTTATTCACTTAATTATTAATCTTTAATCAAAGCATTATGCGAAATTACCTACTCTACCTGGTGATGCTCGTCATAGGGTTGACTTATGACGTGCACACATCAGCTCAGCAGACATTTACCCCCCCTACTGAAGGAGTTGTACGTGTCAAGCTGCAGCGCGAGGTGGCGGCGAGAATTTCACAAGCTCCGCTGCCGATGAGCAACGGAGTGGTGACCACCGGCATAAAGCCGCTGGACCGCGCCAACTCGCAGGCAAAGGCGGTAAGCATCAAGCGGTGCGTGCCTTACTCGCCCAAGTTCGAGGAAAGGCACAAGGCCGCCGGGCTTGACCTGTGGTACGAAATCAAGTTCGACCCCAAGGCGATGACCCCTGCTTCCGCCCGCAACCTTTACAAGAGCGTGCCCGGCATACAACGCGCCGAGGAGGTACGCCCGATGAAGCTCATCGGCGACGGCCCCGCGCGCGTGGTTGACATGCCGAAGGCCGCCGGCACGGCCAAGGCCGAGCCGTTCTTCAACGACCCGATGCTGTCGCAGCAGTGGCATTACAACAACGACGGCTCGCTGGCAGGCTCAATGCCCGGCGCCGACATCAACGCCAACGCCGCGTGGGCCATCGAGACCGGTAAGAAGGACGTGCTCGTGGCCATCATCGACGGAGCGTTCCAGACCGACCACCCCGACCTTAAGGACAACGTTTGGGTGAACGAGGCCGAGCTTAACGGAGAGCCCGGCGTTGACGACGACGGCAACGACTACGTTGACGACGTGTACGGATGGAACTTCGTCTATGACAGCAACGACATCTATCCACACCAGCACGGCACGCACGTGGCCGGCACCGTGGGCGCGACCAACAACAACGGCATAGGCGTAAGCGGCGTTGCCGGAGGCTCTGACGGCCACGGCGGCGTAACGATGATGGTGTGCCAGGTGTTCGACTCGCGCTCGTCGCTCAACGCCGACTTCGGTTCGGCTCTCGTATATGCCGCCGACATGGGCGCAAGCATCGCCCAGTGCTCATGGGGATGGGACCAGTCAGGCTACTACGAGCAGTTTGTGCTTGACTGTATCGACTACTTCACCGCCAACGGAGGCGGCGACAAGATGAGCGGCGGACTCTGTATCTTCGCCAACGGAAACACCGGCGAGACCGGCTCTTTCTACCCCGCGGCATACGAACCCTGCGTGGCCGTAGCGGCTATGGACCCGATGCTCAACCCGGCAAGCTACTCTTCAAACGGTACTTTCTGCGACGTTACCGCCCCCGGCGGCAACGTTGACTACGGCACGGCATACGGAGTGCTCAGCACTCTGCCCAACGGCCAGTACGGAACGATGGACGGTACGTCGATGGCCTGCCCGCATGTGTCGGGCATCGCGGCGCTGGTGCTCTCTAAGTACGGCAATCCCGAGTTCCCCAACTCTACGCTGCGCGACCAGCTCGTGTCGTCGGTAAACGACTTCTACACGCGCAATCCCGAGGTCGAGGGTCTCTTCGGCAGCGGCTACATCGACGCTTACAAGGCGCTCCAGATGGGTACGGGCGAGGCTCCCGACGCCGTGGCCGACTATACTCTGACACCGTCGCAGGACAATGTCCTCATCGAATGGACAATACCCGACGCCGACGTGAAGAGCGTTGACCACCATATTATATATTACAGCACCCAGCCGTTCACTACGGTTGACGGCGCGACAGACCTGCATCAGGTTACGGTCGACACCAAGTTCTATACTTCGGGCGACCCGATACAGTACACGCTCGAGGGTCTCCGCCCCGTAACCACCTACTACATTACCATCGTGGCAGTCAGCCGTTACGGCGACATGTCGGCTCTTTCTGAAGTAAAGAGCTTCACGACCAACGAAGGGCCGAAAGTAGATTTCAGCAAGACGACGCTCACGCTCGACGTTGACGCAGAGCAGGGCGGCGTCGGCAAGGACGAGTTCAGCATCAACAACACCGGCAAGGGCATACTCGAGTACAGCCTCTCGGCCAACACCGTGTCCGTGCCCGCGTCTACGATGTCTAACTCTGCGCCGTCTCCCGGCCGCGTAGTTGCGTCGGGCAAGAAAATATCCGCATTCGCGGCGGTGTCCGATTATCCTGTGGTTTCGGCCGAATACCAAGCCGAAGACTACCCCAAGGAAATGGCATGGTCTAAGGGAATATTCTACAACGTGGGCGACGACGCCGCTCAAAGCACCAACGCTTTGGCGCAATACTTCTACGTTGACCCGAACGTTTATCCCGACGGATTCAACCTTACGGCGCTCCGCTTCGGAGGTCCCGGCGACTCTAACACGCCCGAAATCGAGATTTACGACGGCGCGCAGTCAATATCTACGGCAAGCCTGCTGACCAAGGTGAACTACATGTTCTTCGCCTACAACTACGACATCAACCTTGAAGAGCAGCTGTTCTTCGAACCGGGAACCAGCTTCTGGGTCGTAGCCAAGTATCCGGCAGGACAGAGCACGCCGCTCGGCGCCGGCTTCGCCAATACCGCCGACATTCGTCACTACAGCTTCTACAGCGGTGACAACGGACAGACGTGGACGCAACTTAGCGAAGTGCTGCGTGAAGGCAACCTCGCCGAGGACGCCGACTCGTTGACATGGGATGTCTATGCGATAAGCAAGAACCCCGACTGGAGTTCCGTACTTAGCCCCGAACCCATATCGGGCACGGTGCGTCCCAGCAGCAGCCAGACTGTCACCATGCAGAACGACGGCCAGAAGATGGTGAACGGCAACTATACGTTCAACCTCAACGTAAACACCAACGAGAGCGAGAACCCGAAGCAGAAACTCACTGTCAACGTGAGCGTAAGCGGCAACAAGCCTGAGCTTACGGCGGCAAAGGTGGTTGACTTCGGCGAACTCCTGGTAGGCCAGGAGAAGACCATCGCGGTCGAAATTGCCAACAACGGCTACGGCGACTTCACCGGTCAGTGGGGCAGCTTGCAGTTCCCCGACAACGGAATAAAGACAAGCTCTGACGAATTTGAGCCTGAATCATACATTACCGGCTTTGCGGCACGTTCGAAGGGAACGCTCAACGTAACGTTCAAACCGGCTTCTGCTGGCAGCAAGTCGGGCACAATCACGCTCACCGATGCCAACGGCATCAAGTTCAACATCGTAGTACGCGGTGTCGCTTCGATGCCTGCCGAGGTCAAGGTGGACAAGGAAGCCATCGACTTTGGCTACCTCGAAGTGGGCGGCGAGTCGAAGACAAACAAGATTGTAATCGAAAACTCCGGCCAGTATCCGCTTGAATACGTCTTCCCGCGCTTCTCTGACGAGACCATAGACGGCGTGAAGGCCCACAAGTTCGGCTACAGCTACGAGTCCAACCTGAACGGAAGCGACGCCTTCCAGTACGACGGCAACCCAGAGCTTGCCAACGAGACTGACATCACTTCGCAGTTCAACGACAACGTATGGCAGTCGCAGGCCGTTGACCTTGGATTCCAGTTCCCGTTCTACGGAACCAATTATTCGCAGATTCACATCAACACCCGCGGCGGTATCGCCATGCAGACCATCGACGGCAACATACAGACCATGATACCGACGGCCGAAGATGTGGCCGGTCTTGGCTATGTTTCCGCTTACGCTTGCTCTGGTCCTCTCCACATAGGAGCCAACACCAAGATTACCTACGGTCGTCAGGACGGCAAGTTCACCATAAAATATAAGGACGTGCTTGCTCCCGTTTACGGCGACGAATACACTCCTATAAGCTTCCACATGTCGCTCGTGGCCGACGGAAGCATCGAGGTTTACTATGACGACTACGACCGCATGAACACCTTTAACGAAGGTGCCGACGTGTTCATCGGCGTTGCCGACATCGAATGCGACGACCCGTTTGTCGTTACTGACAAGAACGCGTCGTATGAAAGCACGCTCTACCAGCAGATAACCACCGGCTCGGCAATACGCATCCTTGCACCTGCCACATCGATGGTTTCAGAGCTTTCAAGCACAAACGGCGTCATCGGAGTTGGCGAGACGAAGGAAATCACCATCACGGCGAAGGCAGTCGAGGGCATGTATGCCGGCAAGCTGACCAACAACCTGACTATTCTCACCAACGACCCCGTAACCCCGAGCAAGAACGTTGTGCTCACGGCCAACATCATCGGCGACGGACTTGTGCCCGTTGTCAAGCTCGACACCGAGGCGGTTGACTTCGGAGAAGTGTTCCGCACATCGACGGCGCGCCGCTCCGTGCTGCTCAGCAACAACGGTACAAACGACCTCACGGTTACCGCTGTGACCGTTGACGGCGGCAAGGTGACCGTTGCCGAGGACATTGCCAAGGGCTTCACAGTGAAGCCGGGATATGGAAAGGACATCTTCATAACCCTGCCTACCGAGGCTGAAGGCGAGGTAACGGACAACGTACGCATAAAGTATCAGGACGGAACCGAGGATGTGATAGCAGTCAGCGGCACCGTAATCGGTTGCCCGGAGATTGCCGTCAATCCCGACGCTCTTACCCTTACGACCGACTGTGGCACAAATCTCAGCCAGACGTTGACCGTGAACAACGCTGGCAACGAGCCTCTGACATTCTCAATCGAGCCTAACGACTGGTTCGACCTGGCCGACCTTGAGACGGAGACAACGGCCGAAATAGGCTACCAGTACAAGTCGAAGACCGACTATGACGAGGTGGAATACGACTGGGTTGACATAACCAACGACCCGGAAGCCACCCACCAGGACTTCACTTACTATCTTGACAAGACCGACTTCTACACGGTCGAGCTTCCGTTCGAGTTCCCGTTCTACGGCAAGAAGTACAAGACGATGTACATATACAACGTCGGCTTCGTATCGTTCACACAGCACGAGGACTACAAGGAGTTCCCCACTCCGCCGACGGAGCTGCCTACCGACGGTACGTTCTACACCAACATCATCGCTCCTTACTGGGGTAACCACACGATGGACGTGTCAACGAAGAACGGTACGTTCTACAAGGCAGAGGACGACCACGTAATAGTATCGTTCATCGGCTACGGCAACAGCATGATGCTCGGCATGGACTTCCAGGTTATCCTGTACAAGGACGGCTCGTACAAGTTCCAGTATCACTTGCAGGACGGCGGCGTGATGAACGGCGTGTTCGGTCTTGCCGGAGCGCAGGACGAGGAAGGCGAGGTAGGATTCCAGCTGCCCGAGCAGTACATAACCACCGGCAATGCTGTCGAGATACAGCCTGTCAGGATGTTCACCGTACCTGCCGGAGGCCAGGTTGAAGTGCCTATTGAAATACTGGCCGACAGCCTTGGAGGCGAATATGCTACCGAAATAGCCATCCAAACCAACGTTCCTACAAAGCAGAGGGTTACCGTTCCCGTTCAGCTTACCATCAACGGTGAAGCGAAACCTGTATTCCCGGAAAGCGTTGAAGGCGAAGACGTGGCTGACTTCGTGACAGGATTTACGGAAAGATATTATGACTTTACCGTTTCCAATGCCGGAACAAAGGCGTTTACAATCAACAATGCGGAATACAATGACCCGAATGGAACGTCGTCGTTAATGGTTTATACAACTTACAACGACATGTTCTCCGGTCAAGAAGTTGAAGGATGGACAACATGGCCGATGGATTATATGCTGTTCCAACCTATTCCAATCGAAATTGGACGCGAACCTTTGAGGATGCGTATTGTCGTTATGGACATGGGCACACCCATGGACATAGAAAATACGGTGAAGCTAAACATCACTGGACTTGACGAGACTGAAAAGGTGATACCTGTCAACATCAAACTGACTGAAGCTCCTTCGCTCACGCTGACACCGGCCGACGGCGTAACCGTCAACGTGAAGAACAGCACCGAGCTGACCGAAGGCAGCATGAAGTTCAGCAACGTCGGCAAGTACAAGATGACTTACTCGCTCCGCATGGACCCGACGGGCATCGGCGAGACTCTGCCTACTCCCGACCTCGGAGGCGGCGACCCGGACATTGCGATGCTTCCCGGCAACGTGGCCGAGCTCGGCAAGGAGCAGTTCATGAGCCTGTTCAGCCGCACGGCGGAGGAAATCAAGCCTCACACGGTATTCGAAGGATTCCCGTATGACGTGCCGCCTTACGACTGCAACAACATCCTCTATTACCCGATACTCGACGTGGAGTCGCCGCAGGCTTACATGATAGGCGCGGGCAACGACACCAACAACTTCTACGCCGCTACGCGCTTCACCGCGCCCGAGGACGGATTCAACATGTCGCGCCTGTACTTCCACGGCACCATAGGCGACCTTCAGAACGTTGACTTCGAGGCGTATGTCGTACAGGGCGGCAGCGTCAGCGAAGGCCAGGTGATAGGCCAGGGCAAGCTGCGCGTGGAGAAGGAAGACCCGTATGTTGACCCGGGAACGGGCCAGATGATGTACGTCGGCGCTTCGCGTACGCTCGACCTTGACAAGGCCGTCTACATCAACCCGAACGACACGTTCTACGTGGTTGTCAAGTATCCGGCCGGCAAGAACAGCATGGCTTACGTATCGCAGAAGGAGGACGCAATGGAGGACGGACGCTTTATGGCATACAACGCCCAGGTGGGCTGGTATGACCTTGGCGCCGACATGTACCAGGCTTACTACTCTTCGTTCGGCTACTTCATGACATGCGTCGAGGACGAGCCGGGCAAGCCGTGGATTAAGCTGCTCGACAGCACCGCCGAAGGCGTGCTGGAGGTTAAAGAGGAGAAGGAAGTGAAGTTCCAGTTCGACCCCGAGAGTGCTTACTTCGAGCGCGGCAACAAGGCCGTTCTCGTAATCAAGACCAACGACCCGGAGAATCCGCTCGTTAACTATCCCATCACGCTCAACCGCAACGCGGCTCCCGACATCACGCTGCCCGAAGGCACGCTGACCGTTCCCGAGGCGCAGACTGCCGAGATGCACGTGACCGTTGCCGACGCGGAGAACGAGCAGTTCACCGTAAGCATCGATGACGAGAGCGGCATCGCCACCATCGCAGGCGGCACGCTGACCTCTGCCGACGGTGCTACCGAGGCCGCCACAGTGGCTGACAACGGCATCACGGTGCCTGCAGGAAGCACGCTTGACATGACCGTCAAGTTCGCTCCCGACTACGGCACGGCCGGCCAGCACACCGTAAGGGTTACGGCTACTGACGCATCAGGCAACGTAAGGACTGCCGACGCAATCTACAACGTAGAGTTTACCAACCGCGTTCCGGTTTACGAGGGCGACGATGAAATGACCGTCTATGTAGGCCAGACCACAGGCGTCATAGCTTACGAGACCGTATTCTCTGACCCTGACGGCGACCAGATGACCTTCGCCGCGACTATGCCCGACAACGCCGCGGCAAGCATCTTCACGAGCGAGGCAGGCTTCATCGTCTCGGGTAACGCCGTAGGCGACGCCAAGCTGACGCTTACAGCTACCGACGCCAACGGCGGCAGGACCGCGAAGGAAGTGCAGGTCAACGTCGTTCCGGCTACCGGCATCGGTTCTGTCGAGGCAGGCCAGGGCATCAGCGTAAGCCCCAACCCCGTGGTTGACCGCCTGAACGTAGTGCTCGGCGAGGCTGCCGACAACGTGAACTACTATGTTTACGACAATGCAGGAAGCATGGTCGCTACCGCGCATGCGGCTCACAAGGCTGCCGGCGAGGCGCAGACCATCGACATGGGCACTTGCGCTCCGGGCGTTTACCGCGTCAAGGTAACGGCCGACGGCAAGCAGTTCAACGCTTCGGTATTGAAGAAGTAAACCGCAAAGGTTTTCCAACCTTAACATCAATGCCGCCCTCCGCAAATGCGGAAGGCGGCATTTCCTTTTTCCAAAGGCCGTCTTTTACACGACAAAAGACCGTCGATTGCAACGCAAAAGGCCGCCTTTCGCAATGCGAAAGGCGGCCTTTTGGAAAGTCGCTGACTGTCAACCAGTTACAAGGCGGCGTTATTTCACGTTGCCTACCTTGACAAGATACTCGGCTATCTGCACGGCATTGAGCGCCGCACCCTTGCGGATTTGGTCGCCGCTAAGCCAGAAGGTTAGCCCGTTGTCGTCGGCCAAGTCCTTGCGTATGCGGCCTACGTAGATGTCGTCCTTGCCAGCCGTGTCGAGCGGCATTGGGTAGACGAGGTTCGCGGGGTCGTCCTCCACCGTCACGCCGGGAGCTGCGGCCATCGCCGCGCGCGCCTCCTCGACGCTTACGGGACGCTCGGTCTCGACCCATACCGACTCCGAGTGCGCCCTGAGCGACGACACGCGCACGCACATTGCAGAGCACTTGACGTCGCTGTGCATGATTTTGCGCGTCTCGTTAAACATCTTCATCTCCTCCTTCGTGTAGCCGTTGGGCTGGAAAACGTCGATTTGCGGAATGACGTTGTACGCCAGCTGGTGGGGGAACTTGCTTACCGTCACCTCCTCGCCGTTGACCAGCTGGCGGTACTGCTCCTGCAATTCGGCCATCGCCGCGGCGCCCGCGCCGCTCGCACTCTGGTAGCTTGCTATGTGTATGCGGCGTATGTGGCTTAGCTTCTCGATGGGCTGCAGCACTACGACCATCATGATTGTGGTGCAGTTGGGGTTGGCTATGATGCCGCGCGGACGGTTGAGCGCGTCCTCGGCGTTGCACTCGGGCACAACCAATGGCACGTCGTCGTCCATGCGGAACGCGCTCGAATTGTCAATCATCACGGCCCCGTACTTCGTAATGTCGGCCGCAAACTCCTTCGATGTGCCGGCTCCGGCCGAAGTGAAGGCTATGTCTATGTCCTTGAAATCATCGTTGTGCTGAAGCAGCTTCACCTCATACTCCTTGCCCTTGAAGGTGTACTTTGTGCCTGCCGACCGCTTCGAGCCGAACAACACGAGGTTGTCAATGGGGAAATCTCTCTCTGCGAGCACACGCAGGAACTCTTGTCCTACGGCTCCGCTCGCGCCTACAATTGCTACGTTCATATGTTTCTAATAATTAAGCACACACCCTAACCCTCCACAAAGGAGTGAGTCTGACATGCCTTCACTGTAATATGGCGTTCCGTTCCGCATGGTTGCATATATTCCGTGAATAGCGTCCCCAAGCTGTCTCATCATAATATAAGGTATTCAAGCTCCCTCCCTTGGGGAGGGTTGGGGTGGGTGTCAGGGGTTGTTTTTTGCCTGCAAAAGTACAACTTTTAAGCCGAACGTTGCTAAATGATGATTTTTTTTTGCACTTTTGCACATAAAATCGCAACTTAGATAGCATTTCATGCCCGATTTGTCACAATATTTGCCCATAACGTCGCCCACGATGATATTCTTCGTCGTGCTGTGCATCATCCTCTTCGCGCCCATCATCATGGGCAAGCTGCGCATTCCGCACATCGTGGGGATGGTGCTCGCAGGCGTAGCAATAGGGCCTCACGGGCTGAACATACTGGCGAAGGACAGCTCGTTCGAGCTGTTCGGGCACGTCGGCCTGTACTATATCATGCTGCTGGCCGGCCTGGAAATGAACATGGGCAACTTCCGCAAGAACCGCGTGCGCACGTTCACCCACGGCATAATGGCCTTCGTCATACCAATGGCGATGGGCTTCATAATCAACCGCTCCATACTGCAGTACAGCGTGATGACGTCCATCCTGCTCGCCAGCATGTACGCCTCGCACACCATCATAACCTACCCCATCGTCATGCGCTACGGCCTTACGCGCCAGCGCAGCGTCACCATAGCCGTCGGGGCGACGGCCATCACCGACACGCTGACGCTGCTCGTGCTCGCCATTGTCGGCGGAGTGTTCAAGGGAGACATAACGGGGGGCTTCTGGCTGATGCTGTTCCTGAAGATAGCCGCGGTGTTCTTCGTCATCATGTTCTTCTTCCCGCGCATCGCGCGGCACTTCTTCCACAAGCATGAAGACAACGTCGCACAATTCATCTTCGTGCTCGCAATGACCTTCCTCGGCGCATGGCTGATGGAGCTTATCGGCATGGAAGGACTGCTCGGGGCGTTCCTCACCGGTCTTGTGCTCAACCGCTACGTGCCAAACGTTTCGCCGCTGATGAACAATCTCGAGTTCGTCGGCAACGCAATATTCATACCCTACTTCCTCATCGGCGTCGGGATGCTGGTCAACGTCAAGCTGCTCTTCGGCGGAATGGCTACGCTCCAGGTGGCCGGAGTAATGATTCTGGTAGCCCTTACGAGCAAATGGCTCGCCTCGCTGTTCACCCAAAAGCTGTTCGGCATGCGCGGAGTGGAGCGCGAACTAATCTACGGCTTGAGCAACGCACAGGCCGGAGCGACGCTCGCCGCCGTAATGGTGGGCTACAACCTCATAATGCCCGACGGGCAACGCCTGCTCAACGACGACGTGCTCAACGGCACGGTAATCCTCATACTCGTAACCTGCATCTTCAGCTCGTTCATGACCGAGCGGGCGTCAAAGCACATCGCGCTGGAGTCGCAGGCCGCCGTTCCCGAAGACGATACCGGCGACGACGAGAAAATCATGGTGCCGATGAAGCACAAAGAGACGGCCGACACGCTGATAAGCCTTGCCACAATGATGCGCAACCGCGTGCTCAACCGCGGCATAGTGGCGCTGAACATAGTCTACGACGACACCAACCGGCTGAAATACCAGGAGCGTGGACGCAGCCTGTTGGAACACGTCGTCAAGACGGCAAACAGCACCGGGGTGATGGTACAGACGCAAGTGCGCATCGCAACGAACATCATCAACGGAATAAAACACGCCTTCAAGGAGTTCAACGCCTCTGAAATAATCATGGGAATGCACAGCGGCGACGAGGAGGACGGCAAGTTCTGGGGCGAGTTCATACCGGGACTCTTCTCCGGACTGAACCGCCAAATCACCATAGTACGCTGCCTGCGTCCGCTCAATACGATACGCCGCATACAGGTGGCTGTGCCGTCCCGCGCCGAGTTCGAGCCCGGATTCTACCGCTGGCTGGAGCGTCTGGCCCGCGTGGCGGAGAACCTTGGATGCCGCATACAGTTCCACGCGAAGCACGAAACGCTGTCGCTCATCAACCAGTACATAAAGAACAGGCACTCGGGAGTACGCGCCGAATACACATACATGGCGCATTGGATTGACATGCCAAAGCTCTCCGGCGGCGTGGAAGAAGACCATCTGTTCGTCGTTGTAACGGCGCGTAAGGGCACAATATCGTACAAGTCGGCGCTGGAACGCCTGCCGGAAGAGCTTACACGCCACTTCTCGGGAAAGAGCCTCATGATTATCTTCCCCGACCAATACGGCGAACCGGTAGGCGCAATGACATTCGCAGAGCCGCAGCACCACGAGCAGCGCAGTGCATACGAGGTGCTGACAACATGGATAAGGCAGAAGTTTAAATAGGGTCATACGGTTTTGCGGTTATGAGGTTGTACGGTTTCAGATTAATAAATTTGGGACTTCATACCACTAAGACCGTAAAACCGCATAACCATACAACCGTAAAACCGCAACAACATGATTGACATCAAAGGCATAACCAAGAGCTTCGGTCCGCTGCAAGTGCTCAAAGGCATCGACCTGCACATTGAAAAAGGCGAGGTGGTGAGCATCGTAGGGCCGAGCGGAGCCGGCAAAACAACGCTCTTACAGATAATAGGCACGCTCGACAAGCCCGACAGCGGCGAAATAACCATCGACGGAACAGACGTAAGGAAACTGTCGTCCAAACAGCTGTCGGAGTTCCGCAACAAGCGCATAGGCTTCGTATTCCAGTTCCACCAGCTGCTGCCGGAGTTCACGGCGGTGGAGAACGTCATGCTCCCTGCACTCATCGCAGGGGCTTCAAAGGGCGAAGCCAAGAAGCGTGCGATGGAGCTTCTTGACTTCATGGGGCTTTCAGAACGAGCCGGGCACAAGCCTGCCGAACTGTCGGGAGGCGAAAACCAGCGCGTGGCCGTAGCCCGGGCATTGGTAAACAAGCCTGCCGTAATACTGGCCGACGAGCCTTCGGGCAGCCTCGACACAAAGAACAAGGCCGAGCTGCACCAGCTGTTCTTCGACCTCAGGGACAAGACCGGGCAGACATTCGTAATCGTAACGCACGACGAAAACCTTGCAGCCATCACCGACCGCACCATCAAAATGAAGGACGGAATGCTGGAAACGGAAGCTGCAACGGAGCTGACACCCACACCAACAATCACGGATGAAGGTGACCAGGACGGCAAAAAAGACGTAGCCACAGACGCTATTACGGCACAAAACGACCTATAATTCATTAAACAAAACCACAAAATCCATCCCTGAAACATACTACGAGAGCATCAAAACACCTTCTCCTCGGGAGGGTTGGGATGGATATCAATACTTAAATCATGGACTTCATTAGATTAGGCGACTACAACCGCATGACCGTAGTCAAGACTGTTGACTTCGGCGTTTACTTGGACGGCGGCGAAGAGGGCGAAGTGCTGCTGCCTGCAAGATACGTGCCCGACGGATGCCAGGAGGGCGACGAGCTTGAAGTGTTTGTCTACCTGGACAACGAGGAGCGGCTCGTGGCCACGACGCAGACACCGCTCGCCAAGGTGGGCGACTTCGCTTACCTTGAGACTTCATGGGTGAACGAGTACGGGGCATTCCTCAACTGGGGGCTGATGAAAGACCTCTTCTGCCCCTTCCGCGAGCAAAAGATGAAGATGGAGAAGGGCAAGAGCTACATAGTCCACGTACACATAGACAACGAGAGCCACCGCATCGTGGCCTCGGCGAAGGTGGAACACTACTTCGACCCGTCGTTTCCGCCATACCGTTACGGCGACGAAGTGGACCTGCTCGTATGGCAGAAGACCGAACTCGGCTTCAAAGTCATCATAGACAACCGCTTCCCCGGCCTCGTGTACAGCAACCAGATATTCAAGGACATACACACTGGCGACCGCATGAAGGGCTACATCGAGGCGGTGCGCGAGGACGGTAAAATAGACGTTATGCTGCAACCTACGGGCTGGCGCATGACGAAAGAGACGGCCGACGTGCTCCTCGAATACCTTGAAACACACGGAGGCACATGCCGCCTGACCGACAAAAGTCCGGCGGAAGACATCTACCAGCAGTTCCAGGTGAGCAAGAAGAGCTACAAGAAGGCCGTAGGCGACCTGTACAAACGGCGGCTCATAACCATAGAGGAAGACTGCATCAGACTTAACAAAGGCGGAAAACGGCACAGAAATGGATAAATTCAGGAAACTTGTAGCCATCGAACCTGTCAGCATGACGGCTGAAGCCGCAGCGCGGTTGAAGGCTTACGCCGACACGGTTGTGATGCACACGGACGTGCCGCAGGGGCAGGAAGAAATCATAAGGCGCATCGGCGACGCCGACGCCGTACTGCTAAGCACCACGTCAAGGCTGCCGGCGGAAACGCTGGCACAGTGCAAAAGCGTAAGATACGTTGGCATGTGCTGCTCGCTCTACTCGCCCGAAAGCGCAAACGTAGACATCCGTTACGCCGAGGCTCACGGCATCTGCGTCAAGGGAATACGCGACTACGGCGACGAGGGCGTGGTGGAATACGTTGTAAGCGAGCTTGTACGCTGCCTGCACGGCTACGGAATGAAGCCGTGGCTTGGCGCTCCGAGCGAAATAACGGGGCTTCACGCAGGCATCGTAGGATTAGGAAAGTCGGGCGGAATGGTCGCCGACGCGCTATGCCGCTTCGGCGCAAAAGTGGCTTACTTCGCACGCAGCGAGAAGGCTTGGGCCAAGGAGAAAGGCTACCGCTTCATGCCGCTTGGCGACCTGCTCGAATGGAGCGACGCTGCATTCTGCTGCCTAAACCGCAACACCGTGCTGCTGCATGAGGCGGAATTCGCGCGCCTCGGCAACCACAAGCTGCTCTTCAACACGGGTCTTTCGCCTGCATGGGACGAAGCCCCGTTCGCCCACTGGCTCGACGGCGACAACCTCTGCCTGTGCGACACGGCCGGAGCGGCTGGCGGACAGCGCTTCCTCGACCATCCGCACATGCGCTGCATGAATGCGTCTTCAGGCATGACGCTCCAAGCATACCGCCGTCTCGGCGAGAAGGTAATCGCCAACATCGAGGCGTATTTGGGTGGAATAAAAGATTAAACACCCACCCCAGCCCTCCCCAAGGGAGGGGGCTTAGTATGCTTTTTAGAATGGGCGCATAAGCCTCATTTGGCCTATCAGGCTTATTTGGCTTATATATCTAATAAGTATTGCCGACTCAATCAGCCAATAAAACCAACAGCTGAAAAATAAAAGGCCGTCAACGGCCATGCAAAAGGCCACGTTTTGCAAGGCAAAAGGCCGTCAATTACAAGCTAAAAAGCCGTCTTTCGCAATGCGAAAGACGGCTTTTTAGTATATCATTGATTATCAAACAATTAGCGGCAAGCTACCATTCATGGTTTATTAGGCCAATCAGGCTTATCCTGCTTATTGGCCTAATGAGCCTGATAAGTCCGATAAGATAGATACGCCAACCATCAAAAGCATATCAAGCTCCCTCCCTTCGGGAGGGTTGGGGTGGGTATTCAATACTCCACCTTGTCCTCTTTCCTCACCCACTCTTCGAACACCTTGATGGCTTCGTTCCTCATCATGGGCACTGACGGCAGCTTGCGGCGGTCGCGCGGCAGGGCAAGCTCGTCGTAGATGAACGAGTCGTCGAAGCCTACTGCCTTTGCGTCGGCCTTCGTGTTGGCGTAATACACACGGTCGAGCCTCGCCCAGTAAATTGCGCCAAGGCACATCGGGCACGGTTCGCACGAAGTAAATATTTCGCAACCAGACAGGTTGAACGTGCCCAAAGCCTGCGCCGCGCGGCGGATTGCGCTCACTTCGGCGTGCGCCGTAGGGTCGTTTGAGGCCGTGACGCGGTTCACCCCGGTGGCTATGATTTCGCCGCCGCGCGCTATTACAGCGCCAAACGGGCCGCCGCCGTTGGCAACATTCTCCATCGAAAGCCGTATGGCCTCACGCATGAGTTCGTCGTTAGTCATTTGTTTAGGGTTATAAGGTTATGGGGTTATACGGTTTTACGGTAAGTTGAACCTTGGGTTTGTACCTTACAATTATGCGGTTTTGAGATTTACTATGCAACAAAGCAAATACCGTATAACCTCAAAACCGCATAACCGTAAAACCTTATAAGTTAAAATTCCGCGTTCTTCGGAGTGCGTGGGAACGGGATTACGTCGCGTATGTTCTGCATTCCCGTAACGAAGAGGATAAGACGCTCGAAGCCCAATCCGAAGCCTCCGTGGGGGCATGTGCCGTACTTGCGCGTGTCAAGATACCACCACATGTCCTTCATCGGGATGTTGCGCTCGGCGATTTCGCCCATCAGCTTGTCGTAGTTCTCCTCGCGCACGCTGCCTCCGATGATTTCTCCGATTTGCGGGAAGAGCACGTCCGTGCCCTGCACCGTCTTGCCGTCGTCGTTGATTTTCATGTAGAACGCCTTGATGGCCTTCGGGTAGCCGGTCATGATGACAGGTTTCTTGAAGTGGTGCTCCACGAGGTAACGCTCGTGCTCGCTGGCCAAGTCCATGCCCCACGATACGGGGAACTCGAACTTGTGACCTGCTTTGACTGCCTCTTCGAGTATGCGTATGCCCTCGGTATATTCCAGGCGGACAAACTCTTCGCTGACAACCGAGTTGAGACGGTCGAGCAGAGACTTGTCAATCATCTTGTTCAAGAACTCCAAGTCGTCCTTGCAGTTGTCCAAAGCCCACTGCACGCAATACTTGATGAAGTCCTCCTCGAGGTCCATCAGGTCGTCAAGGTCGATGAAGGCGACCTCCGGCTCTATCATCCAGAACTCGGCAAGGTGGCGCGGAGTGTTTGAGTTCTCTGCGCGGAACGTCGGGCCGAACGTATAGATTGCGCCCAACGCCGTGGCTCCAAGCTCGCCTTCGAGCTGTCCGCTCACGGTCAACGAGGTCTGCTTTCCGAAGAAGTCGTCGTCGTAAACGATTTTCCCGTCCTCGTCCTTCTTGAGGTCGTAGAGATTCTTTGTAGTCACCTGGAACATCTGTCCGGCACCCTCGCAGTCGCTGGCGGTGATGAGCGGCGTGTGGAAATAGAAGAAACCGTGGTCGTGGAAATACTTATGTATGGCGATGGCCATGTTGTGACGTATGCGCATCACTGCCCCGAAGGTGTTTGTGCGCAGACGCATGTGGGCGTACTGGCGCATGTATTCGAAGCTCTGTCCCTTCTTCTGCATGGGATAGTCGCTGCCGCAGAGGCCGTAAACCTCCAGTTCGCGGCACTGCAACTCTACGCTTTGGCCGGCTCCCTGGCTCTCAACCAGCTCGCCGTTCACGCTGATGCACGCCCCGGTTGTTATTTGCTTGAGCGTCTCGGCGTCAAACTTCGTCGGGTCAACAACCACCTGCACGTTCTTTATGGTCGAGCCGTCGTTCAAGGCTATGAAGTCAACCGACTTGCTGCTGCGGTGGGTACGCACCCATCCGCGCACGTTGACGATGGCCCCGAAGTCAGTGCGCTGGAGCACGTCGACAACTTTTGTCCTCTTTATTTTTTCCATTTTTATCTTTTACTGAATTGATAATCGACAATTGAAAATGGACAATTATGATTACCTTACGCACCAAGCTACGCCCATTAGGCAAGAGTAATCATAATTTTCCATTCTCATTTGTCAATTCTCCATTTATAATATTCCTACTCAAACGCGCCCATGCGCAGCATGTCTACCTCTTTCTCGGTGAGGAAACGCCAGTCGCCGCGGCGCACGTTCTTCTTCGTCAGCCCGGCAAACTGCACGCGGTCGAGCTTTACTACGCGGTAGCCAAGATGCTCGAAGATACGGCGCACGATACGGTTCTTGCCGCTGTGGATTTCAATTCCCACCTGGCTCTTGTCCGTAGGGCTGGCATACTCTATTGCGTCGGCGTGCACTTCACCGTCTTCAAGCGTTATGCCAGTGGCGATTTGCTGCATGTCGTGCGCGGTGACGTTCTTGTCCAAGAACACATGATAGATTTTCTTCTTCAGGAACTTGGGGTGAGTCAGCTTGCTGGCAAGGTCGCCGTCGTTGGTGAGAAGCAGCACTCCAGTGGTGTTGCGGTCAAGACGGCCAACGGGATAGATGCGCTCCGGGCACGCTCCCTTCACCAAGTCCATCACCGTCTTGCGCTGTTGCGGGTCGTCACTGGTGGTCACGGTGTCCTTGGGTTTGTTGAGAAGGACGTACACCTTCTTCTCCATCTTGACGGGCTGGTCGTGGAACTTCACCTCGTCGGTACGCAAAACCTTTGTTCCAAGCTCGGTTACTACCTTTCCGTTGACCGTCACCACGCCTGCCTGTATGAACTCGTCGGCCTCGCGGCGGCTGCAAACGCCGGCATTGGCGAGGAACTTGTTAAGGCGGACGGGCACCGTCGGGTCTATGTTTTGCTCCTTGTATTCTATGCGTTTCTTAAGACTGTACTTTGCATTGGGGTCGTAGTCGGGCGTGCGCTGACGGTAACCACCCTGACGGTTGTAGCCGCCCTGGCGCGCCTGTCCGTACTGGTTGCGCTGGTAGCCGCCACGGTTATAGCCGCCGGGACGCTGCTGGTAGCCACCTTCCTGCTGGCCGGCGTTGTAGCGCGGACGGTAACCTGCCTGCTGACGTTGGCCATACTGCGACTGACGGGGCTGGTAACCACCTTCGCCCTCGGCGTTGTAACGCGGACGGAAACCCGTCTGCGGACGCTGGCCGTACTGCGACTGGCGAGGCTGATAGCCCTCTTCGCCCTCCTTGTTGAAGCGCGGACGGTAGCCCTGCGGACGCTGGCCGTACAGCGACGGACGCTGCTGGTAGCCGCCTTGGCGAGGCTGGTAGCCCTCCTGCCGGTCGGCGTTGTAACGCGGACGGTAAGGACGCTGCTGCTGGCCGGCCGACTGAAGTCCGGAGCCGAAGCCCTCGGGACGGAATCCGCCTTCGTCTTTGTTGTAAGTCCTGTTAGGCGTATAAGCGCGCTGCACACGTATGCGAGGGCGCATCGGCCTGCTTCCACTCTGATTGTTAAAGCCTTCTGTCTGCTTGTAGCCCTCACGGCTGCTTTCGGTCTGACCGGCAGACAAACTCTCGTTCTTGTTTTCCAATTCTTCTGACATGATTTTTTCTGTTAATGCCTCACGGCGGTTAGTATTTCAATTTACAATTGAGAATGGACAATTGACAATTATGATTACCTTTTATCTTTTAACCCGAAAACTCCTGAAAAGCAAGGGTAATCATAATTGTCAATTCCAAATTTTCAATTACCAATTATTTACATTCCCGTATAATTGTGCGGCGTGACAGCCATCAGCTCGGCCTTCACGCTGTCGCTTACGTTCAATCCGCGGATGAATTCGTGTATTGTCTCCTCCGTCATCTTCTTGTTGGTGCGCGTAAGAGCCTTCAACGCCTCGTAGGGATGCGGATAGGCTTCGCGGCGGAGGATGGTCTGTATGGCCTCGGCCACTACCGCCCACATATCGTCGAGGTCGGCGTTGAGCTTCTCCTCGTTGAGGATGAGCTTGCGCAGGCCCTTCAGCGTGCTCTGCATGGCTATCATTCCGTGGCCGAGGGGCACGCCTACGTTGCGCAGCACGGTCGAGTCGGTAAGGTCGCGCTGCAGGCGGCTTACGGGCAGTTTGGCCGCCAGGAACTGCAATATCGCGTTGGCGATGCCGAGGTTGCCCTCGCTGTTCTCGAAGTCGATGGGGTTGACCTTGTGGGGCATCGCGCTCGAACCAACCTCGCCGGCCTTGATTTTCTGCTTGAAGTACTCCATCGAGATGTACATCCAGAAGTCGCGGTCAAGGTCGATGATGATGGTGTTCAGGCGGCGCAGGGCATCGAATATGGCACCGAGGTTGTCATAGTTGCTTATTTGGGTGGTCCACTGCTCGCGCTGCAAACCAAGCTTCTCGCTGACGAACTTGTCGCCGAAGACGCGCCAGTCGTACTGCGGATAGGCTACGTGGTGGGCGTTGTAGTTGCCCGTAGCGCCGCCGAACTTTGCCGTTACGGGGCACTCCTCGAGCTGGCGCAGTTGCTCGGTGAGGCGGTAGACGAAGACCATCACCTCCTTGCCCAGCCGCGTGGGCGACGCCGGCTGGCCGTGCGTCTTGGCGAGCATGGGCACGTCCTTCCACTCGTCGGCATACTGCTGCAGCTGCCCGATGAGCTCTTTCAGCAAAGGGATGTACACCTCGTGCAGGGCCTCTTTCACCGAAAGGGGCACGGAGGTGTTGTTGATGTCCTGCGAAGTGAGGCCGAAGTGTATGAACTCCTTGTACTTGTCAAGGCCGCCGATGGCGTCAAACTGCTCCTTGATGTAATACTCCACGGCCTTCACGTCGTGGTTGGTCGTGGCCTCGATTTCCTTCACGCGGGCGGCTCCCTGCTCGTCAAACTTAAGGTAAATGTCGCGCAGGCGCGGAGCCAGCGACAAGTCGAAGTCCGCAAGCTGGGGCAAAGGCAGCTCGCAAAGGGCGATAAAATATTCTATCTCAACACGTATGCGGTAACGTATGAGCGCGTATTCCGAGAAATAGGCGGCAAGCGGCGCCGTCTTCGAGCGATACCGCCCGTCAATGGGCGATATGGCCGTAAGCAAATCCAAATCCATAAATCTAATACGTATTAACGGCTGCAAAATTAATAATTTTAATTGATTCGGGCGCACGCAGGCGCGATAAATATCGGCCTGTTAAGGCTTTTTTAGCATCAATCAAGCCCCGGCCGGGGCACGCATCACAACCGTTTTTACAGCCAAACGTAATCCGTTGGCTTTCAACGCGTTACAAACGGCGCTGCAAAAGGCCGTCTTTCGGCGTGTAAAAGACGGCCTTTCAGGCGGCAAAAGGTGGCCTTTTGCATGGCGAAAGGCCGTGTTTTACAGAACTGCAAAAAATAATTAGCGTGTTTTGGCAAATTGATGATGCCATTACGGCTTTTTTTAGTAAGTTTGCAAATAAAGAAACGCATTAACATACAACAACGGAACGTACATAAAACCGCAACGCCATGTTAGCAAAACAATTATCAGTGTTCCTCGAGAACAAGTCAGGCCAGCTGACCGAAGTGACCGAAGTGCTCAGCAAGGCAGGCGTAAACCTCTCGGCGATGAGCATAGCCGACAACTCCGACTTCGGCATACTGCGCTGCATAGTGTCCGACCCCGACGCGGCGAAACGCGCCCTCGAAGAGGCTAATTTCACCGTCCGCATAAGCGACGTAATAGGCTTCGACTGCCCCAACACGAGCGGCTCGCTGGCAAAAGTGCTCAAATACCTGTCTGACAAAGGCGTGTTCATAGAATACATGTACTCGTTCGCCTGCGGCGACGTGGCCCACATAGTAATCCGCCCGACCGACCTTGAAAGCTGCGAGCGCATCCTCGCAGAGAAGAAAGTCGACCTGCTGGCCGCCAACGAGCTGTACAAGCTGTGACCGCCAACGGCATTTCACACGGCATGAAACCGCTTAGAATTGCACGAAAAGCGGTTTCACGCCATGCAAAACACGAAAAAACACACTATTTTTGAAGAAAACTTGAAAAAAAGTCCGTAAAATTTTGCAGGAAAGAAAAATTGCCGTATCTTTGCACTCGCTTACGACAAGTAAGGGCGCTTAGCTCAGCTGGTTTAGAGCATCTGCCTTA
>CAKZVT010000052.1 GCA_937922435.1 uncultured Prevotella sp. | reverse complement strand
TTTTCCGCCACGTTTTTCACGGCGCAGCCGCGAGGAAAAACGTGGCGGAAACCGCCGTAAACACGGCTGGACGGACGACTGCGGTTTACTTTTGATGGAAGGGGTAAAACTGCCAATGTTGTTTTCATTTAAAACAGGGCATCACAGTTTGCAAAATGTCGGCAGCAACGTGTTATATATTTCATTCTGATATTATTTCGGGGCTTATAATGCATAATTTGCGTATATATCGCTAAATATGTTTAAAAGTTATTTTTAAGCGGTTGCGGTCCGCATTCTGCAAGTTTGTCTGTGCAATGGGCTATTTTTGCAACTTGTTTTATCGGTAGTCGTATGCTTTGCTAATGCTTGACGTGCGACAGTTTCCCGCATCGTGGTTCCAATCCGAGGATAACAAGTTGATGTTATAATATTTATCTCATAAAAATCATATAAGGAATAAATGGACATACCGCTTCAATCTAAAATTTTTATTGGTTTTGCATCAGTGTTGGCCGTGACTTGCGGCCTCGCCGCAGTGTTGCTGTACGAACGCAGGAAGATGAGGGAAATAGAACGTGAGATGGACAATATGCACACGATATACGAAGCGTCGAACGGCGTGCATGAGAAAATCGGGGCGCTGGCCTTGGCCGGTGAAGGTGCTGTTTTTTGGAAGGATGGTGATCATGCGGCATACAGGAGGCTGCGCCTCAGCGTAGACAGCTTTCTTGTATCCGTGAAACCGTTGTGCCGTGAGCGTGTCTCGCCCATGCAGGTTGACACGCTTCGCTGCCTGTTGGAAGAGAAGGAGAAGCACCTTCGGTCGATAATGCTTGCTGCAAGACGGAAAGAGGCTTTTGACGCGGACGTGTCCGGGCGGCTGCCCGCCATGGCGGAAAGAGCGGTGAAAGTACGCACGGTAAAGAGGAAGAAAAAAGGACTGGCCGGACTGTTCGGCGGCAAGAATATTGTGCAGGTGGTAGAACGGTCAACAGACCTGCGGCGGCTTGGCGACGATATGGCAGTGAAGTTGAAAGAGCATACAAGATATCTGGCGGCGTGCGCAGACAGTATGCGGGGCCATAATGCCGAGTTGAATGCCGCACTTAATTCGCTTGTGTGGCGCATAGATGGGCAGGTGACGGCATCGTTTGCAGAACGGGAACGGCGGATAAGTGACGTACAGGCGATGTCTTACAAGCTGTCGGCTTCGATTTCCATTCTTGCCTTAGTCTTGCTCGTGGCCTTGTTCGCATTTATCAGGCGCGACATTCGTAGGGAGCGTAAAACAAAGGAGAGGTTGCATGACATCATCCACGAGAACAGGAAGCTGCTTGAAATGCGCAAGAACATAATCCTTACCGTAAGCCATGACATACGCGGCCCGCTCGGCAACATTGCCAACTGCGCGGAGTTGGCTTCAGCCACGTCGACAAAGAAGAAAAGGGACGGTTATCTCAATGACATAAGCCGCTCTTGCGCCCACGCGCTCAGGTTAGCCAACAGGCTGCTTGATGTCTACAAGACATTCGAGCCGAACGAGCCGCTGAACGAGGCACCGTTCCGCTTGGCTTCGCTGCTTGAAGGCATATCGGATAATTTCAAGCGTAAGGCCAACGCCAAGGCACTGATGTTTGAATATGGGTGCGAGGGCTGCGGCGTGACTGTCAAGGGCGATGCAGACAAGCTGGAACAGGTGATAGACAATATTTTGTCGAATGCCGTGAAATTCACCAATTCGGGAACTGTGCGCTTCAGGGCCGTTTATGCAAACGGGACATTGGCAGTGGAAATAAGCGATACGGGCATAGGAATGGACGAAGAAACCCTCGGGCGCGTGTTCCGTCCGTTCGAGCGGGCAGCCCAGGATGTGAACTCCGACGGATTCGGACTCGGACTTTCAATAACAGACAGACTTGTAAAGGCTCTTGGCGGGAGCATTGACGCGGAGAGTGAATCGGGTAAAGGCAGTATATTCCGCCTGAAGCTGCCTTTGGCGGAAACCTACGACGAGGTAGCGGCTGCCCCGGAAGTTCCTGCTGCCACGTCTGCCGTGTTGCCTCGACGCATACTCGTTGTTGACGACGACTGCATACTGCTGAAAGTCATCGAAGACATGCTCGGACGTAACGGCGTGGAATGTACTACGTGCCGTAACGCACGTGAGGCGATGGAGGCGTTGGACAAGGAGGACTACGACCTTGTGCTGACTGACGTGCAGATGCCTGACACCGACGGCTTCGGATTGTTGAAGCTGTTGCGGACTGCCGACATGGGATGTTCGCGCACGATGCCAGTGGCAGTAATGACGGCGAGGGGCGACGGCGACTCGGGCGTGTACTTGCAGGCCGGCTTCTGCGGTTGCCTGCACAAGCCGTTCACCATGAAGCAGCTTACAGCGTTTCTCTCATCGTGCGTCAGCCAAGAAAATAACCGTCCGAAGTTCAACTTTGAAGGCTTGCTGGAGCATACGGGCGACAGGCGGCACATGCTGGAGGTGTTGTTGCGGCAGTCGGAAACCGACAAGGCAGACTTGGAGAAGGCTCTCGCCGTGCCTGACCGCGAGGCGTTGCGCGCCGTAACCCACAGGATGTTGTCGGCGTGGAGCTTCCTCGGAGCGGAGAGTTTGATTGAAGACTTCTGTAAGGTTATAGTTGACACAAGCGTTGATTGCGAGACAGTCCGCAATGAGGCGGCAAAGCTGGTTTACGCTACGGAGTGCCTTATCAAGGAAGCGGAAGTACTAATTAAAAATGAAGAATTAAGAGTTAACAATGAAAAATGAGCGGAGAAATACTGATTGTTGAGGACAACATAGTCTTGGGCGAGGTGCTTTCGCGGTGGGTTGGCAAGGCTGGAATCGTGGCAGACCTCGTCACGCACGAGCCTGCGGCGAGGCGTAGGATGGAGAGTAAGGACTACTCAATGGTGCTTACAGATGTCCGCCTGCCGAAAGGCGACGGACTGAGCCTGTTGGAATGGAGCATGGCGGAACGCCACGGCGTGCCGTTCGTCGTGATGACCGACTATGCCTCTGTGCCCGACGCCGTGCGTGCTGTGAAGATGGGTGCGGAGGACTATCTGCCCAAACCCGTGCATGAGGAACGCCTTGCGGAACTGCTCGGCAACATTCTTGGCAATGGCGGTAAAGCCTTCGGCAATGAGCGTAGCCTCTTAATGCGGCGCAGTCCGCAGGCGTTGGCTGCGGAGGACATGGCGAAGCGCGTGGCCGGCACCGACTGGTCGGTGATGATACTCGGGCCTAACGGCAGTGGCAAGGAGTCGGTCGCACGTACCATACACAGGCACAGCCTGCGCAAGGACAAGCCGTTCGTGGCTGTGAATTGCGGCGCTGTTCCGAAAGAGCTTGCCGCATCGGAGTTCTTCGGCCATGTGAAAGGTGCGTTCACCGGGGCTGACGGTGACAAGGACGGGTATTTCAAGGCGGCGCAGGGCGGCACGCTGTTCCTCGACGAGATAGGCAATATGCCGCTTGAAGTGCAGGCCATGCTGCTCCGCGTGCTTCAGGAAAGGGAATATGTACCGGTGGGTAGCCGCAAACCACGCAAGGCAGACGTGCGCATAGTGTCGGCAACAAACGCGGACATGGCTTCGGCAATAAGCGATGGCAGTTTCCGTGAGGACTTGTACCACCGTCTCTGCGAGTTTGAAATCAGGCAACCGCCATTGGCGGAATGCCCGGAGGACGTCCTCTCGTTGGCGGAGTTCTTCCTGAATAAGTATTCGGCGGAGATGCGCCTTCACTGCGTAGGCTTCACCGAAAGTGCAAAGCTGGCGTTGCTTTCGTGGCGGTGGCCGGGCAACATCCGGGAACTAGCCAACAGGGTGAGACGCGGCGTGCTGCTTGCCGATGGCGGAAAGCTCTCTGCCGAGAGTTTTGGCCTTGACGGGGAATTGTGCGCCTGTCCTGCTTCAAGCCTGAAGATGATTGGGAACGAAGACGAGAAAAGACGAATCATGGCCATATTGGATGAATGCCGTGGAAACATAAGCCGAGCTGCCGAACTCCTCGGTTGCAGCCGGCCTACGCTATATAAGAAACTACGGACTTACGGAATGATGAGAACTGAAACGTGAAAAACGAAAAGTGAAGAATCCATTTGCTTTAAACAATCATTGCACTTGGATTATTCGTTCTTCACTTTTCTCTCTTCACTTAATTCACTTTATGTTATCTGAAATGAACCTTTTAAGAAGAAAAGTCAGGAAATACGGGAACGTGTAAATCTTTCCGTTAAAGCCGATGTTCTTGTTACAGAGCTTGATGCCGTATTTCACGTCAGGGTATTTGTCGTCGCGGAGCAGGTTGTTGAGCGAAGCTGTAGCCCCGTCAGTAGCTTTCACCTCGACGGGAATCAGTGAGTCCGCATCCCTCAAGAAGAAATCCATCTCCAATGACGGTTTGTCCGTATGGTAATAATACAGGCTGTAGCCTTGCTTCACGAGCATGTCGCCCACGATGTTCTCATAAATGGCACCCTTGTATGTGCCAAAGTTCTTGTTGGCCCTAAGGTCCTCTTGGGCTTCTTCGTCTAATGACGCAATCAGCAACCCTGTGTCCTTGAAGTAAATCTTGTACAGTTTTGGGTCATAGTTCCCTTTCAACGGAAGCTCGGGGTAGTCAAGGCAATAGCAGATGTTCACCACCCCGGCATCTGCAAGCCATTCCACGCTGCCTATGTAGTCGCGGTTGCGGGCGTTGCGGGCAATCTTCGTCACCTGGAACCGTTTGTTCTCCTTGGCCAAGAATACAGATATGTGGTTGTACACTGCTTTTATCTTCGCCTTGTCCATCCCGACGGCATACTTTGTTATGTCTTCCTCGTAATCGAGAAGCAACTGGCGTTGGATGGCGAGTGTGCCGCTGAAATTACCGTTTTTTATGTAAGTATTGACAACTTCGGGCATACCTCCCAATGTCACATAATCACGGAAAAGCCCCGACAGGACATCCATCTGCAACCCGCTGAACGGATTTACTGCAAGCATATTGGCGTAAATGTCTTCAATGAAACCGTCAGGATAGCCTTTCGCCCAAAGAAACTCCTCGAAGTCCATCGAATGCATTTCATAATCCTCCTTGTAACCGACGCTGTTCGATTCTATTTCACGATAGTTGATACCCATCAATGAACCGGAGCAAATGACATCAAAACGTCCGTCCAACTTGAAGAACTTCAATGCCGTGGCACAATTTGGGCAAGCCTGCAACTCATCGAAAAAGAAGATGGTTTCATGCGGAAGGAAAACATAGTCAGGATTCAGGAGCGATATGTTTTTTAGTATTTCGCCGACCTCGAACCCGTTGTCGAAAATGCTTTTATACTTGGGCTGCTCGACAAAATTTATCTGCACCACGCTTTTGTAATTGTTGTAGGCGAACCATTCTATAGAGCGTGTCTTGCCGACCTGCCTTGCCCCCTTGACTATCAGGGGCTTCTTGTCCTTTCTTTCTTTCCAGTCCAAAAGGAAAGCGTCAATCTTCCTTCTTAGCAGTTTCTCCATGCGTTCAGTGATTTTTATATGTGCAAAGATAATGCTTTTCACATAATCCGACGATTAAAACGGCGGATTTTTCACATAATTCGCCTCGTTTTTCTGTGAAATTTCACATTATTCCAAATTTAAGTATGAAAAGCTATTGTGTAGAGATATTAAACTACGTGGAAGATTATGACTCACTCTTGATTCATAAAAGATGAATTCTTCAGTCAAAATCCGTAATCTTTCCTATGAAACATTCAGAATTAGCCTTTCAAGTCTTCCATAATAACAATAATTATATTTATGTTTAATAGCCAAATAAAGGCTTAACACTAAATAGGCTTAATGTTATCTAAAGATAAAGATTATTGCCGAAAGTGCAATGATTATCATCCAAAAAGTTCATAAAAGCCCGTTTTTACGATTGTTCTTCCTTGTCAACGCTTTCGTTTCCAAGTCCCAACCGCCTGCACAGCTCCGGGTCGGCTTTGATACGTTCCATCTCGTCGTTGACGATGGCCTGCGCGTCGGCCTTTATGCGGTCGTAGTTGCGCTGGATTTGCTGAGCCATTATGTCGTTGCCGTCCTTGTCACGGAACTCGTTAATTACCGGGATTTTCTTGTAGGCACGTTCCTCCGCACCGACCTTGGCGTGATCTACCACGATCTCGGCGTGGAAAATCTTTTGGCTTATCTTCTCGCCTATGTTGTCGGAAACGGCACCGACGAACGTGCCTTGCGACAGGTTGGATATTTTAGAGGCCGGTATGAGCTGGTCGAGCTGGGTGTTTATCGAGGTAGACACGTCCTGGCGGTTTATCGAGACGGACTGCCGCTGTTGCAGGATTTTGCCGAAACGCTCGGAGAGGGTTTTCGCAGTCTCGCCCACCACCTGTCCGCTGAAGATGTTTCCGACGGTGTTCTGTATTACTTTCGACTCTTTCTCGCCGTAGTCTCGGTTGAGTTGTGAGAAGTCCTGGAAGCCGAGGCACACCGCCACCTTGTTGCTTCGCGCCGTTGCGATGAGGTTGTCAAGGCCGCGGAAGTAGATTGTAGGCAGCTCGTCGATTATTATCGCGCTCTTCAACCTTCCTTTCTTGTTCACGAGCTTCACTATTCGCGAGTTGTAAAGGCCGAGCGCGGCGGAATAGATGTTCTGGCGGTCGGGGTTGTTGCCGACGCAAAGTATTTTCGGTTCCTGCGGATTGTTGATGTCGAGCGAGAAGTCGTCACCCGTCATCACCCAGTAAAGCTGCGGCGAAATCATGCGCGTCAATGGTATTTTCGCCGATGCTATTTGCCCCTGCAACTGGTCCTGCGCCCCGCCTTTCCATGCGTCCATGAACGGCGAGAGGTAGTTCTCAAGTTCGGGGTACGACGTGAGGATGACGAACAGGTCGGCATACGGCTTGTTGAGCAGCTCCACGGCGTGCGGAAAGGTGCAGTATATGCCGCCCTTGTATATTTTGAGGTACCAGATTATGGCCGCCAACAGGATAATCGGCGACTCCACGAAGAAGTCGCCCTGCTTCTCAATCCATGTGCGGTTGAGGTTGAGCATGATGGTGTAGCTCGCCTCGTAAGCGTCCGAGATGTCGGTCATGAAGTCGGGATTGATGGGGTTGCAGCGGTGCGAGCGGCGCGGGTCGTCGAAGTTGATGACGTAGAACTTCGGCGCGGCGGCGTACTTGTCCATGTTGCGCAGCAGCGTGTTGTAGGCTATGACGGACAGGTCGTCGAACTTGTAGTCATACAGGTAACAGGCGAAGCCCTTTGAAATCATCTGTCGGATGTAGTTGTTCACCACGGCGTATGACTTGCCCGAGCCGGGCGTGCCCAGCACGATGGTTGCGCGGAAGGGGTTTACCACGTTTATCCAGCCGTCGTTCATCCTGCCGCCGTACATGAAGCGCGTGGGCAGGTTGACGGAATACTCGTTCTCCATGAGGCGCGTCTCCTGCATGAAGCTCTCGTTCTTGGTGTTGAAAACGTCCTTCATGAGCCTGTGCCTGAACAGGCGGCTCATCCACAAGCCGGCCATGAGCAGGGCGAGATAGCCGCAGGCAAGGGTGGAAACATACAGTGCCGTGACCGCCGTGTGCGGCAGGCGCAGGTCGAGCAGCCACCAGTTGAAGAAGAACAACGCCGTGCCGACGGACAGCGCGGCGAGTATCTTGCGCCACGTTATGCCCTCGCCCTTCACGCCGATTGTGCCCATGCAGGATATGGCTAACAGCAACACGGCGGCCAGCTTGCTCCACAGCGTGTTGCAGAAAATTCCCGTGGTGCGGTTGAAGTTAAGTATTATGCGGTCGATTACGCCGATGTCAAGGTTCCATTCCCTCATGCTTTCGTGGCAGAACACGTAGACGTGCGCCACCATAATAAAAATGCTCACAGCGCGGCCGAATTCCATTATCTTGGCCAGCGCCCTCAAATCGTCTTCCTGTTGCATACTTTTCCCTCCAAGATAAATACTAAATATAATTAGCTTATTGTAAGCGATATATGATTTTACATTGTTGTTTGAGTAACAAAATAGCAACAATATAAATTGTTAAATGTAAATACAGAAAGGGGCGAAGAATATGTTGCAGGGAGCCATATGCAAGATAGAGAACGTGCCTGGTATCGGGTTTGTAAACTTTATCGTATACACATGGTGAGAAATGTGTTTTGAGTTGTGTACAAAGTTTCGCAAAATAATATCATTCAATTCATTGCGGAATGAAACATTATTTGTATTTTCGCTATTGTAATTCGGAAATATCTTATATATGATGTATGAATGGTGATAAAAGCACAGATAAATGCCAGCCGTATATAACAAATATTTCTTGTTCAAACGGTGCTTCGCCTTGTCAGGCGGAGATTTTTTCCGTGCCATCACTGTTTCATAAGGCCATTTTCAGCTTCGAGAAACATCTGTACGATGTATTAAAAAAGTCTGTCGCAAATTTGGAAATGTGTGAAATTCGTGTAAACACACATTCTGACCGGCATTTCCCGCGCGTTAATTTACTTATTTTCAAAAAGATATACAAGGATGGGAACTCTTTT
>CAKZVT010000051.1 GCA_937922435.1 uncultured Prevotella sp. | reverse complement strand
TACGCCTCTTCGCGGCGTGCGGACATAATGAATTATGTCCCTACAAAGGGTGGTTTCGGATATGTATAAATAATAATTCTTATATCGAACTCACGTTAACCTACATACGAACAACGCATCTGTATCGCGAAAACAAAGCCAAAAGCCAGTAAGCACAAAAAGTACAACATAGCAAAAGACGGCAAATCGGCTTGCAAAAGGCGGTCTTTTGCAAGCTAAAAGGTGGCCTTTTGCCGTGCGAAAGGCCATATATTGCAAAGTCATAGGATTTATATCAAAAAACAATGGTGAATGTATCGCTTGACACATTCACCATCATCATAACAAATAAGGTCGCCTTTATTTCTTCTTTTCGGTCTTGGCAGGCTTGTAAGCCTTGTTAAGTCCGGAAATCACCTCATCGGTAATGTCGTATGCCTTGTCGGCATAGAGGATGTTGTCGCCGGCCTTGCTCAAAATCAACGAATACTTTTTGTCCTTGTTATACACAGCAAGATAGTGCTGGATGCTGTCGCGCAGAGCCTTGTTGAACTTGTCAGTCTCGGCCTGGAACTCCGTACCGAGCCTCTGCTGAAGTGCCTGAAGGTCGGCATTCTGCTTCTGTAAACTTGCGTTCACGGCCTCCGCCTGCTGCTGGGTGTACTTGTTGTTCTGGATGTCCTGCTGGAACTTGGCCACCGCATTCTGGAGAGAGCGGCCCTTAGACTCGATGGTGTTCTGTATGTTCTGCCCCTTCTTTTCAAGTATTGCCGAATATTCCTTGCAGAACTTGTACTGCGACATGATTGAGTCTACCTCGATAAAGGCAATCTTCATCTCGCCGTTTGCAGCCGATGCAGCCGCAGGCTTCTCGTCAACTTTCGGCGCTTGCTTGTTACATGAAGTTGCCATCAGAGACACAGCTGCCACGACCAAAGCCGAACAAATAATCTTTCTCATACTGAATTCCTTTTTATATTTTACGAATTTACTTTC
The DNA here is from genome assembly GCA_937922435.1 of uncultured Prevotella sp. Lineage (GTDB taxonomy): Bacteria > Bacteroidota > Bacteroidia > Bacteroidales > Bacteroidaceae > Prevotella. The sequence continues at coordinate 69,173 of CAKZVT010000051.1, read as the reverse complement.
CGTTACATTATTTACATACGCCCTTCCGGCGTGCTTCCCTGTCTTGTTCCATTACGCAGCGGATGTTGCGCTTCCTTAGTCCAGGGTTGTCATCCACATGCTGCGACGAGAACTTTCCGTCTTTCTTCAAGAGCAACTTTATGCCAAGCAATGCCATCGATATAGCAATTATTAACACGCAGATGACAAAAGTTTCTATCATTTTTCTGTATTTTTGCGGCAAAGATAGTGCAAATCGAGTGAAATGCAAAATAAAAAGCGAGTGAAATGAGCTTTTATTTTCATTTCCGAGATGCAGCCTATATTATGTAAAGATAGTGCAAATCGAGTGAAATGCAAAATAAAAGCGAGTGAAATACTAAATAAATAAAGATAAAGCAAAAACGAATTTTCCCAAACAACTAAAAACAAACGATTTCTCATAATGGATAAAATTGCATTGAAACCACAATGTGTCTTTGAGCAGTTCGCAAAAATCAACAATATTCCGCGACCGTCAAAGCATGAAGAAAAGATGATAGAGTTTCTCAAGGACTTTGGCAAAGGGCTGAACCTTGAGACCGAAGTGGACGAAACCGGCAACGTAATCATACGCAAACCTGCATCAAAAGGCTATGAAGACAGGAAGACCTTGATATTGCAGAGCCACATGGACATGGTGTGCGACAAGCTGGTAGATGTCGACATCGACTTCAACACCGACCCCATCGAGACATACGTCGACGGCGAATGGCTAAAGGCCAAGGGCACGACGCTCGGAGCTGACGACGGCATCGGCTGCGCAATGCAGATGGCCGTACTGGCAGACGACAGTTTGGAGCACGGCCCGATAGAGTGTGTTTTCACAAGAGACGAGGAGACCGGGCTGACCGGTGCGCACGGCATGAAGGCCGGATTCATGACTGGCGACCTGCTCATCAACCTTGACAGCGAGGACGAGGGGCAGTTCTTCATCAGCTGTGCAGGCGGAATGACGACCAAGGCGACCTTCAAATTCACCAAAGAAAACGCGCCCGAAGGCTACTTCTTCATGAAACTCTCGCTCAAAGGACTGCACGGCGGGCACAGCGGCGACGACATAGACAAGAAGTATGCAAACGGCATTAAACTGCTGTCGCGCTTCATGTACATCATCAGCGAGAAGCACGACGTGCGCATCGCCAGCTTCAACTCGGGGCGCATGCACAACGCCATTCCGCGCGACGGCGTAGTAGTATTCGCCGTTCCGTCAGACGTTAAGGAGGATGTACGCATCGCGCTCAACGTATTCGCACACGACGTGGAGGAAGAGTTCCATGTAACTGAAGACAGCATACAGCTGAACCTTGAAAGCTGCGAGACTGAACAGGTAATGCCGAAAGCCACGGGAAAGAACCTCATAATGGCGCTCCAAGCCGTTGACAACGGCACATACTCGATGTGCCAGGACGAAGCTTTGGCATGGATGGTAGAGACATCGAGCAACGTGGCAAGTGTAAAGACCTGCGACAGCGCGGTTGAGATTGTCGCATCGCAACGCTCAAACGTCACCAGCAACCTCGAAAACATGGGCAACACGGTAAAAGCTGCATTCCAACTGGCAGGAGCAGAAGTGGTGCAAGGCGACAGATACCCGGCATGGAAGATGAACCCTAACAGCGAACTGACGCAAATCGTGGCAGACACTTACCGCAAGCTGTTTGGCCGAGAGCCAAAAATCATCGGAATACATGCAGGACTTGAATGCGGCCTGTTCTCCGAGAAGTACCCTTATCTCGACATGGTGTCGATGGGTCCGACGCTGCGCGGAGTGCATTCTCCCGACGAACGCCTGCTCATCCCCACGGTGCAGATGGTATGGGAGCACCTGCTCGAAATAATGAAAAACATTCCGGTTAAGAAATAAAAACATTCAACCGTACATGTCAAAGACATTCTACGCCTGCATGGCAATGACCTTGATTTTCTGCGCTTGCGGAAAACAGCACAAGGCGGAAGAGACCGTGGAGACATTTCTCGCCGCAAACCTGAGAGCTGAAGGATACAGCGCCGACTTCACAAAAATAGACTCTACGACGCTTGTATCCGACAGCATGGTCAACGTGATGAGGAAAGCCGCAGCCGCAAACAAGGCGTTCAAGTCGCCCATAAGATACGGTGCAGAACCTCCGCAGCCGTCATACACATTCACGAAGGCCCATGTCATAGTAGGCGACGACACTCTGCGCCACACGTTCTACTTATCGCCTGACCTGTCAAAGGTTGTGGCGTTCAAGGAGAACTGACGACATGCAAGCCCCCTCCAAACAACGCCAGGCAGGGCTTTATCCGGCAGCTATTACGCCGCCGGATAAAGCCCTGCCTGCAATATGCCGCATTTCACAATGTAATCGACGGCCTTTTACCGTGCGATACATGGCCTTTCACAACGCAAAAGGCCATGTATCGCAACACGCCCGAAATTCAGACCGCCGCACCACAACCCGAACAAGCCTGCCACAACAAGAAAAAAGATATGCAAAAGCGATGCGATATTGAAAAAAATCCGTAATTTTGCACAAAAATAAAAAAGTCCAAGCAAATTGATAGAGAAGCATATCGTACTTGAAGACATCGACCCCGTAATGCTATACGGGGCGGGCAACGCTTACCTGCAAATAATCAAGGCGTTATATCCCAAATTGCGCATCGTGGCAAGAGGAGATGTAATCAAAGTGCTCGGCGACGAAGAGCAGACTGCCGAATTCGAGGAAAACATAGAAAAGCTAAGGTTGCATGTGCTTAAATACAATTCTATCAATGAAGAAAACATCATAAGCATAATAAAGGGGGAAAAGACAAAAGAAGACTCCGCAAAGGACGTTGTGGTATACAACATTGCAGGCCGCCCAATAAAAAGCAGGAGCGAGAACCAGCAACGGCTTATCGACGCTTATGAAAAAAACGACCTGGTATTCGCCATTGGCCCGGCCGGTACAGGAAAAACATACCTCGGCATAGCCTTGGCCGTGAAAGCACTGAAGGAAAAGGCGGCCAAGAAAATAATACTAAGCCGCCCCGCCGTCGAGGCCGGGGAAAAGCTGGGCTTCCTCCCGGGCGACATGAAAGACAAGATAGACCCGTACCTGCAACCACTGTACGACGCGTTGGAAGACATGCTCCCGGCGGTGAAGCTGCAAGACATGATAGAGAAGCGCATCATACAAATCGCCCCTTTGGCTTTCATGCGCGGACGTACATTGAGCGACGCCGTGGTGATACTTGACGAGGCGCAAAACACCACAACGGCGCAAATAAGGATGTTCCTGACGAGAATGGGATGGAACACCAAAATGATAGTGACAGGCGACTTGACGCAGGTAGACCTGCCCCACGGCGTAGCAAGCGGACTGCGCGAGGCTGTCGACGTACTCGATGGCATCAAAGGCATATCCGTAATACGCATGGAAGAGAAAGACATCGTAAGGCACAAGCTCGTAACGCGCATTGTAAAAGCCTACCGGGAAGCCGACGATGCAAGACTGACTAAAAACACAATAAAATACAGCAATGAAGGCATTAACAAGAACTGACTTCCATTTTGAAGGACAAAAAAGCGTTTACCATGGAAAGGTGCGCGACGTTTACAACATCAATGACGACATCCTCGTCATGATTGCGACCGACAGGATTTCGGCTTTCGACGTAGTCCTGCCAAAAGGCATACCGTTCAAGGGACAGGTGCTTAACCAAATCGCGGCCAAGTTCCTCGACCAGACAACCGACATCTGCCCCAACTGGAAACTCGCCACACCAGACCCAATGGTAACGGTCGGACTGAAATGCGAAGGCTTCCGCGTGGAAATGATTATCCGTTCAATCCTGACCGGTTCAGCCTGGCGCGAATACCAAAAGGGCTGCCGCGAAATCTGCGGCGTAAAACTGCCCGACGGAATGCGCGAAAACCAGCGCTTCCCCGAACCTATCATCACGCCGACGACCAAGGCCGACGAGGGCCACGACATGAACATATCCAAGGAGGAAATCATCGCCCAAGGCATAGTCAGCAAGGAAGACTATGAAGTAATGGAAGACTACACGCGCAAAATCTTCGCCCGCGGACAGGAAATCGCCGCTAAACACGGACTTATCCTCGTTGATACAAAATACGAATTCGGAAAGCGCGACGGCAAGGTTTACCTCATCGACGAAATCCATACGCCTGACAGCAGCCGCTACTTCTATGCCGACGGCTACGAGGAGAAGTTCGAGAAGGGCGAGCCGCAACGCCAGCTCTCAAAGGAATTTGTCCGCCAATGGCTCATCGAGCACAACTTCATGAACGAGCCCGGGCAGGTAATGCCGGAAATAACCGACGAATACGCGGAAAGCGTAAGCGAACGCTACATCGAACTGTTCGAGCACATCACCGGCGACAAGTTTGACAAGGCGGCGGAAGAAGGTGACATTGCTGCGCGTATAGAGAAAAACGTCACTGACTATCTGAAGACACTCTGATTTAGATAAAATAGGGAATGGAGAATTGAGATTTATTATTGCATTGCGAAATAAGCCAATAATAATTTTCAATTCCCATTCCCAACTTCCAATTGCAGACATGACCTATCGGCAGGAAAAGATAACGCCATACGGCAACGGACAGGAAAAGAGCAAGCAGGTTGAAGCCATGTTTGACAACATTGCGCACTCATACGACTTGCTCAACCACCGCCTTTCCTTCGGCATAGACAACCTTTGGCGCAAGAAAGCCATAAATCAGCTGAAGCCATACAGGCCGGAAACAATGCTTGACATTGCGACCGGCACCGGCGACTTCGCCATAATGTCCGCGCGCAAGCTGCACCCTAAGCGTGTCGTAGGCATCGACATATCCGAAGGCATGATGCGCATCGGAGCGGAAAAAGCCAAGGCGGCAAAGCTCGACAGCGTCATATCTTTCAGGAAAGAAGACTGCGAACGGATGTCGTTCGACGATGGAACGTTCGACGCCATAACGACGGCGTTCGGCATAAGGAACTTCCAGAACCTTGACGCATGCCTCAAAGAAATGTGCCGCGTCTTAAAAAAGGGAGGCAAGCTAAGCATCCTCGAACTTAGCCGGCCTGTACACTTCCCGATGCGACAATTGTTCTGGATATATTCGCACACGCTTCTTCCCCTTTACGGCAAACTTGTTTCAAAAGACGACGAAGCATACAAATACCTCATATCCACCATCGAGTCTTTTCCACAGGGCGAGGAAATGGTCGGGATTTTCAGGAAAGCCGGATTTTCAGAGGCCAGGTTCAAGCGTCTGACTTTCGGCGTATGCACATGCTATTTCGCTATAAAATAAACAATTATCATGGACAAATACGGACTTATAGGTTATCCGCTCGGTCATTCTTTCTCTATCAGCTATTTCAACGAGAAGTTTGAGAACGAGAACATCGACGCACAGTATATCAACTTCGAGATACCCACCATCGACGCCTTGCCCGAAGTGTTGGCATCCAACCCCGAGCTGCGAGGGCTGAATGTCACCATACCTTATAAGGAGAAAGTCATCCCGTTTCTCGATTCCGTAAGTCCGGAAGCACGTGCCATTGGCGCTGTCAACGTAATACGCGTGGAGCACAAGGGCAACGAAACAAAGCTGAAGGGATATAACAGCGACGTCATCGGCTTTACAAGAAGCATAGAGCCGCTGCTTGAGCGTTTTCACAAGAAAGCCCTCGTACTGGGAACAGGCGGAGCGTCAAAAGCCATCGACTACGGCTTGAAGTCGCTTGGGCTTGAGACAGTGTTCGTAAGCCGGTATGAACGTCCTGGGACAATACAATACGGGAATATCACTCCCGACATAATACACGAGTACAACGTTATCGTAAACTGCACCCCATGCGGAATGTATCCGCACATAGACGAATGCCCGGAACTGCCTTACGAGGCCATGGACAACAAGAACCTGCTTTACGACCTGCTATACAACCCCGACCAGACACTATTCATGAAGAAAGGGGCCGAGCGCGGAGCAACCGTGAAAAACGGCCTTGAGATGCTCCTTCTGCAGGCATTCGCAAGCTGGGAGTTCTGGCACGACAATTCTACAAACAAGTAACAAGATACAAGAAGACAAGCACGCAAGCGGCAATGCGTCAAGGCAGAAGTCCTTGTCGGCCAGCCAGCATGCTACACGTCACTAAATATCAATACAATGGATTCAAGCAATCGTTACATGATGCGCGGCGTTTCGGCCGCCAAGGAGGATGTTCACAACGCCATAAAGAACATCGACAAGGGGATATTCCCACAAGCCTTCTGCAAGATTATACCCGACATTCTCGGCGGAGACCCGGAATATTGCAACATCATGCACGCCGACGGAGCCGGTACGAAGTCGTCATTGGCTTACGCATATTGGAAAGAGACAGGCGACCTGAGCGTATGGAAAGGCATAGCGCAGGACGCATTGATAATGAACACTGATGACCTGCTGTGCGTGGGTGCGGTTGACAACATACTCGTATCGAGCACCATCGGGCGCAACAAGATGCTCGTACCGGGCGAAGTCATTTCTGCCATAATCAACGGAACCGACGAACTGCTGGCCGCAATGCGCGACATGGGAATAGGCATCTACGCCACAGGAGGCGAGACAGCCGACGTGGGCGACCTCGTAAGGACTATCATCGTAGACTCCACCGTGACGTGCCGAATGAAGCGGAGCGACGTTATCAACAACGCCAACATACGCCCCGGCGACGTCATTGTGGGCCTCGCCTCGTTCGGACAGGCCACTTATGAAGACCGCTACAACGGCGGAATGGGCAGTAACGGACTGACGAGCGCACGCCACGACGTATTCTCAAAATACATTGCAGAAAAATATCCGGAGAGCTACGACCATGCCGTACCCGAAGAACTTGTCTACAGCGGCGGCTACAAACTTACCGACACCATCGACGGAGTGCCCGTAAACATAGGCCAGCTCGTACTCTCGCCAACACGTACATACGCCCCCGTCATCAAGAAGATGCTCGACGAGCTGCGCCCCGAAATACACGGAATGGTGCATTGTACGGGCGGAGCGCAGACGAAGGTGCTGCACTTCGTGGGCGACAACTGCTGTGTCGTGAAAGACAACATGTTCCCCGTGCCGCCATTGTTCAAACTGATAAAAGAGCAAAGCGGCACAGACTGGCAGGAAATGTACAAAGTCTTCAACATGGGACACCGCATGGAAATATACGTAAGCCCTGAAACCGCAGAGCGCGTCATCGCCATAAGCAAGAGCTTCAACATCGAAGCGCAAGTCGTCGGGCACATCGAAGAAGGAGCAAAGAGCCTGACCATTAAGTCTGAATTTGGAGAATTTAATTATTAAGCAATGGCAGACAACAACAGCATACTGGAAAAACTCGAGGGACTTGAAAGCCGATACGAGGAAATATCGACACTAATCACCGACCCTTCCGTCATCGCAGACCAGGAAAGGTTTGTCCGCCTGACGCGTGAATACAAAGACCTCAACGACATAATGAAGGCGCGGAAAAAATACATCGCGTGCCTTAACTCAATCAAGGAGGCCAAGGACATACTTGCCAACGAGAGCGACCCCGACCTAAAGGAAATGGCTCGCGAGGAGCTGCAGGCCAACGAGGAACTGCAACCCAAGCTCGAAGAGGAAATAAAAATAGCCCTCGTGCCCAAAGACCCGGAGGACGCAAAGAACGTACAGATGGAAATACGCGCAGGCACCGGAGGCGACGAGGCCGCGCTCTTCGCCGGCGACCTGTTCCAGATGTACAAGAAGTTCTGCGACTCCATGGGCTGGACGCTCTCCGTCACAAGCGTGAGCGAGGGGGCCGTCGGCGGCTACAAGGAAATAGACTTCGCCGTAAGCGGCGACAACGTCTACGGCACGCTGAAATACGAGTCGGGCGTACACCGCGTGCAGCGCGTGCCCGCCACCGAGACGCAAGGACGCATGCACACCAGCGCAGCCACCGTGGCCGTGCTGCCGGAGGCAGACAAGTTCGAGGTGAACATCAACGAGGGCGACATCAAGTGGGACACGTTCCGCAGCTCGGGTGCAGGCGGACAGAACGTCAACAAGGTAGAGTCGGGCGTGCGCCTGCGCTACCCGTGGAAGAACCCCAACACCGGCGAAGTGGAGGAAATACTCATAGAGTGTACCGAGACGCGCGACCAGCCCAAGAACAAGGAGCGCGCACTGTCGCGCCTGCGCACCTTCATCTACGACCGCGAACACCAGAAGTACATCGACGACATAGCCAGCCGCCGCAAGACTCTCGTGTCGACGGGCGACCGCAGCGCGAAAATCCGCACATACAACTTCCAGCAAGGCCGCGTCACCGACCACCGCATAGGCTACACCACGCACGACCTGCAAGGCTTCCTCGGCGGCGGCATCAAGGACATGCTCGACGCCCTGACCGTTGCCGAGAACGCCGAAAGGATGAAAGAAGCGGAATTATAAATTTACAGGAGTAAAGGAGTAATGTAGTAAAGGAGTTAAGACAATACCCATTTGCAATTTCATTTCAACAGAACATGAAAGCAAAACATCAGTCCTAACTCCTTTACTACATTACTCCTTTACTCCTAAAACTCCTAAAAATAAAAGCAATGACCAGACAACAACTCATCGAACAGATTTTCAAGAAGAAGAGCTTTCTCTGCGTAGGGCTTGACACCGACATCAAGAAAATACCACAGCACCTGCTCACAAGCGACGACCCCATCTTCGACTTCAACAAAGCTATAATCGACGCAACCGCCGAATACTGCGTGGCTTACAAGCCAAACCTCGCCTTCTACGAGTGCATGGGCACACGGGGCATGGCCTCGTTCGAGCGCACCGTGAAGTACTTGAAGGAGCACTACCCCCACCACTTCATCATCGCCGACGCCAAGCGCGGCGACATCGGCAACACCTCGGCCATGTACGCCCGCACGTTCTTCGAAGAGTACGACGTCGACTCGCTCACCGTAGCCCCCTATATGGGCGAAGACAGCGTTACGCCCTTCCTCAAATACGACGGCAAATGGGTCATCGTGCTGGCACTGACGAGCAACGCCGGCTCGCACGACTTCCAGCTCACCACCGACCAGGACGGCGAGCACCTCTTCGAGAAAGTCATCCGCAAGTCGCAGGCATGGGGCACAGCCGACAACATGATGTACGTCGTCGGAGCTACGCAGGGCGAGATGTTCAAGGACATACGCATGGTGGCGCCCGGGCACTTCCTGCTCGTTCCCGGCGTGGGCGCACAGGGCGGCAGCCTCCAGGAAGTGTGCCGCTACGGCATGACGCGCGACTGCGGACTCCTGGTGAACAGCAGCCGCGGCATAATCTACGCTTCCGCCGGCGAAGACTTCGCCGAAGTGGCCGCAGCAAAGGCCAAGGAACTGCAAGCCGAAATGGCCGCAGAGCTTGACAACATGCAAGCACAAGGATAAAAGAAACTCCCACCCGACTACAACCGCAGGCAAGACTTCGTTAAGCAATGCCTGCGGTTTTTCATTGTGAAAGGCATACGGCGCGTTTGCTTGCAAACTGATTTACGTTGACGCTCCGTAGCGGCGATATTCACCGGCAAACACACACCCAGGCGCAAATATGGCATCCTGCGGCGTGCAGTCATAACCAACTGCAAGCCAAAGCGTTACGCGAAAATCAATCAATCTGTGCAACAAAAACGGCGAGAAAACGGCATAAAAGCAATCATTACTCCCCGAAAAAGCTGCCATTTCAATGTATTTGGACGGCTTTCAAGCCGCGAAATGACGGCTCTTACTGCTGTAAAAGGCGGCATTTTACACAACAAGACACGGCTTTTCATCCTGCAATCTACGGCAAAACGCGTTACCGAATGGCCTCAACAACACTTTCACAAACCTATTCCGCCACTTTTTCAAGACAAAAACGAAATAGACAAACGTCATGGGAACCGCCGTTTACACTTGCAATCTGTCATCACGATGACGAAGTAACAATACGTGAGTTCGGCATAAGGAACAATTTTACTAATAGAGAAGAACCTGCCTTTTCTTTCGCCCCAAGTGGTCGGTTGGTAACTGTCATTCCGCGTCGGAGCGCGGAATGACAGTTACCAACCGACAGCTTGAAGTTGGATGATTGCCGATGTGTCTTATATCGAACTCACGTTAACAATAGAAAACACATCAACCAGTTTTGAGCGAACGTATTGCGTTTTAGCAAATTTTAACCCACAATATATATATTGTTAACGAATAAAGGACTAACTTTGCAACCGGATTAAAATATAATAGCGTTACTTGGGAAATAATGCGAAGTCTTATCTTTAACGACGTAACCAGCACAACTATTCTTGAAACGGGCGACGGCATATACAACATGTCGGCTGGTTTCTCGTATATGCACCCCAAGAACATCCTCCACAATGCTTCATTGCATGTGGCAATCCTCTCCTGCAACTGTCTGAATATCAAGGGGGGGGGAATTTTGTAGCCCTTTAATACACAGGTTCTCGCGCAAGCGTACCGAATTATTTAACCAGCAACATCATTCATATTCGCTAACCGGCGTTGCCAACCGCAATGCCGGGCATAACCGTATTCACGCCATCAGTCAAACGATGGCGTGAAAGATTTGTCGTGTCCTAAAGCGTCTTATTGATTTATAACTATAACTGACAATTTTACAAAACAATGAAAAGTATGTTTATTTCAAAATCAAAAGGAGGCAATATGTGGAAGCAAATACTGTTTTCCATAATTTGCTCGGTAACTTTTTTGTCGTGCGACAATGAGTTGCACATGTTATTCCCAGAAGGGCCTGCCGGAATGTCGGCCTATGAAGTATGGGTAAAAGAAGTGCTGGCCGGAAACATCGACTGGCCCGAAGACAGGACAGACGTCAACAACTTCTTCCTTTACCTGAAGGGTGAGGACGGAAAGAACGGAGCCGACGGGCAGAGCGCATACGAGTTGTGGCTGGCGGAAGTGGAGAGAGGATTGGAAAATCCCCACAATCCGGGACACGAATGGCCGAAAGACCAGACTGACATGAGCGACTTTTGGTACTATCTGTCAGGCGCTGACGGCGAGAACGGCGTTACGCCTAATATCGGCGAGAACGGCAACTGGTGGATTGGCGGCGAAGATACCGGCATACCCGCCAAGGGCAAGGACGGACAGGACGGCCAAGACGGCGCTACGCCTGTTATCGGTGAGAATGGCAACTGGTGGATTGGCGGCGTTGACACGGGCGTGCCTGCCACGGGGGCTGACGGCCAGAACGGCGCTACGCCTGAAATCGGTTCGAACGGCAACTGGTGGATTGGCGGCGTTGACACGGGCGTACCGGCCAAGGGTCAGGACGGTGAAGACGGCGAGGACGGCACGACTCCTCACATCGGCGAAAACGGCAACTGGTGGATTGGCAACGTTGACACGGGCGTACCGGCCAAGGGTCAGGACGGTGCTGACGGCGAGGACGGCGTTACGCCTAACATCGGCGAGAACGGCAACTGGTGGATTGGCAACGTTGACACAGGCATACCGGCACAAGGCAAGGACGGACAAGACGGACAGGACGGAGAAATGCCCAACATAACCATCGGCTTGAACGGCAACTGGTATATTAACGGCGAAGACACCGGCGTACCGGCACAGGGCAAAGACGGTCAAGACGGTAATGACGGAAACGACGGCCAGCCAGGCGCTAACGGACAGAGCGCATACGAGCTTTGGGTACAAGAGGTAAAAGCCGGACGTGTGTACAAGAATGGCGAGCTGTGGCCTACAACCAGGACTACGGTGGCTGACTTCTGGGAGTTCCTGCGCGGTGAAGACGGCAAAGACGGTCAGGACGGTCAAGACGGACAGGACGGCGCGACGATTATCTCAGGCGCTCCCAACGTCATCATCCAGTATTACGGCGACCCGGACTTGGGAGAATATGTCAACTGGGCTGACGGTTCGGTTACTTACAAAGTGTATGACAAGACCGGAAAGGTTGTTTCTGCAGGAACAAAAGTGAAAGGAATTCCCGAGTCTGACAGCGAATACACAACGGATGCAGACGGATTTATCACGGTACCAGCAAAGGACCTGCCTGCTGACAAGGCTTATATGAACATAGAGGTTCAGGTCAAAACCAACGGAGCGTCTGATTTTGAGCAATCCGCAAACAACACCATTGTGCCGGCCAAAATGCAAGTGCGCTTGGTCATCAATGAAAGTAAGAAACCGACCGTAGGCTTATTCGGCGAAGGCGAAGACCAGGCAAAGCCTTGCGTGAATGTGTGGTTCAAGGTGCAGCGCAAGAAGCTGGACACCACCGGAAAAGGCGAGTGGGAAGGAATCCCTGCGGAACTGGGCAATACGCAAAAGACTGTGGACATCTATGAGTATCGAAACGGGATAGACAAAGCGCCTGAGAGCGTGGCTACGCGCACCCAGATTGAAGTGGCCGACGATGGGACAGGCCACAACTACAACAACTGCAGGGTGCAGATTAAGCGCAAATTCATATACACGGATTACAAATATCTTGACAAGAAAAAAGTCGAGGCCGACAAAGACTATTGGGGAGCGTACAATGCTGATGAGTCACGCTACGCGCGCATCGGCATTAAGGGATGTTACGGCGAAGATATCATGCTTCAGTCATATATCAAGATTCTGCCTGCCCAGTTTACTCCGACAATCAGCGAGATGACCCGTGGCAACTTCTACGGCGATGGCGATGAACAGGACTTGGTAAAACTTGAAGGAAAATTGGATGTAAGCAAAGTTAATAAGACGCTTTTCCTTGCGAACGAATACAAGAAGGCGTCGCAAGTAGGAGGATTGGACGTTTACGAGCCTGTCCAGGGAGATATTAACGCAGCCGGTGAAATATTCAAGATAAACTTCTCAAGCTCTACTACTTCCACTAATATAATACAGTCGAAAGTAAATATAGGCGGAGCGTTTACGGCCAGTGCCGTGAATATCTATTCCACTGTGGATTTGACCAACAACCAGATGGCAAACTTCTACAACCTGCCGCTTGGACAAGTCTCCGGAGGTTCCGGCACGCTCTACCTGCGCGTCTACGGCGCTTATGTATCAGCTCCAGAAGGGGTTGGTAAAGACGGAATAGAGATTCAGGTAAAATAAAATTGAAGAAAAACAAATAAATTCATGAACATGAAACTAAAATCATATGTCAGCCTGTTTCTTCTCTTCGGCGTGCTGTCAGCCAATGCGCAAGAGCCGACCGTAGAGGAGAAAAAAGAGAAGAAAGCCTGGGAAGTGGGCATCGGAGCAACTGTGTTCCAGTTCAGCCGTGTAGGTTTCAGCGACTTCAACCGAATGGATGACGGTTACGCTTTCGACCTGACCCTGAACCACACGGTATGGGGCGGCGGCATATATGCGGCACGCGAGTTGAACAAACACTTCTACCTTGACTTCCAAGGCAACGTCGGGATGACAAACAAGTCAATCAACGGCAAGCACAAATTCCTCGTAATGGCAGGTCTCGGCCTGCAATGGCGCTTGGGAGAATACTTTAAGTCAAGCTATGTAGACCCTTACCTCCGCGCAGGCATCAACTACATGTACAAGGACTTCCAAATCATATACGACGGAAGCGAAGGACTGGCACCCGATGAGATGCAATGGGTATTGAGCAATTACTGCAACAAGAAAGGCCGCGACCGCAAGCACCTGATGCCAATCTCATTGGGCGGAGGTGTCAATTTCTGGTTGAACGACCGTTTCGGCATAGGCTTGCAGGCCGACTATCTGCTGATGCCGCATAAGAACGTAGCCAACTCGCTGCAAGGTTCGGCGCGGCTGATATGGCGCATCGGCGGAAAGTCAAAGAAGCCAGCCCCGACCATACAATATGTAGACAAGGTCGTGGAAAGGGTTGTGGAGAAAGTTGTCAAAGTGCCGGTAGAGAAAGTCGTCACGCGGACAATCAAAGACCTTTTCGACCAGATATACTTCGACTTCGACAGCTACGAAATTACGGCTGCATCAGCCCCTGCATTGGACAAGATTGCCGAAGTATTTAAGGAAGACACCACAAGCCGCTATCTGATAACCGGACAGACAGACTCACGTGGTTCTTACGCATACAACAGCAGGCTGTCCGAAGCGCGCGCCAAGGCCGTTGTGGACGAGCTCGTAAAACGCGGCTGCCCGACAGACATGATGAAGTGGAGAGGCACAGGCAAGAAGACGTCAATCGTTGCGCCTTCGTCTGGCGACAACGCACGTAGGGGCGACCGTAAAGTGACCGTAGAAAGGATAGACAACATGGACTACTGGAACGAAATACCATAAATCCAAGTAATCCAAAAGACATGTCAAGCTGCGCACATTTACAGCTATGTGCGCAGCCTTAAACATTACACATAACAAAAGGCGATGCTTGTATCCGCATGATGCAAGCACCGCCATTTGTCGTATCCGCCTTCATCGCCAACAAAAAGCGCGAATTTGCAGGCCGACGCGCTCCGCTTTGCGGAAAAGATGTTAACTTTGCACACTTGAACGCGGCCCGACCAAGGCCGAAACCGCACTACGACAATGACAGGCAACTTACTCGACAAGCTGAAAGGACATCCGCACATGACGGAAGGTACGGCCTACGCGATACTCTTAACCATGGGCACGTGCCACCTGCTGAACGACATGATACAGTCGGTAATACCGGCTCTGTACCCATTGCTGAAAGACAAGTTCGGCTTTACCTTCGCCCAAATCGGCATCATAACGCTGGTGTTCCAACTCACATCGTCGGTGTTCCAGCCCTTCGTGGGCAACTACGCCGACCGCCATCCGCAGCCTTACTCGCTGGCCCTGGGCATGTGCTTCACGCTCGCGGGGCTGCTGGCGTTGGCCTTCGCGCCGGGGTTCGCCGCCATCCTGCTGTCGGTGGCTTTGATAGGCTGCGGCTCGTCGGTGTTCCATCCCGAGGCGTCGCGCGTGGCGCAGATGGCGTCGGGAGGCAGGAAGAGCCTTGCGCAGTCGATTTTCCAGGTGGGAGGCAACGGCGGCAGCGCCGTCGGGCCGCTGCTGGCCGCGCTCATAGTGATGCCTTACGGCCAACACGCCGTAGGATGGTTCGCACTGGCAGCCATGCTGGCCGCCTTCTTGTTGACACGCGTAGGCTGCTGGTACAGCCTTATGCTGAAACGGCTTAAGGCCGCACAAAGCAAGCGCGCGGCAGCAATGTGTACGCTCCCGGCCAAGACAGTGCGCATGGCACTGGGCATACTTGTGCTGATGATATTCTCCAAATACTTCTTCAACGCCTGCATGACGAGCTACTTCACGTTCTTCCTCATCGACAAGTTCGGCGTGTCGGTACAAGAGTCGCAGTACTGCCTGTTCGCCTACCTCGCCGCGTTCGCCGTGGGTACGCTGCTCGGCGGCTTTCTCGGCGACCGCTACGGGCGCAAGTATGTCATACTGTTCTCCATCCTCGGCGCGGCTCCGTTCACCCTGCTGCTGCCCTACCTCGACCTGGCCGGCACCGTAATAATGTCTGTACTAACCGGACTTATCATAGCCTCGGCGTTCTCGGCCATAGTGGTTTACGCCACCGACCTTAAGCCCGACAAGGTGGGAATGATAGCCGGAGTGTTCTTCGGCTTGATGTTCGGCCTCGGCGGCATAGGCTCGGCCTTCTTCGGATGGCTGGCCGACTTGACGAGCATAGAGTTCATCTTCAAGGTAAGCACATGGCTGCCGCTATTGGGAATAATCGCGATATGGCTGCCCGACGTAAGGCCGGGCAGGCGGAAACAAGCTTGAACGCCATGATTTGCACGAAAAACAAGATTTACATACAAC
The DNA here is from genome assembly GCA_937922435.1 of uncultured Prevotella sp. Classification (GTDB taxonomy): domain Bacteria; phylum Bacteroidota; class Bacteroidia; order Bacteroidales; family Bacteroidaceae; genus Prevotella. The sequence continues at coordinate 53,348 of CAKZVT010000051.1, read as the reverse complement.
GCTACGCGTCGCCTTGCGGAGAACTGCTGCTCGGTTCACTGGGCGACAAGCTATGCCTGTGCAACTGGACGGTGGAGAAGCATCCCGGGCGGATTGACAGGCGGCTGAAGGCCTGCCTACACGCCGAATACCAAGAAGGGCCTACCGATATGACGCAGGAAGCCGCCCGGCAGCTTGACCAATATTTCAGCGGAGAGCGCAAGACGTTCGACATTCCGCTGCTGTTAGCCGGTACAGACTTCCAAAAGAGCGTATGGCGGCAGCTGCTGGCGATACCCTACGGCGAAACAATCACTTACGGAGAACTGGCCGCACGCCTCGGCATGGGCAAGGCTGTACGCGCCGTAGCCAACGCCAACGGCGCGAACGCCATATCCATATTCGTGCCATGCCACCGAGTTATAGGAAGCGACAACACGCTGACAGGCTACGGAGGAGGCATCGAGGCAAAGAAACTACTGCTTGAATTGGAGCGCAGCCAACCGTGCCAGCCCTAAATCCTGAGCTACGTTTTGCGTATTGCACAGATTTTGCTACCTTTGCAGGCACGACAGAAGCACGACAAGATGAACGACAGCAAAATCATAAACGACCCCATATCCGGCTTCATAAAGATACCCCACGGACTGCTGCTGGACATCGTGGAGCATCCGCTAATGCAGCGGCTTACACGCATTAAGCAGCTCGGACTAACATCGATGGTGTACCCATCGGCACAGCACACACGCTTCCAGCACTCCATAGGGGCGTTCCACCTGATGAGCGAGGCCATCACGTCGCTCACACAGAAAGGGATATTCATATTCGACAGCGAGGCCGAGGCCGTAGAGGCCGCAATCCTGATGCACGACATAGGGCACGGCCCATTCTCGCACGTGCTTGAACACACCCTCATCAACGGCATCAGCCATGAGGAAATATCGCTGCTGATGATGGAGCAAATCAACAGGGAGATGAAAGGAGAACTGAACCTCGCACTAAAAATATTCAAGAACGAATACCCAAAGAAGTTCCTCCACCAGTTAATCAGCAGCCAGCTCGACATGGACAGACTCGACTACCTGCGGCGCGACAGCTTTTTCACCGGGGTGGCCGAAGGCAACATCGGGAGCGCGCGCATACTGAAGATGCTCGACGTGGCCGACGACAACCTCGTGGTAAACTCGAAAGGGCTTTATTCCATAGAGAACTACCTGATGGCACGACGCCTGATGTACTGGCAGGTGTACCTGCACAAGACGACAGTATCAAGCGAGAAAGTGCTCGTCAACACACTGTTGCGCGCCAAACATCTGGCCCGTCAGGGCAAGGACATATTCGCCACACCATGCCTGAAATATTTTCTGTACAACGACATCGACGCAGACAAGTTCAAGACGGACGAAGAGGCGCAGCACAACTACGCGCTGCTTGACGACAACGACATCTGGAGCGCACTGAAGGTATGGACGGACAACGACGACAAGGTACTGTCGCTGCTCGCTGCCGACCTGCTCAACCGAAACCTATTCAAAGTGGAAATATCCGGAATCCCGGCAGACGAAGACAAAATCGAAGACATAAAGGCCGCGCTTGCAGGAAAATTCGGCATCAGCAAAGACGACGCACACTACCTGACGAGCGTCGGCACGATACAGAAAGACATGTACGACGTGGACGACGACCATATAACAATATTATTCAAAGACAACACGCTGAAAGACATTTCCGAAGCGTCGGAAGTTATGAACATAGCCCTGCTTTCCAAAAAAATTCGCAAATATTACTTGTGTTATCAACGTTTTTGAATAAAAATATTTACCTTTGCAAAAATTGCGCAAATATTAATGTAATTACATTGTAATGGAATTTACGGCAAAACAAATAGCAAGTTTCATAAACGGAAGGATTGAGGGCGACGAGAACGCCAAAATCAACACTTTCGCCAAAATAGAAGAAGGGAAACCCGGGGCAATATCATTCCTGTCGAACCCCAAATACACACACTATATTTACGAAACCAAATCAAGCGTAGTACTTGTCAACGACGACTTGGAGCTTACACAACCTGTAAGCGCAACGCTTATCAGGGTGAAAAACGCATACGACTGCGTAGCCAAGCTGCTACAACTTTACCAGTCGTACCTGCCCAAGAAAACTGGCATAAGCCCGATGGCTTTCATATCTGAAAGCGCAAAAATAGGAAAGGACTGTTACATAGGCGCTTTCGCCTACATCGGCGAAAACGTTGAAATAGGCGACAATTCGCAGATTTATCCGCACGCCGTGATTGAAGACGGAGCGAAAATCGGCGATGGTTGTCTTATTTACCCAAACGTTACAATCTACAAGGAATGCAAGCTTGGCAACAATGTAACGATACATGCCGGCTCTGTGATTGGAGCGGACGGTTTCGGGTTCGCACCGAACACCGAAGGCTACGACAAAATACCCCAAATAGGCATAGTAGTCATTGAGGACAACGTAGAGATTGGCGCGAACACGTGTGTTGACCGCTCGACAATGGGGGCCACCGTAATACGTAAAGGCGTGAAGCTGGACAACCTTGTACAGATAGCACACAACGTTGAAGTAGACGAGAACACTGTGATGTCGGCACAAGTAGGAGTTGCAGGAAGCACGAAAATAGGCAAATGGTGCATGTTCGGCGGCCAGGTAGGCATCTCCGGGCACATCAGCATCGGCGACAAGACCTTCCTCGGGGCGCAGTCGGGCGTACCCGGCAACATCAAGGGCGACACTACTCTTATCGGCACACCGCCTATGGAGCCGAAAGCATATTTCAAGTCTATCGCGCTGACGCGCAAACTGCCTGAAATTTACAAGCAGTTAGGCGAATTACAGAAACAAGTGGAAGAATTAAAAAAAGACCTAAAATAATGGAAATGTCTAAACAGAATACACTGAAAGGCAGTTTTGCCTTATGTGGTAAAGGCTTGCATACGGGATTGAACCTCACCATAACATTCAATCCGGCAGCCGTCAACACAGGATATAAGATACAACGAATCGATATTGACGGACAACCCATAATCGACGCAATCGCCGAAAATGTGGTTGACACACAGCGTGGGACAGTTGTAGGCAAAGGCGACGTGAGGATTTCCACTGTCGAGCATGCGCTTGCAGCTTTGTACGCCCTCGGGATTGACAACTGCCTGATACAGGTAAACGGACCGGAGTTTCCAATCCTTGACGGTTCTGCCGCACAATACATAAACAAGATACAGGAAATCGGAATTGAAGAACAGAACGCACCGAAGGATTACTATATAATCCGCCACAAGATTGAAGTGAAAGACCCCGAGTCAGGTTCGTGCATTACAATATTGCCTGACGACGAGTTCAGCCTCACAGCGATGTGCTCGTTCGACTCGAAGTTCATAAACAGCCAATTCGCGACACTCGACCATATAGAAGACTTTGCAACGGAAATCGCCCCTGCGCGCACATTCGTATTCGTAAGGGACATCGAGCCGTTGCTGCGCGCCAACCTGATTAAGGGCGGCGACATGGACAACGCTATTGTAATATATGAAAGGCAGACCACGCAGGAAAGGCTTGACGCCCTTGCAGATTTTCTGAATGTCCCGCATCTTGACGCAACGAAACTCGGCTACATACAGCATAAACCATTGGTATGGGAAAACGAATGCACACGTCATAAACTGCTTGACATTATAGGCGACATGGCCTTGATTGGCAAACCGATTAAGGGACGCATCATTGCCACCAAGCCAGGTCACACCATCAACAACAAGTTTGCCCGCCTGATGCGCCGGGAAATACGCAAACACGAGATACAGGCCCCCATATACAATTGCAACGAGCCTCCGGTAATGGATGTCAACCGTATCCGTGAACTGTTGCCCCACCGTTATCCGATGCAGTTGGTTGACAAAGTCATAGCCCTTGGCCCGAGCAGCATCGTCGGAGTGAAAAACGTGACAAGCAACGAACCATTCTTCACAGGGCATTTTCCACAAGAACCCGTTATGCCAGGTGTACTCCAAGTAGAAGCTATGGCGCAGTGTGGCGGTTTGCTCGTACTCAACACCGTTGACGAACCAGAACGCTGGTCTACATATTTCATGAAGATTGACGACGTGAAGTTCCGTCAAAAGGTTGTTCCCGGCGACACACTGTTGTTCAAGGTTGACCTGCTCGCACCCGTACGACACGGTGTTTCGTCAATGAAAGGATATGTATTCGTAGGTGACAAGGTTGTATCGGAAGCCACATTCACCGCACAGATAGTAAAAAACAAGTAATATACACCTTATATTAATATAAGGGGCAGACTGGTAAATCTGCCCCTTAACTACTAATACGACAAGATATGAACCAAATAAGTCCACTAGCATACGTTCATCCTGAAGCAAAACTTGGTGACAACAACATTATTGGCCCATTCTGCTATATCGACAGGAACACTGTAATCGGCGACAATAATGTATTGCAAAATAGCGTGACAATAAATTACGGCGCACGAATCGGCAATGGCAACGAAATCATGCCTGGCGCGAGCATCAGTACCAAACCGCAAGACCTGAAATTCAAAGGGGAAGACACAACGTGCGAGGTAGGCGACAACAACAGCATACGCGAATGCGTGACAATATCAAGGGGTACAGCCTCCAAGGGTACGACACAAGTCGGCTCAAACAACCTTTTGATGGAAAATGTACACATCGCCCACGACTGCGTGGTTGGTAGCGGTTGCATCATAGGCAACTCGACCAAATTCGGAGGTGAAGTAACCGTTGACGACAATGCAATAATAAGCGCTGAAGTACTTTGCCACCAGTTCTGCCATATCGGAGGATATGTAATGATACAAGGAGGATGCCGCTTCAGCCAAGACATTCCGCCGTTTATCATTGCGGGCAAAGAGCCTACAAAGTATTGCGGAATCAACCTTGTTGGGCTACGCAGGCGTGGATTCAACAACGAACTTATCGACAACATACACGAAGCATACCGCTTGCTCTATTCCAAAGGCGTACTGAAAGAAGGAATAGACGAAATCCGCAGGTGCATTCCCGAAAGTAAAGAAATCAATTACATCATAGACTTCGTTGAGAATTCGAAGAGGGGCATCATAAGGTAAACTCATGAAGACATTGATTGTCATCGTGGGACCGACAGGCGTTGGCAAAACAGCCTTGTGCCTCAATATAGCCAAACAATTGGGAACTGTAATAATCAACGCGGACTCGCGCCAAATGTACAGGGAAATCCCAATAGGGACAGCTGCGCCAACTGAATACGAGCTGAAAACAATAAGGCATTTCTTCGTTGGCAATCTCAGCATCGGAGATTACTATAATGCCGCCATGTTCGAGAATGATGTGCTTGAACTGTTAGACAAGCTCTTCATTGATAACGATACGGTCGTCATGGCTGGCGGCAGTATGATGTATATCGATGCCGTATGTAATGGGATTGACGATATTCCGACCGTAAGTGAAAGTGTACGGTTGCATGTAAAAGAAGACTATGACCGCAACGGTTTAGTGTCAATGCAGCGTCAACTTGAAAAACTTGACCCCGAATACTATGCCATTGTCGACAAGAACAATCCCAAACGAATCATTCATGCGGTAGAAATCTGCTTGTCTACAGGAAAGACTTACACATCATTCAGGACAAACACAAAAAAGGAACGCCCGTTCAAAATTGTAAAGATTGGGCTTATACGTGAACGGGACGAGCTGTACAAACGCATTGATTTACGAGTAGACAAGATGTTGGAGGCTGGCTTGGTTGAAGAGGCTCACCAAATGTATCCGTACAAAGGGCTAAACGCACTAAACACCGTCGGTTACAAAGAACTATTCGACCACTTTGACGGGAAATGCACATTAGACGAAGCGGTTTTCAGGATTAAATACGACACACACAAATATTGCAGGAAACAGCTCACATGGTTCAAAAGGGACAAGGACATACAATGGTTCTCACCCGACAATGTTGAAGAAATCATAAATTATGTAACTACATTCCGTTAGAATGTAGCTTTTTCATTACATTTGCACCGCAAACAACAGAATTAAGACATAGTATGCTCCCAAAATTGCAGGACTCGTTCATAGGCAAATTCTTACGCTTTTGTTATCGTAAGATAAAAGCTTTTTGGCATTGGTACAAAAGCCTTTACAAAGGAAGCAGATGGTACAAGAAAACATTTGTAATCATCGCCTCACTCATCGCCGCCTTCATTATATATTTAGGTATGGTGGATATAAACTTCCTATGGCTTTTCGGGAAATCGCCCGGTTTCGCGCAAATCAAGAAACCTACAACAAGCGAAGCATCCGAAATATACAGTGCCGACGGTGTGCTTATTGGTAAATATTTCAGCGAAAACAGGACACCTGTAAAATACGAAGACGTCAACCCTGTTTTCTGGAAAGCCTTGATAGACACTGAAGACGAACGTTTCTACAAGCATCGCGGAGTTGACCCTATCGGAATGTTCGCTGTGCTGAAAGATGTTATTCTTAGCCATGAAGCCCGTGGCGCGTCGACAATCACCCAACAGCTGGCGAAAAACATGTTCCGCGTAAGGACGCAGTATTCGACAGGTTTGCTCGGACATATCCCCGGAGTACGCATGCTCATCATGAAAAGCAAGGAATGGATTATAGCGACCAAGCTTGAAATGATGTACGACAAGCAGGAAATCCTTACAATGTACGCCAACACTGTAGATTTCGGTTCCAACGCCTTCGGCATCAAGACTGCATGTAAGACATATTTCAACACCACGCCTGCTGAAATCACAGCCGAACAAGCCGCTGTGCTTGTCGGCATGCTTAAAGCCACAACATATTACAACCCTATAAGCCATCCCGACAATAGCCTTGCACGGCGCAATGTCGTGCTGCACAACATGATGACACATGGCGACATAACGCGTGCCGCCTATGACTCGCTCAGCGCGATACCGATTAAACTTAGCTATAGCGTTGAAAGCAATTATGACGGACAAGCAAAATACTTCCGCGAAGCTGTTGCCGACGAATTGAAGGACTGGTGCAAAGAAAACGGCTACGACCTCTACAGCAGCGGACTGAAGATATATACCACTATCGACACACGTATGCAGAAATATGCGGAAGACGCGGCGCGGAAACAGATGCGCCAAGTACAACGCAACTTCGACCGCCACTGGTCTGGCCAAGACCCATGGCGCGATGAAAACCACCAAGTGATACCAGGCTTTATCGAAGACATCGCAAAGAAGTTGCCCGTGTACAAGGTTCTTTCACAAAAATATCCCAACCAGCCTGACTCTATAGATTATTACCTCAACAAACCACACAAGGTAAAATTATTCGACTACGAGAACGGTACTATCGAAAAAGAAATGAGCACCATGGACTCCATACGTTACATGGTGAAATTCATGCACTGCTCATTTGTAGCTATGGAGCCTCAAACGGGACACGTAAAAGCATGGGTAGGCGACATCGACTTCAACTCATGGAAATACGACAAAGTAACGGCAATGCGCCAGCCTGGCTCTACCTTCAAACTCTTCGTCTACACGGAAGCCATGAACCAAGGACTCACGCCATGCGACAAGCGTCGTGACGAATATATCCGCATGGAGGTGTACGACAAGCAGAAACATGGAATGACTACATGGACTCCAACCAACGCCAACGGGCACTTCTCTGGCGATTCAATCCCGTTGAAAGGAGCTTTCGCACGTAGCATTAACTCGGTTGCGGTCAGATTGGGACAAGAAATGGGAATAAAAAACATTGCGAAGACCGCCCACGACATGGGAATAAAAAGTCCGCTCGACGAGCAGCCGTCATTGGCTCTCGGCTCTTCTGACGTAAACCTGCTTGAAATGGTCAACGCATATTGCACCATCGCCAACGACGGCAAGCACATAGAGCCTGTGCTTGTGACAAGGATTGTTGACAAAGACGGAAACGAAGTATATACAAGCAAACCAGAAGAGAAACAGGTAATACCGTATAAAAGCGCATTCTTCATGCAGCAATTGCTAATGGGTGGTATGCGCGAACCCGGCGGCACGTCGCAGAGCCTGTGGGGATATATCAACAACGCCGCAGGCGACACTGACTTCGGAGGAAAGACAGGAACGTCAAACAACCATTCCGACGCATGGTTCATGGGTGTAAGTCCCAACATCGTTGTCGGGGCATGGGTTGGCGGTGAATACCGCAGCATACACTTCCGCACCGGCGCATTAGGCCAAGGCAGCCGCACCGCGTTGCCCATCTGCGGCTACTTCCTGCAATCGCTCATGGCCGACCCTGACTTCAGCAAGTATCACGGACGCTTCCATAAGCCAATCGACGATGACATTACGCGCGACATGTACATGTGTGACAGCTACTATCCAGTCAAGAAAGACACGGCTGCCATTGACAGTGCCGCCATAGCAGACTCTATCGCCGCCGAAAAAGCCGGCCATCCAATGAACGCCCTCGAAAAAATGGTAATCGGAAACTCTGTAAACATAGACAGGCCGTCACCTGCAAAACCGTCGGAAGGCGGAGTTCCTAAGACACCAGACAAGCCGCACGGAGAAGCAACCAGGCTTGAAGACCTATAAAACAATTAAGAATTAAGAGTTAAGAATGAAGAAAATATGCTTCGACATATTTGTTTGATAAAACATATTTTCTTAACTCTTAATTCTTAATTCACATCTCACAACTCTTAATTCTTAACTCTTAATTATAGAAGTGCTCGACCTCGACAATCCGGAGCTGCAACAAGCCCTGCAAATAATACAATACACGCGTCGCTCGCTTTTCCTTACGGGAAAAGCAGGTACGGGCAAATCGACCTTCCTGCGCCACATTTGTGCAAACACAAAGAAAAAACACGTCATACTGGCGCCCACGGGAATAGCAGCCATCAATGCAGGCGGCTCCACCCTGCACAGCTTTTTCAAACTGCCGTTCCACCCTCTTTTGCCAGACGACGAGCGTTATTCTATACGCAATCTGCGCTCGACACTGAAATATACATCCGAAAAACGCAAGATAATACGCGAAGTGGAGCTTATCGTCATAGACGAAATAAGCATGGTGCGTGCCGACATCATCGACTTCATAGACAAGGTGCTGCGCGTGTATTCACGCAATATGCGCGAGCCATTCGGCGGCAAGCAGCTCCTGCTCGTCGGCGACATCTACCAGCTTGAACCCGTAGTGAAGGAGGACGAGCGGCGGATGCTCCACCCCTACTACCCTACCTCGTTTTTCTTCGGTGCACGCGTATGGCGCGAAATGCGGCTTGTCAGCATTGAGCTGCACAAGGTTTACAGGCAAAACGACCCTGCGTTCATATCGATACTCGACCACATACGCACCAACGACGCCACCGATGCCGACCTGCACACACTCAACACACGCGTAGGCGGAACGCTTGACACAGCAGGCAGCAGCCTCGCCATAACCCTTTCAACTCGCCGCGACACCGTAGACTACATCAACGAGCAACGCTTAAGCCAGCTGCCAGGCGAAGCCGTCACGTTCTACGGTGAAGTGAAAGGCGAATTTCCCGACAGCAGTCTGCCCTCCCCTATGGAACTTGAGGTAAAGCCCGGCGCACAAATCATATTCATCAAAAACGACCCTGACAAGCGTTGGGTAAACGGAACACTCGGCGTTGTCGAGGGAATTGACGAGGAAGATGACGTGCTCTACATCGTCACCGAGGACGGCAACGAGCACGACGTGCGCCGCGAACGATGGAGCAACATGCGATACAAGTTCAACGAGAAGGAAAAGAAAATCGAGGAAGAGGAAATCGGCAGCTACATACAGTTCCCCATCCGCCTTGCATGGGCCATCACCGTACACAAGAGCCAGGGACTTACGTTCCGCCACGTCAACATCGACTTCACCGGCGGAGCATTCGCCGGTGGCCAGGCATACGTCGCCTTGTCGCGCTGCACCTCGCTTTCAGGCATCAGCCTCGCCGTACCCATACGCCGTGACGACATATTCGTGCGCCAGGAAATAAAGCAATTCGCCCGTACTTACAACGACACCGCACTCATAGGCAACGCCCTGAAAGAGTCTGCCGCCGACAAGGAGTATCACGATGCCGCCCAAGCCTTCGACCGCGGCGACTTCGACGGCTTCCTTTCCGCCTTCTTCCGCGCCATACATCACCGCTACGACATAGAGAAGCCTGCCGCCAAACGGCTAATACGCCGCAAGCTCGGCATAATCAACACCCTGCGGCAAGAAAACGAACTTCTACAAAAAGAAATGTCGCGTCGCGACGACCTGCTAAAGCGTCTCGCCGCCGAATACACCCTTATGGGTAAAGAATGCGAACGCGAGCACATGCCCGAGGCAGCCGCCGCCAACTACCGCAAGGCTCTCGAACTATACCCTGACGCAAAAGAAGCGGAAAGGCGGTTGAAGAGACTACGGCTATAACATCAGCACTTACTCAACCGCCGGAAACAACTTGGAACTTCCAACTTCCTTAAATTTTTCGTCAAACCCTATCAGCCATCTCCGCTCCCTACCTGTAAGACTTTCAAGGGTGGCGGCATAATCCGGGTCGGGCATATACCACCATCGGCTACGGAAGTAACCGTCCAGCGCAGCATCTTTGAACACATAACCACGCAGGGCGAACGGCAGGTTGCGCACCTTGTGGTACAAGTCGTCATCAAGCGTGTCCGGCCTCATAAGGTTATAGCGGAAAGCGTAATAGTCGGACGGCACATTCATATCGCCGGTCTCGGTGCATACGGCTGAAAACACTCTCAATTCAGAGGCCGGGCGGTAATCTTTCACCTTATATTCAATCGACGCATTACGCAGAAAAACCTCATACACCGCCATCGGCATTTTCTCCGGCCATCCGTTGTTTTGTATTATACGCCTGCGCCATTTGCCCGTACCTTCAATCACGGGGTCAACCTTTCTGCTAAACAAACTGTCCTCCACCATGAAGTGCAGCGGCACGCTGTCCGCCTCGATGCGCAGCGTAAAGTCGTCAATCTGCCTGTTGCCCCATCGCAGGGCAGGTGTCAGCTTGTAATCAAACTTGTACTTGAACACCACAGACTCATCCATGCGGTAGCGGTAATGGTGGCGCACGATGTTCACTCCCGGCTTGAACGCCGCGTCGAAATGGTACACAAACGCTATGTGTACGCCGTCGCCTTCACGCGTGTACAGCCACGAACCCGTATGCGCCTCGTCAACATCATAACGTGAAAGGTCGAGCGCAAGCACCTTTCCGTCGTTCACATAAAGCGTATCAACGTTCACGACCGACGTTGATACAGGCAGAGCCTCGCCGTTCATCTCTACCGTAAACCCCATTATGTCGGGGTGCGCGCCGCTCCTGTCGAGCGAAGACATATAATCGGGTGCGTCAGCCTCAAAGCCCATCAGTACGGTTTTGCCCTTGCCCGGATTGAAGAACTCGTAATACACGTCAACATCAGCCATGCCGTCATCGCCCCAACTAAGGGTCAAGACCTCGCGCTGCACACGGATATCGGTCTCCACCAAAGGCAGCAACTGGTTTCCTTCAGTATAATACGTGCCGTCATTGGCCGACACCGAAGCACACAATGTTGGAGCAAACAGCACTGCCACCGTCAGCAGTCCACCTTTTACGATGCTGCCAAAGCAGGCAAATATCTTTGATTTCATCCTCATATTCATAATTCAAATATCACAAATTTACGCCCGTCCGACCTGTAACATACACCTTGAAAAGCACAATCACATCGCACGGACTGGCACATTTCACACTTTCAAAATTAACAAACAAAATTACTAAATTATTCAATACGCCGACCTATTTTAACCTGATTTTTACTAATTTACCAGCTATTGCGTGTCAAAGCAACATGCAAGCATTATGCCGCCATTTGCTTACACATTGATTTCGGTTGACGTTCTACAACGGCGTTGCTCTGAAACAACCGGACAAAGGACGGAAATACGCGCGTCTTTCGTGTGCAAATGCAAACGCCTGAAAACCAAAACATTGCGGCTTAAAGCCGCCAAAGTGTGCAACAAAGACGGACGGTAAAAGCACAAAATACGGGCTAAACAACATGAAAAAGCCGTCAAAACGGGTGGTTTTGACGGCTTCTACCGATGCCAAAGACGGCTTTCGGCATTGCGATTGACCATGTTTTGCAATGCAATCAGCCATGTATTGCAGCATAAAAGACCGCATTCGGACATACAAACGACGGCCTACAGCTGCATTGCCGCTCTATTTTGACAAGAAACTCGGACATTTCCGATTTGACATTTTGTCAATGCTTACATCATGATTGCCGACAAACGGCATTGTCAATTATATAAATCCGATATAAGGAAAATGTGTTTATAATCACACTTCAGGCTGTCAGCAGGTAACTGTCATTCCGCGCTCCGACGCGGAATCCAGTACTCAAACATAGAAACATCTGGTCGCTTACAATGGATTCCGCGTCGGAGCGCGGAATGACAGTTACCTGCTGACCGTTTGAAATACATAAAAAACAAACATATTTTACTCTGTTAGTAAGCCTATTCTTACCGAACTCACATTACAAATAAAACTCTCCTGTAAGCCTTGAATACCACTCGGAACGCGTCATGTCGGCGTTGTTCAGGCACTCTTCCGCCTCCTCCACCGCGTCGGCAGGACGCTTGCCGTAAGCCAGCAGGCATCGGCTCGCCGCCTTGTGTGGCACGGTCTTCACATTGCATGCACGCAAAGGGTGCAGCCCTGCGAAGGCCGCCTCGGCGTCAAACTCACGTCTGAAAGCAGCCGGAATAACGACAGAGAACACGCCATCGTCGGCCAACAGCCGCGCCGCATGGCGGAACAGGTCGGCAAAAGGCAGCGTCTCCGCGCTCCGCGCCATAGTCCTCGCCGCCGTTTTGCTCGCGAGCGTCCCGGCGTAAAACGGCGGATTGCACACTATTGCGTCATACTCCCCTTTCCGGAAATCCTGCAACGCCATCTCAACAACGCTTATCCTGCCAGCAAAAGGCGACGCCGCCACGTTCTCGCGAGCCTGAAGGCAAGCCCCCGACTCTATGTCGATGGCCGTCACCTCGGCCGCCTCGAACCTCTGCGCCATCATCAGCGCAACAAGTCCCGAGCCCGTACCTACGTCCAATATGCGCCGTCCACCACGAGCCCACGCCCCTAAGAGCACGCCGTCAGTGCCCACTTTCATGGCGCACTTGGCATGGTTCACCGTGAAACGCTTGAATGTAAAACCGCTTGACATAAGCTAAATGAAAAATTAAAAGTGAAAAACGAAGAACCCGTTTGCATGTGCAAAATTAGTGAAAATACTGCTGACCGCATCCTCCAAGCCGCTTTTTTACGCACACAAGGCAACGCCCTTGCGGAAAATTTAGTACTTTTGCACGAAACAACTTACAACGGAGGAATTACTTATGCCGTTAAGGATACCAGACAAACTGCCGGCCATAGAGGCCCTGAAGAGGGAAAACATATTCGTGATGGACTCGTCAAGGGCGCACGCACAAGACATCCGTCCGCTGCGCATAGCCATTCTCAACCTCATGCCACTGAAGATTACGACAGAGACCGACCTCGTCCGCGTGCTGTCGAACACGCCGCTGCAAATCGACGTGACATTCATGAAGCTGAAGAGCCACACGCCAAAGAACACCCCGATAGAGCACATGATGGCGTTCTACAAGAGCTTCGACGAGCTGCGCAATATGAAGTTCGACGGCATGATTGTAACCGGCGCACCCGTAGAGCACCTGCGCTTCGAAGACGTAACCTACTGGCCTGAGCTGACGGAGATATTCTCATGGGCGCGCACCCATGTGTACAGCACGCTTTACATCTGCTGGGCGGCGCAGGCCGGGCTGTACTTCCACTACGGCATAGACAAGCACATGCTCGACAGAAAGATGTTCGGCGTGTTCCGCCAGTACATCGAAGAGCCGCTGCTGCCCATCTTCCGCGGCTTCGACGACTACTTCTACATGCCGCAGAGCCGCCACTCCGAAGTGACCGCAGGCGACATAGCCCGGCACAAGGAGCTGCGCATCATAGCGCAGTCGCCCGTCAGCGGCGTGGGCATCTGCATGGCACGCGAAGGCCGCGAGTTCTTCATCACGGGCCATCTTGAATACACGCGCGACACCTTGGACAAGGAATACCGACGCGACATGGGCAAACGCGACGACGTGGACACCCCCGTAAACTACTACCGCGACGACAACCCTGAACTCGGTCCGCTGGTACGCTGGCGCGCGCACGCCAACCTGTTCTTCACCAACTGGCTGAATTACTATGTGTACCAGTCAACACCGTATGACATTGAGGAAATAAAATAAGAAACGAAAAACGAAAAGTTAAAAGTGAAAAATCCATCACCTGCAAAGCATTTGGATTTTTCACTCTTCACTTTTAACTCTTCACTTATAAAGAACCATGCAGACAGTCCCATTGGAGTTGCTATCCCCGGCCAAGAACCTTGAATGCGGCATTGCGGCCATCGACCACGGAGCCGACGCCGTCTACATAGGAGCGGAACACGGAGGAGCGCGCGCCGCCGCAGGAAACAGCGTGGCCGACATCGCCGAACTTTGCCGCTACGCCCACCTATTCGGCGCACGCGTCTACGTAACGGTCAACACCATAGTCTACGACAACGAACTGGCAGAGACTGAAAGGCTGCCGGGCAAACTCTCCGAGGCCGGCGCCGACGCCATACTCGTGCAGGACATGGCGTTGCTCGACATGCCGCACGACGGCATGGAACTGCACGCCAGCACTCAGACCGACAACCGCACGCCGGAAAAGGCGGCATGGCTCGCCGCCCACGGCTTCAGCCGCATCGTACTTGCACGCGAACTTACACTCGACGAAATACGGCGCATACACCAGGCAGTGCCGTCCGTACAGCTTGAATGCTTCGTACACGGTGCGCTGTGCGTATCGTATTCCGGCCTGTGCTACGCCTCCCAATATTGTTTCAAACGCAGTGCCAACCGTGGCGAGTGCGCACAGTTCTGCCGCCTGAAGTTCGACCTCGTTGACGCCAGCGGCAACATAATAGAGAAAGGCAGGCACCTGCTTTCGCTCCGCGACATGAGCCGCATCGGATGGCTTGAACAGCTGGCTGACGCAGGTGTGTCGTCGTTCAAAATCGAAGGCAGGCTCAAGGACGCAACTTACGTCAAGAACATAACGGCGGCATACAGCGAAGAGCTAAACAGGCTCGTGGCCCGTCATCCCGACAAATACCGCCGCGCGTCGCTCGGACGATGCCGCTACACGTTCACACCCGACATCAACCGCACGTTCAACCGCGGCTACACGGACTACTTCATGCACGACTCGGGCGGCAAAATATGGTCGCCCGACACGCCCAAAGCCATCGGACAGCAGGTAGGCTGCGTCAAAGATGTATGCGCAGGGCACATAACCGTAGCCGGGACGGCATCGTTCGCCAATGGCGACGGCCTGTGCTATTTCAACGACAAAGAGCTGTGCGGCTTCCGAGTAAACCGCGCCGATGGCAACAAAATCTACCCGTTGGCCATGCCGCGCGGACTGCGCAAGGGGCAGGTGTTGTACAGAAGTCATGACAAAGCATTCGACTCGCTGCTTGCCAAGCCGTCGGCCGAGCGCAAAATCATGGTAAGCATACGCATGGAGGAGTGTGCCAATGGCATCAAGACTGTTTTCACAGCTGAAGACGGAACACAAGTGGAAGTCGGGACGGCTATGGAAATGCAACCTGCCGAAAAGCCGCAAAAGGACAATATGCGGCGACAGATGGAGCGGTTGGGCAACACTCCGTTCAAATGTACAGCGTTCTCAACCGTACCCGAAGAGCCGCGCAGCTTCATTCCGTCAAGCGTACTTGCCGACATCCGCCGCCAGGCCGTTGACAAACTGCAACAGGCATTGAGCCGGAAGAACCGCAGATACATACCTGAAAACGACATCGCCGGATTGGAAAAGACGGCACGCAACAGTTATCCGGCCAGCACACAGTATAACTACAACGTGGCAAACAGCGTTGCCAGGCAGTTCTATAAAGCCGAAGGGACACCCGTCGACACGCCTGCATTCGAACTGAAACAGCCTGAAAAGCCGCAAATCATGCAATGCCGGCACTGTCTGCGCCGCGCCTTGGGACACTGCACGCGCCACGGCGGCACACCTCCACGGTGGCGCGAACCACTAAGGCTGCGCATGGACGACGGCCGGACGTTCACCGTTGAGTTTGACTGCAAGCAATGCCAAATGAACATTTACGCCGACAGAGATGACAGAAAAGCATAAGACACACAAATACCTTACCGCCGCAGCCATAATAGCCGTCATAGCCGTTACGGTGTTGTCAAGCTGCCATGGATACCAACGCAACAGCGCATGGGCACAATACATGGCCGCCGACACCGCCGTTAAAGACACCGCCAACAACTACCGGCACTATGGTACAAACTTCAACTTTGTTGTAAAGGCCGACTCTTTGGTGCTGGTAAGGCAGCAGCCAGAAGAAGTACTGACACGGATGCACACCGACACACTTGCCGTGTACGGCGGCGACCACGTAGCAGTAGCGGAAATCCGCATACTTCCCAACGACAGTATCGACAGCGTTTGGGTGCAGATAGCACGCGACCAACAGACCATCGGTTGGCTTCACGAAAGGACGATGCTGCCATCCGTTGTCCCCGACGACCCCATATCGCAGTTCATAAAGACGTTCTCCGACGTGCATCTGATTATATTCCTGACCGTCATCTGCATCATCGCAGCCGCTTACCTGCTGCGCACCGCAACGCGAAGGAAAGCCCATATCGTGCATCTGAACGACATCCCGACCTTCTACCCCACCCTGCTTGCCCTGACCGTAGCCGCCGGAGCTGTGGTTTACGCCAGCCTGCGGCTGTTCGCCGACGACATTTGGGAACATTTCTACTACCACCCCACGCTCAATCCGCTAATCGTGCCACCGGCATTGGGTGTGTTCCTTGTATGTGTATGGGCAATGGTTATCATCGCCCTTGCCGCCGTCGACGTGGTACGCAGCATACTGCCTCCAGCCGACGCACTGCTCTACCTATGCGGACTGGCTGCGGTTTGTGCAGTAAACTATATCGTATTTACCGTTGCCACCTTATATTATATAGGTTATCCGCTGTTTGCCGCTTACGCCGTATATGCCGTTTGGATATACGTCAAGCGGTTCGGCAGGCTGTATAAAAATACACATAAATGATGATTGCACCGCTCGCAGATTGTCGCTACCTTTGCAGGCAAAAACAAGAACAGTGCATTTCAGGATAATGACAACAAGCATCATTATGGCCTTGACCGTGTGCGCGGCCATCGCACATACTCCACATGAATACGGCAAAGCAAGTGTCCGACCCTCCAACAACGACATGGCGGCCACCGACACGTCACGCGTTTACGACCTCGACGAGGTAATCGTAGTGTCACAACCCAAAGAAGTGGCACGCTTAAGACAACAACCGCTAAGTTCCACCGTATTGACAGGCCGTGACTTGAACCGTCTCGGCATTAGCAGCCTGTCGTCGCTAAGCTCGTATGTGCCGTCGTTCTCGATGCCAGCCTACGGCTCACGGCTTACCTCGTCGGCCTACGTCCGCGGCATAGGGTCAAGAGTTGACAACCCGGCCATCGGCATTTACAGCGACGGAATACCATTGGTCAACAAATGCTCGTACAACTTCCACACATATCAGATAGACCGTGTAGACGTGCTTCGCGGCCCACAAGGCACGCTGTACGGCATGAACTCGGAAGGCGGAATCGTGCGCCTGTACTCTAAAGACCCGATGAAATACCACGGCACCGACTTCGCCGTCTCCATAGGCAGCCGCTTCTACAGGAACGTGGAACTGGCGCACTACCACCGTCCGAGCGACAAGCTGGCATTCTCTGTCGCCGCATTCTACAACGGACAGAACGGTTTTTTCAAGAACGCCACTACCGGCAACAGAGCTGACAACTATGACGAAGCCGGTGCAAAGACACGCCTCGTTTTCCAACCGACGGAGAAATTCACGGCGAACATTGTCGCCGATTACCAATATACATCGCAAAACGCCTTCGCATACGGCATTCTCGACACAAAGACAAGGCACATATCAAGCCCGCAAGGCAACCGCCCTAACAAATACCGGCGCAACATGCTCAACACCGGCATCGGACTGACATACCGCATGGACGGCCTGCAACTGAACTCACAGACAAGCTACCAGTTCCTGCGCGACAACATGAACATGGACCAGGACTACCTGCCGCTCGACCTGATGCACCTGTCACAGCGCCAGACGCTCAACGCACTGACACAGGAACTGTCGCTGAAAAGCAGCACAGACGCGGCCTGGCAACACACAAGCGGCCTTTACGCGTCTTACCAATGGCTGCGCACTGAAGCGCCGGTATTCTTCGACACCGGCTTCACTGACAACATCGCATCGGGCATACAGTCTGCGATGTACACATCCATACATACGGCAATGACAGAGCAAATGGTTGCAGCAGGAATGCCGCAACAAGCCGCCGAGCAAATGGCCGCCGCTGCAATTGAGAAAGCCGGCGGCGTATCGGCCGGGGTCAGCATGGAAGTGCCCGGCCTGTTCCATACCCCACAGCTGAACATCGGCGTATTCCACGAATCGAACATACGCATACTGCCACGTCTTACCGCCACCATCGGACTGCGCTATGATTACAGCCGCGTAGCCGTAAGATATGACACACACGCCTCAATGACCGTATCGGCAAACGTCATGGGGGCATCGGCAGAAAACACATTGTCGTCACATCTCGACAACAAATGCCACAACTCATACAGCCAACTGCTGCCCAAGGTCGGCCTGACCGCCACGGTTTCAGACAACGGCAGCAACATATACGCCACAGCAAGCAAAGGCTACCGCGCCGGAGGTTTCAACATCCAGATGTTTTCAGACGTCCTACAATCAGAACTTACGGCAAACTCGTCGCACGCAATGAGCGGCGACTACGACATACCCCACACGCCGGAAGACATAGAAAAAATAAACAAAACAATATCATACAAGCCGGAAGAGAGCTGGAACTACGAACTGGGAGCACACCTGAACCTTTTTGACGGAGCGATGCAGGCCGACCTTGCCGCATACTACATGCAGGTGCGCAACCAGCAGCTGTCGGTTATGGCCGGGACTTACGGTTTCGGACGGATGATGGTAAACGCAGGGCGCAGCCGCAGCATAGGCTTTGAGTCGGCGTTGCGCGGCAGCCTTGCGGACAACCGCCTGCAATGGGGTATAACCTATGCGCTGACCGACGCCGAATTCACCGAATACACCGAGACCGCCGAAGACGGCTCACGCATAGACTACAAGGGGAAATCCATTCCATTCGTTCCGCACCACACGCTATCGGCACGGTGCGACTTGCGCCTGCCATTAGGCACCGCCCACAGATATGCCTTGCTGCTCGGGGCTGACATGACGGCACAAGGCTCTACATACTGGGATGCCGCCAACACCGCCAAACAACCGCTATACGCCATACTGAACTTACACCTCGGCCTGCAATACACAAGCTCGACAGTACGCCTATGGTGCCGCAACGCCACCAACACACATTATGCGACATTCGCATTCAGCAGCGCCGCCAGCGGCAACGACAGATGGTTCGCGCAACGCGGCAACCCCATACAAGTAGGCGTAGACTTCCGCCTGAACATGTAAACATTTCAGCCCATCTTGCAAAAAGCCACATATTGCAATGCAAAAGGCGGCCTTTCATCGTGTGAAAGGCCGCCTTTTACATTGTAAAAGACCGTGAATTGCAAAGACGCGGATACAAAAGGACAAGCCAACGGCAATCCACACCGGCATGAAGAGCCGTCTAACCAACGTTATTCGGTCATTAATTTGGCAATGTCGAAATAAAAGTGTAATATTGCAAGCTGAAAAAGCAACAAACAAAAAGCAAAAACGGCATGAACGGAGAATACTGGCAGCCTGAAATAGAGACGATGCCACGGGAGGAACTGCGCAAGCTACAGGCCGAAAAGCTGAGACGCACGGTCGAGACGGCGTTGCGCTCGCCGTTTTACGGCAGCAGGCTGGGACGGCTCGGCATAACGCCCGACACGATAAAAACAGTAGACGACATTCGGAAAATACCGTTTACCACAAAGCAAGACTTGAGGGAAAACTACCCGTTCGGCCTTGTAGGCGGCGACATGAAAGACGCCATACGCATACACTCGTCAAGCGGAACGACCGGACACCCCACAGTGGTAGTCTACTCAAGACACGACATCGACTCGTGGGCCAACATGGTGGCACGCAACATGTACATGGTAGGCTGCCGCGATACGGACGTATTCCAAAACAGTTCGGGCTACGGAATGTTCACCGGAGGACTGGGTTTCCAATACGGAGCGGAGAAACTCGGGGCTACAACCATACCGGCGGCGGCAGGCAACAGCAAGCGTCAAATCATGTTCATCCGCGACTTCGGGACAACATGCCTACATGCCATACCCAGCTATGCGATAAGGCTGGCCGACGTGTTCAAGGACGAGGGGATAGACCCACGCAGCACAAAGCTGCACACCCTGTTCATCGGGGCGGAGCCACACACCGAAGAGCAGCGGCGGCGCATAGAGCAACTGCTCGGCGTGAAAGCGTACAACAGCTTCGGAATGACGGAAATGAACGGCCCGGGCGTAGCCTTCGAATGCAAATACCAGAACGGCATGCACCTGTGGGAAGACAACTACATCGTAGAAATCGTAGACCCTGACACCCTCGAACCTGTACCTGACGGAGAGACAGGCGAAATGGTGCTGACGACACTCGACCGCACGATGATGCCCATACTAAGGTACCGCACGAGAGACCTGACACGCATAATCCCCGGAGAATGCCCGTGCGGAAGGACGCACAGGAGGATAGACAGGATAAAGGGACGCACCGACGACATGTTCATAATAAAGGGCGTCAACGTGTTCCCGATGCAAGTGGAAAAGATTTTGGCGCAATTCGAAGGCATCGGCAGCAACTACCTAATAACGCTCGACACCGTAGGCGACAATGACGTGATGACCGTGGAGGTAGAACTGGACAAAATGCCGTCGGACGTGTACCCGGAACTGCACGAAATGACGAAAGCCATCCAGCGCGCACTCAAAGACGAAATACTGCTCACGCCGAAAGTAAAATTGGTAAAGAAAGGCTCGATACCGGTTTCCGACGGTAAAGCCGTCAGGGTCAAGGATTTGCGTAAAGGCAGGTAACAACAGTATTCACACAGGTAAGGACATGAAGAAAATACATATAATTACAGTGGCATTGACGTTCTGCACGCTGACCGTTTCGGCGCAGAAAGGCATCAAAGACATATTGTGCGGCATCCCGGAAACGGTCATACCGTACATAAATGACGAGCAACGCGAAGAAATCAGCAAATTCACCAGCGATGCCGACACCGTCAAAATAAAGAACAAGCTGAACGGAATCACTGAAATAAATGTGGTGGGAAACGATTTCGCACAAATCAAACTGAACAAAAGCGCAACACTACAACTGAAGCTGCTGCCATTGAACGACACCACACAGGTAATATGCCTGATAAAGACAATGGCAACACCCATAAAAGAAAGCGCCATAAAATTCTACTCGACCGATTGGAAGCCGTTAGCACAGAACTTCGGATTGCCGGAATTCAACGATGCCGATATCGTAATCACAGAATTCACACAACGGCCCGACACTATGCAGGCAAACAAATTTGAAGAATTATGCGAATATCTTGAGCCCGTGATAATATACGCGGACATCAGCCCTAAGGACAACATCATAACCTACGAGCCAAGCATTCCATTCGCCTCCAAAGCCGAAAAAGAAGAGTTAAGAGCCATAATAAAGCAAAAATCTTATAAATGGACGGGCTACAACTTTAAAAAGTATTAATAATAAAACATTTACAGTATAAAATTTTGCAATATAGAAAATAATCAATACCTTTGCACTGTGTTTTTCATGGTATTAGATTATTAAGGTTAATAAAAAGATTGGTTGTCGTGAGACAACCTCTTTTTCTTTTAAACCGTTTCATGTTTCATGGAACAAAAAAGCCACCCCGGCATTCGCTTGGAAACGCATTTGAAAAACAACGTACAAACGAAAGGACAATGAAGCAATTAACGCTCAAAGAAACATCCCATAAAAACAAAAAGGAAACAAAAGGACAAAATTTAATAAAAATATCGCCGAAAAATTTGCAGGAACAAAAAAAATGCGTACCTTTGCACCGCATTTGAGCGAGAATGCTTCGGTACAATAAACCGGAAAGGAAGTTTGGGTGAGTGGCTGAAACCAGCAGTTTGCTAAACTGCCGTGCGAGTTTATCGTACCGGGGGTTCGAATCCCCCAGCTTCCGCATAAGTTTGTGGATTTAACATAACGACTATACGGTGGATTCATCTAACGGTTAGGATACAAGATTCTCAATCTTGGCATAGGGGTTCGATTCCCCTATCCACTACAAAAAGCCGCAGGCAAAATATTTGTCCGCGGCTTTTTTATTTTACAAACATATTGGCACAAAACCGCATGCCCAACCTTTTGTCTTGGATTGCGCTTCATTTCATGTTATATAGACAAGAAACAACACCGCTTTTGTTTCATTTTGTAACCACAATCAAAAATATCAATAAAAGATTGTTGCTAATCCGAACTTATTTAGTATTTTTGCAAATGGAAAATATTAAGAAAGTAACTATCATTGGATTAAATGAGACCGACCGCAATATTGCTGCTCCACTGTCCTGACAAACAAGGCATTATAACAGAGATAACAAAGTTCATAACAGACAACAACGGGAACATAGTATACCTCGACCAGTACGTAGACCGCCAGGATGGGATGTTCTTCATGAGGCTGGAGTGGGAACTTGACGGCTTCATTATTCCAAGGGACAAGCTGAAAGACTACATACAGACATTATACGCCCAACGGTACGACATGACGTTCAGCCTGTATTTCAGCGACGTCAAGCCACGCATGGCCATATTCGTAAGCAAAATGAGCCACTGCCTCTACGACCTGTTAGCCCGTTACAACGCAAGCGAATGGAATGTAGAGATACCGTGCATAATAAGCAACCATGAAGATTTGAGATATGTGGCCGAACAGTTTGGCATTCCATATTATGTTTGGTCGATAAACAAAGACCATTCAAACAAGGCCGAAGTGGAACAGGCTGAAATGGAATTGCTTAAAAAAGAAAAAATAACATTCATGGTACTGGCGCGGTATATGCAGATTATCAGCGAGAAACTGATAAACGAATACCCCCATCATATCATAAATATCCACCACTCGTTCCTTCCTGCCTTCATCGGGGCAAAACCCTATCACCAGGCTTGGGAAAGAGGTGTCAAAATCATAGGCGCAACAAGCCATTACGTAACGATGGAACTTGATGCCGGCCCGATAATCGAGCAGGATGTCGTACGCATCACACACAAGGACACGCCCGAAAGCCTTGTCTTGAAAGGGCGCGACCTGGAAAAAATAGTGTTGAGCCGTGCGGTCACTAAGCATATAGAGCGCAAGATTCTGACTTACAACAACAAGACCATAATATTCAGTTGACAATAGGTGCCGGATAAGAGCTACGGCCTTTGGCCTACAAAACAAGAGCCGCATATACAAAACGAATGGAAGTAGCTGTAATAAAATACAACGCAGGCAACGTGTACAGCGTTGTCAACGCTTTGCGCAGGCTTGGTGTAGAACCTGTCGTTACCGACGAGGAAGCACGGATAAAGTCTGCAGACAAAGTCATATTCCCAGGTCAAGGCGAAGCTGCAAGCGCAATGGAATACTTGCGCGGACATAAACTTGACAAGGTGATAAAAAGTCTCCGTCAGCCAGTACTCGGTATATGCATAGGCCAACAACTACTATGCAAACATTCGGAAGAAGGTGATACGGACTGTCTCGGAATATTCGATGTGAACGTTGTCAAATTCAGGCCGTCACGCCATGAGTATAAAGTCCCAGTCATGGGTTGGAACTCATTATATGATTTCAAATCACCACTGTTCAAGGAGTTACACGAAGGTGATTATGTTTATTTTGTCCACAGCTATTACGTTCCTGTTTGCAGTTTCACTGCGGCGAAATCCGACTACATACACCCTTACAGTGCTGCGATGCAAAAAGACAATTTTTATGCCACGCAATTCCATCCTGAAAAAAGCGGAAGCGTTGGAGAGAAAATCATGCGCAATTTCCTTGAAATATAAAGTCGTTGAAACAAAATGATTGAGTTAATACCGGCTATAGATATAATGAATGGCAGATGTGTCCGCTTGACCCAAGGCGACTATGATGCAAAAACCGTTTATTCCAGCTCTCCAGTTGAAATGGCAAAGACGTTCGAAGCGGCAGGAATAAAACGCCTGCACATGGTCGACCTGGACGGAGCGAAATCAAGACATGTCGTCAATATGGAAACGCTCAAGAGTGTAACCAGCAGTACCGACCTCATCGTTGACTTTGGCGGCGGTATCAAAAGCGACGACGACATCGAAAAAGCATTCGCCAACGGAGCTACCATGGCGACAATCGGTTCTGTTGCCGTAACACAAAAAGATATGTTTGAAAGATGGCTCAACAAGTTCGGGCCAGAACGAATAATCTTGGGAGCAGATGTACGCGATGGCAAAATAAGCATCAACGGGTGGCGCAACGACACATCGGAAGACATCATAGGTTTTCTTGAATACTATGTCTCACGAGGAATACGGAATGTACTTTGTACTGACATATCAAAAGACGGAATGATGTCTGGCCCTTCATTCTCATTATATGAAAGAATATTAAAGGCTTTTCCCGGCATCAACCTTATTGCCAGCGGCGGAGTGTCAAGCATCGATGATATTCACAATCTTGACAGAACCGGCGTACCATCAGTCGTTTTCGGCAAAGCTTTATATGAAGGCAAAATAGATATCGGCAACTTGGTAAACCACTTTGCCGGAAGTACCAAAAGACGGTCTTGAATAAAAACATATATCAGGTTAACATTTAAGAGCCTATGGCAAACGGACTGGCAAAAAGAATAATACCCTGCCTTGATGTAAAAGACGGGATGACGGTAAAAGGCACGAATTTCGTTAACTTGCGGAATGCTGGAAATCCCATAGAATTAGGCAAAGCCTATAGCGATGCCGGGGCGGACGAACTGGTATTCCTCGACATAACAGCAAGCAACGAAGGGCGCAAAACATTTGCAGACGTTGTGACCCGTATAGCAAAAGAAATAAACATTCCTTTTACAGTCGGTGGAGGAATTAACGACATAAAGGACGTTGAACGTTTGCTTTGCGCCGGAGCGGATAAAATAAGCGTAAACAGCGCGGCTTTGCGCTGCCCCGGCTTGATTGACGAAATCGCCAAGAGATTCGGCTCACAAGTATGCGTATGTGCAATCGATGCAAAATGCGAAGACGGGAAATGGACATGCTTCTTAAACGGAGGACGCATTCCTACAGACAAGGAGCTATTCAGTTGGGCAAAAGAAGCCGAACAACGCGGAGCTGGAGAAATATTGTTTACCAGCATGAATCACGACGGAGTTAAAAACGGATATGCGAACGAAGCCCTCGCAAAATTGTCAGACGAACTCGGCATTCCTGTCATCGCAAGCGGAGGAGCAGGAAAAAAGGAACACTTCAAAGACGCTTTTACTTTAGGCAAAGCCGATGCTGCTTTGGCCGCAAGCGTATTCCATTTTGGAGAAATCGGCATAGCCGACTTGAAAAAGTATTTGCATGATGAAGGCGTAAACGTAAGATTGTGAATGACAAATAAATGAAAATGAAGATAGATTTCGAAAAAATGAACGGATTGGTACCGGCGATAATACAAGACGAAAGGACATCAAAGGTACTGATGCTTGGCTTTATGAACGAAGAGGCATACCAAAAGACTTTGGAAACAAAGAAAGTGACATTTTACAGCAGAAGCAGAAAATGTCTTTGGACCAAAGGCGAAACATCTGGGAATTACCTCAACGTAGTAAATATCAAATGCGATTGCGACAATGACACCTTACTTATAAAAGTGATACCAGACGGCCCTGTATGCCATAAAGGAACAGATACCTGTTGGGGCGAGACCAATATGAGCAACCCATTGGTATTCCTTTCAACGCTACAGGATTTCATAGAGAAACGACATGAGGAAATGCCTGACGGTTCTTATACCACAAGCCTGTTCAAGGACGGACTAAACAGAATGGCGCAGAAAGTTGGCGAGGAAGCACTTGAAGCGGTGATTGAAGCTGTGAATGGCGATGACGAGCGTTTGATATACGAGGCATCAGACATGTTTTATCACCTTATCGTCTTACTGACGGAAAAAGGCATACGCATCGAACGCATAGCTGATGAATTGCGTAGTCGCCATGAACCAGGTTGGCACAAACATTAGATTCGATAAAATCCAAATACGATGTTCATAGAGTACAAAAACGTAAGCATATATCAAGACGACGTATGCGTACTTGACAACGTGAATTTCCATGTTGACGAAGGCGAATTCATATACATAATAGGTCATGTCGGTTCAGGAAAGAGCAGCCTGTTGAAAACGCTTTACTGTGAACTTGACATATATAACGGCGAAGAAGCCATTGTTCTGGAACGCAATTTGCTGAAAATCAAACGCAAAGAAATTCCATCTTTACGCAAAGAGTTAGGCATTATATTCCAGGACTTCCAACTCCTACACGACCGAAATGTCCACAAAAACCTGCAATTTGTATTGAAGGCTACCGGCTGGAAAGACAAAAAAGCGATAAATGAGCGCATTGACGAAGTGCTTGAAGCTGTGGGCATGACAGAAAAGAAACTAAAGATGCCATACGAACTGTCTGGCGGTGAACAACAGCGCATAGCAATTGCCCGTGCCATATTGAACAAGCCCAAAATAATAATCGCAGATGAGCCGACAGGAAATCTTGACCCGGAAACCGCAGACAACATCGTAAGCCTACTTAAGCAGATAAGCCTTACAGGAACAGCGGTAATAATGTCAACGCACAACCTGCCAATGCTTGACAAATATCCTGGCATTGTATATAAATGTAATAACGGAACAATTAACGATGTTACAAGCTCTTACAACAAGATAAGCTTGCAAGATGAAGAATAAATTAGAACATAAAAAACAAAAAATACGAAAGTTATGAAGGTAATGAAATTTGGAGGGACTTCTGTCGGTTCTCCTGAGCGGATTAAAAGTGTAGCGTCTTTGATAACAAGTAGCGGTGAGCCTGTGCTTGTCGTGCTTTCTGCAATGTCAGGTACAACAAATTCATTAGTCGAGATATCTGATTATTTATACAAGAAAAACCCTGAAGGAGCTAATGATATCATAAACCGCTTGGAAAAGACATACATGAAGCATGTCGAAGAATTATATTCAAGTGACGAATGGAAAAACAAGACCCGTGACTTCCTCCGTGAAGAATTCAACTATTTGCGTTCATTCACCAAAGACCTTTTCACTAGCTTTGAAGAAAAAAGCATCGTGGCACAAGGCGAAATCATGAGCACGAACATGATGACCAACTATCTTCAAGAATGTGGCATCAAAACATCCCTGCTGTCGGCATTGGACTATATGAGGACAGACAAAAACGCAGAACCAGACGCCGCATACATCAAAGACAAACTATCAAAACTTCTGGCGCAAACGCCTGGCAAACAGGTGTATATAACCCAAGGGTTCATATGCCGCAACGCTTATGGTGAAATAGACAACCTGCAGCGCGGAGGAAGCGATTATACCGCATCGCTCATAGGAGCAGCTGTCAATGCCGAGGAAATACAAATATGGACGGACATCGACGGCATGCATAACAATGACCCACGAGTCGTAGACAAAACTGAAGCCGTGCGGCAGTTGCATTTCGAGGAAGCGGCGGAGCTTGCGTATTTCGGTGCAAAAATACTTCATCCTACTTGTGTGCAACCTGCAAAATTCTCTGGAATTCCTGTACGTCTGCTTAACACGATGGATCCGACCGCGCCAGGTACAATCATTAACAATGAGATAGTTTCTGGTAAGATAAAAGCGGTTGCGGCAAAAGACAACATAACTGCAATAAAAATTAAAAGCAGCCGTATGCTCCTGGCTACAGGTTTCTTGCGTAAGGTATTTGAGATATTTGAAAGCTACCAGACTCCTATTGACATGATTGCCACAAGCGAAGTCGGCGTTTCAATGAGTATCGACAACGATGCACACCTGAATGAGATTGTGGCCGAGCTGAAAAAATACGGAACTGTTACAGTTGACCGCGATATGTGCATAATATGCGTAGTTGGAGACTTGGACTGGAGTAACGTCGGGTTTGAGACTTTGGCTACAGACGCGATGAAAAGCATACCTGTAAGAATGATATCTTACGGAGGAAGCAACTACAACATCTCATTCCTCATAAGGGAATGCGACAAGAAACGCGCTTTGCAATGCCTTAGCGACACACTGTTCAACAATAAATGAAGGAGTGAAACAAAGTGAAAGGTATATTCCCGATTAACAAGTTCAAAGAAATCGATACGCCATTCTATTATTATGACACAGACTTGCTGCGTGCAACACTGCGTGAAATAAACAAAGAGGCTGGCAAACATGAGAATTTCTGTGTGCATTATGCAATCAAGGCCAATGCCAATCCAAAATTATTGAACATCATATGCCAATCCGGGCTTGGGGCTGACTGTGTGAGCGGAGGGGAAATCATAGCCGCAATCAATGCCGGCTTCCCCAGCAACAAGATTGTCTTCGCCGGTGTAGGAAAGAACGACAAGGAAATAAGCCTTGGTTTATGCAAAGACATTTTCTGCTTTAATGTAGAAAGTGTCCCTGAACTTGACGTAATCAACGAATTGGCGAAAAAACAAAATAAAATCGCCAACGTTGCATTCCGTATAAATCCGAATGTAGGCGCACATACCCATGCGAACATAACCACAGGACTTGCCGAGAACAAGTTTGGAATTGCAATGGAAGATATGGAATACATCATTGAAAAAGCTCTTTCAATGAAACATGTAAAATTCATAGGATTGCATTTCCACATTGGGTCGCAAATATTGGACATGGGTGACTACATTGCCCTGTGCAACCGAATAAACGACTTGCAACGTCAATTAGAATCCCATCACATATCCGTTGAGAACATCAATGTTGGAGGCGGTTTGGGGATTGACTACACCCATCCTAACAAAGTACCAGTCCCTGATTTCAAGTCATATTTCGACACATTCGCACGACACTTGAAATTACGCAAAGGACAAGTCCTGCATTTTGAACTTGGCCGTTCAGTTGTAGGGCAATGCGGTTCGCTTATTTCAAGAGTACTGTATGTAAAGCAGGGTACGATGAAGCAGTTTGCCATCATTGACGCAGGCATGACAGACCTGATACGCCCGGCTCTTTACCAAGCATACCACAAAATAGAAAACCTATCATGCGATGGCGCAACAAAGACATACGATGTCGTAGGCCCGATATGTGAATCGAGCGACATCTTTGCAAAAGCGATAGACCTGAATGAATGTCATCGCGGAGACATAATTGCCATACGCTCGGCAGGTGCTTACGGCGAAATCATGGCGTCAGGCTATAACTGCCGCCCATTACCCAATGGCTACGTAACAGAAGAAATGAGATAAGCCTGCAAACACACTGTGGAAATGAAAAAATAACAAGAATATGATTTTCGACACTATAACAATTACTGTTTGTACGGTACTGGTCGTGTTGGTATCAGCATCCATATTAGCCGATACTTTTTTCAAAAAGATTCGGACGGACAAAAATGACTGCAATATTTCAGACAAAGAGCAATATCCTACTGTTTCAGTAGTTATTGTTGCAGATAACAATGCTGACGAACTAAAGAAAAACCTCCCGGTTTTCCTTTCACAAAATTACCATACGAACTATGAGGTAATAGTTGCCGTCGAAAAAGACGAAGACGGAACAGAAGACGTATTGAAAGAGTTTGCGAATTATCCTAATCTATATGCGACTTTTGTCCCTGATTCATCCCGGTACATGAGCAGGCGTAAACTTGCCATTACGCTGGGAGTAAAAGCAGCAAGCAATGAATGGATTTTATTGACTGACGCCACGTGCCGTCCTGCCTCATCCGAATGGATAAACCGTATGGCAAGAAATTGCAGTAAAGACACCAATATGGTCATCGGTTATGGAAATTATGACAGTGAAACAGGAGTTTCCAAAACGTTCTATCGTTTCCATCAAGAATATGCACAATTACTTGAAGCTTCACATGGACATGCTTATTCAACATCAGGGAAGAACCTCATGTTTAGGAAAAGCATGTTCATGAGTGGCTACGGCTTCCAAGGCAACCTGAAATACATCCGTGGAGAATATGACTTCCTTGTAAACAAGTATGCCACAAATGGCATAATCAGGATAGAAACAAATCCATCAAGCTTTATTATAGACAAAGCACCATCGAAAAAAGAATGGCGCAATATGAACGTATTTTACCACGAAACCAGCCGTCATTTGTCAAGAAGTTTCATCCATAAAAGCCGGTTTTATCTTGACATGCTTGCATTTCATCTATGCTTGTTAGCAAGCTTAACGTCCATCATATACTCGATTAGCACACAATGTTGGGATGTTCTGATTCTGTCGGTTTTAGCTTTGCTATTACCTTGTTTCAGCAGAACATATCACGCGACTAAGGCTTTACGCCTTTTCAATATGGCCATTCCAAAATGGAAGGTACTGCCACTTGAATTTTACTTGGTTTGGACAAACCTTAAATATTCAATTATCCACAAGTTTTCAGACAAATATACGTTTATTAGCCACAAGTCATGAACAACATGGTTATCCTACACTTCGTGCCAAGCCTCAATGCGGTCAGAAAATCCGCATTCTTGAGATACAAAACAGCTTTATTTGAAGCAATGGCAAAACGTGCGGAAACCCATGTCTTGACTTTGGACGCAACAGATATTTCTTACGGAAACGTAATCGTTGAAAGTCATCCTTCTTCCTATGTGAATTCTTGTCGCATACAACGGTCATTCGCAAAAACGTTATCTGCACATAAACCTGACATCGTGCACATACATGCTGTATGGAACATACCTGCATACAAACTATTCTGCGAATGTCAAAAGCTTGACATCCCCACCGTTATCACGGCAGACCACCAACTTGACAAATGGCACATGAGGCATCACTATTGGAATAAAAAGTTCCTGCAACTGCCTATATATCAAAAGCGGATGTTGTCACATTCCAGTGCACTACATTTTGTAACAAGACAGGAACAATCATATTTCAAGACTTTCAACGAACTACCTTGGGTTAAATCCAGCCAATGCCTGAACGAAAAAAGCGAAGTTGTCGAAGCTTTCAATATCAGCAGGGAGATGTCAGCCCGAGACATGTCAGACAATCTATTGTCGCTTTACAAAAAAGTCATCGACAGCACTCCCTTCAGCCGCATGGATGAAAAAGAACAACACATAGAAGACTTGCTCCTTGCAATAGGCTATAACAATGGTAATTTCCTTGTCTCAACCGAAGACATATCATTGGTTGAATCCATAAATGAGACATCATGGCGGCGGATACTCCTACACTCATCAGACGAAGGCATCATTGATTATGTCAAGGCTGGAGCAAAAGCAATAAATGCCGCGATGCCAGTCATTGACATTGAAAGAATCAACAGATTTCCACCCAAAACAAAGAACCATGACATCAAAATAAAACAAGTAGCCAGAAAGCTGAAGTCTGACAAAACACTGCCGCTTTTCGAACAAGAGCTTTGCATACTTATCACAACCGTTTTGCACAAAATCAAGTATGGAACCGTCCATAGGTCAGACTTTGCCAGAATATGCAAGATGCTGAAGTCGAATGAATACGACGAAGAACTTGTAAACGCCCAAATGCACAAGTTAGGGCTATCGAATGACGTCGCACGAATATTCCAAATAATTAAAGAAAGGTACAACCTAAGCGACGGATTTATGTTCACCGACCCTTTGGACGACAAGAAAACAGAAATATTGAGGAGAAAACTTTATAAATCGAAAATACAATGAAAACTGTTTTTCGCAACATCGAAAACGACATGAGATACCTGCGTCTGCTATCCCAGTCATTTCCAACAATAGCAGGTGCAAGTACTGAAATAATCAACCTTCAAGCCATATTGAACTTGCCGAAGGGTACTGAGCATTTCCTTGCCGACCTTCATGGAGAATACAAATCGTTCCAACATGTGCTGAAAAACGCTTCCGGCAACATCAAAAGAAAAGTCGGGGAGATATTCGGCAACGAACTGCGTGAATCTGAAAAGAAAGAATTATGCACACTGATATATTATCCTGAAGAAAAGCTGGAATTGATAAAAGCCGCCGAACCAGAACTCGACGACTGGTACCACGTAACCATCCATCAGCTTGTAAGGGTATGCCGTGACGTTTCAAGCAAATACACACGCTCTAAGGTTCGGAAATCCTTACCGGAAGACTTTTCATATATAATTCAAGAACTATTGCATGAACGCACAGACGACGTAGACAAGGCTGCATACGTAAACGTAATCATCGATACAATAATCACGACAGGACGTGCCGACGACTTTATAATCGCAATATCCCATGTCATACAGAGACTGGCCATAGACATGCTCCACATCTTAGGCGACGTATACGACCGCGGTCCCGGGGCACATGTCATCATGGACATTCTTAACAATTATCATGATTGGGACATGCAATGGGGCAACCATGACATTCTATGGATGGGTGCATGTGCCGGCAATGAAGCCTGCATATGCAATGTCATCCGTCTGTCATTGCGTTATGCAAACCTTGCAACAATCGAAGAAGGATACGGCATCAACCTCGTTCCACTCGCCACTTTCGCAATGGAACATTATGGCGATGACCCGTGTGAGGAATTTATGCCGAAGACCAATGGCGGAAGCGCTGACATTGACGACAAGACACGCAGGCTTACAGCGCAAATGCACAAGGCCATTACAGTGTTGCAATTCAAAATGGAAGCGGCTGTAATCAAACGCCATCCCGAATGGAACATGCAAGACAGGCTGCTGCTCGGACAAATCGACCACAATAAGGGCGTATGCATTATCGGCAACAAAGAGTATAAAATGAAGAGTTGCCACTTCCCCACTGTAAACCCCAAAGCACCTTATGCCCTTACTCCCGAAGAACAAACGCTGATTGACCGGCTACGCCATTCGTTTACGGTAAACGAAAAGCTGCACAAGCACATACGCCTGATGCTTGGGCATGGGTCGCTCTACAACATTATTAATGACAACCTGTTGTTCCATGCTTCTGTGCCACTCAATGCTGACGGAAGCCTGAAAGAAGTCGAACTTTACAATGGGATGAAATTCAGCGGACGCGAACTGATGAACCGCATTGACCGCATCATACGCAGTGCATTCCAGAATGACACGGAGCCGCAAGACAAATGTTTTGCAATAGACTATTTCCTTTATTTATGGTGCGGACGCGACTCCGTACTCTTCGACAAATCGAAGATGGCAACATTCGAACGTTACTTCCTATCCGACAAGGACACATACAAGGAGGAAAAAGGCAATTATTTCAAACTCCGCGACGATGAAAACGTATGCGACCGCATCTTGGATGCCTTTGATGTCACTGGCGGCAACCGCCATATTATCAACGGGCATGTACCTGTACATGCAGCCAGCGGCGAAAATCCGATAAAAGCAGGAGGCAAACTGATGGTAATCGACGGCGGTTTCTCGCAAGCCTACCATGCCGAGACCGGCATTGCCGGATACACACTGGTATATCACAGCCGCGGCTTCCAGCTCGTACAGCATGAACCGTTTACAAGTACAGAGGATGCCATCCTCCGTGGGTCTGACATAAAGAGTACTACACAGATTGTCGAGATGTCCGCCCATCGTATGCTTGTAGCCGATACTGACATAGGAAAGGAATTGAAAAAACAAATCGCCGATTTGGAAAAGCTGCTCTATGCCTATCGGCACGGCTTCATAAAAGAAAGACGCTAAAGCTGGTTATCATATCTTGTGAAAACAGAAAAGTCCTCCAATTAAATCACAATTATTACAACAGCGGATGATTTTTCCTCTGAAAAGTTTGGGAGGTTTGCGAAAAAGCATTATCTTTGCACCGCAAAAACCGACAAGGTACCTTGGCCGAGCGGTTAGGTAACGGTCTGCAAAACCGTGTAGAGCAGTTCGACTCTGCTAGGTACCTCATAAAAAAGGTCTTGAAAGAGCTTCTTTCAAGACCTTTTTATTATGTACTTTTTATATGACGCATCACAACGAAAAACATCAATTGGTCAAAGATACGCGCTTGATTGTGCCGTCTGGATTAAACTCCAGCCTGTCGATGCACACCTCGCGGTGAACTCCAGGCTGTTTGTCCATGGCAATATAATTCTTGTTTATACGGTGATACACTATGTACCAGTCATCTGTTCCCGGCTTGCGTATTACCGAACAGTGCGCCGGACCGTAAATTTGCCTGTCAGGTTCTTGTATTGTCACAATCGGGTCTTTAGCAACCTTTATTTTACCCAACGGCGAATCCGACGTACCATAAGCCACATGATAGTTGGCCGAACCTGTGTCGTCGACAGACCACAGGAAATAATACTTGCCATGACGGTAGAACACATACGGTGCTTCGCGGTAGGCATAATCTTTCAGCGTGCCGCCCTTCGGTGTCATAACGGTGACAGTCTCCTGCTTGAGCGACACCATGTCGCTGTTCAGCTCGGCTCCAGCCATATAGCCGTTGCCCCAATATATATAAGGTTTGCCTGTCATCGGGTCTGTAAAAACATCCACGTCAATCTGCTGTCCGTCACCCGTAGGAGACTCTGTTATGACAGGCTTGCCCATGTCCTTGAACGGTCCTATGGGAGAATCGCCCACGGCAACACCGATTTGCTTGCCAGAGCCGTCATTGGGATTGCCGCTGTAATAAAAGAAATACTTGTACTTACCGTCCACGAGTTTCTCTTCCACCGCTGGCGCCCATGCGTTGCCGTTGGCCCAAGGCACTTGTGGAGAACGCAAGTCAAGCACTATACCCTCGTAAGTCCAGTCTTTCAAGTCGGCCGAAGAGTATGCCGTAAAGTACCATCCGCCCCATCCCGGCGTGCCGTCGGTTGTGGAATAGATGTAATAACGGTGCGTAAGGTTCGAATATAGTATTTCAGGGTCGGCATGGAAGCCCGGCAACACGGGGTTGACTGGTACTTCACCTATGGCCGAAGGCTTGCCCCAGCGGCCTGTAATACGGCGCAGTTCCGCTGCCGTGATGGGCATTATTGTGCCGTGGCGTGGATGGAAGTCCATCGTAACGTCGCTGTCTATGACCTTGAAGTGCTGCAAGTCGGTAGTCTCGGTGAACTGATAGCGACCGTCCATGTACACGTCGTACATCAGTATGTACTTGTCTTGGCATATCAGTTTGAACGTGCCCGCACCCTCTACGGCCTGCTCCGTCTGCTGCTTGTAGTCAGGGTATTCAGTCCATTGGCCTGATGTAAGCGAGCGCGTTGTTGCCGTCTTTATGCCGTTGCCGTGCCCCTCGGTCTTGTAAAACAGGTGATACGTGCCGTCCTTGTACACAATGTCGCCGTCAATACACGACTTCTTGTCCTTCGGAACGAACAAAGGGCGAGGCTCGCCAGTAATGTCCGTGAAATCGTCGTTGGCGTAAGCGTAATATATAACGTCAGGCCCGTCGCCGTATTTCATCGACCAATACACCATGTAGCGCCCGGCCTCATGGTCATAGACGGTCTGCGGCGCCCACACGCGCTTCAGCTGCTCCTGTCCCGGATAACGCTTCTGTATGTTCACTATGCTGTTGCTCCAGTGTACAAGGTCGGTCGACTTGAGCATGACGAAGGCGCGGTTAGAATCCCAGCCGTTGGCCGACACCATGTCGGTTGCCACCATATAGAACGTCATTCCGTCCTCGGAGCGCAGTATATGTGGGTCACGAACTCCGCCCGTGGAGCTGATTTCCTTTGAACTTAACACCGGCTTGTTGCCATTGAGGGCGTAATAGTTGTAGCCGTCGGTGCCCACAGCGAAGCGTATGGCCTCCTCGTCTATGTTATTACCCGTAAAATATACGAACAGGTAGGCAGCCATGTCCTTCTCTTCAACCTGTGCGGCTGCCGCCGGCATAGTTGCCGTGACGAACAGCGCACACAGTGTCAATATGCAGTTTTTCATTTAATAAACGTATATTTTGTAACCTTTAATTCCGCTGACAGATGTCTCCGTAGTGCATGGCAGGTATTCCAGTCCGCTTACCGTCTGCACCTTACCCATGTCTATTACAAGCAGATGTGGAGCTTTCGAGCCGCTTACGGTGCTCCAGTAAGTAGACTCCTGCAAGTCGAAAGCCTTGTCGCCGGTATGGTTTCCGCCGGCCGCATCCTCGCTGTCGGCATATTTCACAGCCCATTGGTTGCGGTCGATACGCTTGCCTGCGGCATCCTTGACGTACAGTTCGGCCATCGATACCACGTCGCCTCCATCTTGCGAGCCCAGGCATTCAACAGCTATGTAGCGGCCGGTGCCTTGGGATTGGAAGGTTACCGTCTGCCACTCTCGAACCGATGAAAACTCTCCCGTGGCTACAGGTGTTGCCGAGTTGAGGTCGGGACGGTCGCCTGGATTGTTGTGCAGGTTGCTCTTTTCAAGCTGTAGCTTGTCCAGTTCGGGCTTGCTTTGTCCCCAGAGCTTCGTCTCTTTCGGTCCTACCACATCGAGGACAACCACCTCGTTCCGGCCTTTCTTGAGCCAGCAACCAGGCACATAGAGAGTCTGCTGCGGCCCTATGCTCCAGAAGCGGCCTACGGCGTGGCCGTTGACGTACAACTGTCCCTTGCCCCATGTCTCCATGTTGAGGAATGTATCGCCTACCTTGTTCAGGTTGAAATAGCCTCGGTAATAGCCAGCCCCCTCACGGCCTCCTCCAATATGGGAGGTAGGGAGTGGCTTTGCCGCCAGCGCGCGCAGCGCATCGGCATAGCCGTCGGGCACGGTGTACATAGTCCAGTCCTTCAAGTTCCATGTCACATCGTCGCCGTCAACCTTGGCGCGGAGGGTCACGTCGCCAGTCAAGCCCTTGAAATCCTTTATTGCACGGCCGAAGTTTATACGCCCCATACCCTCTACTACGACGGTCATCAGGCTGCCCTTCTTGAGCGGCGGCATGGCTACAGCCGTCTCGTTGCGCACGCGGTCGGTCTTGCCTATGTATTTCCCGTCGACAAACACCTGTGCGTAATCATGCGCACCGTCAAGGTAGAGCACGCTGTTCACGCCTACTTCAGGCAGCGTTGTAGTGTAGATTACAGTGCCCCAGCCCATGTCAAGCTCCTCGAAAGTAAGCGGCTGGCGGCTTGTTGCAGTACTGTCGATGCCGCAGGCGAGCGGCGCGTATTCAGTCAAAACAAACCCGGGCACGCTGATTAGCCGTGCGGCCGGTTTCGGCACGGCCGGCAGTTTGCCGTCCGCATACTTCTGCATCACCTCGCGCAGCTTGTAATACTTCTCCGTAGGCATGCCGTATTCGTTGATTGGCGCGTCATAGTCGTATGACGTCACGTCGGGAGCGAAGCCGGGGGAATTGGCTCCCGCCCAATGGCCGAACGACGTTCCGCCGTGGGTCATGTACAGGGAGAATGATATTCCCTTTGACAGCATCTCGTCGATGCCGGCCACCATAGCGTCGGCCGGGCGTGTCTCGTGGCGCGCCCCCCATTTGTCGAACCATCCGCTCCAGAACTCCGAACACATCAGCGGCGACTCGGGGCGCAACTCGCGCAGGCTGCGGAACTGGTCGTCGATGTTAGACCCCGTACCGAAGTTCATCGTCCATACCAAGTCGTCAAGCCCGTTTTTGGTGAAATTGCTCGCCCAGTCACACTGGAAGAGAGCCACTTCGTCAAAACCCGAGCGGCGAACGATGTCGCGTATGGCCGAGACATAAGGCTTGTCCTCGCCGTATGAGCCATACTCGTTCTCTACCTGCACCATGATGATGGGGCCGCCGCGCTGTATGGTGAGCGGAGCCAGCTGCTCGCCAACCTTCGCCATAAACTTTCCGACACGCTCCATGAAGTAAGGGTCTTGCTCGCGCAGGCGTATGTCCTTCTTCTTCAACAGCCACCAGGGCAGTCCGCCCATCTCCCACTCTGCGCAGACATAAGGCCCGGGGCGCACTATGACGTACATGCCGTTCTTCTGCGCAAGGCGGCAGAACTCGGCAATGTCATTCTGCCCGGTAAAGTCATATTCGCCCTCGCGCTGCTCGTGGATGTTCCAAAAGACATACAGGCACACGGTGTTCATGCCCAACGCCTTGCACATCTTGATGCGGTGCTCCCAATATGGGCGCGGAATGCGGGGATAATGCAACTCGGCGGCCTTGACGACAAACGGCTTTCCATCGAGCAGGAAAGTCTTGTCGCCTGCGGTGAACGTGCCTCCCTTAGGGGCGGCCGAAGCTCGCGGCGAGCCTGCAAGCAGTGCGAGCGAAAGGGCAAGCGCACTGAAAAGTGATGATTTCTTCATATTCTTGTCTTATGTTTATATTTCGTTTTATGCTTCTGAAGCGTGTAACGGCTTTACGACTGACCGTATCTTGACGTGCGAAAGACGGCCTTTTACATGCCGAAAGGGCATCTTTCGCACGCCAAAAGAGCACCTTTCATACCGTAAGCAGAACCCTGCACAAGATTAAGACCTTACTTTAACTATGCGGAAACAACTTATAAATTGCAATCCTCGCAGGCTTGTTTGTTACGGTTTTCACGGTGTCATCGGCGTCACTGCCATACTACAAAAACGCTGAAAGGCGCAAATCATTGCCTTGGGAGCATTCTTATTCGGTGACAAAAGTTGTGATTGACCGCGGCGCAAGCGTAGTCTGCCCGGCTGTAGAACCCACAGGCATGAGGCTCTCGCCTGACACGTCAGACGTGCGGTACATCTTCCATGTATGCGCGCTGCCGTCGCCCATGGTGATGTTGAACGGCTTGACGGCCTCGGAATAGTTGATAGCCACGACTACCCAGCGGCCGTCCTTGTTGCGGTAGGCCGAACACATGATGCCGTGCACGTCGTTGCAGCCGTCGGCCACCACGCTACCGTCGGCCGAATACGCCTCCATGTCGTAACGCACTGCTCCGGGACGGACGAAACGGCTGTAATTGCCGAGCGCCCACATGAGTTTGGAATCGACGGCGTAGCCAGTCTTCATGTCGTCCACGGTGTAGGCGCGGATAAGCCCGTCCTTGTAGTCGCCGCCCACGGCGCGCCACCACGACCAGCTGCGCGCGTTGGCGTCTACCAAGTCGCTGTGTATTACGCGGGCTACGTAAAGAGCTGTCTTCATGCCGAAGTCGTAACCGCCGCCACCGCCTATTTCCTCGTCGTTGCCCATGATGCAAATCTCTGTCTGCCAGAAGTCGACGCCATACTTGTTCACGGAATCGCGCAGCGCCTGGCGTATTTCGCGCATGTAGTCGAGCGGAGTGTTGGTCCAGTAGCTGTGGGCGGCAATGAGCGGCAGCACGTTCTTGCACTTGCCCACGTAAGTGTCGGTGCTGTCGGGCGAGAATAGTGCGCCAAGCTCGAAGGCGCGTTGCCAGTCGGTCATGTGCGTTCCAAGCAGGCAGCGGTAGTCGCTGCTCTCGTTGACTATGATTTTCGTCGTCAGCTTGCGCTTGCTGATTTGCCTGTCAAGCTCTCGGGCCACACGCGCCACCTCGCGGCTCGTGGCCGGAGTACCCTCCTGTTTCGGGCCGAGCCAGTTCCAGTGGCCGTCAGGCTCGTTGAGGGGGCTTATGTAGTCGATGTGCAGGCCGTGGTGTTTCTCCAGTCCTTCAACCGCTGTGGCGATGTATTTTGCAAAATCGTCATAGCAGTCTTCACGCAGGTTGAGCGTACCGCCGCGGCCAGTGTTGGTGGCAAGGCCGTTCTGCGTGAAGAATACTGGAGGCGAATTGAGGAACGCCAGAAGATAGGGCACACCGCGCTCCTTGGCCAACACGAGGAAGCGGCGCTGTCCTTCCTGCTTCGACCAGTCGTAAGTGCCGTCGGCGTTGAGGAAACATTCGGTACGCGTAGATGGCTGTATCTGCGCCTTGTCGCCCTGTTCCTCGCTGCCTGCACCAAGGTTGAAGCGCCATATCGACAGGCCGATGCCCTTGGGCTTGCCTGTAGCGTCGTCCTCGGTTGAGAACAGCCAGTCGGCCACCTTGCGCTGCTCGCTCTCCGGCCAAAGGCCGATGTATTTCATGCTCCAGGCGTCTGACGCGCCGAAATGCTCGACGGTCTGTTCCGGACAGCCGGTATCCACCTTGAAAGTGGTGGCTGCACCGCCATTGCCGGCCGCCAACGTCGCCGCGAGGAACAATGTATTTATCAATGTCATCTTGTTATGGGGTTTTCAAGTGTTAAGGTCTTACGGTTACAAAGTCAACGGGCTGTGGGCTTACATGCCCATACCGCGCCCGCAACGGTCAAGTGGTAGTGTGACTGCATGGCGCAGGCGGCAATGCAATATGCCAACCAACGCTGCATTGAATACGACTGAAAGACATTCATCCTGCAAGACAATGCCGCCCGGCCGCCACACAGTCACACGTCACGCAAAAGTCACTTCAGGTTATAGACAATGGTCGCCACCGAACGTGCCGGCACCACTGTAAGCATCTCGCTGCCCACCTCGCGCAGGTCGCGGCCTTCAGACGTGATGTACTCTACGGCGTCAGATGCCGTCACACCTCCCGAAATGGTGTTATCCACCTTTACTGACTCTTTCTTGAGGTTGACGTAAACCACAACGAGCTTGTCGTTGCCGGGCGACACGTAGGCGGAAACGAGGAAGTCGCTGCCCTTCTCTGCCGTCGTGGCTGCCACGCGCTTATAGCCCGGACGGATGAAGAGGCTGTAATTGCCAAGCACCCAAAGGTTCTTTGAAGCCGTGTATGTGCCGCCTTCATCCAAGTCGGCGTAGTCGCCGCCTGTCGGCGTGAGGCGTATCAGGTAGAAACGGCTCTTCTGGCTCCAACGCTCGCGCTCACATGTAGTCCAATACGACCAAGAAGTCACGTTGGCTACGGTGAGGTCTGTATGGATAACTTGAGCCATCGCCAAAGCCAAATCCATGTAAGACGCGTTGTCATAGTTGCTTATGCCTTCATACTTTTCGCTCATCATGCACCACTCCGTCTGGTACAGGCTAAGGCCGCGCGCCTTGGCGGCATCGGCCACCTTTGCACGCGTGGTCTGCAGCTCGTTCCATGACGTGTCGAGCCAGTAGCTGTGGGCGCAAATCATGCTTGGCACATGCGCCAGGTCGCCAATGTAGTTGGCTGACGCAGGGTCGAAGAAATTGCTGATTACGTTGCCACGGCCTTCATCGCCGCCGCTCTCGTAAAGATAGTTCCATGCTCCGGCCTCGCCCACCATGATTTTGGTGTCTGAAAGTCCATTGGCGGTAAGGCTGCCGTCAAGCTCCCTTACAAGTTTTGCCACCTCGGAGTTCTGCCATCCGCTGCCTTCCTGCCCTCCGTTCCAGTCGTATTGCGGCTCGTTAACAGGGCTTACATACTTTATAGGATACCCTTCGGAACTGAAATGGCCGGCCACTGTCGCCAGGAAATCGGCGAACTTGCCGTAGCAGTCGTCTTTCAGGTTGGTGTAGGCTCCGCTGTTCGAGAATCCAAGTCCGTTTTTCGTGTAATACACGGGAGGGGTGTTGCTGAACAGAACGAAGTTGTCAACGCCGTACTCCAGCGCCTTGCGCATGAAGTACTGCTGGCCTGCGGCCTTGTTCCAGTCATACGAACCGTCGGCGTTGAGAAAACACTCGGCACGACGTTCGGGCTGGTCGTTGATGCCGCTGGCGTCGCCCTGCTCGGCCGAACCGCCGCCCACGTTGACACGCCACATAGAGAGACCGATGCCTTCGGGCTGGTCATAATAGTCGCGCCCTTGCGAGAAGAGCAGACGGGCGATGCCTTCCTTGTCTTTTTCCGACCAATACTTGCCTACATAATCCATGTTCCACGCGTCTGACGACGAGAATCCGTCGATTGTCTGGAACACTTGCGAGCAGTCGATGCTCACGGCCATGTCCATATCCGTGTCTATAGTAGGCAGCTGATGGTCGTCGGATGTAGACGACTCATTGTCGCTACATCCGACTGAAAGTGCGGCACAAGCCGCTAAAAGCACAAAATGATAATGAAAGTTTCTCATCAATATCCAGGATTTTGTTCTATACTGCCACCTGACATTGTTATTTCAGAATTAGGAATGGGGAAGAGTTCGTCGCGTCCCTCCTTAAAGTAGTAACCCTTGTTGCTGTCTTCCTGCTGGTTGGTTGTCTCATACGGGTCGGTCGACTCATAAAGGTTGTAGTGGACGAATGTTCCGTTCGGTCCCATTATGTTCTGGATGGCAAACTTGCCATTGTCATCTTTCCAACGGCGAAGGTCGTACAGGCGGTTGCCCTCAAACGCCAGCTCAAGACGACGCTCAAGACGGATGGCGTCACGAAGCTCTGTGCCCGAAGCCGTAACTTCCGGCAGTTCGACACGTCCGCGGACTTCGTTCAACGCCCAGCGAGCCTCGGTATCGTCGCCAAGGGCATTCTCAACCTCGGCGTACATCAACAATACGTCAGCGTAGCGAAGCAAACGGTAATTCAATGGAATATGAGCTGCATCGTATGGGTCGGGACGCTTGTCGACCGGAATGTAAAGCTTGAAGTTGGCACGGCCCGACTTGTGATTTTTGGATGAAATAGGATAAGGATTCTCCTCGTTCCATGTCGGGTCGCCGGGAACGTCGGTCTCTCCATCATGCAAAATCGTGTAACGCAGACGGATTTCGTCGCCAGCAGCGATGTAAGCGTTCTCGAGATGGCTTGTAGGCATACCCCATGACCAACCGCCATCGTCACGGGAACCGACAACGACCGAAAGGCGCTCGCCTAATCCGTAAGTTGTGTTGCTGTTTGTCTGGATTTCAAAAAG
Organism: uncultured Prevotella sp.; assembly: GCA_937922435.1. Classification (GTDB taxonomy): domain Bacteria; phylum Bacteroidota; class Bacteroidia; order Bacteroidales; family Bacteroidaceae; genus Prevotella. Next base: position 10,121 of record CAKZVT010000051.1, on the reverse strand, counting down.
ACTCTCTTTGTTGTTATTGTGGTCCATACTCCAAACATCAGCAAAATTCTCCATAAGGCCGTACTCAGGCGTAATTCCGTAGTATTCACCGCGGCGGCAGAGGTCTTCCAGCAAAGGTTCAGCTTCCTCATACTTCCCCTGATAGAGATAAACCTTCGCAAGGAAACCTTTGGCGGCACCGCTCGTAGCGCGTCCGAGGTCTTCTTGGGCGTATTCTGCCTTGGTAGGCAGGTTTTCAATTGCAAACTTGAAATCGTCCTCAATGAACTTGTAAGTGTCCTCCAAAGAAGAACGGGTAATGCCCTGAATCTCGGTAGGCATCATGATTTGTGTCACAAGCGGCAGCCCTCCAAAGTTCTTGACAAGGTCGAAGTATTGGAAGCCACGCAAGAACCTTGCCTCTGCTATGTAGCGTGTACGCAATTTCTCATCATTGAACTTTACTTGCGGTATATGCTCAATGGCCACATTGCAACGACAGATGCCCTTGTAGCGGTACTGCCAGAAGTTCTGACATGAGTTTCCGGCGTTGATTGTGTTGCCTGAATAGTGGGCGAGGTCGCGGTATTCACCCGGGTCCTGCGTCGTATTGCCCATCCATTCATCATCCGTACACATGTCTGACGCATTGTAGAACTTGTAAATCTGCCACCAATCGTCATAAGCCAGTGTCTGATAGCATCCTGTTATGATGTCCTTGCACTCGTCTTCTGTGGTAAAATAGTTGTCAAGGTCTTGCTGGCCGAGAATCGGCTCGTCAAGGAAGTCGGAGCACGATACGGTGCCCATGGTCAGCGCGGCGGCCATCATCAAGCCCGGTATATATCCATATCTTTTCATGATAATCCTTGTTTTTTATTACGTTTTGATTGTATAGGTTAGAAATTGAGGTTCAGACCGAAGAGGAAAGTACGCGGATTAGGATAACCAGTCCAGTCGATACCTGTCTCGGTAATACCGTTACCCATAGAGGCAGACTCGGGGTCTTCGCCTGAATAGCCAGTGATTGTAAAGAGGTTCTGCACAGAGAACGACAGGCGTGCCGTGAGTTTGTCGGCAAACCACTTCTTAGGCAAGGTGTAACCGATTTGCAACAGCTTGCAGCGGAAGTAAGAACCGTCCTCCACATAGAAGTCGGAAATACGCGTGTAGTTCATGTTGGAGTCGTTGACCGACAGGCGAGGTATCTTGTTGCTTGTGCCTTCTCCGTTCCAAGCGGCATCGTATGCCCCAGCGTAAACGTTCTGTCCGCTGTTGCCAGAGTAGCGTCCCCAGTTGGTGTTGAATATGTCGTTGCCGAACGTTCCGTAGAACTGGGCTACGAGGTCAAAGCCTTTCCAAGAAGCATTGAGGTTGAGACCCATCATGATGTCTGGCCACGGGTTGCCGATATAGGTCTTATCCTTGTCGTCGATTACACCATCGTGGTTGAGGTCGACGAAGCGGATGTCACCCGGCTGGGCGTTGGGCTGCAACAGTTCGCCGTACTGGTTGGTGTAAGAAGTTACTTCTGTCTTGTTCTGGAAGATGCCGGCGGTCTTGTAGCCGTAGAAGAGGCTAAGTTCATGTCCTTCCTCGTTGCGTGCGATGTAGTCGCCGTTGTAATCACCAGTGTAAATCGGCTCACCGAGGAATTTCTCGGCCTTATTCCTGATTTGCGACAGATTGACACCTACGCCGTACTGGAAATCGCCTACGTGGTCATTCCAGTTCAAGCTAACTTCCCATCCGCGAGAACTGATACTACCTATGTTCTGCCACATCTGCGAGTTCCAGTTCTCATAACCGAGGATAAGAAGGTTGTCCGCATTCATAAGCATGTCATGCGATTTCTTCTCAAAATAGTCGGCGGTGATTTTCAAACGGCTGTTGAGAAGGGTCATGTCGACACCAATGTTCCAGTCTTCAACCGTCTCCCACTTAAGGGCTGTGTTGCCGAGAGCACTAAGCATGGTACCCGTTACACGGTCTGCATCGGGGCCGAACACATAATCGGCATTACCGATAGTACTGATATAAGCTGAGTTGTCGATGTTCTGGTTACCTACCCTACCCCAGCCTGCGCGGATTTTCAAGTCGTCAAAGATTTTCTGGTTCTTCATGAACGGCTCGGCTGTAACACGCCATGCACCTGACACAGCTGGGAACGTAGCGTACTGGTTGTCCTTTGAGAACTTGGACGAACCGTCGACACGGACGGAAGCCGTAAGATAGTAACGCTCCTTGTAGTTGTACATCACACGCGCAAGGTAAGATATGAGCGAAGAGTAAGAGTTAGTACCGTAAGCCTTCATGTTGTTTGTACCGGCGCTCGGGAATCTCAAACCCTCCGTATTTGAAGGTATGTCCTCTGCGTATGCGCTTGCCCAGTAGTTCTGGAAACGCTCCATCGTGTAACCGCCCATGACGTTGATGTTGTGGTCTTTGGCGATTGTCGTCATGTAGGTAATGGTGTTGGTCCAGTTCCAGTCAACCCAGTTCTCCATCCTGCGCTCGGCATTGTTGTTAGTGTTCTGCTCGAGGTTGTCGATGTAGAAATCAGGATTGAAGGTGTCGGTGAGACGGAAACGTGCGTTCAGACCGAACTGCGAGCGTATGGTAAGACCCTTTATCGGGGTGATGCTTACGAACGGTGTGGCAAGGATTGCATACTCGTCGGCGCCGGAATCGAGACGGTACATGTTGGCTACGGGGTTCCACTCCTGGTTGTTGTTGGAACGTGCGTAGTTGCTGTAGGGGTTGCTGGTCCACTCTTCCTTCGGCCTGTAGACGGGAGTCGTCGGGTCCATGCTCATTATGGCACTCATGAGCGACGGTGTGTTGTCCCAGTTCTCGTAACGCGGTGTAAGGTCGACGCCGGCCTTCACGTACTTGTTGAAGTTGTACTCCATGCTGAAACGTGCCGACAGCTTCTGCCACTGGCCTACCTTGTACTGCGAATCCTGCTTGTAGTAGCCTATGTTAGCACTGTAGACGAGCTTGTCGTTGCCGCCCGAGAAGCCGAAGTCGTAGCTCTGCTGCAGTGCGATGGTGTTCATACACTCGTCCCACCAGTCGGTGCCCTGTGCGTCGGTAATGTTCTCGATGCCCTTGTAGGTAGGCTCGTTGCCGTCGTTGATGTAACGCTGCTTGAACAGTTTTTCATATTCTGAAGCCTTGGCCATGTTGGGCTTGTTAAGCGTCTGCAAGCCGACATTTACGCTGGCGTTGAACTTCACCGCGCCGGCCTTGCCCTTCTTGGTCGTAATAAGGATGACGCCGTTAGAACCACGGGTACCGTAGATGGCGGCAGCCGAAGCGTCCTTGAGCACCTGCATCGACTCTATATCGTTCTGGTTGAGGAAGTTGATGTTGGTTCCTACGGGCATGCCGTCGACAACATAGAGGGGGTCTGAACCGTTGATGGTGGACACACCGCGGATGATTACGCGCGGAGTAGAACCCGGCGAACCTGCATTCTGTATCTGCACACCGGTAATCTGTCCCTGCAAAGCGTTCATCACGTTACCAGTCGAGAGCTTTTCGAGCTGCTCGCCCTTTACGGCCGAGATGCTGCTGGTAAGGTCGCTCTTCTTGACCGAACCGTAACCGATGACAACCACCTCGTCAAGGTCGGCGGCCATGTCCTGCAGTGCAACATTGATGACGGAGCGTCCCTCCACCTTCACCTGCTGGCTCTTGAAGCCAATCATGGTAAACTCGAGGGTGGCGTTCTTGTCAACGTTGATGGTATAGTTACCGTCGAAGTCGGTGATAGAGCCGCTCGACGAGCCGGGAACTTTCACGGTGACGCCTATCAGAGGCTCGTTGTCAGAGCTTGAAACGACGCATCCCGTAACCTTTACGTTCTGCGCGACGGCAAAGATGGCGAGCATCGATGCCATTATTGTTAAAACTAACTTTTTCATTTTACTCGATTATTCTGGTTAATTATTATTTGACAAGTTGGAATTTCGAGCGCAGCAAGTGCGTATCAAAATCGAAGCGGTACTTACCCGTGGTGGGAACGGTCACTTTAGTCATGTTGTTGCCGCCGTTCTTGGTGTTGTACTCGTTCTCGCCCGAATCCTTCTCTCCGTTCTCGAAGCGCCAGTACGGCTCTATCCACCAGCCGTTAGCGTCTTTCGGGGTGATGGTGAACTCTACTACTGTGCCTTCAGTAAGCTCCATCTCACCATAGAAGTGGTACGGATTTTCCGTATCCAATGTGAGCATATACGGTTCTGTAGTGGTCCAGTTGCCCGCTCCGGGAAGACCTGCGCCAGCCAATCCAAGCTCATAAGTCATGCCTGCAACGCTGCCGACACCGTCGGGGCATACCTGTCCTTGCGGGAAGTAATCGTCTTCAGGCTGGTAAGTAGCGCAGCTGTACTCGCCTGTCTGCGTGTTGAAGTTGATTTCGTAGTAAGCCACCTCGTCAAGCACGATAGCCTGTGCCTTGTCCGGGTCGTTGGTTATTTTGCCAGTTGACGGGTCGAGGCCGAAGCGTACAGGGTCGAAGCCTGTCTTCTGCGGTATGAACCATATTTCCCGGCCTGGCTCATAGTTATAATAATGTGCAACGAAGACAAACTCCTCGGGATGGTCAATCAGCATGGGCACGCCGAAGAGGTCGGTATTGAGCTGCGACTCGTCGGTAACGTCGGAGAGATACATCTTCGGGAAGTCGGCCGAAACGGTGACGGTGCTGTTGAACACGCTGGTGTTGTCGAACTGGTCGCCGAGCGTCACGGTCATGGCATAAGAATGGGCCTCGCCCGGCAGCTGGTACTCCCTGCTCAATGCGTACTCTTTAACGTCGCCCGTAGGGATGCTGTCCTCGATTGACATTTCGGGAATTTCCACCTTGACGTACTTCAAGCCCTTGTTGTCGGTCACGGTGTAGCTGAGCTTGAGCACAGGGTCGGTCAGCTGGACTGTGATTTCCGACGGGAAGCTGGCCGTGAACGCAGGAGCGGTGTAGTCGCCGTCGGGGGTGACGAGAAGGGTTGTCGAGCTTACGTTGCCCACAACGTCCTTGACTGTTATGTCCACGTTCATCTGCATGTCCTCCGTCCATTCGTCGGGAGCGTCGTAGCTGTAATTCAGTTCGTAGTCGTAGATTAGCGAGTCGCCGTAGATTTCGACGAGGTCGATGGTCTTGTCAAGATACATCTCCTCGCACTTGATGTTGATGTTCCTGATACCGTCGGCATCCTTGATGTTGCCCGAGATTGTGAACTTGCTTCCGATTTCCACTTGCAGGTGGTCGGTAAGCGTGATTTGCGGTTGCTCATTGTCAACGGCCGAGAAATCGTCGTCGTCACTGCATGATTGCAGCGTGAAACCAAACATCGCCGCCAACAACCATAGCGGAGCGCGTTTTGGCATCGTTGAAATAAAATGCTTCATCTTTTAAATTAACGTTTAGGTTATTAAATAAAAATTCTATGTTTTTGGTATTTTTTCGGTATTTTTAGGCGTAGTTTTCAAAAATTGTGCTGCAAATATACGCACACGTGCGAATGTTCGGGGATAAAAATCAGTCAAACAGGGTAGGCAAATCAATCAAAAACGATATGTCACCCCTAAATGAACGATTATCATATCCATTTCCATACCCGAACGGCGAGGCGAAAGAAAAACTTTGCAAAATGTATGAAAGAATGATTGTTTTTAACAAATACGCAACATGCTGGCTTGCAATGTGTTACGGACGGCATTGCAAAAGACCGTCTTTCAGCGTGCAAAAGGCCGTCTTTTACAGCGCGGAAGGCGGCCTTTCGCACGCTGAAAGGCCACCTTTTACAAAGCCGCCGGCAAACGTCTACACGCCTACCTGTCTCCTGCCATACTGTGAACCACTGTAATTCTTAATTTCCATAATCATACATTATTTTAAATAAATTATATATCTTTGCAGACAAGTACTATTAAAAACCAGGCGGAGAGGCTGGCGGCAACACGCCGCAGACCGTCACACAACGCATTATTATGTCAAGAAACACTTTTATAAGACTGGCCTTCACCATGGCCGTACTGATGGCTACAACCGCCCAAAAGGCCACTGGGGGGGGTAAATTCCGCGTACAAAACCTTGGTGCGAGAAGCGGCCTGTCGTGCAACTACGTATCGTCGATGGCGCTTGACAAGCGCGGATTCATCTGGATTGCCACCGAGGAGGGGCTTAACCGCTTCGACGGCCTTGGCTACGTCACCTTCTACAAGGGCGCGGAGGGCAACGGCCTTACGGGCAACGAGCTTAACTGCCTGCTCGACGACGACACTGACCCCGTGATGTGGATTGGCACGCAACGCTTCGGCCTCAACGCCTACAACTATGCAACGGGCGAGTTCACCTATTACAGGCACGACCCCGGCGACCCCTCAAGCATAAGCACAGACGACGTTACGGGGCTATTCCACGCCGGCGACGGCAACATCTGGGTGTCCACTTACTGGAAAGGCGTAAACCTGCTCGACAAGAAGAGCGGCAAATTCACCCACTACGACACGGGCAACGTGAAAGGCATGCCCGACAACTGCGTATGGTGCGTGGCCGACGACGGCAACGGACGGCTCTACGTAGGGCACGCCCGCCACGGCCTGTCCGTCATAGACCTTAACACGCGCACCGCCGTCAGCCACCGCCACGACGCCGCCGACCCGCACTCGATTGCAGGCGACGAAGTGAGATGCATATACCGCGACCGCGCCGGACGCATCTGGGTGGGCACGAATAACGGGCTAGACCTATTCAACCCCGGCGACGGCAGCTTCACCCACTTCACTGACAACGGCCGAAAAAGGCACAGCATATTCGACATACGCGAGATGCACGACGGCCGCCTGTGGGTGGCGACCGAGTTCGGCGGAGTGGCGATAATCAACTATTACATGCTCGGATTCACCGACGGCGGACTGCTTACCGCCCCCGTGGAATACATCACCAAGGGCTACGGCGACAGCTACATAAGCGGCAGTTCGGTGCGCTGCATGGTGGCAGACAGCTACGGCAACGTATGGCTTGGGCTATACGGCGAAGGCGTAGACCTGCTGACGTTCAGCCAGCCGCAGTTCAACCAGACGGGCTACAAGCCTTACGACACGGCGGCCGGACTGACTACAAAGTCGGTGCTGAGCCTGTGCCTGGACAAAAAGGGGAACATCTACGTAGGCACAGACGGCGGCGGAGTGAACATTCTCGACAAGACGGGACGGCGCACTGGCGTCATACCAGTGGGCAAATACGGCTCGGTGCAGGCCGCCCTGCGCGATTCAAAGGGCAGGCTCTGGTTCGGCTGCTTCAACGACGGCGCATACATATACACCGGCGGCAGGCTGGAACGCGCGCCCGCAATAAAGGAGCACACTGACGTGCGCGCCTTCTACGAAGACAAGGACAGCTCAATGTGGATAGCCACAAGCAGCGGCATATACGTAACCGACGGCGACGGCCAAAGCGTAAAGCGCCACTACGACGTGCCAGGCAACCTGGTGCGCTCAATCGTTCGCGACGGCAACGGGCGCATCTGGGTGGCAACGTTCGGCAACGGACTCCTCATATATTCACCCGGAATGAAGCTGCTGGAGAGCTACAACACCGGCAAGGGATTCACCTCGAACACTGTCAACCAGATAATGCGCGGCAGCGACGGACGCATGTGGGTGTGCACGGCAGAGGGGCTGGTGAGCTTCGCCGCCGGCACCGGAGGCAAATACACGGCCTACGGCTCGGGCAACAACCTGGCAAACCTGCACATACGCTCGGTAGCCGAAGACCGCCACGGCAACATCTGGGTGAGCACCAACAAAGGCGTAAGCTGCAAACGGAAGGGCAGCGAGAAGTTTGTAAACTGGAGCTACGACGACAACATTCCCGAGGGCAACTTCCTTGCGCAGAGCGTGGCGACAGGCAACGACGGGAAAATATACTTCGGCTCGAACAGCGGACTATGCTACTTCTCGCCCGACAGCGTGCTCGCGACCAAGGTGTCGCCGCCTCCGGTAATAACAAGGCTCATGGTGTACAACCCCGAAAACGAACGCGACAGCATCGTTTCAATCATAGGGCGCGAGGAAGTAAGGCTAAGCTACATGCAGAACACATTTTCAATAGGCTTCAGCCCGCACAACTTCGCCATACGCCGCGAGGTGGAATTTTCTTACAAAATGGAAGGGATGGAGCCGGAATGGACGACGACCACACAGCACGACGTGACATTCCACAACCTCGCACCAGGCAAATACCGCCTGAAAGTGCGCTGCAGGCTGCACAACCAGCCGTGGAGCAAGAATGTGGCCGAAATCACCGTCGTGGTGGAATCACCCTGGTGGCTGAGCTGGTGGGCGAAACTGGCATACATAGCCATGGCCGCATGCCTGCTGTACGTGGTGCTGCGCTTCTACAACCACACAATACACCTGCGCTACCTGTACGAGGCCGACAAGAAAAACCACGACAACGAGACCCGCCTGAACAATGAGCGCATAAAATTTTACACCAACATAACGCACGAACTCCGCACTCCGCTGACACTTATCATAGGTCCGCTGAGGGATTTGCTGGAGAACAAGGCGCTGCCTGACAGCATGCGAAACAGCATAAAAGTGGTGCACGCCAGCGCCATGCGCCTCAACGACCTGGTGAGCAAACTGCTGGAATTCCGCAAGATGGAGACCGGCAACCGCCACCTGCTGGTAGGCCGCGGCAACATCGTTGCCGTAATAAGGGAGATGTGCTCGAAATACTGCGAGCTTGACAAGAAGGGCAACGTTGAAATAATCTTCAAGTCGTCGCAGGAAATCATCAACGTCTACTTCGACCGCGAGGTAATCAACGTAATCGTAGACAACCTCGTATCGAACGCCGTGAAATACACCGAGAGCGGATGCATCGTTATCAGCGTGTCGCTCGTGGACGGCGACAAGAAGCCCGGAAAATATGTCGAGATAGCCGTAACCGACACCGGACATGGCATATCGGCCGACGCCCTGCCCCACATATTCGACCGTTATTACCAGGAACACGGGCCACACCAGGCTTCGGGCACAGGCATCGGACTGTCTTTGGTGAAAAGCATGGTAGAACTGCACGAGGGTACTATCGACGTGGAAAGCAAGCCCGGAGCTGGCAGCGCTTTCAAGGTTAGGCTCGATGCTGACAAGACTTACGACAAGGCTGAACACCGCAAGTCATACGATACGCCCATAGGCTACGCGCTGAAGGAGCAGCCGAAACTGACCGAAGACTACAGCGAGCACAAGAAAACAATGCTGATTGTGGAAGACAACCGCGACATCTGCCGCTACATTGCCGACTCGTTCAGCGACGAGTTTGAAATCATCACCGCCGAAAACGGACGCGAAGGACTTGATGCCGCCTACAAGCACATGCCCGACATCATAATATCCGACATCATGATGCCTTACATGAGCGGCACGAAAATGTGCAAACGCCTGAAAGCAGACATACGGACAAGCCACATACCAATAATTCTGCTCACGGCGAAAGAATCAATGGAGTCGAAGGAAGAGGGCTACGAGTCGGGTGCGGACTCGTTCATCACCAAGCCCTTCGTGCGCTCGCTGATTGCAAGCCGCGTGTCAAACTTGTTAAGACAACGCAAAATGCTCGCACAGGCTTACAACATAACAGGTACGGACAACCGTCACGCCATACAGGAAAAACGCTCCATCCTGCGCGACGCGTTGAGCAAAATAGACCGCGAATTTCTCGACCGCATCGACGAACACATCAAGGAACACATACAGAACGACCAAATAGACGTGGACAACCTTGCCGAGGGCATGAACATAAGCACAAGCACGCTCTACCGGAAAATCAAGGCTCTGACTGGACTTTCGCCCAACGAGTACATCAGGAAACTAAGGATGACATACGCCGAGAACCTCCTTCTCGAAGGCAAATTCACGATAAAGGAGGTTGGCTACCGTGTAGGAATGAATACCACTGCCTACTTCCGCAAATGCTTCAAGGAAGAATTTGGGGAAACTCCTTCAGAATACCTGCGACGCGTAAAAAGCGACAATGGCGTGAAAAACTGAAACACGTACACAAAAAAAGAGGCACTATAAAATATTTTGTGTAAATGGAAAATACGGGATTCAAGTTAGAGTCT
>CAKZVT010000050.1 GCA_937922435.1 uncultured Prevotella sp. | reverse complement strand
GTCCTTCTGCAAGTTCCGTATCTATGCCGAGCAAACGTTCTGCGGCACGTATGGAATTCTGCGTCAGGTGGCGTTGCCACGCCCTGTTGGTCGGCGACCATCGGAAACCGGACGACTTCAGCCGTTTCCTCGTTTCATCGTCGGGTATTTGGTCATACACAATCTGGAGCCTGTCAGTTTCGCGGTTCAGGATAAGTTTTCCGCCGTCAAAATGAATTTCCTTGTTCCTGTTCCCGTAGTCCGACTCAATCCTTGAACGTACGGAAATAGCTTTTTCTTCCATTCGGAACAGCCTGTTGCGTCCGGTCACCGCCGGTTTCTCCGAGATGTTGTTATACTCGGTTACAAGACCGACGGCTTTTCTCACCATCTCTACGTCGCCTTTGTTGGCGAGAGTTTCCACCTTGTTTATTATGCTGCCTACGAACAACGGGCGGTTGTAACCTTTCGCCTTGCCTGTGTCGATGGCGCGTATCACGCCGAGGCTGCTCTCGATGTCCGCTTTCAACGACAACCACATCCTTTGGCGTTTGTCGGTTTGCTTGGTACATTCCAATGCTAAGTTCTTTTCCATAGTCGCTTGTTTTTAGATTAGACCTTGGCGGCTAGACAGGCCGCCATACTTGTTTCCCGCTTGCATTGCTGACGGCTGCCGCGGCACGGCAAGGCTTGGCGGGGAAAAACACCGCAGAGTAGCGAGGACGGTTTTTCTCCTGCCGACCAAGCCCGTAGGGCGGCCTTGCAGGTGCCGCACGGCGGACGGCTAACTTTGCAAGCGGAAACAGTGATGGCGGAGTTTGCAAAATTGTGTATGGTGTAGATATTGTTTGTTTTAGAAATAAGACGAAATATGATGACATTGGCAGACACCGTTTTGTCAAATGACACTTCATTGACTTATATTTGTACCTGAGTTTAATTATGAAACCATGAAGATAATGAATATTGAGGCGACCGCATTTGAAAGGTTGCTTGAAAAAGTACAATCACTTTGTCTTATTATAGAAGACGCGTCAGAAAAACACAGAACCAAAATGCTGGGAGATTGGATAGATAACCAAGAGGCTTGTCTTATGCTGGGGCTATCTTCCAGGAAAATGCAGGCATTGCGTGATGGCGGAAAAATTGCTTATACGCGAATTGAGCGTAGGGTCTTTTACAGAAAAGATGACATAATCAGTTATTTGGAAAAACATTTGAAACATAATTCAAGCACGACATGAATGAATTGATGACACATGACCATGAAATGATTAAGGCAATTCATCAAAGATTGGAATATGCTGTAAACAGGTTAAACACGTTTATCAGTGATTTTAGACCGGTGTTGAATGGAGATAGGTTCATAACAGACGCGGAATTATCCGAACGCCTAAAACTATCAAGAAGAACGCTTCAAGAATACCGCTCAAACGGTAAAATCACATATTATCAGCTTGGCACTAAGATACTTTATAAGGAATCGGATATAGAAAAACTGTTGAATGATAACAGACAGGAAGCATATCAGTGAATGGATTTAAGTTGTTGAAAACATTTAATAAGATGGATTGGCTCTTGATTTATGTTATATCTCTATACTTTACCAGAAACACAATCTGTTTTTATCTTGGTCAAGCACAATTACAATGTTGTAAAAACGGATGCCAATAAAATTAATATATGGATAGAAAAATACAACCATTAAAATCCATCAAAATTTTGCAGTAATGGAATATTTGTGCAATTTTGCAGTTGCACTTCAATTTTGCACAATTATTATGAAAGCAGTATATATCTAAATGAGAATTGTTCGATGTTATTGATGAAGCGGCACGCTATTTTTCGGTCATTACGATTACAGGTCCTAGGCATATGCAGTCTGGCAAAACAATTTTAATTAGGAACGAGTTTAAGCAACTTCCATATTATTCATTGGAGAATCTTGATGTGAGGAGTTATGCTGAGAATGACCCGGTAGTTTTCCTGAACCAGCATACTGAAGGAATGGTTTTGGACGAAGTGCATAATGCACCTAACCTGCTGTCGTATATTCAGGGTATAGTAGACGAGCATCCGGAACGGAGGTTTATACTTTCTGGAAGTTCGCAGTTCACTATGTTGAAAAAAGTCACACAGTCGCTGGCAGGACGTACCGCAGTATTCGAACTGCTGCCGTTATCTTATTCTGAAATACGGGAGCATATAGGACGTAAGTCATTGGACGATTTGCTGTTTGAAGGATTTTACCCGGCCATCTATGCTGGACGAAATATACCGAAATTCCTTTATCCGTCCTACTGTTGAACTATGCAAACCTGTATGACATATTGGAATAAATTTGCCCAAGAAAGCTCCGATGGAAGCATGAAAGTGATGGACATACGCACTCTAATAAGAAGTATGTTTTCGCATTTCATAGAATAAAAATGATGAATAGCCCATCTTGGGTTCGAACTTTTTTATTACCTTTGCAAATAGAAGGTAGCGCAAGTGAGTAAAATGGAGAAATATCCACGTGGAGTATGAGGTGGACTTGAAAAGTCGCTACCGCTAAAATGCTTATAATCAGTGGGTTGACATTGTGGTTCGAGCCCCAAACGGATCACCAAAAAACCAAGGCAGTTGTCTGAACAAGGCAGCTGCCTTTTGTTTTTTACGCTGGGTTTACAGGGATGTGACAACAAGCCGGGACAATGCTTCAAGCATGTGAGGTTTGTTTTTTATTGTGTAATATGTCCACGGAGGCATTTCTGCATGACGGTCGACCGTAACATGTGAAGAAACGGAATATGTGAACATACGCAAAGAAAATGTCGTAATGTCTTATACGCTGAAACAGCCTACCTTTGCAGCGGATAAATGAATTAACGACATGAAGAGACTATTATTCACATTTGCTGTCGCCTGTACGCTCTTTCCTCTTGAAGCGCAGGAGACTCTGACGCTCGGCCAGTGCATAAGCATGGGCATCGAGAACAACCTTCAGCTAAAGGCAAAGCGCAACGATGTGCTGAAAGGCCGGCACGACATCAGCGAGAACCGCGCCAAACTGTTGCCGCAAATCAACGCTGTGGCACAGATGAACGACAATTTCAACCCTCCCGTGTCGGTGACAGACGGCTCTGCCTATGGCAACAAGTACAACGTTACCAAGACGTTGCAGTATAACGCTTCCGTAGGGCTGCAATTGCAGATGCCTCTTTACAACCAGACGCTGCTCACCGCGCTTGATGTGACTAAGTTGACGGAGCGCATCAGCCGTCTGTCTTACGACAAGGCGCGCAATGACCTCATTGTGCAGATTGCCCGGATGTACTATCTCGCCCAGAGCACCGCCGAGCAGATAGCCATTGTCAAGGCGAACATCGGCCGGCTGGAGGAACTTAAGAACATAACCGTAGCTTTCTTCGACAACGGCATGGCGATGGAAGTCGACGTGAAGCGCGTCAGCATAAACCTTGAGAACCTGCGTGTTCAGCATGACAACGCAAAGGCTATGCTTGCCCAGCAGATGAACATGCTGAAGTATGTCATCGACTATCCTGCCGACCGTGAGATAGCGGTAACGCCGGTGAATCCGGACACAATAGAGACTGTAGAGCTTGGCGGACTGTGCGAACAGCTGCCAGAGTTGCAATTGCTGTACAGGCAGGGCGAACTGGCCGGCAAACAACAGGAGATGATAAGGCAGGGTTATCTGCCGTCGCTCATGCTTACGGGCAACCTTACTTACTCGGCTTTTACAGACAAGTTCCATAACTGGTTTCACTCGGGAGCGTCAAATCACTGGTACAACTCGTCCGGATTGGGGGTCACGTTGCGCATTCCCGTATTCGACGGGTTTGAGAAACGCTCCAGAATACGCAAGGCAAAGCTCGACGTGGAGAACGCCCGCTTGGCTTACGACGACGCCTTGAAGGGGCTGCGCACGCAGTATCTGAATGCCACGAACGACTTGATGAACAGCCGCCGCAACTTTACCAAGCAGCGCGACAACTACCGCCTGGCCGAAGATGTGTATGCTGTTACTTCAGACAGGTACCGCGAAGGCATAGCCTCGATGACCGAAGTGCTGCAAGACGAGATGAGCATGAGCGAGGCGCAGAACAACTATGTTACCGCGCACTATGACTACCGCATTACCAATCTCACGCTCTTGAAGCTCACGGGCAAGCTTGACTTGCTGCTTAAATAAGCCGACAAGGCGATAAAAGGAATGTCAAACATAAGGCAAGGAAACGTCAACAAAATTAAAATACACGACAATGGAAACAAAAAATAACAACATACAGCAGGACGAAATGCTGCAGAACGACACAATACAGGACACGGCAAAGCAGGATAACACACTGGCAAAGCAGGCTGCGAAACTTAGGAGACAGCGCACTCAACGCATTGTCGCGAGCGTATTCGGGATAGCTGTTCTCATCTACGGGATTGTGAAAACCACGATGATTTTCATGGACTACCACCACACGGAGACAAGCAACGACGCGCAGATAGAGCAATACATCTCGCCCGTTAACCTTAGGGCGTCGGGATATATAAAGGAGGTACGCTTCACCGAGCACCAAAGCGTGAAGAAGGGCGACACCCTTTTAATTCTTGACGACCGCGAATATCGCATAAGGGTGATGGAGGCTGAGGCTGCGTTGAAGGACGCGATGGCCGGAGCTTCGGTGTTGGGGCAGACGTTGAATACCACACAGGCTTCGGCTTCGGTCTACAAGTCGTCTATCGCAGAAGTTGAAATCCGCCTCACAAAGCTTGAAAAAGACCGCGAGCGTTACCGCAACTTGGTGGCACGCAACGCCGCAACGCCGATACAGCTTGAACAGATTGAGACGGAATACGAGGCCACGAAGAAGCAACTTGACGGACTCCTTAGCCAGCAGAAGGCTGCAATATCGGGCGTAGGCGAAGTATCGACACGCCGCAAGAGCACCGAAGCCGCCATCGAACGGGCGCGCGCTGCACTCGAAATGGCGCGTCTCAACCTTTCTTATACGGTTGTCACCGCTCCATGCGACGGCAAGCTCGGCCGCCGTGCGGTGGAGGAGGGACAGTACGTCCCGGCTGGACAGACGCTTACGTACATCATGCCCGACACGCAGAAATGGGTTATAGCCAACTATAAGGAGACGCAAGTGGAGAACCTGCACATAGGCCAGGAGGTCACAATGACGGTCGATGCGCTTGACGGCCGTGAGTTCAAGGGCAGGATAACGGCCATATCCGGCGCTACTGGAGCAAAGTATTCGCTTGTGCCTACTGACAATTCGGCCGGCAACTTCGTGAAAATACGCCAGCGAGTGCCCGTCAGGATAGACTTCGACGGCCTTTCCAAGACCGACAACGAACGTCTCGCCGCCGGCATGATGGTGGTCGTTAAGGCGAAAATCGAGTAAGAGCCGAGTGTTAAGAATGAAGAAAACATGCTTCAAGGAACTGCCAACATAAAGGTCTTGGATTATGAAACAAGATACGATAAGCCTTACAGGCGGAGCTAAATACAGGAATTACCCGTTCTATGACTGGATGCCAAAGCCGCTCGGCGTCATTCTGCTGATACTGCTTTTCATACCTATCCTAACCGTGAGCGGTGTCTATACCGCCAACAGCGGCGAGATGACGAGCGGTCTCGGCATACAGTCGGAGCACATACAGTTCGTCGGTTTCGTAACGTCAATCGGCATGGCGGCCTTCTCTCCGTTCTTTTACCAGCTGGTGTGCATACGCCGCGAGAAGATAATGTGCGTCGTTGGGTTCTCCATGATGTTCCTGTTGAGCTACGTGTGCGCCGTCACTGACAGCATATTCGTGCTTGCATTGTGCAGCCTTGTGATGGGTTTTCTGCGCATGGAGCTGATGATGGTCAACCTGTTCACGCTCATACACTACGCTTTCGGCATGGAAGCCACGCGCAACATAACGTCCGGCACAGAGCCTGACACGGAGGATGGATGGGACCGGCTGGACGAGGAGAAGGGCAAGAGCATGCCGGTAATCTACCTGTTCTTCATGATTCTGGGGCAGCTCGGCACGTCGCTCACAGCATGGTTGGCCTACGAATACCAGTGGCAGGACGTGTATTACTACATGATGGGCATGATGCT
Organism: uncultured Prevotella sp.; assembly: GCA_937922435.1. GTDB lineage: Bacteria > Bacteroidota > Bacteroidia > Bacteroidales > Bacteroidaceae > Prevotella. The sequence continues at coordinate 60,449 of CAKZVT010000050.1, read as the reverse complement.
TGTGGCCATATTCATCGTGCTTCTCACCATGCCTTACCACAGCTACGCCAACCGCCGTTTCCCGATAACGCTGCGCAAGGCAGGCAACGTGGCCGTGTTCAGCGCCATGATGACGTGCGGAATATACGTGCTTGTTTACGGGAAGACGCTCGACTGGTTCGCCGACCCAACCATAGTGCGTTCCACCATACTGGCGGTTGTGTTCGCGGCGGTGTTTGTCTATACCGAGTGGAACAACCATTCGCCGTATTTCAGCATGGGAGTGTTCCGCCTGCGCTCCGTCAACATCGGCATACTTCTGTTTCTTTTGCTCATGGTTATGAACACAAGCTCGATGTTTGTCAATGTTTTTACAGGCATAGGGATGGACATAGACAACTGGCAGAACGCGTCGCTGGGCAACTGGAGCATGCTTGGATATCTCATAGGGGCGGTGATAGCGGTTGCCCTCGGGTCGCGCGGCGTAAGGCTGAAATACCTCTTCGGCATAGGCTTCATGCTCATAGGCGTGTCCGCCTTGTTCATGTATTTCGAGGTGCAGGCGGCCGGACTGTATGAGAGGATGAAGTACCCGGTAATCATCCGCTCGGCGGGCATGATGCTGATATACTCGCTCACGGCCGTCTACGCCAACCAGCGCATGCCCTTCAAGTACCTGTCTACGTGGATATGCGTCATGCTTAGCGTGCGCATGGTAATCGGCCCGGGCATCGGCGCGGCGCTTTATTCCAACGTGTTGCAGAACCGTCAGCAGCACTACGTCACCATGTTTGCGCAGGATGTCGACCGTGTCGATACGCAGTCGGCCGCCGCTTACGACCAGACGGCCTATGGAATGCGTCTTCAGGGGCGGAGCCAGGCCGAAGCCGAGACCATGGCCGCCATGTCGGCTAAAGGCAAAGTGCAGGTGCAGGCCACGCTGTCGGCGGTTAAGGAGATGGCCGGATGGACGTTCTACGGCTGCATGGCTTCTATGCTCTTCGTGCTCATTTATCCATATAAGAAGAGGAAATTATCTGCTTGGCGCGACTGACTGTCCGCCAAGTCAGATAATTTTACTATCTTAGCAGGCGTAAAATGTTTGCCGTTATGGAATGTTCATTGGAGTGGAATGCGCCGGAGAGGCTGGCCGTATTGCAGGAAAACATGGCCGGTATGGCCGATGTGTGCTCTTCGGGAGGCGTTGTTTCAGGCTTTCCGGCATGTATGTCTGAAGGCTTTGTGAACTTCGGCATAGGGCTGGTCGTATGCCATGAAGGAGAGTTTTGTTTTACCATGTCGGGAAATGAGCATACTGCGTGTGGAGGCCAGACGGTGTTCATACCCGACGGGGCGTTCTTCTGTGCGACCCGGCAGTCGGCCAATCTGAGGTTAAGCATAATAGTCTATAAGACGGAACCTATACGTTATGTGCTTGGAACTATGGTTCATTCGGTGCGGCTTTACTCTATCATGTCGCCCGAGAGGCACTGCGTGTGGAGCACCGGCAATGAAGACAGCCTGGCAAGATACATTTCTCTCATAGGGGCGGAGCAGCCGCGGCCTGACGATTTCTTTGCCGTGAACGAGCGCAAGCTGCTTCTCTTGTCGCTTACTTACAGGTTGTGCAAGATGTTTAGTGAGAAATACTTTGGCGGAGGCTCGCCTGACACACGGCGCACGGAGACGTTTCTCAAGCTGATAAGGCTTATCGACCGCTATTATATGTCTGAGCGTGGTGTCGCTTTTTATGCCGGCAAACTCTTCCTTACGCCCAAATATCTCTCCGAACTGTCGAAATCTGTCTGTGGATACACCGTGCAGGAACTGGTGTTCAAGGCCATAACGCGCCGTGCGATGTCGTTGCTCGACAGCACGAACAAGACCGTTGCCGAGATTTCCGATGAGTTCAATTTCCCCAATCCGTCGAGTTTCGGCACGTTCTTCAAGAAGCAGACGGGCATGTCTCCGCAGAAATACCGCGACAGGATATGACAAGACATAAGTCAGGCCAAAAGCGCACCATCCGCTTTTGGCCTGATTTCAACATGTTGTACGTGCTTTTATGTAGCGGCAGGCATTACCTTACAAGCACTTTGCATGTCTTTGAGCCTAATTTTATTATGTACAGACCTTGTGGCAGGCTGACGGTCTTGTTTCCGTTGACCGTGCCTTTTGCCGCCAGTTTTCCTGTAATGTCGAATATTGCGGCATTCACAGGAGCGTCTGTGTTTATGGTTATGCTGCCATCGCTGGCTACAATCGTAGCACTTTCAGCCGCAACGTCGGTGATGCCTGTTTCTATGCTGGGCTTCAGCCTGATGTTGTCAATGAGGTAACTGGGCTTTCCGCTTAGTAAGCCAAGGCGTATTTTTATTTCCCCTTTTATGTCCTTAAGGCCGTCAATGCCCGTAAGCGGTTTGGCAATTTCAGTCCAGGTCGTTTCCGGCCCATAATCATTGCCGCTTTCTCCGTCGTCATAAATGGGCGTGTCGTTCACTTTGATGTACAATCCCGGATAATCATTCTCTTCTTCTGCGTTCCTGTATAAGTCGAATGCTATTTCCATATAATCGGCGAGAGTCTTGTCTGATGGCAGTATGGCGTTTACTTCCAGCATGGTGTTATAAGTGTTGCCTCCTGCAAACCAGGCAACTTTCTCGTTCCCGGCAGTCGGGTTGTTTATGATTTCAACAGTAGTCTCTTCGGGTATTCCATATCCGCTTTTGTCCCATGCGGCGATGTCGTCTTCTGTCGCAGCCTCGAAGTCTTGCAGCATAAGCCAACCGTCTACTATCTCTCCGTTCTGCGATGTTCCGGGTTCAACTGGTTCAGAACTCTCTTTCAGTCGGATATTGTCAATGTAATATTCCTCGCCTGCATTGACGCTCATGCCTATCCTAAGGTTAAACTCGTTGCCTGCAGCCAAGCCTCCGGGTATGTCAAAGCTCTTTGAAAGCCATTGTCCTGTGTTGCCTTGGTTCGGGTTCCCTTCTTGTGCAAGGATGGTTTCGTCATTTGCATATATGTATATCGCCCGGTCGGCGCTTGAACCTTCACTTATATAAAGGTCGAAAGATATTTCAGAGTAGTTGGCCAATACTTTGCCTGCCGGCAACGTAATAGGCACTTCGATGATGTTGTTCCAGTCTGTAGACGTGAAGTGTGCAGACCTTCCCCTGTCGTCTGTCGGGGCTTTTGCTATGTCAGCGTTGCCTTTTGCATCATATTGGATGGGGTATACCGTTAGTTTTGCGCCCATAAGAAACCCCTCGAAGTCCTCCGCCATCAGCCATCCGTCAGTAACCGTTCCGTTTTGGCTTGTGCCGGGCATGTCTTCTTCGTTGATGACTTTCAGCCTTACGTTGTCTATAAGGTAGTCTGCATTATCGCTTAAAATGCCTATTCTCAATTTGAATTCGTTGCCGACGGTATTGGTTAAATCGATGTTGTATGACTTTTCAGCCCATGTTTCTGCCGGCGCTTGTTCAGGATATCCTGATTCTTCCATGAATATACGGTAGTCGTCGGCTTGTACAAGCATTCTTTTGTTGTTCGCGTCTCCAGAGTTCCTGTAAAGGTCGAATGCTATTTGGCTGTAATTCTTCAACACCTCGCCTTCAGGCAGTTTTACGCTCAATTCAATTACTGTGTTATAGTCGCCGCCCACGAATGAAGCCGCTTTTCCGCCTGTACTTGTCGTGTTGTCAATGACTGTTGCTGTTCCTGTAGGTGTGTCACCAACATAATTAAACGTTGTAACAGCCGGTGCGTCTTCAAAGTCCTCAAGCATCAGCCAGCCGTCGATGATTTCGCCGTTGTGGGATGTTGAAGGTGCGGTGTATCCCTTTTCTTTGAAACGTATGTTGTCGATGTAATATACGTTTCCTTTGCTTGTGCTTATTCCTAATTGTAGTTTGAATGAGTTGGAGGCGGCAATGTCTGTCGGGATGTCGTATTCTTTGCCGTTCCATACATTCAGGTTGCCTTGGTTTGGGTAGCCTTCGTATTCTTCATATATTGTAACCCCGTCGGCCCTTACATACATCCTGGTGTTGCGGTTGACCCCGTCACACATGTACAAGTCGAAAGAAATCTTTTCATAATCCTTCAACGTTTTCCCGTCAGGCAAAGTAATCGGCACTTCTATTATCGTGGCGTCGCGTTCCGATGTCAGGCGTGCCGCCTTTTGCCCTGCATCTGTCGGGCTTTCTGCCACATCTGCCGTACCTACAGGGTCGTATTTGATGGCGTATACTCCCAGCTTGTCCCCGATGTTGTAACCTTCGAAGTCCTCTGCCGTCAGCCAGCCGTTTGTAACGTCGCCGTTGGCTGCGCCGGTTGTGATTGTGAACAGCGCGGCGGCAATGAAAGTAAATAGTTTCTTCATAATGATAAAATTTAAAGCGTTGATAAATAAGGTTATTTCATGAATTTCAAGGTCTTTCCGTCAATGTTTGCCGCGTATATGCCGTGGGGCAGGGCGGTTATGTCGATTGTCGACGAGTGCGCGTCGCCGCTCATTGCTACCGTTCCGTTGCCGAGGTTCACTATCCTGTACCTGCCTTTGGCGTTGCCTTCGAGGCGTATCTTGCCGTCTTCAATGCTTATGCCGGGCGTTGCGGCTACTTCGGTTATGCCTGTCCCGTCCTGCGGTTTCCATATTCGGAAGTTGCCCGAGGCGTGCAGGAAGTTGAGGTAGTACAGCAGTCCGTCGTAGTAGCGGTAGCGGCCTGTGGGTATGGCGGTTGCCATGAAGTCGTCGATGAACTCCCAAGCCACCATCTGGTCGCTTGCAAGCGCGCCTGTGGCGTTGCAGCCTACGAGTCCAGGCGAGTGGTCCGTGTTGCCGTTCTTTTCCTGCCCGTCGAGCGTGTAGACGCTGTAATAGTTGGGCACTCCGCCGTTTACCGTGGCGAGGAAGTTGTGCTGGCGGTTCACGAGGGCTGTGTAGTCAACGCCTTCAGGCTGGAACCATGAGAAGTCCACCGCCATGTTCATGATGCACCGCCAAGCGTCATACAGGAAGTCGTGGTGGTCTCCGTCGCCCATGTGCGGACTGCCGTCGTATTCGGCGTAGTCAGGCATGAAGCCGGTGACGGGGTGTGCGAACTTGGGAAACATCTCGCGGCTCTTTGCCGCGAAGTCGCGGAAGTCTTGGTTGTGCTCCTTCGCCCACATGGCCCACAGCTCGTAGAAGGCCGGCAGGTGGTAAGACGGGTCGGTGAACTTTGCCGACGAGGCGTATGGCACGAAGGTTATCTGCTTCTCGTCCATGTTGAACAGGTTGGTGAACGAAGAGTAGGGGGCTACTTCGGTCATTGGCTTGTTGAAGCAGTTTTTTATTATGTAGTCGGCCTCCGCCTCGTAGTTGTATATCCCTTCGCCGTTGCCCCAGCGGTTTGAGGCGAACATAAGCGCCATGATGAAGTATTCCTCGCCGTCTGACGCCGGTGTCCTTGCCTGGCTGCTGGCGTCGGTCGGCAGCTGCCATGAGAAGTAACCTTCGCGCTCGTCGCCGGGTTTGAACTGCATGTAGGTCTTCGCCCACTTCCAAATGCGGTTGAATTCTTCCTGCTTGTCGAGCTGCACGCAGAGCATCATGCTGTACGACATGCCTTCCGTCCTTACGTCGTTGTTGTTGGCGTCGAGTATGTAAGCCATGTCGCCGCCCACCTCATAGTACAGGCGCTCGTTGTCCTCGTCGCCCTCGAAGTAGGTGCGCCACAGGTCGTCGAGCCGTTGCTCCACCTGCGCCTGGGTGTATCCCGCTTCAAGGAAGAGGTTGCGGTATTCGCCGGTATGGTAAGCCCCTTGCGCCGGGAGCGTGGGCGGCGCGGTGTTGTAGGGGTATTTCAACGACACGTTGTCAAGATAGTAATGTATCTTGTTGTCGTTTATGCCTGCGCCGATAGTGAACGATGTCAGGCTTTTCTCTTTTTCTGTAAGCTGTAGTTCGGCGGTGCTTATTGTTACGTTTATCCAAGTGTCTTTCTCGCCAAGTTTCGGATAAGCGTCGTTGCCTTGGCCGTCGGTGTCCTTAAATTTAAGTACGCCGTCAAGGTAGATGTGTCTTTGCTTGTAGTTTGCGTATCCGTCGCTGTTGCTCGAAGGAATGTACAATGAGAAAGAAAGTGCCGTGCAGTCGCCCAGCTTTTTCCCTTCGGGCAGCGTGAAGGCTATTTGCGGTACGCTGTTGTAGTCGGTGTTGGTGACATCGAGAATTTTACCCCCCCCATTGGGTTTTCGGCCACTGTGGCCGTTCCGCCTTGCTGGCCGGTCATTTCGAACCTCGTGCCGGTTTCGTAGCCCTCAAAGCCCTCTGTCACGTCGGCCGCCTGCGCCGCGGCGCTGCATATAAATAATGTCAATGCTGTGATGATTGTCGTTTTCATGGTCGTTTCTCTTTTGTTTTTGCAAATATATGGGCATTTCCCTTTCATCCCGTTTCTGTATGTCGCAACATCGTTTCAATTTGTTTTTGTGGTTTTTGTGCCTGCGTTTTTTGCCTTTTGCCGCCATGCCTTCAGATGCCTCGCGGTGCAAAAGGCCGTCTTTCGGTATGCAAAAGGTGGCCTTTTACGATGCGAAAGACGGTCTTTTGCAGCCCGATTTGCGGCCTTTTGCAAGGCCGCTTGCAACTTGCTGGCAGTCAGTGGGTTGGCGGTGGCTGTTCAGGCGCGTGCCTGTGGCGTGTGGTGTAGGCGGTTTTGACCTGGCTGATGTGCGCCGGGCGGTTCGGGTTTTATGCTTTTTTCACGATAAACACGGGGCAAAGCGGCGGCTTGTCTTTATTTTTGCGTACCTTTGCAGTCAAAAAGTACAAAGGCGAAGGTTATGCGCAACAGGGACAATTTCACTTTTCTTACGTCTGCGCCGGTGCACCGCGTGGTGCTCACGATGGCCGTCCCGACCATCATAAGCATGCTTGTCACGAGCGTGTACAACATCGTGACGACCTTCTACGTGGGGCGTATCAGCACGCAGGCCACGGCCGCCGTGGGCATAGCCTTTCCCGTAATGTCGATTATCCAGGCCGTGGGCTTCACCTTCGGGCAAGGCTCGGGCAACTACATATCGCGCGAACTGGGGGCGAAGCGGCACGGCAACGCGCGGCGCATGGCCTCTACGGGCTTCTTCAGCGCGGTGGCCGCAGGCGTTGTGTTGTGTGCGGTAGGATTGCTGCTCATCGAGCCTCTGGCCGTACTGCTCGGCTCTACGCCCACCGTGTTGCCTTACGCCAGGCGTTACCTGGCGTTCATCCTTCTGGCAATGCCGTTCATGTGCGGTGCGCTTTGCCTTAACAACCAGATGCGTTTCCAGGGAAACGCCGCCTACGCGATGTTCGGAATATTGACGGGCGCGGTCATCAACGTCTTTCTTGCGCCGGTGTTCATATTCGTGCTGGGCATGGGCATAACGGGCGCCGGCCTGTCTACGTTTGTAGGCGAGGCGTGCAGCATGCTCGTGCTGCTGGTGATGACGCACAAGGGAGGCAGCATACGCATCCGTCTGCGCGACTTCTCGCTGAAGCCTGCGCTGTACAAGGAAATCCTTGCAGGCGGCACGCCGTCGTTCACCCGTCAGGGAATGGCCAGCATAGGCGTGGCCCTGCTCAACGTGGCGGCCGGCCGTTTCGGCGACGCCGCGATAGCAGGCATGTCCATCGTGAGCCGCGTGTGCTTCGTCGTCTTTGCCGCGGTCATCGGTCTTGGGCAGGGTTTCCAGCCCTTGTGCGGCTTCTGCTACGGTGCCGGCCTTTACGCCCGGGTGCGTGAGGGCTACTGGTTCATCGTGCGCCTCGGCACGTCGTTCCTCGTGCTTGTGGCCGTGCTGGGCTTCGCCTTCTCGGCCGAGGTGGTGGCTGTGTTCCGCCATGACCCTGCGGTCATTGCCGTAGGCAGTGTCGCCCTGCGGTGGCAGCTGCTCACGCTGCCGCTCGGCGCGGTGGTGATGTACACCAACATGATGATGCAGACCATACGCAAGCCGTGGCAGGCCAACATCCTCGCCGCATCGCGCAACGGCCTCTTCTTCATCCCCTTAATCATTATCCTTCCGCATTTCTTCGGCTTGCTTGGCGTGGAGATGTGCCAGGCGTGCGCCGACATGCTGTCGTTCGTGCTGGCCGTGCCCATCGCCATGAGCGGATTTAAAGCGTTGAAATGAAGTGAAAAATGAAAAACGAAAAGTGAAAAATCCGTTTGCCATTGACTATATGAAGGCAAACGGATTTTTCACTTTTCGTTTTTCGCTTTTCACTTACTCTTATTCAGTCATTCTTTTCTTTAGTTCCTCTTTGCGCAATTGCAGTTTCCTAAGTTCTTCGGCTTTGGCCTCTATTGCCTTGTCGATGCCTTCTTGTTCGATGAACTCACGGAAGTGCTGCAGCTCTTTGTAAGGAACGCCAGTGTTGATGATGTCGATTACGTCGTTGATGAACTGTCTGTCATCGTCTGCAAGGTTCTCAACCTTTTCCTTCAAATCTTTTACCTTTACCATTGTTTTGTCTCCTTTCGGTTGTTTTTATTAGCTATTAGGAGACATGCAAATAACGTGCCTGTATGCCATTTTGGCACAACGAAAAAATAAGAATTATGAGTTAAGAGTTAGAATTAAGAAAATATGCCTTGCAGGCGGTGTCATTATGGCTAATTCCATAACACCCTGCAAGGCATATTTTCTTAATTCTAACTCTTAACTCTTAATCCTTTTCAGTTTTTCTTCCAGAGTTTTGTCATGTCCTCGAGCGTCTTGCCCTTGGTCTCGGGTACAAGTCTCCATACGAATATGGCGGCGATAACGCAGATTGCACCGTACAGGCCGTATGTGAACCAGTGGCCGAAGTCAGGGTCGGAAGCTGTCTTCATGTTGAACATCGGCACGAAGGTGGAGCTTACAATCCAGTTGAATATCCACTGGAAGGCCACTGCGATGGCCACTGCCGCACCGCGTATGGTGTTCGGGAAGATTTCGGATATGAGCACCCAGCAAATCGGTCCCCATGACATCATGAACGATGCGCTGTACACCATGATGCTGAGCATGGTGACGATGGCGAGGTTCATGTTGCCGAACGTCAGCGCGACGCCGAACGCTCCTACGGCCATGCCTATTGAGCCGGTGATGAGCAGCGGCTTGCGTCCCCACTTCTCCACGGTGAATATGGCTACGAGGGTGAACAGGATGTTGACTACGCCCATTATGACGGTCTGCATCATGGGGTTCTCCATGCCCATGTCGCCGAAGATGCGCGGCGCGTAGTAGAGCACGGCATTGATGCCGACTGCCTGCTGGAACACGCTGAGCATGATGCCGACGAAGATTACCAGCACGCCGTAGGTGAACATCTTTTCGGTCTTCTCGGTGATGGTGTTCTTTATTTCGTCAAGGATGGTGCGGCCAGCGGCGTCGCCGTTGATTTTCGAGAGCACGGCGAGGGCCTTCGAGTCTTGTCCGGCCATTACGAGGTAGCGCGGAGTTTCGGGCACGAAGCATATGAGTATTGAGAACAGTCCGGCGGGAACGGCCTCGCTACCGAACATGTAACGCCAGCCGGTCGTGATTGTCCAGGGGTCGCTGCCGGGCATTACGGCGCTCATGCCCTGTCCGATTGACTCGATTACGGGGTTGGTGTGGTCGCCGAGGATGAGGAAGTTCACCATATATACCACCAGCTGACCGAAGATTATGGCAAACTGGTTCCACGACACGAGCGTGCCGCGTATGTTGGACGGGGCTACCTCAGCTATGTACATGGGGCAGATGGCTGACGCCAAGCCTACGCCCACGCCGCCGATTACGCGGTAGATGTTGAAGGCGATTAGCAGCGGGAAGTCGGCGTGTCCGTGCTCGAAGAACAGGAATTCGGGTTCCATCGAGCCTAAGGCCGAGATGAAGAACATGATGCCGGCGAAGATGAGCGACTTCTTTCGACCCCAGTTAGAGGCCATGTAGCCCGACACCGCGCTGCCTATGATACAGCCTATGAGCGCGCTGGCGCACGTGAAGCCGTGCCACGCGTCGGTGTAGTCAAAGTCTTCCGCACCGAGGAAGAACGCCTGGAGACCCTTTTCGGCTCCCGAGATTACGGCGGTGTCGTAACCGAACAACAGGCCGCCAAGTACGGCAACAAGCACGATTGAGAACAAGTAAGCCTTGCTGCCAGATTGATTTTGGTTCATGGTAATTGTGTTTTTAGTTAATGTTGTTAATATGGGTTGTTATGTATTATAACGCGGTAGTTTGCCTTTTTATTATATGAACGCGCGCGTTTTTTGCGTGTGTCATGGTGCAACGTTTTCATGCGTTTTGCTTTCTTTTCGGTTTTCCATGGCCGCCTGTGGCGGCTCTGTTTGCAAAGATACAAACTTTTGATGGAAATAACGCCATTTTTCGTGTGCAAATGTAAAATTCATTGAGCCAAGTCGATACGCCGCATTGCCGCCGGTGTGTGCAAAAATCATGGCTTTTTGTAATGCAAAAGGCCGTCTTTCGCATCGTCAAAGGCCACCTTTCGTATTGCCGAATACCGCCTTCGAGGGGGCTGTCCGCCGTGCTTGGTATTGCCGAATGCAGTCTTTATGCTTGCGCTTTATACCCGTTCGCGCCTCTTGTGCTTGTCTTTGCTTGGATGAGAGCCAGCCTGCGGCTGTTTTGTTTTTCTATTTCGGACGATTTGGTGGACATTTCTGAAATGGCATTTTGCAATGCGCCGGAGGGCGGATGTTGGCAAAATGAAATATTGGCATAACGTGAGTTCGGTATAAGAAAACATCCTTTGTAGGGACATAATTCATTATGTCCGCACGCCGCGAAGAGGCGTATTACACAAGCGCAGCAATGAAAAACGTTCTTTCAGAACGTGCGGACATAATGAATTATGTCCTTACAAAGGGTATTTTCGATGTTTGTGGAAAATAGAAGTTATGCCGAACTCACGTTGGCATAGGCTTGTCTGCATCGAAAAACGAATTAAAAAGTCCTGAATTTTTGTGGATTCCGCTTTTTGTATTATCTTTGCGCATGCAATGACAGTAAGCCGTTATGGAAATAAAGTTTGCGAAAAAATACCTTGAAGAGTTGTATGTTGACGGCAAGTCGTCTGACAAGAAACATCGTTTCCAGCCAAGTGTCGTCGCAAAGTACAAGAAGACCGTCGACCTGATGGAGTCGTTGTCTGTGGTGGAGGACTTCTACCGCTATCATTCTCTTCATTACGAAGTGCTTATAGGCGATAAGGCCGGCTTGGAGTCTGTCAGGGTCAACGACCAGTACCGTATCGAGTTCAAGACTGAAAAGTCGGCATCGGAGATGACGGTCACCGTTTGCAACGTCATAGAATTGTCAAATCATTATAAGTAAATACGATTATGGGAGCAATGAAGTTTGGATATACGCCTACTCATCCTGGCGAAGTGTTGAAGGATGAAATCGAGTACCGGGGCATTTCACAGCGGCAGCTGGCCGAGCGCATGGGCATTTCCTACAAGGCACTCAACGACTTGCTTAACGGCCGGCGCTCTGTTACTGCTGCCACGGCGATGATGTTCGAGGCGGCTTTGGACGTGCCTGCGGACTCGCTGATGCGGCTTCAAGTGAAGTATAACATGCAGCAGGCGAGCAGCGACAGCAAGTTTATGGACCGTTTGCGGCAAATACGCAAGTACGCGGCGTTGCTGTAATATCTTTTTGTTTTTCCTTTCATCGATTTTATTCTCATAACATTCCATGACACATTACCAACCATCGACGCTGCCCAACACGCGCATCGACGCAGCCGACCTGCTGCGCGCCGTGGCCGTGGGCGGCATCATCATGCTGCATTTCATCGAGCACCTGAACTTCTACAGCTTCCCTCCGCTTACCAAGTTTGACGAGGCCGTGTGGGACATCGCGTTCTTCGTGCTCTCCAACAAGATGTACGCCATATTCGCAATGCTGTTCGGACTGACGCTGTTCGTCCAGCACGACAACCAGGCGCAGCGCGGCTTCGACTTCCGTCCGCGCTTCGCGTGGCGCATGGTGCTGCTCTTCGGCTTCGGCCTGCTCGACCTTTTGTTCTTCAACGGCGACATTCTTACGGTCTACGCCGTGTGCGGCCTGCTGGTGTTGCCGCTCGTGCGGGCAAGCAACCGCGTAGTTCTGGGCTTTGCCCTGCTGCTGGCCTTGCAGCCGGTGGAGCTGTTTTATTTCGTGGGCAGCCTCGTAAACCCCGGCTTGCAGCCGCTTAACCTCGGTTCTGACGACCTGTTCGTCTCTATACTCCCTGCCCAGGAAGGTGGCAGCTGGCTCGACGTGGCCTGGGCAGGACTGCGCTACGGCCTGCCCGTAAACTTCACCTGGGCGTTGGAGCACGGACGTTTCACGCAGACGCTCTTCCTCTTCCTGCTCGGCCTTTGGCTCGGGCGGCGGCGCATGTTCTATGATGAGGGGCGCAACGCGGCTGTGTGGCGGCGCACGCTGGTGTGGTCTTTGGCGGCCTTCGCCGTGCTCTGTCCGCTGCGCTATACCGTGCCGCAGCTATTCGCTTCGGAGTGTGCGCAGGCTTCGCTTACCGTCATGCTCGACATGTGGAAGAACCTCGCGATGATGCTTTTCTATGTAAGCGCACTCACGCTGGCCTACCACCGCACCCGTGCGCGCCGCCTGCTGTCCGGTCTGTTGCCTTACGGCAAGATGAGCTTGAGCAACTATATCGGCCAGTCCGTGGTCGGCGGCTTCGTCTTCTACCACTGGGGCTTAGGGCTTTACGCCGTCAGCGGTCATGCCATGAGCCTCGCTTTGGGAGTTGTCTTCATACTGTTGCAATATACGTTCTGCCGCCTTTGGCTGCGCAGCCATAAGCGCGGGCCGCTCGAACAGCTGTGGCATAACGCCACATGGGCCGGAGCGCGCAGGCCGAAGAAGTGACATTCGCCTTAAAATAAATTGCTTATGGAAACTCCCGGAGTTGTGCTTTGCGCTGTGCTCATCGCCGTCTCGCTGGCCGTCTTGGCCGTGAGGCGCAGGCGGAAGAGGCCGTCAGGCTTTGCTGATACGGTACTCTCGCTCGTCTGCATCTTCGCTTCCTGCCTGCTTGTGGAGGGGCTTGGCGGTGTGCCTTGGCTTTACACGATGCTTGCCATATTCTCGCTCATGGCAATCATCGTCAGGCAATACCGCAAGAAAGGGTGGAGGCTGTTCGACATTGTGTGCGGCGTGGTCTATATGGCCGCCGCCACCCGGCTGTTCATGGGGCTGCTCTCGTTGTCGTGGTTGCCAGCCGTCGGCGTGGCAGCAACGGCTATGGTTGCGGTGTTCTTGGCTTATTCGTTATACTTGGTTTGGTTTGTGAAATAACACTTTGCGTTCTTCCCGTATTGTAAAGATTTTATGTAATGAAGCTTTTGTCAAACATTTTCCACGCTGCGGGTTATGTCCTTTTTGCCCTGTTGGTGCTTTTCATCGTCTTGCAGAATGCCACATGGCTCATTGCCGTGATGGTATCGATGTGCGTTGTGGGGCTGGCAGGAGTGGTGTTTGCGTTGTACGTGTGGCACGCTACGGGTAAGATGGACAGCTGCATGGGCACTTCGCTCGCCCTTTGTGCCACCGGTTTTCTCTTCAGTCTTGTCGTGGTAAAGTCGGTTTGGTACATGTAAGTTTTGTGCTTTTTATTACAAGATTAAGTGAAATGACGCGTGAGGGTGTTATAATGTGCATGGAAATAGCCCAGTCGACTGCTTTCTTGGGTTGTTTGGCCGTGCGAGGCGTAGATGTGAAAGATGCGGTTTTGGCTTTGCTCCCGTCTGTTTTGCTTGTTGTCTTGGCCTTGGTCGGCGTTTGTCAGACGGTAAAATGGCGGTTGGGATGGAAGCATGCGTATGCCAAGGCGTCATTTTTATGGCTGCTGGTCGGCGTGGCCTGCGTTGTCATGCAGATGTCTTCAACTCCTGAATAAATGGCGGCCAACCGCCATTTATTTTATAATTATCCGCCTTTTTGTCATGTTATAAGGTGGATTTTTCGTAATTTTGCAGCCAATACACTTGTCATAGGCATGAAATTCAGCGACGTAATAGGTCAGGAAGAAGTAAAGCAGAGGCTGCGGCAGATGGTCGCAGAGGAGCGTGTGCCACACGCCCTGATGTTCTGCGGACCGCGTGGCAGCGGCAAGATGGCCTTGGCCTTGGCCTTCGCCTCCTACTTGTTGTGCCGTGACAGGCGCGACGGCGACTCGTGTGGAGCGTGTTCCCAGTGCGCCATGACGGCCAAGCTGGAGCATCCCGACCTGCATTTCTCCGAGCCCGTAATCCGCCCTTCGGGCACCGGTTCGGAGCATAAGATGTCGAGCGAGGACTTTGCCGCCGAGTGGCGCGGCCTGCTCTTGCAAGGCCCTTACTTCACGTTGGAGCAGTGGCTTGCCGCAATGGGCGCGGCCAACCAGCAGGCGCAGATGGGCGTTGGGGAGAGCGATGCGCTCTCGCGTGCGCTTAGTCTGAAGTCAAGTCAGGGCGGATACAAGGTAGCTATACTGTGGTTGCCCGAGCGAATGAACGCCGAATGCGCCAACAAAATGCTCAAGTTGCTCGAAGAACCGCCGCAGGCTACGGTCTTCATCCTTGTCTGCGAAGAGCCGGGAATGCTTATCGATACGATAAAGAGCCGTGCCCAGCGCATTGACGTGCGCCGCATCGCCGACGAAGACATAGAGCGCGCCCTCGTTGAACGCCGCGGAATTGACCCCGACTCGGCGCACAGAATAGCGCGTGCGGCCGGAGGCAGCTGGCTCGGCGCGCTTGAAGAGCTTGATGCCGGGAGCGAGAAGAAAGAGTTTCTTGACATGTTCATCTCTCTGATGCGCCTCGCTTACATGCGCAAAATCAAGGAGCTGCGCAAGTGGAGCGATACCGCTGCCGCCCTTGGGCGCGAGCGTCAACGGCGCATGTTGGAGTATTTTCTCCGCTTGGTGCGCGAGAATTTCATGTACAACTTCCATGAACCGCAGCTCTGTTACATGACGCGCGAAGAGGAAAACTTTGCCCGCAACTTCTCGCCTTACGTCAACGAGGCCAACGTTCTGGAGATATCCGCCATGATGAACCGCGCCATCCGTGACATCGGACAGAACGCAAACGCCAAGCTCGTGTTCTTCGACATGGCTACAAACATCATCGTCGCCCTAATCAGAAAACCGTAGGCTTACGCCTTCATACATATAAACAACATGCAATATGGACTTCAAGAATAAGAAATTCATGATATACAACGGCTGCGACCGCGGCCTTTGCATACGCGGTTGTGGACGGCAGGACCGCCAGCTCAACACGTATGACTGGCTGGCCGACGTGCCGGGCAACGCCAAGACGACAGACCTTGTCGAGGTGCAGTTCAAGAACACGCGCAAGGGTTATTACCACAACGTCAACAATCTCGACCTGCGCAAGGGCGACATCGTGGCCGTTGAGGCCAGTCCCGGCCACGACATAGGCGTGGTAACGTTGACGGGCAAGCTCGTGGAACTGCAAATACGCAAGGCCAACCTTAAGTCGGCGGACGACATAAAGCGCATATACCGTCTGGCGAAGCCGGTCGACATGGAGAAATACCGTGAGGCCAAGAGCCGCGAACACGACACGATGATACGCAGCAGGCAAATAGCCAAGAGCCTGAACCTTGACATGAAAATCGGCGATGTGGAGTATCAGGGCGACGGAAACAAGGCCATCTTCTATTACATCGCCGACGAACGCGTGGACTTCCGACAGCTTATCAAGGTGCTGGCGGAGACGTTTCATGTGCGCATCGAGATGAAACAAATAGGCGCAAGGCAGGAAGCCGGGCGCATAGGAGGCACCGGACCGTGCGGCCGCGAGCTGTGTTGCGCCACGTGGATGAAGAACTTTGTGTCGGTAAGTACCGGCGCGGCGCGTTATCAGGACATATCGTTGAACCCGCAGAAGCTGGCCGGGATGTGCGCCAAACTGAAGTGTTGCTTGAACTACGAGGTTGACAATTACATCGAGGCGAGCCGCAAGTTGCCGAGCAAGGAGGTCGTGTTGCAGACACAGGACAACGACTATTACCTGTTCAAGAGCGACATACTGGCCGGCATCGTGACTTATTCTACTGACAAGAAGGTGCCTGCCAACCTCGAGACCATCACCGCCAAGCGTGCGCTTGAGGTCATAGAGATGAACAAGCAGGGCGAGAAGCCCCTCTCGCTCCAGGAGGACGGTGCGCCGAAGAAGCAGGAACGCCCGGTAGACTTGCTTGAAAACGAGAGCCTGACACGCTTTGACAAGAACAAGAAAAAACGCAAACCGAAGAACCGTAACGGACGTCCTGCACAGAAGGGACGCGGCAAACAGACTGACGTACAGGCCAAGAAGGGCGACGGCGGAGCACCGTCGGGCAAGGACGTTAAGGCATAACGATGCTTAGGCGCACATTATATATATTGTCTGTAACAGCTGCCGTTGCGCTGATGGTTGCCGCTTGTGGCGACGGAACGGTGTACAGTAAGTTCGTTCCGGCACCTGTCGACGGGCTGGAAAAGAACGATACGGTGTCGTTCAGTGTGCCACCAGTCGCTTCATCTGGCAGTTACCGTCAGGAAATAGGCTTGCGCATAACCGCCGATTATCCGTTCAAGAGCCTTAGCCTGGAGGTTAAACAGACCGTAGAACCCGGCCACCGGGTGAGCACCGACACGCTTGCTTGCCGCCTTTATGACGATGACGGCAATCTGCTCGGTCACGGTGTTAGTATGTTCCAGTACGGTTTTGCGCTGCCTGACATCAACCTGCGGAAGGGCGATTCGCTGCATGTCCGCGTGCGGCATGTGATGAAGCGTGAAATATTGCCCGGCATAACCGACATAGGTTTCAGCTTGGAAGCAAAACGATAAGACCTTATTATAATAATGGAATGCGGCACAATGTGCCGCATTTTTTGTTAAAATAAATGTCAGCTTGTAATCTTCTAAAAAAGAAGTAAAGGCGTAAAGTCATGACAAACATGACTTTACGCCTTTACTTCTTGTGCCTGTTGGCGCGCTGCTCGCGGTATTTGGCCTTCTGCCGTGCGCTTCCGCTGCCGTGCGCTCCTGTTATGTATTGCTTCTTCTTGGCCTTGGTTTTCACCTTGCCGTCGCCGTTGTCGGCCTTTTTCTTTGCCGGGCGGAACACTATGCCGCCGCCAGCAATGATGTCGTCGATGTCTGCCATATTATTAAAGGTGAGAAAGTGAGGAGGTGAGAAGGTGAGAAACAAACAAGGTGTTACAACAACATCGTCTCACCTTTTCACCTCCTCACCTTCTCACCTTTCAATCAGTGGTGGAACAGCCTTACGCCGGTGAAGGCCATGGCTATGCCGTATTTGTCGCAAGTGTCGATTACGTTGTCGTCACGCACCGAGCCGCCAGCCTGCGCTATGTACTCAACGCCGCTCTTGTGGGCGCGCTCTATGTTGTCGCCGAAGGGGAAGAAGGCGTCGCTGCCGAGGCTTACGCCCGAGAGTTTGGTAAGCCATTCTTTCTTTTCCTCCATCGTGAGCACCTCCGGCTTCTCCTTGAAGAACTGCTGCCATGTGCCTTCGCGCAGCACGTCGTCGTGCTCCTCGCTGATGTACACGTCGATGGTGTTGTCACGGTCGGCGCGGCGTATGCCGTCAACAAACGGCAAGTTCATCACCTTCGGGTGCTGGCGCAGCCACCATATGTCGGCCTTGTTGCCTGCCAGGCGCGTGCAGTGGATGCGGCTCTGCTGGCCCGCGCCTATACCTATTGCCTGTCCGTCCTTCACGTAGCATACCGAGTTGCTTTGCGTGTACTTAAGGGTGATGAGGCTGATGATGAGGTCGCGCTTGGCTTCAGGCGTGAAGTCCTTAGCCTTTGTGGGTATGTTCTCGAAGAGGGCGGGGGCGTCCAGGCGTACCTCGTTGCGTCCCTGCTCGAACGTTATGCCGAACACCTGCTTGCGCTCGATGGGCGCAGGCACGTATGCAGGGTCTATTTTGATTACGTTGTACGTGCCCTTGCGCTTGTCTTTCAGTATGGCCAGGGCCTCGGGAGTATATCCAGGGGCGATTACTCCGTCGCTAACCTCGCGCTTCAAGAGCGTAGCCGTGGCCTCGTCGCACGTGTCGCTAAGGGCTACGAAGTCGCCGTAGCTGCTCATGCGGTCGGCTCCGCGTGCCCGGGCGTAGGCGCAGGCCAGGGGCGAAAGCTCTATTTTCACGTCGTCAACGAAGTAAATCTTCTTCAGCGTGTCGCTAAGCGGCAAGCCAACTGCGGCTCCTGCCGGTGACACATGCTTGAAGCTGGCTGCGGCAGGCAGGCCGGTTGCGGCCTTAAGCTCCTTTACGAGCTGCCAGCTGTTGAGCGCGTCGAGGAAGTTGATGTACCCCGGGCGGCCGTTAAGCACCTCTATGGGCAGTTCGCCCTCGTCCATGTAAATGCGCGAAGGCTTTTGGTTCGGATTGCATCCGTACTTCAATGCTAATTCTTTCATATCTTGTTGTTTAACGTTTCGCGGTGCAAAAATACTGCAAAATCGGCTTAATTCAAAACAAAAGCCTGACAAACAGGCTTTTGTCCATGTAAACCGGGGGCATCCGCAGTTTTGTTGGATGGCATATTAAGTCCTATTAATGAAAACATCCTACTTTGAGCCAGGCGGTCGGAAACCGTCATGCCGCACCCCGATGCGGCATCCAGAAAACATCAAAGTGTAAAATGTTGCAGGTTGCATACACTGGATGCCGCATCGGGGTGCGGCATGACGGTTTCCGACCGCTTGGCTTGAAGCAGGATGAGAACAGCAAATGCTTGGTCAACAATACATCCAAATTGCGCCGTCAGGCGTTTTGTCACTCCTTGCCCTTACCTTCCTTGCGTTCCGTCAGGATATAGAGCATGTATCCGGCCAGCAGCCCTATGCCTATGCCAGTTCCCGTATTGTCGGTAGCCGCGCCGAAGGCTGTGCCCAGCATCACGCCTACGGCCATCCAAAGTCCAAGCGATGAGCCGCCGCCTTTCTTTTCGTTCTCCTGTTCCATGTCCGTTGCCAGTATTATGGTTAGCGGTGCGAATATAGCGAAAAAACGGCATATGGCAAAGCCTTTGCGGCGTTCTTTCATGGCATTTTAACACGTGCGTCTAACTTGTTGACTGTCAGTGCGTTTTCAAAAGGTCGTCTTTCGCATTGCAAAAGGTGGCCTTTTGGCGTGCAATTGACGGCCTTTTGCATCGCGTTTTGCCGTCTTTTACTTTTTTACCGTTTTACCTTTTTACCTTTACCCGTGGTCTTTTACTTTTTTACCGTTTTACCTTTTTACTTTTACCTGCCGCTTTTCGCAAAACGTTTGAAAAATATCCGCCGTTTCCTTTGCCGTTTTCGGGATAATGACTACCTTTGCACCGTCCGCCAGTCGGACATACATTTTTATCACAGTCGTGTAGGTTCGCCGCGCGCCTTTACTTGGTGCAGGCGATTAAAAGGGAATCAGGTGAGAGTCCTGAACAGTCCCGCTGCTGTAAGTTCCTCTTTTAGGACGGCAAGCATCGACGCCACTGAACCACGTGTTTGGGAAGGCGCTTGCCGCCAGGAACAAGTCAGAAGACCTGCCACACCGGCTTTTCAAACGCTCAACGGCTTTCGAGGAAAGGCTGCGGAGAAACGCTACGGAGTCCGTACCGACGGACGCTTACCCCTACGGTTTCATCCACACGCCTTGCATCCGGCCACGAATGATTAAGGATGAAACAGTCAATCAAATTACGCCTGACTGCTGTCATAGGCTTGCTTAGCCTCCTTGCGCCATGCGCCTACGGGCACGAGGAGCAGGCCGACACCGTAATATCGTCGACACGCACAATCGACGAAGTTACCGTTACGGCGCGGCGCGACGCCGAGCGCGACCTCCTGCCCGTGCAGACCCTTACGGGGGAGCAGCTTGAAAGGATGTCGGCTCACTCGGTGGCCGACGCCATACGCTACTTCTCGGGCGTGCAAATAAAGGACTACGGCGGCGTGGGCGGCCTCAAGACGGTCAACATACGCGGCATGGGCACGCAGCATGTGGGCGTGTTCTACGACGGCATTGAGCTTGGCAACGCGCAGAACGGCCAAATAGACCTTGGCCGTTTCTCGCTCGACAACATGGAGGCCGTCTCCGTGTACAACGGCCAGCGCAGCTCCATCTTCCAGTCGGCGAAGGATTATAGTTCGGCCGGCACGGTGTATCTGCAAAGCCGCACGCCCGTGTTTGACGGCGGCAAGACGTACAACTTGCGTGCAACGGTTAAGGCAGGCTCGTTCGGACTGGCCAACCCTGCCGTCGTATGGGAGCAGAAAATAAGCGATAACGTCAGCTCGTCGGTGAGCGCCGAATACATGTACACCAACGGACGGTACAAGTACCGATACAACACCCAGGGCGGATATGACACCACCGCGTTGCGCGCCAACGGCGACGTGAGCGCGTTCCGTGGCGAGGCAGGCCTCTTCGGGCGGCTCAACGGAGGCTCGTGGCGCGCCAAGGCTTACGTCTACCGCTCCGAGCGTGGGCTGCCCGGGGCTGTGGTGCGCGGACGGCTGGAGAACGAAGACCGCCAGTGGGACACCAACGCCTTCGCCCAGGCGTCGCTCCGCAAGCGCGTTACCGACAAGTACAGCCTGATGCTCAACGGCAAGTACGCCTACGACTACCTGCATTACCTCTCCGACCCGGAGCTTGACGAGAGCGCCATGTACATAGACAACCGCTACCGCCAGCACGAGCTTTACTTCTCGATGGCAAACCTCTACCTCATTGACAGCCACTGGAGCGCGTCCCTCTCGGCCGATTACCAGTGGAACAAGCTCTCGACCGACCTCTACAACTTCGCCTATCCCGTGCGCCACACGGTGCTTGTTGCCGCCGCCGTCGCCGCCGATTACAGGCAGCTGAAGGCGCAGGCCAGTCTGCTCGGCACGTTCGTGGGCGACCGCGTGGGCGTAGACACCGCACGGACTGACGGCCGGACGGAGTTCACCCCGGCCGTAGTTGTGTCATACAAGCCGTTCAGGCGCGTTGACTTCAGCCTGCGCGGCTTCTATAAAAAAATATTCCGCATGCCCACGCTCAACGACCTTTACTATACGTTCATAGGCAACGCGAGCCTCCGCCCGGAGTACACCACGCAGTACGACATCGGCTTCACCTACGCAGCCGCGCCGCGCCGCTCGTGGCTAAAGCGCGTCGAAGTGCAGGCGGACGCATATTATAATAAGGTGAAAGACAAAATAATAGCCGTCCCCACGTCAAACCAGTTCCGCTGGACTATGCTCAACCTCGGCAAGGTTGACATCCTCGGCGTGGATGTTTCGGCATCGGCCACGTGCCTGCTGCCTTGCGGACTGCGCCTTGACGCGCGGCTAAGCTACACCTACGAGCAGGCCGAAGACGTGACGAGCCGCGCCGACACGTACTACGGCGACCAGATTCCCTACATCCCGTGGCACAGCGGTTCGGCCATAATAAACGCCTCGTGGCGCGGCTTCGAGCTTGACTACAGCTTCATTTACACCGGCGAACGCTACGACGCCACCGAGAACATACCCCAGAACCACGTGCCCGAATGGTACACGAGCGACATCGCCCTGTCTTACAACTGCCGCCTTGGAGGGGTGAAGACACGCCTTACCGCCGAGGTGAACAACGTGTTCAACCAGCAGTTCGAGGTGGTGAAGTGCTATCCGATGCCGGGAACCAATTATAAGTTTACATTGAAAGTGGAAATATAATGCGCATTATCATGAGATTGAAACATCTTTTCATTATCCTCGCCGCAGTACTGCTGGCCTCTTGCCGGGGCGACGACGAGGTGCTTGTGCCGTCGACCTGGACGCAGGTGGCAGCCCCTACGCAGCCACGCTCGGTGACAGGCTTCTACCTGCTGAACGAGGGCAACATGGGCAGCAACAAGTGTACGCTCGACTTCTTCGACTGTACCACAGGCTATTACCGCAGCAACATCTACGCTGAAACCAACCCCGACGTAGTTCTTGAGCTTGGAGACGTGGGCAACGACATACAGGTTTACGGCTCGAAGCTGTACGCCGTAATCAACTGTTCCAACTTTGTCGAGGTGATGGACAAGGCCGACGCCCGTCATATAGGCACGATAACAATCCCCAACTGCCGCTACATCGTGTTCCATGATGGCTACGCCTACGTGTCGTCTTACGCCGGACCGGTGCAGGTAGACCCGAATGCGAGGCTCGGATATGTGGCAAAGGTTGACACGGCTACGCTTGAAGTGGTGGCCGAATGCACTGTGGGCTACCAGCCGGAGGAAATGGCCGTGGTCGGCGGAAAGCTCTACGTGGCCAACTCCGGGGGCTACCGCGTGCCCGATTACGACCGTACCGTGTCGGTAATCGACCTCGCGACGTTCACCGAAACGAAGCAAATCGACGTTGCGCCCAACCTCCACCGCATTAAGGCCGACGGCTACGGGCAGCTCTGGGTGTCGTCGCGCGGCGACTATTACGGCGTGGGGTCCGACCTGTTTGTCATCGACACGAACACCGACGAGGTGGTGGACAAGCTCGGAGTTGCCGTTAGCGAGATGTGCATAGACGGCGACAACCTCTATGTTTTGGGTTCGGAGTTCAGCTATACAGGCGGCCAGGAGTGGTCGGTCTCTTACGCTTTGATTGACACCGGGACGCGTACCGTCCTGAAAAACAACTTCATCACCGACGGCACAGACAAGGAAATACAGATGCCCTACGGCATTGCCGTCAACCCGGAAACGAAGGAAATCTATGTGACCGATGCCAAGACGTACGTAGTGCGCGGTACTCTCTACTGCTTTACGCCCGACGGACGCAAGAAGTGGAGCGTCACGACGGGCGACGTGCCGGGACATTTCGCCTTTTTGACAAAAGGCGAATGATTGAGAATTAAGAGTTAAGAAAGTTGTAAAACATGGCAAACCGCGTTGTGAAAGACCGTCTTTAGCACGGCAAGAGGCCATCTTTCACATCGTAAAAGACCGCCTTTTGAAATTGAAAGGAACGCATATGGAAATGCTTACAGTGTCGTGCCGACAGGACGGATGTGCCTTGCAAGTGTAACAAAAGGTATTGTCTTTGCTTACGGTTTTAATCGGCCGAAAGGCGAACAGATATTGGCTACCCAAAAAACAACATATTAAGATGAGCAAGAAACGGTTTTACATTCTGCCGCTGGCAGCCGCTGTGCTGCTTGTTCCAAGCTCGTGCAGTGACGACGATGGAGGAAACGGCGAAGGAGGAGACCCTGCCAAGGGGCGCAGTCCTTATGTTACGAAAGTATTGGAATACCGTCCCGCGCCGGGACAGTTTGTCAACGAATTGCCCGAATACGAGGAGGGCGACACCGAGGAGGACATGAATGCAAAGGCGCTGGCCGCCATAGGCGGCAACGCCCGCGGCCTTGTCACCCTCGGAGGGTATGGAGGCTACATAGTGTGCGGCTTCGACCACACCATAGAAAACGTGCCGGGCGAGGCCGACTTCAAGGTGTTGGGCAACGCTTTCTACAACGGTGACAAGGACGAATACGGCAACCCGGTGCTCGGCGGCAGCAGTGAGCCGGGCATAGTGATGGTGGCTTACGACTGGAACAAGAACGGCAAGCCCGACGATGACGAGTGGTATGAGCTTGCCGGGAGCGAATACGCGAAGCCGACAACCGTCAAAGGCTATGAGATAACCTACCAAAGGCCGGCCGACGGAGCACTTGCCGACATACCGTGGACTGACAATCAGGGCGGAAGCGGTACCATTGCACGCAACAATTATCATTCGCAGGACTATTATCCGATGTGGATTGAAGATGCTGAACTAACCTTTCAAGGCACGCTTCTGCCGCCAAATGCCGTGGATGAGAGCGGAACGGGCACGTATTGGGTGCTCTATGCCTATGACTGGGGCTACGCCGACAACCGCCTGAACACCGAAGACGAGTCAGACTTCGACATCGGCTGGGCTGTAGACGGCGACGGCAACAGCGTGGACCTGCCCGGAGCCGACTTCATAAAAATATACACCGGCGTGAACCAACAGTGCGGATGGGTAGGCGAGACGTCGACGGAAGTAATGGGAATTATCGACTTGCACTTGCTGGACGGACAATTATAAAACAATATTTGCTTATGAGAAAACTTCTATTCATTGCCGCGGCGGCCATGCTCGCGGCATCGGTGCAGGCGCAAAAGACGCTTGACATCAAGTTTGCAGACAACACCCACCATGAGATTTTGTTGCAAGACAATCCGCAGATGGTTAACGACGGTACTCAATGGGTGGTGTCTTCTGCCAGCTTTAATGCTGCTTATGCTTATTCGGAAGTTGCCGAACTGGCAATCCTCGATACGCCTACGGGTATTGAAAAGGTTGAGGGCAATGCCGAGTTCTCTTATCAGGACAAGGTGCTTACGGTGTCGGCCGTGCCCGGTACAAAGGTTATCGTGGCAACAATGGGTGGTGCGGTGGTGCGGACTGTCACTGTTCCTGCTGGAGGCTCGGCTTCTGTTGATATGGCAACACTGCCTAAGGGAGCATATATTGTGACTACAAATAAAAAATCATTCAAGGTGTTGAACTAATTAAAACATAAGGTTATGAAGAAAATATTTACACTCCTTTTCATGTCGGTTTGCGCTTTCGCCAGTGCGCAGAACGTTGTTTCGGTGCAGATGAAGGACGGAACTGTGCATAATTATTCACTTGACGAGTTCAGCAAAATCAGCTTCATAGATGGTGAACCGACCGATTTTGACGAGATGTACGGCAATAAGGACGATGCCGGTGTGCTCGTCCTGACCTTCGAGGACAATGATTATAAAGGCTCTGACGATACCGGTAACTATTGGACAAGCCGTATTGACGACAAGCAGTATGGCGGAAACATACTCTACGGAGGTGGCGAGTCGTGGTTCTGGGACGAGAATAATACCGGCATTATGTATGACGGCATCAGTGGAAGTTACGGCTATGCTTCTGGCGGATACGCCGTGTCAAACTATTGGGGAGAAGATTTTAACGGCAAAGGTTTTGACAGCCAGCTTGAGATTGCAACCACCAAGAACCCCGGTCCGGGTGCGGACGGCTCGGACAACTTCCTTGTGATGTACTGCTGGCGCGGCGATATAGGTACGCCCGGTTACTGTAATGCCGACCGTCTGTATGTCTTTGACGGAAACGATGAAGTTGAGTTTGAACCGCAATATGTATATGCGACAAACACATCTTACGCCCTCAATTCGCTGCACAACGGCGATGGGTTTGCCGCTCCGGCAACGGAGAACTCGTGGTTCAGGCTATACGCCGAGGGCGTGAAGGCTGACGGGGAAAAGGTGTACACGTATGTGGAGTTGTGTACCGGTACCGACATCAAGCAGGAATGGGTGAAGTTCGACCTTACGCCGCTTGGAAAAATCAAGGAACTCAACTTCTTCATGATGGGGTCTGATGACCTTGGCGGCAGCTACGGCCTGAATACGCCTGGCTATGCGGCAATCGACAACCTGGCAATCAAAAAATAACGGCTATGGTATGGGGCGGCATCTCATGGATAAAAGAATATGGGAAGCCCGGTGAGTAACCGTAAAAAGACATTTGCCAAATGACGAACGGCAAAGCAAACATCTTAATACAAAACCATAAAGCAATGAAAAGAACAAACAGATTGACATTGGCCGCCACCGCGCTGCTGGCCGCATTGGCATTCACCGCGTGCAGCGACGACGACAACGACAACACAGGCAAGAAGCCTACGATGCCCGGCGGCGACGATGACGTGCTCGTGCTGACCTTCGAGGACGATGACTTCAAGGGCGGCGCGGCTGACTATTGGACGGCGCACATCGACGAAACGGAATACAACGGACCGCTGCTTTACGGCGAAGAGGCCGCTGATTACTGGTTCTGCGACGAAGGAAACACCGGCCTTACGTATGACGGATTCATCGACTCGGGCTACGGCGCGGCGTTCTGGTCGGGAGGTTACGCCATATCAAACTACTGGAACGAGACATACGAAGGCATTGGCTATGACCGCCAGCTTACCGTCTCTACGACGAAGAACCCAGGCCCGGGAGCTGACGGCTCGGACAATTTCATGGTCGTGAACAGCTGGCGCAGCACTCTTGAAGACGCCAATTCGGGCTACACGGCGACGAACCCCTTGTATATAGAGGATGCGGAGTTCGAGCCTCAATACGTGTATGCCACCAACACGTCATACGTGCTTGACGCGCTGCACAACGGCTCCGGCACGGCCACTCCGGCGACCGAAGCCAGCTGGTTCAGGCTTTACGCCGAGGGCGTGAAGGCCGACGGCGGCAAGGTCTACACGTACACAGACCTGTGCAAGGGCACGGACATCGAGCAGGAATGGGTGAAGTTCGACCTTACTCCGCTTGGAAAAATCAAGGAGCTATACTTCTTCCTGATGGGGTCTGACGACCTTTGCGGCAGCTTCGGCCTGAATACTCCGGGCTATGCGGCCGTCGACAACCTTGCAATCAAGAAGTGACGGCGGAGCGATAAAGTGTAAAGACACAGTTTTACATAGATTCTTTATATGCCGGGGCGCGGTTGGCAGTGATGCCGGCCGCGCCTGTTTCTTGCCGTGCTCCAGGCGGTTTGCGGCACGCCTTGTAGCGTGTCTGTAACCCGTTGGCAGTCAGCGGCTTGCCAATATGCCGTCTTTCGGCCTGCAAAAGGTGGCCTTTTAGCGTGCAATTCACGGCCTTTTGCATCGCCGTTTGCCGCCTTTTACTTTTTTTACCGTTTTACCTTTTTACTCTTATATGCCGCTTTTTGCAAAACGAGAGGCGGCAGGCCGTTAAATAATGAAAGACTTGTTTCTTAAAAGATGTAAACGCTTTGGGTTGAAGTCTTTTTGCAGGCATGTTGCCGTAAAATGTTATATATCAGCATGTTCTGCATGGCGAAGCTCGCGATGGCACGCTTTTTGCTCTTCCCAAAAGATGTAAACAGGCTTTGCTTTCCGGCTTTTTTTCGCTATCTTCGCAGTCAAAAAGTCAACTTAAACCCTTTCATACTATATTACTGAAACCTTCAGACATGAAACATTTTAAGATATTTGCCGTTGCGATGATGCTGTTCACAGCCGGAGTTCCGGCGACGGCCGACAACGACAAGACCGAAAACGAAGAAGGACAATACGAGGAAATAGAGAACTTCGACTTCCTGTATGACAACGAGGCATACGGCGAAGACTATGAATACTCACAGATTGACGACATGCTCAGCGAGGCGTTCTCGCACCTCGGCGCGCGTTACCGCCGCGGACACTCCGGCCCCAACTCGTTTGACTGTTCGGGCTTTACGAGCTATGTGTTCAAGAACATGGGCATAGAGCTTAACCGCTCGTCGCGCTCGCAGTACACGCAGGGCGAGGCGGTAGCCAAGGACGAGCTTCGCACGGGCGACCTGGTGTTCTTCACCGGTTCCAACTCGCGCGGCCCTATCGGCCATGTTGGCATCGTGGTTGACGTCGACCACGTAAATGGGAGTTTCAATTTCATACACGCAAGCATCAAGGGCGTAAAGGTGAGCAACTCGAAGGAGAGGTATTACTCACGCCGTTATGTAGGCGCGCGCCGCGTGATGTAATGAGAGAAAATTAAGATTAATAGCATAAGGAATTAAGAATTAAGAGTTAAGAATTAAGAAAATTACCAGCAGTAGCATATTTTCTTAATTCTTAACTCTTAATTCTTAATTATAATAAAACTTGCCATGCGTCCGCTTCCAGTAGCTTTATTTGTTGCAACAGCCATCCTTTTTTCGGCTTGTGGTGCTGACGGCCAGGGCAGTAAAGCCGCCGTAAGCGAACCGGTTGCAACCCTTGCCGACACCGTGCAGCCGGTGGAACGCCCTGTAGAGGCGTTTACCGTGGCCTTGACCGGCGACATAATGATGGGCACTACATATCCCGACACCATGCTGCCGCCAGACAAGGGCAGGGCGCTTTTCAGCGATGTGAAGGACATTCTCGCCACGGCCGACCTGGCATTGGGCAACCTTGAGGGCACGTTGTGCGACAGTGCGCCGCCAAGGAAGCGCGAGACGGAGCACACTTACCTGTTCCGCACGCCGGTGGAATATGCCGCACGGCTCAAGGAAGCAGGCTTCGATTACCTTAGCTTGGCGAACAACCACGCTTTTGACTTCGGTTTGCGCGGCGTGCTTTCCACCGAAGAGGCGCTTGACCGGTTGGGGATAAAGTATTCAGGGCTAAGGAGCAGGGCCGAGTCGGCCGTGCTCGAGCGCGGCGGAGTGAGGTTCGGCCTGTGCGCTTTCGGGCACAACGGCTATACCATGCGCCATCAGGAGCTGGCCTCTGTGCGCAAGGTGCTCGACAGCCTGCGTGCAACGGCCGACATCGTGGTGGTGTCTTTCCACGGAGGAGGCGAGGGGAGCGCATTCAGCCATCTGCCCGACAGCACTGAAATGTTTTTGGGTGAAGACCGCGGTTCGCTGCGCAGGTTCGCCCGTTTCTGCATAGACAACGGCGCGGACATAGTCTACGGTCACGGCCCCCATGTGGTGCGTTGCGTTGAAATGTATAAAGGCAGGTTCATAGCATACAGCCTTGGCAACTTCTGTACGCCTTATGCAATCAGCATAATGGGACTTTCCGGGTATGCGCCGGTCATCGTCGTCAGGACTGACAGACGCGGCCGGTTTCTCGACGGGCGAATACATCCGTTCATACAGCGCCGTGGGTTAGGCCCGAGACGCGACACAACGGGTGTCGTAGTGCGGCAAATCAGGATGCTGACCGACGCCGATGTGTATGGCGGAAGGCTTAGGATAAGCGGCGACGGGATGATAGTGCCTCTGGAAAAGGAATGAAAACAATATATAAAACAAGACGGGTGGAAATGCAAATCCACCCGTCTTGTTTTGTTG
Organism: uncultured Prevotella sp.; assembly: GCA_937922435.1. Lineage (GTDB taxonomy): Bacteria > Bacteroidota > Bacteroidia > Bacteroidales > Bacteroidaceae > Prevotella. Next base: position 31,507 of record CAKZVT010000050.1, on the reverse strand, counting down.
CAAACAGGGTTTAATTCTCTTTCTTTGTGATGACCTTTTTCTCTGCGATACGGGCCTTCTTTCCAGTAAGTTTACGGAGGTAATACAGCTTGGCGCGGCGCACTTTACCTACCTTGTTTACCTCGATGCTGTCGATGTTGGGTGAATCCATCGGGAAGATACGCTCTACTCCGACAGTTCCTGACATTTTGCGGACTGTGAAGCGCTTTTTGTCTCCTTGGCCGCTAATCTTTATTACGACACCACGGTAGAGCTGGATACGCTCCTTTGAACCCTCGACGATTTTGTAAGCGACGGTGATTGTGTCGCCCGACTTGAACTCGGGGAACTTCTTGCCGCTTGCAAATGCTTCTTCAGCAACTTTAATTAAATCCATTGTTGTTTGATAATTAAATTTGTTTCATCGTTCCGGCGCAACATAACGAGGCAACACTTCTTCCTGTCAGCGATTACGCGGAAAGCGGTGCAAAGGTACGCTTTTTCCTCTTGTTGGCAAAGCTTAATCTTATTTTTTTACGTATTTCTTTGCCTTATTTGCGTTTTTAGCTAACTTTGCACTGCTTTTTATATGGTTTATATGCGTAAAAAACTCATTTTCAACGTATTTGTATTGTCGGCATTGGTGTGCGCGTCGTGCTCTTCCGGCTACCGGATTACGGGCTTCGAACGTTCCCGCATACTTGTCGACAGCACTTACGATACGGCTTCAGACAAGGCTGTCGCCGACTTTATAGCTCCTTATAAGCGTCAGGTGGACAGCATAATGAGCCCCGTTGTCGGCGTGGCGGCTGAATATCTGTATGCCGACAGGCCGGAAAGCAACCTGTCAAACCTGCTTGCCGACATTCTCGTATGGTGCGGAAAGGACTACGGCGAGCGTCCCGACTTCGCCGTTTACAACATCGGCGGCATACGTTCGGCCATTGCCAATGGCGAGGTTACTTACGGAGACGTGCTCGACGTGGCGCCGTTTGAGAACAAAATCTGCTTTGTTACGCTGACAGGCGACAAGGTTTTGGAGCTGTTCGGGCAGATAGCCTCGGTTGGAGGAGAGGCCGTAAGCCACGGCGTCGAGCTGGTCATAACGGCCGACGGACGGCTGAAGTCGGCCTTGCTCGACGGCAAAAGCATCGTGGCGGACGCCAAGTACCGCGTCGCAACGCTTGACTATGTAGCCCAGGGCAACGACAAGATGGAGGCGTTTAAGAGTTCGACGGAAGTCAATTCGCCGTCAAGCAAGGACAACAACGTGCGTTTCATCATCATGAAATACATGAAAGAGAAGATGGAGCAGGGCGAAAGTGTAAGCTCGAAGATTGAAGGACGAATAACAATAGAAGGCAGATGAAGCGTTTTTTCTTAACCATAATATTGGCTGTTACGCTGCTTGCCGGAGCGCAGGCCAAGGGCAAACAGCTCGTGATACTTCACACTAACGACACTCACAGTTGCATATTTCCGCTCAACAAGCACCTTGCCGACACCATGCTTGCCGGCCGCGGAGGCTTCATTAGGCGTGCTGAGATGGTGCGCCGGGAGCGCGACAAGCATCCCGACCTGCTGCTTTTCGACAGCGGCGACTTTTCCCAAGGTTCGTCTTATTATTCCTTGTATAAAGGAGATGTCGAGGTCGGGCTGATGAACTTGATGCGTTACGATGCGGCAACAATCGGCAACCACGAGTTCGACTTCGGCGTAGAGAACATGGCAAGGCTGTTCAAGAAGGCCGATTTCCCCATCGTCTGCGCCAACTATGACTTCACCGGGACGGCTCTCGAAGGCGTTGTGAAGCCGTATGTTGTGCTCAAGCGCGGCGGATTGAAGATTGGAGTGTTCGGCCTTTCGCCGCAACTTGACGGGCTGGTCATGGCCGAGACGTGCGCCGGAGTGAAGTACAACGACCCCGTGAAGGCAGCCAACGACGTGGCGAAGCTGCTGAAGGAGCGGGAGAAGTGCGACATTGTAGTCTGCCTCTCGCATCTCGGCTGGGACATAATCGGCATTGACGACACCGAACTTATGCCGCAGACGCGCAACATAGACATAGTGCTTGGAGGGCATTCGCATTCGTATTTCAATGAGATGGAGTATGTGAAAGACCTTGACGGACGTGAAATCCCCAACGACCAGAACGGCAAGCACGGCATATATGTTGGCAAAATAACGGTAGACTTCAGCCGTTGAGGCCGGTGATGCCTTGCCTTTTATTATCCTGAAAGATAAAATATTCTTCCTTTTGCACCGTTATTTAAGCAATGAACAGACTGTTTTCCATACTTATATTGCTTGCTGCCGCCTTGTGTTCATACGCCCAAGGCGACGCGGTGCAGAACCGTCCTTACACCGACCTGCGGCCGTTCCACTTCGGAGTGGTCGTCGGCACGCATTTCCAGGACATCGATTTCAACAACATAGGGCCGCAGATGGTTGTGGCCGATGACGGCTCACAGGTGGAGAAACTCGTCACTTGCGACCAAGACCGCTGGGACATGGGCTTCCATGTCGGCGTGCTCGGCGACCTGCGGCTCGGCACTTATTTCGCCTTCCGCTTCGCTCCGACGATGTATTTCGGCAACCGTCACCTTACATTCTACAACCATACTGACAAACTTGAGAACGGAACGCCCATAGTGCAGACGCAGGACATGAAGACGGTCTACATCGGCGTGCCGCTTGACTTGCAGTTCTGCGCGCCCCGTTTGGACAACGTAAGGCCGTACATCATGGCCGGTCTGAACCCCATGGTCAACCTTTCGGGCGGCGACAACGACTACGTAAAGCTGAAGCGTTACGACCTGTTCTTTGAAATCGGGCTTGGATGCGACGTCTATTTGCCTTTCTTCAAGCTGCGTCCCGAACTCAAATTCTGCTACAGCCTGCTGAACACTCTCGACACGAAGCACGCCGACCGCCTGCGCGACGAGAACATGAAGATGTACGCCCGTTCGGTAGACGAGGCTCGCAGCAAGATGATTGTGCTGTCGTTTTACTTCGAGTGATTGTTGGTTAAGGAGTAAAGGAGTAAGGAGGGGAGGAGTAAGTAGATTACATTTGGCTGTGAATGCCATACATGCTTGCTCTTTCCCTCCTTACTTCTTACTCCTTCTCTCCTTATTCCTTTATTCCTTTTACCCTTTACTTCTTTACTCCTCCCCTCCTTACTCCTCTACTCCTACAAACAAATAACCGTTAAACAATCTAAAAACAAATACCCAAAAGTAGGTATTCGGGATAATTGTATTACCTTTGCGGCGTACAAATGTAGGTACAAAACATTATTAATCAAATAACTAAAACAGTATTATGGCTTACGTAATTGGTGACAACTGTATCGCTTGCGGTACTTGTATCGACGAATGTCCGGCAGGAGCAATCTCTGAGGGCGAGAAGTATTCAATCAACCCTGACATGTGCACAGAGTGCGGAACATGTGCAGACGTATGTCCGTCAGAGGCTATCAGCTTGGGCTAAGACATTTTATTTAGAATTACAACTTGGGCGGTTCGGGTCTTCCGGGCCGCTTTTTTCGTGCCGTCTGGCGGTGTATGCCGCCTTGAAACAAGGCAAACTGCCAAGTCAAAGGGCACCTTTCGCAGAACGAAAGATGCCCTTTGATGATGTAATACAAGGCTTTTTGCATGCCAGAAGGCGTTTGTCATGGGCATATTTTACGTTATAACACTTCCTCATACTCCCTTATTACAAGTTCTCTTGGCAGCGTGACGAGCTTCAGGCGTTTGAACCACACGCGCATCGAACTGTTGAAATGGCGCGAGGTATGGCTGCTTATCATGTAATAATGCAGCGTGTATTCGTCCATCAGGCAGCCGAAGGCGGCCTTGATGCGTGAACATTTTTCGTTGATTGCATTGTCGGTAGGGTCGGTAAGCCGGCTTACGGTCTCGTCGAGCTTTGCCGGGTCGGAGTTTGGTGATACGAGCTTGTACAGCCTGCGCAGCTCTTCGCGGTGGTCGGACAAGTCCTTGAACTCTATGCCTTCCTCGTGGTTGAGGAACAATATGTAAAGAGCCTTGTGCACCGGGGTGAGCGTCACCTCCGCGTTGTAGTCTTTCAGGATGAAGCTGAAGTCGCGTGTTATTACCAGGCGGCTCAGTTTCGCGCGTGCCGCCTCTATGCGCAGCCGTTCAAGCACGGGCACGCTTATGGCGCGCAGCATCAGGTCGTAACGCCCTGTCTGCTCCATCTTGGCCACCAGCAAGCGCATTTGCCTTGCCAGCTCCTCGGCGTTCCCCTTGCCGTCTACCGCTGTTTCCATGATGCAAAAATACTCCTTTATTTCATTAAAACAGCCGTGTGGTGTAAAGTTTTTTCGCCTGCAAGCCTTGCAGCCACATTGTCTTTATGCAGAAGATGACTATCTTTGCGGCGTAAAACTACAGCATCATGGCGGAAACAAGACACAACGTGGTAGACTACGGCGCACCCGTAGACATGACGAAGAACATAATAAAGGTAATCGGCGTAGGCGGAGGAGGCTGCAACGCGGTGAAGAACATGTACGAGGAGGGCATCAGCGACGTGTCGTTCGCAGTGTGCAACACTGACAGCAAGTCACTGTCCCACTCGCCAGTGCCCGTAAAAGTGCTGCTCGGCAGTTGCGGACTGGGAGTAGGCGGAGTGCCCGAAAGGGGGCGCGAAGAGGCCGAAGAGAGCATCGACGAGATAAAGAAGCTGCTCTCGGACGAGACCAAGATGGTGTTCATCACTGCCGGAATGGGCGGCGGCACGGGCACGGGCGCTGGCCCGGTGGTGGCCTCGGTAGCCAAGCAGATGGGGCTGCTCACCATCGGCGTTGTGACTATTCCATTCTATTTCGAGCGTGAAAAGAAAATAATCAAGGCGCTGAAGGGAGTCGAAGAGATGCGCAGGAACGTCGACGCGCTGCTCATTGTAAACAACGAACGCCTGTGCGACGTCTACTCAAACACGCGCATATCGGTGAAAGACGCGTTCAAGTGCGCCGACAACATACTCGGCAATGCCGTCAAGAGCATATCCGAACTCATCACTATTGAGGGCGACATAAACCTCGACTTCCGCGACGTTGAGACCACGATGAAGGGCGGCGGTGGAGCAATCATGGCCATAGGGCGTGCCGGAGGGGAGCACCGTGTGGAGAAAGCCATTGTCAACGCGCTCGACTCGCCGCTGCTCTACGGCAGCGACGTGAGCAAGGCCAAGCGCATACTTTTCAACATATACACCAGTCCTGACTGTCCGCTCTTCGTCGACGAGCTACAGGAAATAGACGCGTTCATGGACGAACTGTCGCCGCAAATCGACGTAATATGGGGAGTGTCTGACGACGACACCCTCGGCGAAGATGCCAAAATCGCCATTCTCGCCACAGGACTTGACGATGAAAGCAATGACTTCGGCGAGAAGGACGAGCCTCGCGGCGACGGCGACAACAGCCGTTACTACGCGCTAATCAAGAAGCTCTACTCGCCGGGCGACGGCGAGGGGGACACTACCCGGCAAGACCCTGACAACATACCGATAACCGTAACCGGCACGGATGACAACACAAAACCGGCTGACGTTGGGACATTTGGCGGCGACGGAACCACCGGTACAATTACCGGCAACGGCCAGGGCGACGAGGAAACAACGTCCGGCAGTAGGCGCGGCACGGCAGGCGAGCCTGTCACACATAATCGTCCGCAAACTCCAATGTCGCTCGTCGAACGGCTTAAGAAGCTGCTCAACGATGCCCTGAAGGATGAGTGACATGTCGCCATGCCAGTGACAGTGCAACATTCCATGCCGTCTTGCACAGCTGACGGCATGAGCCAGTCATGCAAATGGTGGCCTTTCGCATTGTGAAAGGCCACTTTTTGCTTTGTAAAAGACCATCTTTTACAAGCTAAAAGACGGCATGTTGGATTGTAAGCAAACGCTTCTTGTATGCTTACACTATGTGTGATAATGTGCTTTTGGCAGTAAATGCTGTAACCAAAAGTCAGCGTTTTGCTTTGAAAAAATCCTGCATCAGGCGGCGGCAGTCCTCTTCGAGCACGCCCTGCGTTACCGTCGCCTTGGGGTGGAGGGCGTCGGGGGCGAAGCGTGTGAAGCCCCGTTTCTCGTCGGCCGCGCCGTAGACAACGCGCCGTATTTGCGCCCAGCCGATGGCACCGGCGCACATCACGCATGGCTCCACGGTCACGTACAGCGTGCAGTCGGCAAGGTATTTGCCGCCTAACGCGTCGGCCGCCGCCGTGATGGCCTGCATCTCGGCGTGCGCAGTGACGTCGTTGAGCGTTTCGGTAAGGTTGTGGGCGCGCGCAATTATTCTGTCGCGGCAGGTTATTACCGCGCCGACGGGTATTTCGCCGGCCTCGCGCGCCGCCTCTGCTTCGGCCAAAGCCTTGCGCATAAACTGCTCGTCCTTTTTCTGCCGGGTGTCTTCCTGCAAGTTCTCCATATCTTAGTTTTTGCTGCAAAAGTAACCATTTTCGCCGCAAACGGTAGCCGTATGTTGCGGAAATGTTGTATTTTTGCCATTGGAAAGAAAACAAATGAGCAAGTAAAAACTATGGCCGAACACAACGACACGGGGCGATGGGGCGAGCAGAAGGCCGCCGAATATCTGGAGCGCAAGGGCTACCGAATACTTTGGCGCGACTGGCGCGACGGCCACCGCGACCTCGACATCGTGGCCGTTGATGCCGACCAGCTGGTAGTTGTGGAGGTTAAGACGCGCCGCAACGCCGACTACATGCCGCCCGAACTGGCCGTAGACGAGCGTAAGATGCGCAGTCTGGCCGTGGCTGCGGCCAAGTTCGTTCGGACGTATGGCATAGAGTTCCCCCTGCGTTTCGACATCGTGGCCGTCATGGGGACACCCGGCGGCCAGTGCGAAATACGCCATACGGAGGATGCTTTCACGCCGATGCAATACTGAAACAATGGAAGACATCATAACGTTGAGGCTCACCGAGACCGACTCCACCAACCGCTTCCTCCGCGAATACACGGGCGAGGAAGGCTCGCTGATGACCGTCGTCACCGCCGATTACCAGACGGCGGGGCGTGGGCAGGGGCGTAATACGTGGGAAAGCGCGCCGGGGCAGAACCTGCTTTTCAGTGTCAAGGTGCGCCCCCGAGGACTTGAGGCCAGGCGGCAGTTCGTCATGCTTGAGGCCGGAGCACTGGCCGTTCGCGACGCCTTGTCGCATTACGCCGACGGCTTCACCGTAAAATGGCCCAACGACGTGTATTGGCGCGACATGAAAATAAGTGGAACGCTCTCCGAATGCGCCATTGCCAAGGGCTTCGTAGGCGGCTGCATACTTGGTGTTGGCATCAATGTAAACCAGCGCGAGTTCACCGGCGACGCTCCGAACCCTGTATCTTTGTTTAACATCTTGGGGCGCGAGACTGACCGTGAGGAGCTGCTCTGCCTTTTTGAAGACGGCTTCCGCCGCTATCTTGGCATGGTGGACGCCGGGCGTTATGCCGACATCCACGCCCTCTACAGCGCCTCGCTCTACCGCCGCACGGGGCTTCATGCCTGGCGCGACGCCACGGGAGAGTTTACGGCAAGCATCCTCCGGGTAGAGCCTGACGGCCGACTTGTGCTGCGGAAGGAGGACGGCGAGGAAAAGACTTATCTGTTCAAAGAGGTGGAATATGTGATACCCACCCCAATCCTCCCTAAGGGAGGGGGCTTGGTTAGTCGCGTATGAAGCATAAGATGACCGTACAGAATACATTAATTTAGTCCCATTCCGACGGCGGTATTCAAGCTCCCTCCCTTTGGGAGGGTTGGGGTGGGTCTCAAATATACTTTTTATGGCAAATTACAAACGTATCTTATTGAAGCTCAGCGGCGAGAGCCTGATGGGCAAGCAGGGCTTCGGCATCGACCCGGAGCGCCTCAGCGACTATGCAAGTCAAATCAAGGAAGTGCACGAAATGGGCGTGCAAATAGGCATTGTAATCGGCGGCGGCAATATATTCCGCGGTCTTAGCGGCGCAGGCAAGGGCTTCGACCGCGTCAAGGGCGACCAGATGGGCATGTGCGCCACGGTCATCAATTCGCTCGCGCTTAGCTCCGCGCTTGGCGCAATCGGTGTGAAGAACAAGGTGCTCACGGCCATCCGCATGGAGCCCATCGGCGAGTTCTATTCTAAGTGGAAGGCCATCGAGGCGATGGAGGCCGGCTATGTGTGCATATTCAGCGCCGGCACGGGCTCGCCTTACTTCACTACTGATACGGGTTCGTCGCTCCGCGGCATCGAAATAGAGGCCGACGTGATGCTCAAGGGCACGCGCGTTGACGGCATATACACCGCAGACCCGGAGAAAGACCCTGCGGCCGTGAAGTTCAGCGACATAACTTACGACGAGATTTACACGCGCGGCCTGAAGGTGATGGACCTTACCGCAACCACCATGTGCAAGGAGAACAACCTGCCCATCTACGTGTTCAACATGGACGTTAAGGGCAACCTGAAGCGCGTGATGGACGGAGAACCCATCGGAACGCTGGTGCACAACTAAGGGAATAACACCTTACACCCACCCCAAGCCCCTCCCCAAGGGAGGGGCTTGATTACTTTTGTCGGGGTGTTTGATAATTGGTTGGAAATCAGCACGTTGCATACGTACTTGCAATATGCCGTCTTTTGGCCTGCAAAAGACGGCATATTGCAAGCTAAAAGGCCACCTTTTGCACTGCAAAAGGTGGCCTTTTGTATTTCAGGTCGCATTCAACCGTTATTCAACCGACAGGTCATTTCAACGCCCCTCCCTTTGGGAGGGGGTGGGGTGGGTGTCAGGTTGTTTTTTGGCGGGTGTCAGAAGTCGAGCGTAACGCCCTTCGAGTCAATCTTCTTGTACGTCTTTCCGTTCACCGTAGCGTTGACAGAGTTGGTGGCGGTGAAGGTGTGTCCGCTTGCGCTTACGCTGATGTTGTTCAGCTGTACGCCGTCGGTGTTGTTTATGACGATGCCCTCCTTGGCGTTGTTCACTTCGAGGTCGGTTATCTGCACGTTCTTAACCGGCATCTCGGGCAGGCCGTTGAAGAAGGCCGCACGGCGCGCGCGGCGGCATATTAAGTGGTTGATGAATATGTCGCGGAAGCACGGCGTGGTCTCGTCGGCCTTGTACCGTGGCGTGCTTTCCTTGTTTTCGTCGCCGTCCTCAAGTGCCTCCACGGCCGACTTTCCGCCGTAATACAGGTCGAAGGTGATGGCATCCGTCTGTATGTCGAACATCGACACATTATTTATATAGATGCCTTCCACCACGCCGCCGCGGCCCCGCGTGCTCTTGAAACGCAGGCCCACGTCGGTACCAAGGAACTGGCAGTCGCTCACGTACACGTTCTTCACGCCGCCGCTCATCTCGCTTCCTACCACGAAACCGCCGTGACCCTTGAACACGGTGCAGCCGTTCACGATGACGTTCTCGCACGGAATGCCGCGCTTGCGGCCGTCGGCGTCCTTGCCGCTTTTTATGCAAATGCCGTCGTCGCCTACGTCAAACGACGAGTTTACGATAAGCGCGTTTTTGCACGATTCGAGGTCGATGCCGTCGCCGTTCTGCGCGAACGACGGGTTGCGCACCTGCACATCCTCCACCAATACGTTCTCGCACATCAGCGGATGTATGTTCCATGCCGGCGAGTTCTGGAATATTACGCCCTTCAGCCACACGTTCTTGCAGCCTACGAGGCTTACCATTACGGGGCGCAGGTACTGCTTTATTTCGTTCCATCCGGCCTCGCCCTCTACGCCCGTAGGCACGTTCATGTCGCTCATTGTGGAGCCTTTCAGCGCGCCTTCAGACGGCCACCATACCTTGTCTCCCTGCACAACGCCGCCGCGCGAGGTAAACTCTTTCCACTGCTTTGCCGTCACCTTGTCGCGCTTTACAGGCCGCCAGTATTCGCCGTTGCCGTCGATTGCGCCCTGGCCGGTAATCGCAACGTTGACAAGGTTTGTGCCCGAGATGGGCGACTGGCATCTGCGTGTGTTAAGACCCTCGAACGACGTGTCGATGAGTTTGTACAAGTCGGGGTCAGGCGAGAACAGTATGATTGCGCCTTTTTGCAGGTGCAGCTCTATGTTGCTTTGCAAAACGATGGGGCCGGTGTACCAAACGCCCTGCGGAACGACGAGCCTTCCGCCGCCCTTCTGCGACAAGGCGTCTATTGCTTTGGCAAAAGCCTCGGTGCAGAGTGACGACCCGTCGCCCTTGGCTCCGAAGTCTTTGAGGTTCACTTTGTTGTCCGGGAAGGTTGGAGCGGTGACCTGCTCCATGCTGAACGGCAGGTTTTTGTACAGGTGTGCGTACTTGGCCTTGCCCGTGTCGGCGTTCGCGCTCATGGCAAGCAGTGCCGCGCAAACGAGTGTCAGGATTCTTTTCATTTGTTTAGTCAGGTTATATTAAGTAATTCAAGATAGTTCCCGTCATTTCTCTTCCTCGTAGTCCACGTATTCGCCTTCGCCCTTTGAGAAGATTTTTCGGTTGGCCTCGTCGGGCGAACGGCGGTCGATGATTACCTCGTCGTCCGTCGTCTGTCCGCCGTTCCATTGTTGTTTGGCTTGGCGTTGGCTTGTGCCTGATGTGAACTTGCGCTTTATGTTGTGCAGCGAACGGTATATGCGGAACGCCGTGACGCACACGATGATGAACGCCACGAAGATAATCAGCAGTATAAGATTAAGCAGGAAGGCAAGCATCTGGTTATTGTTTTTTCTTGTTAGAGTATGCCGACAGCAGCACGTACCACACTATTATTACGGCGAAGGCCGACATCCTGAATATTAAAAGCAGCGGTATGCAGCTGATGATGAACGTATAGCGCACCTCGTTGCCGCGCCATCCCCAGTGCTTGAACTTAAGGGCGAACATCGGTATTTCGGCCACCATGACCCAGCTCGACAGCAGCACGAGGGCCAGGACGGCGAAAACCATGTAGGGGGACGACTCCAACAGCGAGCCTGCACCTAACAGCAGCGAACCCCAAAACAGCGCGTTGGCAGGCGTCGGCAGGCCGATGAAGCCCATCGCCTGACGCTCGTCAAGGTTGAACTTGGCAAGCCTCAATGCCGAGAACGCCGCCATTATGTAAGCCGCGAAGGGCAGCACGGGGCGCAACGGCTCAAGCCATGAGGGATAGTCGAGCACGCATAGCGTGCTGAACACCATCGTGGCCGGGGCTACGCCGAAGGTAACGTCGTCGGCGAGCGAGTCAAGTTCCTTGCCGATGGGTGACGACACGCCGAGCAGGCGCGCGCTCATGCCGTCGAAGAAGTCGAACACCGCGCCTATGATGATGAACAGGAAAGCCATGCCGGGCTGGCCTCCGAAGGCGAAGGCCGTAGCCACGCAACCCGAAATCAGGTTGCAGCAAGTAATGGTGTTGGGGATGTGTCGTTTTATCATGTTTGGGGTTATGCGGTCTTGAGGTTGTGCGGTTGTACGGTGTTTTTTGGGGTTATGCGGTCTTGAGGTTGTGCGGTTTTGCGGTGTTTTTTGGGGTTATGCGGTACATCTTTGGGTTATGCTGTCTACATTGAGACCTTAAAACCGTATAACCTCATACCTTAAAACCGTAAAACCCAATAACCGTAGAACCTTAAAACCCTACTTCAGCCTTGCTATCACCGTCTTGTCGCCGGTGGTGCTCTGGCCCATCTTCACGCAGATTTCCGTGCCTATGGGCAGGTAGATATCGACGCGCGAGCCGAACTTGATGAAACCCAGGTGCTCGTCTATGTAGCAGTCTTCCTCCGCCTTGGCGTAAGTCACTATGCGGCGGGCCACCGCTCCGGCTATTTGTCGGCACAGAATCTCCGTGCCTTCGGGCGTCTCGAGCATTATGTCGGCATGTTCGTTCTCCTCGCTGGCCTTTGGCAGCCACGCCTTGTGGTAGTTGCCGTTGAAGTGTCTGACGAATTTTACCTTGCCATCCACGGGAAACCAATTGGCGTGTACGTTGAACAGGCTCATGAATATGCTCACCATCAGCCGCTTGTCGTGGAAGTATTCGTCCTCGACAACCTCTTCCACTACGACCACCTTGCCGTCGGCCGGGGCTACGACAGTCTTCTCCGTGTCGCCGTCGAAGTAACGCTTGGGGCAGCGGAAGAAGTTAACCACGATGCCGTACACCGTGCCGAACACCACGACGAACGCCCAAAAGAACGCCTTGCAGTCAACGTAAATCCACAGCACCATGGCTACGGCTACGAGTACGAGCAGTCCGTAGAACAGCGTATCCGTGCCTTCGCGGTGAAGCCTTACGTTCTTAAGTTTCCTCATTCTTTTTCCCATGGCGTGACGTTGTGCGAAAATTTTTGCAAAGGTACTCCTTTTTTGCGTATCTGGCAAATTTTTCCTGCTATTCTTTACACTGCTGTTCCTTATTGAAAGCGTATCGGGTATTTTTGCACATCAGGGCGTGCCGTGGCGTGTCAAAATGTCAACGCCGCGGCGTTTCATGAAAACTTTTCGTCTGAAAACTCACCGGCCTTTGTCTGAAATCATTACAACTGTTTTCCGTGAAATAGCTGCAAACGGGATGTCTTTTTGCCGCTTGGCATTAGCGAAGGCCATAGCTGTAAACCAAACCGCAGTCCGTTCGCATTGAAAACGGCACTGTTCCCGCCCTTGAAAGCCGTCGTCGCGTCCCTCAAAGGCGGCCTTTTACAACGTTAAAGGCCGCCTTTCGCCTTGCAAAACACGGTCTTTTGCATCGCAAAAGACGGCAAACGGCATTGTAAAAAGCCGTATGTAGCCGTAACATTCTGTAAATAAGCCATTTACATTGACTGCCAAATTCTGTCCGTTTTTCGGCCAAACGCCCTTCCGTTTTTCACCGACGGCCTTCTCGGAGCGTCAAATGCACGCTGTTTCAGAAAACTTTTCATTGCCTGCATATCCTCGCTCTCTATCTTTAACTGCTTTTTCTCCATACTTTATTTTGCATTCCGCTCGGTTTGCATTACCTTTGGATAAGGTAAGCTGCACCTCGGAAATGAAAATAAAAGTTCGTTTCACTCTCTTTTATTTTGCATTCCGCTCAGTTTGCATTACCTTTGCATAAGGCAAGGACTGCCAACTTTGAAAAGTGATTTTATTATGCGATACATTCTCAATGCACCCGATAAAATCGACGCGGCGGTGCGCCTGCCGGCGTCGAAGAGCATCAGCAACCGCGCGCTTGTGATGAACGCGTTGGCCGGCAGCAAGGTAATGCCCGACAATCTGTCGGACTGTGACGACACGCGCGTCATCCTCGACGCCCTGCGCCGTATGCCGGAGACCATCGACATAGGGGCCGCAGGCACGGCGATGCGCTTCATGACGGCTTACCTTGCGGTAACTTCCGGCAGCCACGTGCTTACCGGCACGGAGCGCATGAAGCACCGTCCCATACGCGCTTTGGTGGACGCGCTGCGCTATATCGGCGCCGACATTGCTTACGAAGGCGAGGATGGCTACCCTCCGTTGCGCATCAACGGGCGCAGGCTTGAGGGCGGACGGCTCGAAATTCCGGGCGACATCAGTTCGCAGTACATATCGGCGTTGCTCATGGTTGGCCCCGTGCTGGAGCGCGGACTGGAGCTAAGGCTTACGGGCGAAGTCGTCTCGCGTCCGTACATCGACCTTACGCTGTGCATGATGAGGGGCTTCGGCGCGGATGCGGAGTGGAGCGATGTTGACACAATCACCGTGCGTCCGAAGGCTTACTCGCCGCGCCCGTTCTTCATAGAGAACGACTGGAGTGCGGCGTCTTACTGGTATGAGACGCTTGTGTTGGCGCGCGACGGCGAGTCGGAGGTGCGCCTCGACGGCCTCATGGACGGTTCGCGGCAGGGCGATTCGGCCGTAAAATACCTCTTCAGCATGCTCGGCGTGCGCACCGTTTTCAAGACACGCGAGCGCGGAGTGCCCACTACGGTGACGCTGAAGCGCGTCGAACCCGTGCCGCCGAGGCTCGACTACGACTTCGTCAACCAGCCCGACATGGTGCAGACCTTTGTTGTTTGCTGCGCGCTGGCAGGCGTTCCGTTCAGGTTTACGGGGTTGGCCTCGCTCAAAATAAAGGAGACCGACCGCGTGGAAGCTCTGAAGACGGAGATGAGGAAGCTGGGCTACGTTATCCGTGAGACGGCCGCCGGAGAGCTTAGCTGGGACGGAGAGCGTTGCCGACAGGCCGACGATTTGGTGATAAACACGTATGAAGACCACCGCATGGCGATGGCTTTCGCACCGGCGGCGATGGTGTTCCCGGGTTTGAAAATCGATGAACCGCAGGTTGTGAGCAAGTCATATCCACACTTCTGGGACGAACTTCGCCGCGCCGGTTTCACCATAACGGAGGAGCGTTGACATGGGCGCGTGGGCTTGGTTGCTGTATCTTGCTGCGCTGGCGGTAATCGCCGTCGTGCTGAAACGGCTTTTCGGTCGTGGCGGCGAAGCTCCTGCTAAGGAAGAAACTGCCGTGAAGCAGGACTGCGCTTCATGCTCCGCAGGCGCAGGTAAGTGCTTGCAGGAGTGCGCTATGGAGGCCGCCGTGGCCGACATAGAGTATTTTGACGACGAGGAGCTCGACCGTTTCCGTGGTCGCCAGTCCGACGGTTACACCGACGAAGAAGCCGCCGAGTTCGCCGAAGTGATGTACACCATGCGCCCGGAAGAGGTCAAAGACTGGCTGCAAAGCCTCCGCCTGCGCTGCGTCAGCCTGCCCGACCAGCTCAAGGACGAGGCTTACATGCTGGCCGAAGGCTGACATTGGCGCTCCGCAACGCAATAAAACGGCCTCCCGGGAGTTATATTATAGTGCCGCCGAGGCCGCCGTTCAGACAAAATGCAGGTAATAAAGACAAGACATATAATCCCCATCCTTGCACTGCTTGTGCTCCTTCTCGCCGCCGGGTGTTCTACGCAGAAGAACACTCCGCAGAGCCGTTGGTGGCATTCTTTTACCGCGCGGTACAACACTTATTATAATGGTACGGTGGCATACATCGACGGTTCGCTTGAAAAAGAGAATGGCCACAAGGACAATTTCACTGAAATAATCCCCTTGTACACCGTCGGCAACGAAGCCAGCCGCAGTCTCGGCGAGGGCAACTTCGACCGTGCCATCGAGAAATGCCAGAAGGCCATCAAGCTGCACAGCATCAAGCGGCGGCCCAAATGGACGAAAAGCAGGAAGAAGACGGAGAAGGACATAGAGTGGCTTAACCGCAAGGAGTACAACCCTTTCCTGTGGAAGGCGTGGCTGCTGATGGGCCGCGCCCAGTTCATGAAGGGCGCGTTTGACGAAGCCGCGTCGACATTTGCCTACATGAGCCGCCTTTACGCCACGCAGCCGGCCATCTACGGGCGTGCGAGGGCTTGGTTGGCGAAGTGTTACATAGAGCAGGATTGGCTCTATGACGCCGAGGACGTTATGACAAAGATGCGCCGCGACTCAATCCATTGGCGTGCGCGCAAGGAGTGGGACTACACCTATGCCGACTATTACATCCACACAGGGCAGTATGCCGAGGCCATACCTTACCTGCGCAAGGTAATCAAGCACGAGATGCGCCGCAAGCAGCGGGCGCGCGAGTGGTACCTGATGGGGCAGCTCGAGGCCGCCCTCGGCCATGAGGAAAAAGCCTACAAGGCGTTCAAAAGAGTGTTGAGGCTAAGTCCGCCATACGAACTTGCCTTCAACGCACGCATCGCAATGACCGAGGTTATGGCAGGACGCAAGTCGGGAAAGATGATTAAGAAGCTCAAGCGCATGGCCCGGTCGGACAACAACAAGGAGTATCTTGACCAGGTATATTACGCCATCGGCAACATATACCTTAACCAAAAAGACACCCTGAACGCCATTTCCGCATACGAACAGGGCAACATCAAGTCTACGCGCAACGGCATAGAGAAGGGCGTTTTGCTGCTTAAGCTCGGCGACCTGTACTGGGAACGCGAGGATTACAGCAACGCACGGCGTTGTTACGGTGAAGCCATCGGACTGCTGGAAAAGGAGCGCGACGACTACGAACAGCTGTCCGACCGTTCCAAAGTGCTTGACGAGCTGGTGCCGTACACCGATGCCGTGCATCTGCAAGACTCGCTTCAAGCCCTCGCCAAGATGCCCGAGGCGGAGCGCAACGAGGCCATCGACCGTGTAATCGAGGCTTTGAAGAAGAAAGAGAAAGAAGAACGCGACGCCCAGGCGGAGGCCGAGGCGCAGCAATACTTGGCCGAACAGGGCGGCTTGGGCAACAACACGGCGCAGAACCAGACGCAGAGCGGCATGACGGACAGCAAAGGTACGTGGTACTTTTACAACCCTACGGCCGTAAGCCAGGGCAAGGCTACGTTCCAGAAGCTGTGGGGACGGCGTGAGAACGTTGACGACTGGCAGCGCGTAAACAAGACCGTCGTGGCGCAGACGACGCCCTTCGAGGAGCTGACCGACGAGCAACGCGACTCCATAGCGGCCGTCGAGGCGATGCAAGACTCCATCGAAAACGCAATGGACAGCGCCCACAACGACCCGCACAAGCGCGAATATTACCTGAAACAGATACCTTTCACACCCGAACAGGTGGCTGAAAGCAACAAAATAATCGAGGACGGACTGTTCCATGCAGGTGTGATTTTCAAGGACAAGCTCGACAATCTCGCATTGAGCGAGAAGCAATTGCGCCGCCTTACGGACAATTACAAGGACTACGAGAACATGGACGAGGCTTACTACCACCTCTTCCTGTTGTACTCGCGGCGAAAGGAGAAGAGCCTGGCCGACACTTACATCAACCTGCTTAAGCGCGATTTCCCCGAAAGTGAATGGACGGTGCTGCTGGCAGACCCCAACTATGAGGCCAACGCACGCTTCGGAGTACACATCGAGGACTCGCTGTATGCAGCCACGTACAACGCCTTCAAGGCCGACAGGTTTGACGAAGTGGCGGCCAACACGTCGCTTTCGGCCGAGCGTTTCCCACTCGGAGCGAACCGCGACAAGTTCATTTTCATAGGCGGATTGAGCAAGCTCAACAGCGGCGACAGCAACGGATGTCTGGCCGACATGCAGGAACTTATCAGCAAATACCCCGAAAGCGACGTGGGCGAGATGGCCGGAATGATTATCAACGGAGTAAAGGCCGGACGGCCGTTGTACGGCGGAAAGTTCGACATAAGCGACATTTGGGAGCGTCGCACTGTTGTACTCAACGACAGCGACTCCATCGCCGCACGCACGTTTGTGGCCGAACGCAACACACCCTTCTCGTTCCTCTTGGTCTATCAGCCTGATTCCGTAGATGCGAACAAGCTGCTTTTCGAACTTGCGAGATTCAATTTCACAAACTTCATCGTGCGCAACTTCGACATCGCGACCGACGAGCAGGGCGGCCTGCAACGTATGATAGTCAACGGATTCATGAGCTATGACGAGGCGTTGCAGTATGCGCGCCAGCTTTACGGCAACGCTGGCATCGCCCGACTGGCGGCTAAGGCGCGCGCAATAGTCATCAGCGACGCCAACCTCGAACTGCTTGGCACGCAGTACAGCTACAATGATTACGACAAGTTCTACGAACAACACTTCGTGCCTTTGAAGGTAAGCACGGTGCGCCTGCTCACCGAACCGGCCACCATAGAGTACGAGCCGGGCGCGGAACTGGGTGAAGACGGCGGCGACGGACTGTATAACGGCGGCGTAATAGAGGGCGGACTGTTCATCGAGGACGAGCCGGCGGCGCAACCGCATGACACCGGCACGACGCTGATAATGGACGAACCGGTCGACGCGCAGCCGACCGAAGATGCCGATGCAGGCACTCTCGTAATACCTGAAACGGCTGAACCTGAAGCTCCGCAGGCAGGCGGTGGCGGCGTGACAATACCCGACGAACCGCAGGAAACGCCCGAACCTGCCGCACAGCCGACCGACGGCGGCACGATAACCATACCCGACGTGGAGGACAATGCGCCGCAGGAAGAGCCGCAAGGCATGGGCAACACGTTCACCATAGACGACGTTCAACCTGCGCAGCAGCCTGCGGCGGAAATGCCTGAAACACAAGGCGGTACGCTCGTTCCTGTCGAACCGGAAGCCGCTCCGCAGGCAATGCCCGAGCAAAAGACGGCAAATGAGCCTGCAAAAGACGGCAAAACACAGGCCGAAAGGCCGTCAATCGCAGGCCAAAAGACGGCAAATGACAATGTGGAGGAAAACGAACCGCAGGACGACGGCTTCGTAATCGAGTTCAACGACGGCTTCGGCGGCACTGACGACGGCGGCAATGACGCTCCCGAAGAGGACAACCGCCAGGACGGTTTCGACCTTGAAGACGAGTATTACGAGCTTGAAGGATTTTAAAAAGGTGAGAAGGTGAGAGAGTGAGAAGGTGAGACGGGAAAGGTGAAACGGTAAAAAAGTAAAAAGGTAAAAAAGTCCTTACTCCTTTACTCCTTCCCTCCTTACTCCAAAAAAATTACAACAAATGAGCAACGGATTACTTTTATGGGCCGACGACGAGATGGAACTGCTCCGCGCCCACATTCTGTTCCTTGAGAAAAAAGGGTATGACGTGGTGACCGTGACCAACGGCACCGACGCCATAGACCAGTGCAGGCAAAAGACTTTCGACCTAATCCTGCTCGACGAGATGATGCCCGGCCTTAGCGGACTTGAGACTTTGCAGCAAATCAAGGAGCTTTCGCCTGCCACGCCTGTGGTCATGGTGACAAAGAGCGAGGAGGAAAACATCATGGACCAGGCCATAGGCTCCAAGATAGCCGACTACCTTATAAAGCCCGTCAACCCCAACCAAATACTTCTTTCGCTGAAAAAGAACATACACCGCAGGGAAATCGTGACCGAGGTTACGCAGAGCGGATACCGCCAGAGCTTCCAGGACATAGCCATGCAGATAGCCGACAGCAAGACCATTGGCGACTGGATGGAGGTGTACCGCCGACTCGTGCACTGGGAACTGGAGCTTAGCTCGACCGACAGCAGCATGGCCGAGATGCTTAAAATGCAGAAAGAGGAGGCCGACAACGGCTTCGCCAAGTACATAAAGGCGCACTACATGGACTGGATGGACGATATCGCCGCGTCGCGTTCGGCAGCCTCCGGCCCTGCGGCTCGTCTCCGCATGGGCGGCGTGAGGCGGCCTGACAGGCAGCAGGAGGGTGGAGAACGCCCGATGATGAGCGTCGACTTGTTCAAGCGCAAGGTGTTTCCGTTGCTGGATAATGGCGAAAAGGTGTTCCTTATCGTCATCGACAACTTCCGCTTAGACCAGTGGCGCGTGCTGGCTGGGGAAATCGGCGACATGTTCGACATTGACGAACAGACCTACGTCAGCATACTTCCCACGGCCACGCAGTACGCCCGCAACGCCATATTCAGCGGCCTCATGCCGGTGGAAATAGCCTCGATGTTCCCCGAACTGTGGGTTGACGAGGACGAGGAGGAGGGCAAGAACCTCAACGAGGGGCCGCTAATCAAGACCCAGCTTGACCGCTTCCGCCGCCACGACACCTTCTCTTACAACAAAATCAATGACTCCGCAGGTGCGGAGAAGTTTCTCCAGAAGTTCAACTCGCTGTCGGCCAACGACCTTAACGTGCTCGTAATCAACTTCATCGATATGCTAAGCCATGCCCGCACGGAGTCGAAGATGGTGCGCGAGCTGGCCGGTGACGAGGCCGCCTACCGCAGCATAACGCTCAGCTGGTTCCGCCATTCGGTGCTGTCGGAGCTTTTCCGGCTGCTCGCCCAGGGCGGATATACCGTCATGCTGACGACCGACCACGGCAGCATACGCGCCTCGAAGCCGGTCAAAATAATAGGAGACCGCAACACGAACACCAACCTGCGCTACAAGCTCGGCAAGAATCTGAACTACAATTCAAAGGAAGTGTTTGCCATAAAAGAGCCTCACCGCGCCATGCTGCCAGCCCCGAACCTAAGCACTTCGTATGTTTTCGCCACGGGCGATGCCTTCTTCGCCTATCCGAACAACTACAACTATTACGTGTCTTACTACAAAGACACCTTCCAGCACGGCGGCATTTCGATGGAGGAAATGCTTGTGCCGCTCGTCACGATGAGGCCGAGGAAGAGGTGATGCCGTATTAAGCCGGCATCCAACCATGCCCTCTCTAAGGAAGGGGGCTTGACGTGTTTTGCTTCTTGTCGCAATATATGCAAGATAGAGGGTGTGAAGACGGCTGACGGTATGCAGCAAACAAGATAAAGTTATAAACGTTTTTACAGGAACAAGCCCACTTTACTGTGTGTCGGTATTCAAGCTCCCTCCCTTGGGGAGGGCTGGGGTGGGTGTTAAATATGCATCATTATGGAAATAAAAATCAGCAATCTTGACAGCATCAACGAGGCCGCGCGCCAGTTTATAGACAACATGGGCGAGGCTCGCGTGTTCGCCTTTTACGGCAAGATGGGCGCAGGCAAGACAACGTTCATCAAGGCCGTGTGCGAGCAACTGGGCGTAGACGACGTTATCACGTCGCCCACGTTCGCCATAGTCAACGAGTACACGTCGGCCACATCGGGCGAAACCGTCTACCACTTCGACTTCTACCGCATAAAGAAACTCGATGAAGTGTACGACATGGGTTATGAGGAATACTTCTACGGGGGCGGCCTTTGCTTCATAGAATGGCCCGAACTTATCGAGGATTTGCTGCCCGAGGACGCAGTGAAGGTGACTATCAGCGAGGCCGCAGACGGCTCTCGCACGGTCAGCTTCTAACCGCCTGCCTGTCAGCAAGTTACAAACCGCATTCTAAAAGGCCGTCTTTCGGCCTGCAAAAGACCGTCAATTGTAATGCAAAAGGTGGCCTTTCACATTGTGAAAGGCCACCTTTTGCAAACAGCCTGCGGCTGTCAGGCCGGGCGGCTGCCGGCTGTTGCACGGCAAGCCGGCATGAAGCCGTGCGGTTATGGTTGCGGCTGTAATGGGAATTTTATCATGTTTTTTCCTGTTTTTAATCCCCGGTTATTGATAAATGTGTACTTTTGCGCGGTTTTTTTGAACGTATGACAAGGATATGCCAAGCATAAACGATATGACCGTGGGGTCGCCGACGCGCGACATAATTAAGTTCTCGCTGCCGCTCGTTGGCGGCTACATACTGCAGCAGATGTACCTGCTCATCGACGCAGCCATAGTGGGCCGCTTCATCGGCGTTGACGCGCTGGCTGCCGTGGGGGCGTCGTCGTCGGTGATGTTCCTCGTGCTGGGCTTCTGCAACGGGGCTTGTGCAGGCTTCGCCATACCCGTGGCCCAGGAGTTCGGGGCTAAGAATTATTCGAAGATGCGCGCCTACGTGGCCAATGCCGTGCGCATAGTGGCGGTCATAGCGGTTGTGGCGACGGCGGTGACGGCCGTGCTGTGCGATAGGATTCTGCAAATGCTCAACACGCCGCAGGACGTGTTCCATGATGCCTACGTGTTCCTGTTGATTAACTTCCTTGCCATACCGTTCACGATGTCTTACGACATGCTGTCGGGCTTCATACGCGCCCTTGGCGACTCGAAGCAACCCTTTTACTTCCTCATAGCCGCCTCGCTGCTGAACATCGCGCTCGACTTCGCGCTCATATTGGGGCTCGGCCTGGGCGTAGAGGGTGCCGGGCTGGCTACGCTGCTGTCGCAGGCGTTTGCCTCGGTGCTGTGCTTCACGTATATACGGAAGCGCATGGAGATGCTAATCCCGACGGGCCGCGAGCGTGCGTACAACGACAAGATGACGGGCAAGCTGCTTATGAACGGCGTGCCGATGGGCATGCAGTTCTCCATAACCGCTATCGGAGTAATCATGCTCCAGAGCGCGAACAACGCCCTGGGCACGATGTACGTGGCGGCGTTTACCGCCGCGGCGAGGGCCAAGTACATATTCACCTGCGTGTACGAGAACATCGGCGTAGCCATGGCTACATACTGCGGACAGAACATCGGGGCGGGTAAAATAGAGCGCGTGAAGCTCGGAATAAAGGCTGCGATGAAGATAACGCTGGTGTTTTTCCTGGTTACTACGGTGATAATATACTTCTTCGCCGACGAGATGATGCTGCTGTTCATTGACGCGGAAAAGACCGACATCATAGCCATTGCTGCCGAATACATGCTCATTCCGAGCTATTTCTTCTTCGCCTTGGGCACGCTTACCGTGCTGCGTTACAGCCTGCAAGGTCTCGGCTACTCAAACCTGTCGGTGCTCTCGGGCGTTATGGAGCTGATAGCCCGTTGCGGCGTGAGCCTCTGGGTAGTGCCCGCGTTCGGCTTTCTCGGTGTCTGCTACGGCGACCCTTTGGCCTTCGTGGCTGCCGACGTGTTCCTCGTACCTGCCGTGTATTTCGTGTACAAAAGGCTGAAAAAACAACAATTAAGAGCCGGAATTTAAGAAAATATGCCTTGTTGTGTGTATTTTACATTGCCAGCAAGTCCCCAATAAATGTGTTGCAGGTGTTTTCGTCAATGTCGTTTGTAAAGTCTTTATGCTGTATATAGCTGCGTTTCTTTAATGTAACAGAGATGGGAAACGGGTGATTACTCGTCCTTCTTTTCTTTTTTCTTTTGTCGGTTCTGTTCTTTTTTCTGCAGGTTAAGCGTGTTCCTTTCCCAAAATACGCCGCCGGAGTAGCCTTGGATGCTCTTGTCGTGGTCGGCCATGGCGAGGCGTTTGGCGGCCAGCAGGGCGTATTCTTCGTTCTGTTCGATGCCGCAGTACCGCCGTCCGAGCTTCTTGGCGACGACCGATGTTGTGCCGCTTCCGAGGAAAGGGTCGAGCACTACGCCGCCTTCGGGGCATGAGGCGAGGATGAGTTTGGCTATTAGCTTTTCGGGTTTCTGCGTGGGGTGGTCGGTGTTCTCGGGCATGGACCAGTACGGTATGCTGATGTCGTCCCAGAAGTTGGAGGGGTGGGTGAGGCGGAAGTTGCCCTCGTCGGTCTCCTCCCAGTCCTTCGGTTGGCCGTCCACCTTGTATGGTGCGATGACGCGGCGTTTCATCTTCACCGCTTCCACGTCGAAGTAATAGTGCTTGTCGTCCATCACGGCGAACCAGATGTCTTCCATGGCATTCTTCCAGTTTGTCTTCGCTCCGCGTCCTTTCTCGCGCTGCCAGGTGATGCGGTTCTTTATTGTCGCTACGGTGCCGAGCACTTGGAACACCGCGCTCGAGCTCCGCCAGTCGCAACATACGTACAGGCTGCTGTCGGGCTTTAGGCATCTTACGATTTTCGGCAGCCAGCTGCGTATGTATTCGGTGTACGCGTCGTTGCTGGTGGCCTTGAATTTCATGCCTGCAAAGTCTTTCGAGAGGTTGTACGGAGGGTCGATTACGAGCAGGTCGGCGAAGCCTTCGGGCAGCAGGTCGACGATGCTGAACAGGTCTTGGTTTATGGTTTTGCCGATGATGTCGTCGGCTGTGCACTTCGTGTCGAGCTTGAAGAGTGTCGGTTTCAGTGCGGCCTTGTCGGCTTCGGTCAGTATGATGGTGCGGTTTCTTGCGGCGCGTACTTTTTCCATTGTGGTGTATTTTGAGTGCAAATATAGTCAATTTGGCGCATTGTGCAAAGCTTTTTTGCGGTGTGCGCCGTAACGTGTTGACATTCAATGCGTTGTAAAAGGCCGTCTTTTAGCGTGTAAAAGACGGCCTTTTAGCGTGCAATATGTGGCCTTTTGCATTGTGAAAGGCCGTGAGTTGCGGTTTGGGCAACAAAAAACCGTTCCCCTTCAGGAACGGTTTTCTGTTTGTGTCGTCACCACATCTTGCTGATGAGGCCGAGCTTTGTTGCGTCGATGAACTCGATGATGTGGCGAACTTCAGGGCCGTCGGGCACCTGTTCGCGGATTTGGCGCACGGCGTCGAACACGCTCGTCTGCCCGTGGAACACCAGTCGGTAGGCGTTGGCGATGTGGTCTTGCACCTTCTTGCCCACGTTGTGGTTGGCAAGGATTGTGACGTTGACGCCTCCGTACTTTACAGGGTTGTCGGCGGCGATGATGTATGGCGGTACGTCGCGGCTGAGGCGGCATCCTCCTTGTATCATCGAGCCGCGGCCTACGCGCACGCCTGCGTTCGCGATTACGTTCGACGAGAAAATCACGTCGTTCTCGATGTCGCAGTCACCGGCGATTTTCGTACCGTAGCCGAACACGCAGTTGTCTGAAATCTTGGTGTCGTGCGATACGTGTACGCCCTCCATGAGCACGTTGTTGTTGCCTATGACGGTTTGTCCGTCGCTGAATGTGGCGCGGTTTATAACCACGTTTTCACGTATGATGTTGTTGTCGCCGATAATCAGCGTGGAGTTGTCGCCCTTGAAGTTGAAGTCTTGCGGAATGGCTGCGAGCACCGTATTCTGGTACACGGTGTTGCCGCGTCCCATGCGTGTGCCGTTCATTATGCTGACGTATGGATAGATAACGCAGTCGTCGCCAATCTCAACGTCGCCCTCGATGTAGGCGAAGGGATAGATGGTTACGTTCTTCCCGATTTTCGCCTTCGGGTCTATTTCTGCTTTTGGACTTATCATATCTTTCTTAATTCATAATTCATAATTCTTAATTCATAATTGGCGTGTGCCTTGTCGAGAGATTGTTTCATAATTCATAACCCTTAATCCATAATTTCGTAGCCACGTAACGCGCAAGCCGATTATGAATTGTGAATTATGAATTATGAATTGATTATTCCCTTCCTCCGCCAAGTGCGTAATAGAGGTTCACGACGGCCTGCATCTTGTAGAAGTCGTCCTGCACCTTCGCCAGTTCGGCGTTGAGCAGCGACTGCTGGGCCGTTATTACCTCGAGGTACGTGCTGCCGCCCATGCTGAAGAGGTCTTTCGTGTACTCGACGTTCTTCGTCAGGCTCTCGATTTGCTTCTGCTCGAGCTTCGACTTCTCGTCGGACGAGTTGTAGAGCACGAGGGCGTTGCTTACTTCCGAGCCTGCCGCGAGCACCGCGTTCTGCCAAGTGTTGTAGGCTTGTTCCTGCGTTGCCTTGGCAACCTTTAGCTGTGCTACGAGACGTCCGTTCTGGAAAATGGGCTGAACGAGGCTTCCGATGGCCTGAAGCAACCACTTGCCGGGGTTTGTTATGAGGCCGCCGCCGTTGTTGGTGAACGCGCCGGAGCCGCTGATTGTTATGTTCGGATAGAACTGCGAGCGTGCCGCCTGCGTGTCGTAGAAGCACTGCGCGAGGGTCATCTCTGCATAGTGTACGTCAGGACGGTTGTTGAGCATCTGTATGCCTACGCCCGTGCTGAACTCCGTCGGCAGCGACTGGTTTTCCAGTTTGCCGCGGCCGATGGTCTGCGCCTGCTGTCCCAAGAGCAGCGAGAGCGAGTTTTCGGTCTCGCGGATTTGGCGTTTCAGGTCGGCAGCCTGCGCCAGTACCGAGTAGTAATTGGCCTCTGCGCTCTGCACGCTGGTCTCCTTCGCGTTGTTAAGCTCCTTTTGCAGTTTCATCATGTTCCAAGTGTCTTTTGTCAGCTGGGTCATGTTGTCTACTATTTCGAGCTGCTTGTCGAGCATCAGGAGCGTGTAGTAAGCGTTGGCAATGTTGGCAATGAGGTTGGTTTTCACCACGAGCTGGTAGTCCTTCGTTGCCAAGAGAGCCATCTGCGCGCTGCGCTTCTGGTTCAAGAGGTTGCCGAAGAGGTCGATGCTCCAGCTTGCGTTGATGGGCAGCGAGTAAGTCTTTGTGGCCTTGCTGCCGTCCCAAGAGGAGATTGTTCCCTGCGGAGAGAATGTGAACGAGGGCACGAACGCCAGCTTGGCCGCCGTCAACTGCGCCTCTACCATCTTTACGTTGAGAGCCGCGTTGAGCAGGTCTACGTTGTTGGCGAGGCCCTGCTCGATGAGTGCCTGTAGCTGCGGGTCGGTGAATACGCTGCGCCAAGGCAGGTTGCCGAAGCTCGTCGTGTCGGCTACCGCCAGCGTGTCGGTGTTTGATGTCACGTCGCGCACCAGCCCGGTAGCGTTCACTTCGGGACGCTCGTACTTGTTGTAGATTCCGCAGCTGCTCATAAGGGCAGCGGCGGAAACGAGTATCATAATGCTATTTCTTTTCATCTTACTTGTCATTTTTCTTGTTTTCTACCGGACGGGTGTACTGCAACAACTCGGTGTCAACGGTCGCGTTGTCGTCGTCGAACTCAAGCGGCTTAACCTTCTCCTGCAAATACTGGAAGATGTAGAAGAGCGCCGGAACTATGAGAAGCTGGCAAATCATACCTATCAACATACCGCCGATTGCGGCTGCGCCGAGGGTCATGTTGCCGTTATAGCCTACTCCGATAGGTATGAGCAGCGGCATAAGGCCGATAATCATAGCCAACGAGGTCATCAAGATAGGACGCAGACGGGCTTGTGCGCCAAGGACTGACGCCCAGGAGAGGGCCATACCCGTCCTTCTTCGCTCGAGGGCGAACTGCACGATGAGGATGGCGTTCTTCGCCAGAAGTCCTATAAGCATGATGAGCGCAATCTGCATGTAAATGTCGTTCTGCTTTCCGAACAGGTCGGTGAAGATGAACGCGCCGGCGATACCGAACGGAATTGACAATATTACCGACAGAGGCACGAGGTAACTCTCGTACTGCGCACTCAAAATCAGGTACACGAAGGTAAGACAGAGCGCGAAGATTATCATCGTAGAGCTGCTCGACTCCTGCTCTGAACGTGTCAGACCGGAGAACTCGTAGCCGAAACCTGTTGGCAGTGTGGTGCTTGCCACTTCGTTGATGGCGCGTATAGCGTCGCCTGAAGAGTAGCCGTCGGCTGCGGTGGCGTTGACGTCAATAGAGGTGAACAGGTTGAAGCGGGCGATTTCCTGCGGACCGTAAACCTTTGTCATCGTCACGAACTCGTTGATGGGCGCCATGCCGTTGGCAGTGCGTACATATACGTTGTTCATGCTCTTCAGGTCTTCACGCATCTTCGGGTCTGCCTGAATCATGACGCGGTAGAGCTTACCGAACGAGTTGAAGTTAGACGCATACAGACCGCCGTAATATCCCTGCATTGCCGTGAGCACTGTGCTCGGGTCGATGCCGCTCTGCTTGCACTTCGCGACATTCACGTCAATCATGTACTGCGGGTACTGAGAGTTGTACGAAGTCATGGCCGTTCCGATTTCCGGACGCTTGTTAAGCTCGGCCAGGAAGTTCTGTGTGATTTTGAAGAAGTTGTTGACATCGCCACCGGTACGGTCGAGCATTGAGAACGTCAAGCCGTTGGTTGCGGAGAAACCTTGCACCATAGGCGGCTGGAACGCCAGGATTTGTGCACCCTTGATGGCTGCCGTCTGCTTGTAAATCATGGCGAGCACCATCTTGGAACCCATCGAGTGAACGTCAAAATACTTCATGAAACCTTCCTCTTTGTCACGCTCTTCAAACGACTTCAACTTGATGACGAACGTACCTTGGTTGGTACCCTGGCCGGAGATGAAGTTGTAACCGGTGATGCGCAGGCGGTTCTGGATTGCCGGGTTGGTGGCAAGCATCGAGTCAACTTGGTCCATAACCTTGTTGGTTTCGGTAAGAGACGTACCCGGAGCGGTGGACACCGTACAGAATACCGTACCCGTATCCTCGTCGGGAACGAGACCAGTTCTTGTATTCATTGCCGTGAATACGAGTGCCGCAACGCCGATGACAACGGCGAGGATGGCGATAACCGGCCTTTCAACAATTTTGCGTACGGTCTTCGTGTACTTGTCCTGCACCTTGCCGTATGCGCCGTTGAAGGCTGCATGGAAGCGGTCGAGCATCGACATCTTGCGTTCAGAGCCGTCCTCATTCTTAGGTTTCAGCAGCACGGCGCACAACGCCGGAGACAGCGTCAACGCGTTGATAGCGGAGATGACGATTGAGATTGCCATCGTGATACCGAACTCCTTGTAGAACGTACCTGATGTTCCGCCGATGAAAGACACCGGGATGAACACGGCCGACATCACAAGGGTAATAGATATGATGGCGCCGGAGATTTCGTTCATCGCGTCGATTGACGCCGTGCGGGCCGACTTGTAGCCAAGGTCGAGCTTGGCGTGGACGGCCTCGACTACGACTATGGCGTCATCGACGACTATCGCAATAGCCAGCACGAGGGCTGAGAGCGTAAGCAGGTTGAGCGAGAATCCGAACACATAAAGGAAGAAGAACGTACCGACCAACGACACCGGCACCGCAATAAGCGGAATGAGCGTGGAGCGGAAGTCCTGCAAGAATATGTACACAACGATGAACACGAGGATGAACGCCTCGAACAACGTATGGATAAGGTCGTTCATTGAAGCGTAAAGGAACTCGGTCACGTCCTGCATGTATTCTATCTCGACACCCGGAGGAAGCAGCTCCCTCTGGCCGTCAATCACCTTCTTGATGTCGCTCACAATCTGCGTAGCGTTAGAGCCTGCGGTCTGTGTCACCATCATCATGACGGCCGGCTGACCGTTGACCTTCGACGTTACACTGTAGTAAAGACCGCCAAGCTCAACGCGTGCAACGTCCTTCACGCGGATTATGTTGCCGTTGTCGTCGCTCGAGATAATCATGTTCTCGAACTCCGTAGGAGTCTGCAAGCGTCCCTTGTAACGGATGGTGTACTCGTACTGGTTGTCGCTCTGCTCGCCGAACTTACCCGGAGCGGCCTCGATGTTCTGCTGTGCGAGCACGCCGGAGATGTCTGACGGCATCAGGCCGTAGTTCTTCATCTTGATGGGGTCGAGCCAGATACGCATTGAATATGTCTTCGCACCCATCACCTCGCAGTCGCCCACACCGTTCACACGCTTAACGGCCGGAATGATGTTGATGTCTGCGTAGTTCTGGAGGAACTTCTCGTCATACCTCTCGGGGTCGCCCTTGATGGCCATGAGGAGCACCGTAGAGGTCTGCCTCTTCTGCACGGTGACACCCGACTGGGTCACTTCGGCCGGCAGCAAGGCCGTAGCCTGCGACACGCGGTTCTGCACGTTGACTTGGCACATGTCGGCGTTCATTCCCTGTTTGAAGAACACCTGTATGCTGGCCGAGCCTTCGTTGGTGGCGGTTGAGGTCATGTAGGTCATGCCCTCCACACCGTTGATTTGCTCCTCAAGCGGCACGATGACCGAGTTGAGCACGGTCTGGGCGTTTGCACCCATGTAGTTGGCGCGCACGCTTACCGTAGGCGGCGCAACGTCAGGGTATTGCTCAATCGGCAACGACACCAGTCCGATACAGCCCAGAATGACCGTCAGAATGGAGATGACGGTCGAGAGCACCGGGCGTTTTATAAAGTTGTCTAATCTCATTGTATCTTTTTTTGTCGGTTATGGGGTCATGGGGTTATGATGTTATACGGTTTTTATGGTAAGGCAGGCGTCCGCCGCGATACCGTATGACCGTAAAACCGCATCACCGTATGCCCCGACATTTACTTTGTAAGGTCTTCCTTCAGTTTGTTAAGGTCGTTCTGGTGAGCGCCCATCTGGCTTGTCTCCTTCAGTTTCTCCTGATACTGCGCCTCGGTGATGGGCGTAATCTGCATGCCGTCCTTAAGAGTCGTTACGCCGCTCACTGCAATCTTGTCGCCGGCTTTCAGTCCGCTCTCAATGATGTAGTTCTTTCCGTCGTTGTTGGGGTTGACGGTCACGGGGCTATACTTCACCTTGTTGTCTTTGCCGAGTATGTAGACGAAGTACCTGTCCTGCACCTGTACCACGGCGCTTTGCGGCACTACTATCGCACCTTCGCTTGCATGCGGCACAATGATGCTGCCCGAACCGCCGCTCTTGAGCAGGTGTTCGGGGTTGGGGAAGTCGGCGCGCATTGAAACAGAGCCTGTAGCCTGGTCGATGACACCGCTCACCGCGGCCACCTTGCCTTCGTGGTTGTATGTCGTTCCGTCGGCCAGTTGCAGCTTCACTGCCGGGTATTCGCTGATTGCGGCGTGCAGTCCGCCCTTGGTCTTCGTCATGTCGAGCACGTCTTTCTCCGTCATTGCGAAGTAAACCTGCATCGTGTTGATGTCAGACACGGTGGTAAGCGGCTCCGCGCTCGACGCGCTCACGAGTGCGCCTACACGGTAGGGCAGGTTGCCCACTACGCCGTTGGCGGGGCTGGTAACGTAGCAGAAGTCGAGGTTCTGCTTGGCCGAAACGTAGTTGGCCTTGGCCTGCGCCAGTGCCGCCTGCGCGTTCTCGTAGGCGTTCTTCGACGATTGCAGCTCGTAAGTACCTATTACGTTGTTGGCAAAGAGCTTCTGGTTGTTCTCGTAAGTCAGCTTCGACGTGTTCAGCTGTGCCTCCGCTGAGTTTACGGCAGCCTTGGCCTGGCGCGCCGCAGCCTCGTAAGTTACCTTGTTGATTTCGAAAAGCACCTGGCCCTTCTTTACCGTCTGGCCTTCCTTCACATACATTTTCGTGATGAATCCTGAAACCATCGGGCGTATTTCTACGTCCTGTACGCCCCTTATTGTTGCGGGGTAAGACGTTTGCAGTTCCGTGCTTTGCGTCTCGATGGTCCTGACAGCGTACTCGTTGTCACCCATTTTACCTTGTTGTCCGCCACACGAAGCGAACGTGACAGCAACTGCTGCAAGCAATAAAAACTTGTTCTTTTTCATACCTATTTATACAAACTATTTTGAGATTTTCTGTTATATGCTGACACTCTGACCGCCCGTCTTGATGAAAACTATTTTCTTCCGTGCGGTTTTCGGAGTGCAAATGTACACATTATAATTGTATTATGCCACAGGTCTAAATGATAATTATCGTGTTTTAACTTTATTTTGGTGGGAAAATGCGTGTCTACGGGCTTTTCGGCAAGCAAGCAGGAAAAACAGGACAAGCGTTTTGCCGACTAATCGGCCACGCCTGCTCTTGCAACGCTATGGAGGCCCTAGCGTTTTGAATGTTTAACATTGGAGTATCTTTTCTTTAACATTTAGGCTTTGCCAAACTACGAAACGCGTCGTCGGTTGTGTCCGTTAACAGCACGAAAAACGATTGTCGGCGAAGCGAAAAACGGCTGTTACCAGTGCGAAAGACCGTCAATTGCAGTGCCAAAAGCCGTCAACCGCGATGCAAAACACGGTCGACGGCGTTGCAAAAGGCGGCCTTTCGCCTTGCAATTGACGGCCTTTTGCATAGTGCGGAAACGCCGATGAAATTTTGTTTTGCCGTAATTTGCTGGTTTATAGGCAGATACGCGAAGCGTGATTTTTGCCCCGTTTCCGCCCTGAAATCCGTCCTTGTCGTCATCATTGGCATTTTCGCGACTGTTAATTAACACTTCAAGGCGTTGTTTTGGCTAACGAGTGTTAATGAAAAAAGACAGTTAGCAGCTCTTGTGTATGGACATATAGTATTCTTACTTACCATTGATTGTAGCATTTGCAGACACACACTGCTTCAATCCAGGCGGTCGGTAACTGTCATTGCCTTAACGGCGACTTTCAGTTCCGCGCTCCGACGCGGAATCCAG
>CAKZVT010000049.1 GCA_937922435.1 uncultured Prevotella sp. | reverse complement strand
AGCGGATTGCAAATCCTTATATTAATTTTCGGCGGATTGCAAATCCGCCAAAACATATTACCGACTGCCTGACTTGCAGCAAGACAAAAACGGAATGACTTTAACCAACCATCCAAAAGCTTTGCGGATTAACCGCATATTGGAATTTTGCTTGCCGCCGGTTGCAGGTGAAATTATTGTTAATTGTCGCGTCGGCAGGTACGCCGTAAATAGGAAAAGCGTATCTTTGCATTGCTAAATAACAAATGTTTTTATACAATCTTTATGCTCGAATGAAAAATAATTCGTAACTTTGCAGCCCGAAGAATTGTGCCGCCCATGCCCGTGCCAGCCGCGCGGGCGAGGGGCAAGGGCACTCTTTGCTGTTTTACATAACCGATAATATGTACAGTCTGGAGTCCTTGAAAATCGACCTGGCGGGCCTGAAAGAAGGCGTTACAACCTTCGAGTACGACCTCGGCGACGCTTATTTCGAGGCCGTCGACGCACCCGAAGTGAGGCGTGGCGACGTACACGTTAGCGTCAGTGTCAGCCGTTCGGGCGGCGTGTTCCGCCTCGACGTGCATACGGAAGGCACAGTCAGCGTGCCCTGCGACATCTGTCTCGACGACATGGAGCAGCCCGTCAGCGCCGACAACACGCTTACGGCGCGCATCGGAGAAGAATATTCAGAAGACGAAGACCTCATAACCGTCGGCAAGGACGACCCCTTGCTCGACATTTCGTGGTTTGTTTACGAGTTCATTGCCTTGAGCATCCCCATCAAGCACGTGCATGCACCTGGAAAATGCAACCCTGCCATGATAAAAGCTCTCGAAGAGCACTCTGCCGCCCGAAGCGGCGAGGGGGACGACGAACGGCCGGTGGATTCGCGTTGGAGTGAATTGGAAAAATTAAGAACAATAATTAAAGATTAAAGAAAATGGCACATCCTAAAAGAAGACAGTCAAAGACACGTACACGTAAAAGAAGAACCCACGACAAGGCAGTAGCCCCCACACTGGCTGTATGCCCCAACTGCGGAGCTTTCCACGTTTACCACACGGTTTGCCCGACATGCGGCTACTACCGTGGAAAAATCGCCATCGTTAAGGAAGCGGCTGAATAATGGAGAAAATAAACGCTATAATAACCGGCATCGGCGGTTACGTCCCCGACTATGTGCTCAACAACGACGAGCTGTCGAGGATGGTCGACACCAACGATGAATGGATTATGACGCGTGTCGGCATACGCGAGCGCCGCATATTGGCGGAGGAAGGCCTCGGCACTTCATACATGGCGCGCAAGGCTGCCAAGCAACTTATGAAGAAGACGGGCGCCGACCCCGACTCAATAGACGCCGTAATAGTGTCAACATCGACGGCCGACTATCCCTTCCCGTCAACCGCATCAATCGTTATCGGCAAGCTCGGGCTGAAGAACGCCTTTGCGTTCGACTTCTGGGCGGCCTGCTGCGGCTTCCTCTATTCGATGGACGTGGCGGCCTCGATGATACAGAGCGGTCGCTACAAGAAAATAATCGTCATCGGTGCCGACAAGATGTCGTCGGTCGTTGACTATAAGGACCGTAGCACGTGCGCCCTCTTCGGCGACGGAGCGGCAGCCGTCCTTATGGAAGGAACGACGGAAGAAGGCATCGGCGTAAAGGACTCTTACTTCCGCGCCGACGGCAAGGGGCTGCCCTTCCTGCACACCAAGGCTGGCGGCTCGGTAAGTCCGGCGTCGCATTTCACCGTCGACCACCGTCTGCATTACCTCTACCAGGAGGGCCGCACGGTGTTCCGCTACGCGGTGACGAGCATGAGCGACGACTGCGCCCTTATCGCCGAGCGCAACGGTCTGAACAAGGACAACATCCGTTTCATCGTTCCCCACCAGGCCAACATCCGCATAATAGAGGCTGTGGCAAAGCGCCTCGACCTGCCGATGGACAAGGTGATGGTTAACATCGAGCACTTCGGCAACACTAGCGCGGCCACCATTCCGCTTGCGCTTTGGGAGTATGAGCACCTTCTGAAGAAGGGCGACAACCTCGTGATGACGGCCTTCGGGGCCGGTTTCGTGCACGGAGCTTCGTATTACACGTGGGCTTACGACGGCGCGGAGGCTGCCGCTGCCAAATAAGGATTACTCCATAACCATTTATATTGAGCCGTGTCCCAAATGTACCGGGACACGGCTCTTTTTCCGCTTTTATTGCCGTAAAGGCGCGTTTTACAGTGGTTTGCGCTTGCCGTTACGGACGTTTTTCCGTAACTTTACGCCGTAAACCAATATTGTTAGCACTATGAACAGGATTAAGGAAGCCGCGCTGCTCGCCATAGGCATCATCGCGCTGGGGTTGTGCATCAAGTCGGGACTTGACAGTATATCCGACAAGGAGCGCAAGGTTACGGTCAAGGGTCTCTCGGAGCGCGAGGTGGAGGCCGACAAGGTGACGTGGCCCATACTGACGAAGGAAATAGGCGATGACCTGCCTGCGCTCTACACGCGCATCAACGCCACTACGGCCAAGGTTAAGGCGTTTCTGAAACAGAACGGTGTGAAGGACGCCGAAATCAGCGTCAACGCGCCCGTGGTGGTCGACATGAACGCCGAACGCTACGGCGTGCAGAACCATGACTACCGTTACAACATAACGTCTACGGTCACGGTGACGTCGCGCAACGTCAAGCTGGTGCGCTCCATCATAGCCCGGCAGGGCGAGCTGCTGAAGCAGGGCGTGGCCGTTGTAGACGGCGGCTACGGCAACGGCGTGGTGTACGAGTACGTGTCGTTCCAGCAGATGAAGCCCAAGATGATGCAGGAGGCCATCAAGAACGCCGAGCAGACCGCCCGTCAGTTCGCCGACAACAGCGACAGCCGTCTCGGCAAAATACTCGACGCGGCGCAGGGGCAGTTCTCCATCACCGACCGCGACGGCAATACGCCTTACATAAAGAAGCTGCGCGTGGTTTCGACGGTGACGTATTCGCTGAAGGACTGACACCGCTTGGCCCGCGTCTCTTGCCGCGCCTGTAAGCCGTTGATAATCAGTGCGCTTGTAAAAGGCCGTGTTTTGCATTGTAAAACACGGCCTTTTGTGTTGTAAAACGTGGTCTTTTGCAATGTAAAAGACCACGTTTCGCATTTTAACATCTTTTTGTCGGCTTTTCGGCACGGCGCGGAATGCAAACGCTTGCCGTACCGAAAAAAATCAGTATATTTGCAGACTTGATTTATACTGACGCCGCAGCCGACCGTGGCTTGCTGCAAAAAACGACGAAGATACAGATGCACAAGGCAGGATTTGTTAACATTGTGGGCAACCCGAACGTGGGCAAGTCGACGCTGATGAACCAGCTCGTGGGCGAGCGCATAAGCATCGCCACGTTCAAGGCGCAGACCACGCGCCACAGGATTATGGGCATAGTCAATACTGACGACATGCAAATAGTGTTCTCGGACACGCCGGGCGTGCTCAAGCCCAACTACAAGTTGCAGGAGTCGATGCTGGCTTTCTCGGAGTCGGCGCTGAAGGACGCCGACGTGCTGCTCTACGTAACGGACGTGGTTGAGAACCCCGAGAAGAACATGGACTTCCTCGCCAAGGTGGCGAAGATGACCATCCCCGTGCTGTTGCTCATCAACAAGATTGACGAGAGCGACCAGAAGACCCTCGGGGAGCTTGTGGAGCGGTGGCACAAGCTGCTGCCCGACGCCGAAATACTGCCCATATCGGCCAAAAACAAGTTCGGCACGGACATGCTGCTGAAGCGCATCAAGGAACTGCTGCCCGACTCGCCGCCCTATTTCGACAAGGAGCAGCTTACCGACAAGCCCGCGCGCTTCTTCGTAAGTGAAATCATCAGGGAGAAAATACTGCTCTACTACGACAAGGAAATACCCTATTCGGTCGAGGTGAGCGTGGAGTCGTTCAAGGAGGACGACCGCCATATTCACATCAACGCGGTAATATACGTGGAGCGTGACTCGCAGAAGGGTATCATCATAGGCCACAAGGGCTATGCCCTCAAGAAGATGAGCACCGAGGCGCGCAAGGCTTTGGAGCGTTTCTTCGGCAAGTCCGTCTACCTTGAAACCTTTGTTAAGGTTGACAAGGACTGGCGCAGTTCGAAGCGCGAGCTTGACAACTTCGGGTACAACCCGGAGTGAGTTAAGTGAAGAGTTAAAAGTGAAGAGTGAAGAATTCATTTGCTCTTGATGTTTAATAATTAAGTGAAGATTATGTGATTTACGGATAGATGGAGATTTAGTGGTGTTAAATTCTTCGTTTTTCGTTCTTCACTCTTCACTAAAACCGTAAGTTTATGGCAAATTTAGTAGCGATAGTAGGCCGCCCGAATGTGGGCAAGTCTACGCTTTTCAACCGCCTTACCAAGTCGCGCCAGGCCATCGTCAGCGATGTGGCCGGCACCACGCGCGACCGCCAATACGGCAAGTGCGACTGGAACGGGCGCGAGTTTTCAGTGGTTGACACCGGCGGATGGGTTGTCAATTCTGACGACATATTCGAGGAGGAAATACGCAAGCAGGTAATCGTGGCCACCGAAGAGGCCGACCTCGTGCTGTTCTTGGTAGATGTAGGCACTGGTGTGACCGACCTTGACGAGGACGTTGCCGCCATCCTCCGCCGCACGAAGCTGCCCGTGTTGCTTGTTGTCAACAAGGTGGACAACAGCGCCCAGCAGTTTTATGCCGCCGACTTCTACAAGCTCGGGCTTGGAGACCCCATCTGCGTGAGCAGCATGAGCGGCAGCGGAACGGGCGACCTGCTCGACATCATCGTGTCGAAGCTCAAGGGTGACAGCGGCGAACTGCTTGAAGATGGCATACCGCGCTTCGCCGTTGTAGGCCGTCCCAACGCCGGGAAGAGCAGCATAATCAACGCATTCATCGGCGAAGACCGCAACATTGTGACCGAAATCGCCGGCACGACGCGCGACAGCATCTATACGCGTTACGACAAGTTCGGCTTCGACTTCTACCTTGTAGACACCGCGGGCATACGCCGCAAGAACAAGGTTACGGAGGACTTGGAGTTCTACAGCGTGATGCGTTCCATCCGTGCAATCGAGAATTCGGATGTGTGCATCCTCATGCTCGACGCCACAAGGGGTATCGAGGCGCAGGACATGAACATCTTTCAGCTCATACAGAAGAACAACAAGAGCCTCGTTGTGGTGGTAAACAAGTGGGACTTGGTGGAGGACAAGACGCAGAAAGTCATCGATACGTTCACCGATGCCATACGCAACCGCATGGCTCCGTTCACCGACTTCCCCATCGTCTTTGCCTCCGCGCTTACCAAGCAGCGCATATTCAAGGTGCTCGAGACGGCCAAGGAGGTGTACCAGGCACGCAAGCTGAAAATCGGAACGACAAAGCTCAACGAGGTGATGCTGCCCCTTATAGAGGCTTATCCGCCACCATCTATCAAGGGAAAGTACATCAAAATCAAGTACTGTTCGCAGCTTCCTAACACGCAAATACCGTCGTTCGTGTTCTACGCGAACCTGCCGCAGTATGTCAAAGAGCCTTACAAGCGCTTCCTTGAGAACAAAATCCGCGATAACTGGAAGCTCACCGGCACGCCAATCAACATCTTTATAAGGCAGAAATGATTTTGTCAGGGAGTTAAGGAGTTATGCAACTAACTCCTTAACTCCTAAAAATATACTTCCATGCGCAAACTTTTCCTTTTCATATCAGCCTGTTTCGCCCTGTCGTTTTTCTCATGTTCGGGCGAGAAAAAGCCCGACGACGCTGCCGCGCGGGCGGCGAAGGAGTATTATGACTCGCTCTTTGCCAAGAACTATGCTTACTTCGTGCGCGGCATGTACCTGCCTGATACCATTCCGCCTGCGTACCGCGAGCAGCTTGAAGCCAACGCCTCGATGTTCGTAGGGCGCATGGAAAGCGAGCATCACGGCGTCAGCGACGTGCGCATCATGCGTTTCGTAAACGACACTGTAGCTTCGCCCGACAAGAAGTCGCACGTCCATACCTCCGACGTGTTCCTCGTGCTGTGCCTCGGCGACAGCCTTAACGAGGAGGTGGTAGTGCCAATGCTCCACCACAAAGGCCGTTGGGTGATGAGGTAGATAGTGCTGGAATGTTTTTAATTGTATCGAAATCGGTGCAATTAAGGTAAAGTAGGTTTGTTTCTCAGGATGTATCAGTCGAAATAATCGTACCTCTCGGCGAAAAAGGTTTCTATTTCTTTTACCAAGCCAGGGTTTCTGTCAAGGACCTGGTTGTTTATCAGCATATATGCGCTTTTAGCCTTGTTCTCCTTATGGTAAAACTTTTCACTGCTGAAATATGTCGCCATAAGCCTTGAATAAAACCTGTATCGCTTTGTGCAATAAGTGCTGTCCTCATCCATACCGTTCGCTCCGATGAAGCCGAAAGAGGCTTCCGGGTCTTTTTCATATATGGATAACATGATGTTGATGCAGGTGTTTATTATCCTTCTTGGCTCGTAAGTGTTTGTCGCTATGCGGTATTTGTTCTTGGAGTCCTGCATGCTTTTGAGGTAGAACTTTACGGCATAAATGTGGTATTTATAAACTTCTACCCTGACGATGTATGTTAGGTTCGATTTTGTCGATTTGAACGTGAACAGCATTAAATGAGAAAAGCCCTCGTCGGGCTCTTCCTCATATTCGTTCATGATAAAGCGGAAAGGATAGGAATTTTCAAGCATTACATCAAATATGAATATACAGGTATCCTCCTTTTGTCAAGTTCCTCTTTCGTAACGTCTGTCAGCTTGAAGTCATCCGTCAGGGAGTTGTTCTCGGCTACCTGTTCTCTTTTGTCTTGATTTAATATCCTGTATCCCATGACTGGCCTCCTTTCTATAATGTTGTTCCTTTCTTTTTGCAAAAATAAGAATAAATCTTTATAATGCAAAATTATCATTTGTGTAATTGATTATTTCACAGTTGATTAGCTGTCGATATGATTTTAATGATGTATTGCGCTTTTATTTGTTTTGATTTGCCATATCAATGGAAGATGATGTTTTTCAGAAGGTCGCCGAGCCACGGCTCTTTTATCTTCTCGTTGAACGTGTCAAACTTCTTTGTCTCGACGGCTTTGCGGTCTACTTTCAGCCTGTTCAGCTTCAGGCGCAGCGTGTCTTGCATTACGACGGGGCGGTCTGTGCTGGCCGTCGTGCTGCCGTTTCTTTGCTCGATGGTGTCGTTTTGCGCGGTTTGCAGCCGCTGGGGCGTTGACGGGTTTTGCGCCGTGGCGCATAGGATTGCGGCGGCTGGCAGTAATATTGCAAGTGGAATTTTCATGGTTCTCTGTGCTTTATTCGTAATAAATGAGCTTGTTTTTCGCGTCGATGACGACGTATCCGTCGCTGAACATTTTTGGTCCTACGATGCCGACGATGCCACG
Organism: uncultured Prevotella sp.; assembly: GCA_937922435.1. GTDB lineage: Bacteria > Bacteroidota > Bacteroidia > Bacteroidales > Bacteroidaceae > Prevotella. The sequence continues at coordinate 29,596 of CAKZVT010000049.1, read as the reverse complement.
CATTTTGATTTTGTCTGTTACCGCTATCGACACATTTTGCTCGATGCGGCTTCCGATGTGGCATACTTTTGCAAGGATGCCGTCCGTAACCTTGCGTCCTGACTTTGAATCTTTGGCCGGGTTGAGCTTGAAACCGCCATGCTTGAGGAACTCTGACGTTTTCGGATGGTCTTTCAGAAGGAAAAGTGCGGAAGCGTTGCCGAGGTCGAAGATGAACGGCCCTGTCACTGTACCGTTGTTTCCGCGGTGGTCTATGATGCCGAGCGTGGCCTCGATGGCTGGCATGGAGCGGTATTTCAGCAGCTTGTAGCGGTGCATTTTCGCTGTGTCAATGTCGTTTATGCCGACAAAGTCGAGCGTTTTTTGCTTGAAGTTGAACCTCGGCATGTACGCCGTTGTGTCCTCTTCGTTCCTTAGACGGTGGACGGGAACGGCGATATTGTCGAATTTGTCGATGACGTATATCTTGCCTGTGTAGCACAGTCCGCCTATTGTCACCCGTCCTTTGAGCACTTGCTTTATATCGTGCATGCTTTCAAAAGCCCTGATTTTTGTGAATTTACCCTCGGCTTTCTTCAGCCGCGCGTCGGCAAAGGCTGTTTTGTAGTAATCTTCGCTTACCATCAGGCCGGGTACGCCGGACTCGACGAATAAGCGTGTGCCGGCGTGTCCGTTCACCGTCGTGTTGATGAAGTAGTGGCCGTGGTCTTCCTCCATGTCGAAACGTGTCTGGGCGGAAGCCGCCATGCAAGGCATGAAAAGGAGCAGTGTCATGGCTGTAGCCTTGAATATGTGGCGTAGAAGTGCGTCGCGCTTGTAGCTTGTTGTGGTTTTCATCGGAGTAGCATTAATGTTTGTTTCATGCAAAAGTACAAAAAAATTACGGTTCGGTGAACACACAATGCGTCGTTTTTTGACATATCCGGCGTATTGGCTGATTTCCAGTGAGTTACATTGTGCTTGCCCATTGCGCTGCAAAACACGGCAAACAGCGTTGCAAAACACGGCCTTTTACATCCTAAAAGACGGCCTTTCGCAACGTGAAAGACCGTCTTTCGCAAAACAAAAGGAGCGCGCCCTGTAACAGGACGCGCCCCCGTGCGTATGAAAAGAATTTGATTAGAGGTTCGGGTTGATTTCGTTCCACTTCGAGATTTCGGGTACGATGTTCAGCGTAACCAGCTCGTCGCGCATCTTGCAAAGGTGCTCGTAGCTTGCGTCGAGCTTGGCGTTCTCCTCGGCTGTGCCCTGGGGTACGGTGTAGTGAGCGCCCGTTGTGTCGAGAGTGGTGTTCATCGCCATCATGATGTGGTTGTACTTGTCTGTTGAAACGTAAGTTCCTACAGGATACTTGAACGGCTCGCCGCCCATCACCGAGCGAATCATCTCAACCGACAGGTAAGCCGGGCTCTGGAATGAAGAGCGTCCGCGCAGCTCGATAATCTTCGCGCCGCCCTGCGTTACGTCCTTCTTCATCTGCTCCCATTCAGCCTCGGGGAACTCAGCTGTGCCGATGATGTCGGTCAGTTTGCGGCCGTCGATTGTAACGTGAGAGCCGAACACTGCCATCTGCTCGCCGTGGCCGCCGTATGTAGCGCATCCCTTAACCTCGCTCTGCATTACGTTGAACTTCTTTGCCAGCGCGCTCTGAAGGCGTGTAGAGTCGAGAGCTGCGAGGGTGGTAACCTGTGACGGTTTCAAACCGGAGTATAACAGAGTAACCAGTCCGGTAAGGTCGGCCGGGTTGAAGATGATTACCACGTGCTTAACATCGGGGCAATACTCCTTGATGTTCTTGCCAAGGCCCTCTGCGATTTCGCAGTTTCCCTTCAAAAGGTCTTCACGGGTCATGCCTGCCTTACGGGGAGCGCCGCCTGAAGAGATGATGTATTTAGCGTTGGTGAACGCCTCTTTAGCGTCGGTTGTGGCGGTGATTTTCACGTCGCCGAAGCCGCTCTGGCGCATTTCCTCTGCTACACCTTCGGGTGAGAACACGTCATAGAGGCAGATGTCGTTAGTCAGACGCATTGTGAGGGCTGTCTGAACCATGTTAGAACCAATCATTCCGGCTGCGCCGACGATTGTCAGTTTTTCATTAGTCAAAAATTCCATAATAACCTATTGTTTAATAAATGTAAGACATTCATTGGTTTCAGTTCTGCAAAGTTAGCGAAAAAAGCTGAATATGTGCTGTTTATTCTCCTTTTAGTTTGTTATTAAAGTTAAAAAGACATATCTTTGTAATGTCTGTCTTACAGAACAAACCGTACAACCGTATGACCTCAAAACTTTATAACCGACCGGCTTACCGTATGACCGCATAACCGTAAAACCTTATAACCCAATGACAAATATGAACGAAACAATCTGCAAACGCGTTGAAGCCCTGCGCGAGGTGATGCGCAGGGAGGGCATCGACGCTTTCATCTTTCCCAGTACAGACCCTCACAACGGCGAGTATGTGCCGGAGCATTGGGAGGGGCGCAAGTGGCTGACCGGCTTCAACGGCTCCGCCGGGACGGCTGTCGTAACCATGCAGGACGCCGCCCTTTGGACCGATTCGCGCTATTTCCTCGCCGCCGAAGAGCAGCTGCGCGGTACGCCGTTCAGTCTGATGAAGGAGAGGGTGGAGGGCACGCCGTCCATCACACGGTGGCTGGGCATGAAGCTGGCTGCCGTCGGAAGCCCCGTGGTGGGTGTCGACGGGATGGTAAACTCCGCCGCTTCCGTAGAGGCGTTAATCGCCGGACTGCGTGCAGAGGGCGGCATCACGGTGCGCACCAACCTCGACCCGCTGGCCGTAATCTGGACAGACCGTCCGCCCGTGCCGCAAGACAGGGTTGTAATCCATCCCTTGAAGTACGCCGGAGAGCCGTGCCGCAGCAAGCTGGAGCGCATCCGCCGCGAGCTGAAAGAGCGTCACGCCTGCGGCATGCTGGTGTCTGCGCTCGACGACATTGCCTGGACTCTCAACCTGCGCGGCACCGACGTACACTGCACCCCGGTGTTCGTGGCCTACCTGCTCGTAGAGCCTGAACGCGCCACATTATTCGTAAATAAGGAAAAACTGACGCCCGACGTTGAGGCTTACCTCAAGAGCGAGGGGGTGGGCACTGCTGACTATGGGAGCGTGGGCAAGGCTCTCGCGGCGTACCGGGAGTACAACATCCTGATGGACGATGGTGAGGTGAACTACACCTTGTTTAATATCCCCACGTGCGTGAAGGTCGTCGCCCCGTCGCCCATACCTGCGATGAAGGCCGTGAAGAACGAAGTCGAGATGCAGGGCTTCCGCAGTGCCATGCTGCGCGACGGCGTAGCGATGGTTAAGTTCCTGCGATGGCTGCGCCCGGCGGTCGAGGCTGGCGGACAGACGGAACTTAGCGTCAGTGCGAAGCTGGAGCAGCTGCGTGCCTCGCAGCCGTTGTACCGCGGCCTGTCGTTCGACACCATCGCCGCATACCAGGAGCATGCGGCCATCGTACACTATGAGCCCACGCCCGAAACCGACGCCGCCCTGCGCCCCGAAGGCTTGCTGCTGCTTGATTCCGGGGCGCAATATCTCGACGGAACGACCGACATCACGCGCACCATAGCCCTCGGTCCGGTCAGCGACGAGCAGCGGCTCGTCTACACCCTCGTGCTCAAAGGCCACATACAGCTTGAACTGTTGAAGTTCCCGAGCGGAGCGTCGGGCACGCAGCTCGACGCCCTCGCGCGTAAGGACATGTGGCGTTACGGCTTCAACTACCTGCACGGCACGGGCCACGGCGTAGGCTCTTACCTTAGTGTACACGAAGGACCTCACCAAATACGCATGGAATACAAGTCTGCGCCGCTCGTCGAAGGCATGACCGTGACCGACGAGCCGGGCATCTATCTGCCGTCGCTCTTCGGCGTGCGCACGGAGAACACCCTGCTCATTGCGCCCTACAAGGAGACGCAGTTCGGCCGTTTCCTCCAGTTCGAGCCGCTCACTCTCTGCCCAATCGACACCGGGCCAATCATCCGCGACATGCTTACCGCCGAGGAGACAGCCTGGCTCAACGCTTACCACAATACCGTCTTAGACCGCCTTTCGCCCCTTCTCGACGCGGAAGAGCGCGCTTGGCTGGCCGTAGCCTGCGCCCCGATATAGCCTTGCAGGCGGTTGTCCGCGCGGCGGTTTGCCCTGTCCTCGTAACTGCCTGATAATCAATGGTGTTATAAAAGGCCGTGTTTTGCGATGCAAAACACGGCCTTTTAGCGTGCAATTCATGGCCTTTTGTCTTGTAAAAGACCATTAAAAGCGGTTCATCCGCAGTTTTGGTGTATAACGTATAGGTGCCTATCCCGTCCCCGAAGGGGCGAACTATGCTTAACCGCATGTGCAGTGACCGCAGGGAACGGAACTTGCGGTAAGCCGAAACCACTCCGCCCGTCCTCGAAGAGGGCGAACCGCGTTTACGGTTATGAGGTTTTACGGTTGTGAGGTTATGAGGCTTTACAGTCATACCGTATAACCGCAAGACCTCAATACCCCATAACCCAAAATGTAGTTCGCCCTCTTCGAGGACGATATTATTGGTTGCATACCTACCGCAAGTTCCGCTTCGCTACACATGCGGTTAAGCATAGTTGGCCCTCTTCGAGGCCCTATCACCACGAATGCCAATACACCTGAACTGCAGCTGAACCATTAAATGTAAAATGCTTGGTTGTATCGTTGTGCAAGTATGGTGGCGCTTACACATTGCAAATGTTTGTCGTTGTAATTTGTTAAATAACAATAGATTTCGCTTGAATTGCTTTGAACTTAAACAGAAAATGCCTATCTTTGGGCGAAATGGAGGAAATGCGCATCTGCCTTTTTGCACTTGTTCATCCGCATGGCTGCAATGCTCATTGTCTTGATGCGTATTTGCAATTGTTTTTGTTAAAAAAGTCTAGCTTATGAAGGAGTATTTTGTTTCTTTTTGCATCGCGTTTTTCATGACGGTTTTCGCGTGCTTCTTTAATTATTTCCAGTCGCTGGCCGTTTCTGCGCTGGGCGGTCTGCCGCTTGCGGCCGTGGCTTATTGGCGCATGGCGGTGGTTGGTAAGGCCGGATTGAGCATTACGGGGCACACGGTGGCGTTCATGCTGGGCTGGTTCTTGATATTTGCGGCGATTATTTTCCCGATGTTGAAGAGCACGCTGGGCAGCTTGATGATATATTGCAGTTGGGGACTGGCGGCTCTTTTGGCCTGCATCGTTTACAGGTTCAGGCGCAGGATTGTATCCCCGGCGGTTGTTTCCGCTGTGGTGTGGCTGCTGTTCGTGGCGTTAGTTCTGCCTGCTTGGGAAGACTGTCTGAAGACTTGGCCGAGGGACAAGGCCGGATGGGTGATGCCGTGGAACGCGCATTGACCTTGAAATGGCTGTTTGCCGCGGCAAGGTGCTGCACTTGTCAGGCGGCAGTCTGCGCTCCGATATAGCCCCGTTGGCAGCCGTCCGCGCGGCGGTTTGCCTTGTCTGCGTAACTGCCTGATAATCAATGGCGTTATAAAAGGCCGTGTTTTGCATTGCAAAACACGGCCTTTTAGCGTGCGAAAGACGGCCTTTTGGAAGGCGAAAGACCGTCGGACGGTTTTTCGTCAAAGAGTTATTTCTCCGCCTGTTGCTTCAGCAGGTCGCGTATTTCGGTGAGAAGCTTCTCCTCCTTTGTCGGTTCCGCCGGCTTTGCAGCTTCAGCTTCCTTCTTTGCGTCGTCGTTCTTCTTGATGAGCTTGTTGATTGCGCGGAGCATCAGGAACACGCAGATGGCGATGATGAGGAAGTCGAACGTGGTCTGGATGAAGTTGCCGTAGTTGATGGTTGCCGGCTCCAGCTTCTCTATTCCCATGTCGACGGCAGGCAGCGTGGCCTTCAGGTCGGTGAAGTTTACGCCGCCGATGAGCCATCCTATAGGCGGCATGATGAGGTCGTTGACGATTGAAGACACGATTTTCCCGAACGCGCCGCCGATGATTACACCGACAGCCATGTCAACCGCGTTGCCCTTTACGGCGAACTGTTTGAACTCGTTGATTAATTTTCCCATGCTGTTGTTTTTATTGTTAAATATTGTTTCCGCCTGCAAATATAGAAATAATTTTACAAAAACACGGCTTCCGGGCCGGTGCTTTTCCTGTTTTTGTAAAATATAAGGTCGGCGAAAGGAAAAAAACTCCCAATATTTTGCAAATCAGAAAAAAACGCCGTAACTTTGCAGCCGCTAATAAAAGCATCTGTAAGAAAATAAGTTTAACATATTAAAAATAAAGGACAAAACATGATTATCGTACCCGTAAAAGATGGCGAGAACATCGAGAGAGCGTTGAAGAAGTTTAAGAGGAAATTCGAGAAGACCGGCGTTGTGAAGGAGCTCCGCGCACGCCAGCAGTTCACGAAGCCTTCTGTCGTAAAGCGCCTCAAGATGCAGCACGCCATTTACGTCCAGAAGCTGAGAACCGCCGAGGAGTAAAAAACACGCCTGAAAATTTGGTAGTTCGGTTATAATTTCGTAAATTCGTTGCCGAAAACATCAGTAGGCAACGTTCTTATGTCAGTGAAGGATTTTCTGGACTACCTCCGTTCCGAGCGGAACTATTCCGAGAGGACGGTCGGGGAATACGGCGACGACTTGCAGAAGTTTGAGTCGTTCTTCAAGGATTTGGACGCTACGCTCACATGGGAGACTGTCGACTCCGATGTCATCCGTGACTGGATGGAGAGCATGATGGATAAAGGAAACATTGCGACTTCGGTCAACAGAAGGCTGAGCGCGGTGCGTTCCTTTTATCGTTTTGCCCTTTTGAAAGGCTTTGTGGCCTCAGACCCGTCCTATTGCGTCAAGGGTCCGAGGGAGGAAAGGCCGCTGCCGCAGTTTGTCAGGGAGGCCGACATGGACGTCCTCCTCGACGAAAGCATGTGGGACATGGGCAAATATGACGATGTACGCGCGCGTACTATTATATTAATGATGTACGAGACTGGCGTGCGCGTGGCCGAGCTGCTTGGTCTGGACGACACCGCGGTGGACCTGCGGGCGTGCCAGGTGAAGGTGACGGGCAAGGGGAACAAGCAGCGCGTAATTCCCTTTGGCGGCGAGTTGCGTGGCGCACTGGAGGCTTATGCCAGAATGCGCGACGCCGTTGTGGAGAGAAAGTGCCCGGCGTTTTTCCTGTCGGCCGGCGGTACGCGCATGGCTTACCACACGGTGCGGCGTGAAGTGATGAGGCGGCTTTCGGGCGTTTGTACGTTGAAGAAGCGCAGCCCCCATGTGCTAAGGCACACCTTTGCGACCGCCATGCTCAACAACGGTGCCGGCATAGAGGGCGTGAAGAAGCTGCTGGGGCACAGCAGGCTCACCACCACCGAGATGTACACCCACACCACGTTTGAACAGCTTAAGAAAGTATATGAATCGGCCCATCCGAGGGCTTGAACCTTTATTAACCTTATAAAAACAAGGAGGTAACTATGGAGATTAGAATTCAGTCAGTCAATTTTGACGCTACCGAACAGTTGAAAGCTTTTATCGAGAAGAAAGTATCAAAGCTGGAAAAGTCGTTTGAGGATATTCAGACAGTTGAAGTTGGTTTGAAAGTAGTGAAGCCGGCTACCGCCCTGAACAAGGAAACCAGCATGACGGTGATGGTGCCGGGGGCGCGCCTGTTTGTCGAGAAAGTGTGCGACACTTTTGAGGAAGGTGTCGACCTTTGCGTGGATTCGATGAAGGTGCAGCTTGTTAAATTCAAGGAAAAACTGCGGAATAACTAAAAAAAACGCGAAAAAATTTTGGCGGTTTGATTTTTATGCCTATCTTTGCAGCCGTTTTAGGACACGTCCTTACGAACAAGCGCCTGACGGCTGCTTTGCTTGCCTCTTTAGCTCAGTTGGCCAGAGCACGTGATTTGTAATCTCGGGGTCGTTGGTTCGAATCCGACAAGAGGCTCAACGGAAACGGACGTTGCCGAAACAAAAAACAAGGGTGGTTACCAGAGTGGCCAAATGGGGCAGACTGTAAATCTGCTGGCTTTCGCCTTCGGTGGTTCGAATCCATCACCACCCACTCAGTAGAAGTCTTTTGCGGAAATAGCTCAGTTGATAGAGCACTAGCCTTCCAAGCTGGGGGTCGCGGGTTTGAGTCCCGTTTTCCGCTCTCGCTGCTGTAATAGCTCAGTGGTAGAGCACTTCCTTGGTAAGGAAGAGGTCCCGAGTTCAAATCTCGGTTACAGCTCTACGACTTTATGACAGAGAAGCAGAAAATACACGATTATTCATTAAATAACAAATAAGTAAAGCTATGGCTAAAGAAACATTCGTACGTACCAAACCGCACGTAAACATTGGTACTATCGGTCACGTAGACCACGGTAAGACTACCTTGACGGCAGCCATCACGACTGTACTCGCAAAGAAAGGTCTTTCTGAAGTTAAGTCATTCGACCAGATTGACAACGCTCCCGAGGAGAAAGAGCGTGGTATCACCATCAATACGGCTCACGTAGAGTATGAGACGGCTACCCGTCACTACGCACACGTTGACTGCCCGGGACACGCCGACTACGTGAAGAACATGGTTACCGGTGCTGCTCAGATGGACGGTGCTATCATCGTTGTTGCTGCAACTGACGGTCCTATGCCCCAGACACGTGAGCACGTGCTTCTCGCACGCCAGGTGAACGTTCCCCGTCTGGTCGTTTTCCTAAACAAGTGCGACATGGTTGAGGACGAGGAAATGCTCGAGCTCGTTGAAATGGAAATGCGCGAGCTGCTCGACCAGTACGAGTACGACGGCGACAATACTCCTATCATCCGCGGTTCTGCACTCGGCGCACTGAACGGTGTTGCTAAGTGGGAGGACAAGGTTATGGAGCTTATGGACGCAGTTGACAACTGGATTCCGCTGCCTCCGCGTGACCTTGACAAGCCGTTCCTTATGCCGGTTGAGGACGTGTTCTCAATCACTGGCCGTGGAACTGTTGCTACAGGCCGTATTGAGACTGGCCGCGTAAAGGTTGGCGACGAAGTAGAGTTGCTCGGCCTTGGCGAGGACAAGAAGTCTGTCGTTACTGGTGTCGAGATGTTCCGCAAGATACTTGACGAGGGTGAAGCTGGCGATAACGTAGGTCTGCTCCTCCGTGGTATCGACAAGAACGAAATCAAGCGTGGTATGGTGCTCTGCCATCCGGGACAGATTAAGCCTTACAAGAAGTTCAAGGCTCAGATTTACGTCCTGAAGAAGGAAGAGGGTGGCCGTCACACTCCGTTCGGCAACAAGTATCGTCCTCAGTTCTATCTCCGTACGATGGACTGTACGGGTGAGATTTCTCTGCCGGAAGGCGTAGAGATGGTAATGCCTGGTGACAACGTAACAATCACCGTTGACCTGATTTACGCAGTTGCATTGAACGTTGGTCTGCGTTTCGCTATCCGCGAGGGCGGCCGTACGGTAGGTGCAGGTCAGATTACTGAAATCCTCGACTAATCCATAGGATTGTCGGATACCGATAAGGCTCTCGCCTTGTAGACGAGAGCCTATTTTTACGGGAATAGCTCAGTTGGTAGAGCACTGGTCTCCAAAACCAGGTGTCGGGAGTTCGAGCCTCTCTTCCCGTGCTAAAAAGAGATAATATGTTTAAGACTGTAACAAATTATTGTAAAGTTTGCTATGACGAACTTGTGCATAAAACGTCATGGCCTACGCGGGCCGAACTTACTCACACGGCAATGGTTGTATTATCTGCTTCCTTAATCATTGCGATTGTGGTGTTCATTATGGATTCCGTGTTTAGGTTTGTCATGAGTACTGTCTATCCCAATTAATCGTTAAGAGTAAATGGCAGAGTCAGGTAAGAAGTGGTATGTGTTGCGCGCTGTCAGCGGAAAAGAGGCGAAGGTGAAGGAATACATCGAAGCCGAATTGAAGCACAACGCAATGCTCTCGTCGTATGTTTCGCAGGTGCTCATACCTATGGAGAAGCATGCTACGTTGCGTAATGGAAAGAGGGTTGTCAAGGAAAAGATAGCTCTCCCTGGTTACGTACTTGTCGAGGCGGAGCTTAAAGGCGACGTCGCCCATACCTTGCGCTTTATGCCCAACGTGTTGGGCTTCCTTGGGGGCTTGGATAATCCTACTCCTGTAAAGCAATCTGATGTAAACCGGATACTTGGTACGGCCGAAGAGTCCGAGCTTGTTGAGGAAATGAACATTCCTTTCAGCGTGGACGAAACGGTCAAGGTTACGGACGGACCGTTCAGCGGTTTCACAGGTGTCATCGAGGAGGTGAACACCGAGAAACACAAACTCAAGGTCATGGTAAAGATTTTCGGGCGCAAAACGCCTTTGGAACTCGGTTTTATGCAAGTTGCAAAAGAATGACGCATTGTTACGGATGCGGGTGTTCTTTTATATCTACCAATTTTTAATTATCAAAAGAAATGGCTAAAGAAGTTGCTGGATTAATCAAATTACAGATTAAAGGTGGCGCTGCAAATCCCTCTCCTCCCGTAGGACCGGCTCTCGGTTCAAAGGGTATCAACATTATGGGATTCTGCAAGGAATTCAACGCCAGAACCCAGGATAAGGCTGGAAAGGTACTTCCGGTCGTTATCACTTACTACGCTGACAAGTCATATAGCTTCGAGATTAAGACTCCTCCGGCAGCAGTTCAGCTCATGGAGGCTGCCAAAGTAAAGGGCGGCTCCGCAGAGCCTAACCGCAAGAAGGTGGCTTCTGTTACATGGGAACAGGTACGTGCCATCGCTGAGGACAAGATGGCTGACCTCAACTGTTTTACCGTTGAGTCGGCTATGAAGCTCGTTGCAGGTACGGCAAGAAGCATGGGTATCACTGTAAAAGGGGACTTCCCTGGTAAATAACTTATAACTTCAAAGACATGAGTAAACTGACAAAAAATCAAAAATCAGTAGCTGATAAGGTTGAAGTAGGGAAAGCATACTCTTTGATGGAAGCTGCAGAACTTGTCAAGGAGATTACTACGACGAAGTTCGACGCTTCACTTGATATCGATGTACGTTTGGGCGTTGACCCGCGTAAAGCCAACCAGATGGTCAGGGGCGTGGTTTCCCTTCCCAATGGTACAGGTAAGGTTACGCGCGTGTTGTGCCTTTGTACACCGGATGCCGAGGCTGCTGCAAAAGAGGCTGGCGCTGATTATGTTGGTCTTGACGAGTATATCGAAAAGATTAAGGGCGGATGGACTGACGTTGACGTCATCATCACGATGCCCTCGTGCATGGGTAAAATCGGACCTCTTGGACGTGTCCTGGGTCCGCGCGGCTTGATGCCTAACCCCAAGAGTGGCACTGTAACTATGGATGTTGCTAAAGCAGTTAAAGAGGTAAAGCAGGGTAAGATAGACTTCAAGGTCGACAAGACTGGTATCATACATGCTTCCATCGGCAAGGTTTCTTTCTCTGCGGAGCAGATTTATCAGAACGCGAAGGAATTTATCGCAACTGTTATCAAGTTGAAACCTGCTGCTGCCAAAGGTACATACGTCAAGAGTATCTATATTTCGAGCACGATGAGTAGGGGTATCAAGATTGATCCTAAATCAGTTGAATAACTCTAAAAGTTTTGTAAGATGAGAAAAGAAGTAAAAGATACTATAGTTGTCGAGCTCGGAGAGAAGCTGAAGGAATACCCTCATTTTTATCTTGTCGATGTGACAGGGTTGAATGCCGGTGCTACAAGTAAGCTTCGCCGCGAATGCTTCAAGAGCGAAATCAAGATGGTTGTTGTGAAGAACACGCTTCTCCACAAGGCTTTCGAGGCTTCGGACGTTGATTTTGAGCCTTTGTACGGTTGCCTCAAAGGCAGTACGGCTGTGCTTTTCTGCAATACGGCCAACGTACCGGCAAAGCTGCTGAAGAATTATACTAAGGAGGGAATTCCCGCATTGAAAGCTGCATACGCAGAGGAAAGCATCTACGTAGGGGCTGACAAGCTGGAAGAACTTGCATCGCTTAAGAGCAAGAACGAGGTTATCGCAGAGATTGTCGCTTTGCTCCAGTCTCCGGCGAAGAACGTTGTTTCGGCTCTTCAGTCAGGCGCGAATACTATACATGGTGTCTTAAAGACATTGGGCGAGCGTCCTGAATAAGTAAACATTCATACATTTAACATTTAAAAACATTAAAATTTAGAATAAAATGGCAGATATCAAAGCTATTGCTGAAGAATTGGTAAATTTGACAGTTAAGGAAGTTAACGAGTTGGCAACAGTCCTGAAGGACGAGTATGGAATTGAGCCCGCTGCTGCAGCTGTTGCTGTTGCTGCTGGTCCTGCTGCAGCTGGTGCAGCTGCCGAGGCTGAGGAGAAGACATCTTTCGATGTAGTTCTCGCTGAGGTAGGCGGTGCTAAACTGCAGGTTGTAAAGGCTGTTAAGGAAGCTTGCGGCCTTGGCTTGAAGGAAGCTAAGGACCTCGTAGACGGCGCTCCTTCTACACTGAAGGAAGGTCTGTCAAAGGACGAGGCTGAAAACCTGAAGAAGGCCATCGAAGAGGCTGGCGCTAAGGTTGAGCTTAAGTAATTGAGGCTTCAAGAATATAAACGGGTTAAGATTCTCCCAGTCGGAGAGTCTTAACCTTTTTGTGTCTTTTATGATGCAGTCATCCACCGCTGCATTTGCAGGTTGTAAGTTTTGCGACGTTTACATGCCTGGAGTTTTTTTGAATGGTGGCATTTATAACGGTAACATTTAATCTGTAATGGTTTCAAAAATTGTTGATAACAGAGTAAACTTTGCCAGCGTGAAAAATCCGATGCCGTATCCGGATTTTCTCGATGTGCAATTAAAGTCTTTCAGGGACTTCTTACAGTTGGACACACCGCCCGAAGAACGCAAGAATGACGGTTTGTATAAGGTTTTCGCAGAGAATTTCCCTATCACCGACACGCGTAACAATTTCGTTCTTGAGTTCTTGGATTACTATATTGACCCACCGCGTTACACTATTGACGAGTGTCTGGAGCGTGGGTTGACTTACAGCGTACCCCTCAAGGCGAAGATGAAGCTGTATTGCACCGACCCTGACCATGAAGACTTTGGCACATTCATTCAGGACGTATTCCTTGGCACGATACCTTATATGACGGATAACGGCACGTTCATCATCAATGGTGCGGAGCGTGTTGTCGTATCGCAATTGCACAGGTCTCCAGGCGTTTTCTTCGGACAAGGTGTCCATGCTAATGGAACGGTGCTTTATTCTGCACGTATAATTCCGTTCAAAGGTTCTTGGATAGAGTTTGCTACGGATATCAACAACGTGATGTATGCATACATCGACAGAAAGAAGAAGTTACCGGTAACAACTTTGCTCAGGGCCATCGGCTTTGAGACAGACAAGGACATCCTTCAGATTTTCGATTTGGCTGAGGAAGTCAAGGTGAACAAGAAGAACATGAAGGAGGCCATCGGCCGCAGGTTGGCTTCAAGGGTTCTGAAGAGTTGGAACGAAGACTTTGTTGACGAGGATACTGGCGAAGTGGTTTCAATCGAGCGTAACGAGGTAATCATGGAGCGTGAGACGGAAATCACGAAAGAAAACATTGACGATATCGTTGACAGTGGGGCTTCCACAATCCTTTTGCATAAAGATGCGGATGCGGCAAGCAAGTATTCGATAATATTCAATACTTTGCAGAAAGACCCGAGCAACTCGGAGAAGGAAGCTGTGCTTTACATTTACCGCCAGCTGCGCAACGCCGACCCTGCCGATGACGCAAGTGCAAGAGAGGTAATACAAAACCTCTTCTTCTCTGACAAGCGTTACGACCTCGGAACTGTCGGCCGTTACCGTATAAACAAGAAACTTGGCCTGGATACAGATATGGATGTACGTATCCTTACCAAGGAAGACATAATCGAAATCATCAAGTACCTCATACAGCTGGTTAATTCAAATGCCACGGTAGATGATATCGACCACTTGAGCAACCGCCGCGTGCGCACTGTCGGCGAACAGCTAAGCAATCAGTTCTCAATCGGTTTGGCACGTATGAGCCGTACTATCCGCGAGCGTATGAACGTCCGTGACAATGAGGTGTTCACTCCGACCGATTTGATTAACGCCAAGACTATTTCAAGCGTCATCAACTCATTCTTCGGTACGAACCCGTTGTCACAGTTCATGGACCAGACCAACCCTCTTGCCGAAGTCACTCACAAGCGTCGTTTGTCAGCCCTCGGTCCTGGCGGTTTGTCGCGTGAGCGTGCAGGTTTCGAGGTGCGTGACGTGCACTATACTCATTATGGACGCCTCTGCCCGATTGAAAGTCCTGAAGGTCCGAACATCGGACTTATCTCGTCTCTTTGTGTATATGCGAAGATTAATGACCTCGGCTTCATCGAGACCCCTTACCGTAAGGTGAATGACGGGGTTGTCGATTTGGACAACGAACACATCGTGTATCTCACTGCCGAGGAGGAGGAAGACCATATTATCGGACAAGGCAATGCGCCGCTTAACGATGACGGTACGTTTATCCGTGACGTGGTGAAGTGTCGTCAGGATGCTGACTTCCCGGTTGTTCCGCCTTCGGAGGTAGACCTGATGGACGTATCGCCGCAGCAGATTGCTTCAATAGCCGCCGGTCTGATACCGTTCTTGGAGCATGACGACGCCCACCGTGCGTTGATGGGCAGTAACATGATGCGCCAGGCCGTACCGTTGCTTCACAACGAGGCTCCAATCGTAGGAACAGGCATAGAGCGTCAGGTCTGTGTTGATTCGCGCACGATGATTACCGCCGAGGGCGACGGTGTCATTGAATATGTTGACGCAACAACCATACGAATACTTTATGACCGTACGGAAGAAGAGGAGTTCGTAAGCTTTGAGCCTGCGCTCAAGGAATACAGGATTCCGAAGTTCCGCCGTACCAACCAGAATATGACAATAGACCTCCGCCCTATATGCGATAAGGGACAGAGGGTAAAGAAGGGCGACATCCTGACGGAAGGATACGCTACAGAGAACGGAGAGCTCGCTCTCGGACGCAACCTTCTCGTGGCTTACATGCCTTGGAAGGGATACAATTACGAGGACGCAATCGTGCTCAACGAGCGTGTAGTGCGTGAGGATATCCTTACTTCCGTGCATGTAGACGAATATTCGCTTGATGTACGTGAGACCAAGCGAGGCATGGAGGAATTTACGAGCGATATTCCAAACGTCAGTGAGGAAGCGACGAAAGACCTTGACGACAATGGTATTATCCGTGTCGGTGCCCGTGTTGAGCCGGGTGACATCCTTATAGGTAAGATTTCGCCTAAAGGTGAGAGCGACCCGTCGCCGGAAGAGAAACTGCTCCGTGCTATCTTCGGTGACAAGGCTGGCGACGTGAAGGATTCTTCGCTGAAGGCGAACCCGTCACTTACAGGTGTTGTCATCGATAAAAAACTGTTCTCGCGTGCTGTCAAGACCCGTGCTTCCAAGCAGCAGGACAAGGTCGTGCTTGCAAAGATAGATGAGGAGTATGCAGCTAAGATAGACGATTTGAAAGATATTCTTGTGGACAAGCTCCTTACGCTCACAGAGGACAAGTCGTCGATGGGCATCAAGGATTATACTGGTGCAGAAATCATCACCAAGGGCAGCAAGTTCACCATGGCGCAGCTCAAGAACCTTGAGTATGACGGCATACAGTCGAACAACTGGACCGAGGACGAGCACACAAACGAGCTTATCCAGAAGCTCATTATGAACTTCATTAAGAAGTACAAGCTCCTCGACGCAGAACTTAAACGCCGCAAGTTCGCCATAACAATCGGCGACGAACTGCCTTCAGGCATTCTGCAGATGGCTAAGGTGTACGTTGCCAAGAAGCGCAAGATTGGTGTCGGCGACAAGCTCGCAGGACGCCATGGTAACAAGGGTATCGTTTCAAAGGTTGTACGCCAGGAAGACATGCCGTTCCTGGAGGACGGACGCCCTGTCGACCTCGTGCTCAACCCGCTTGGTGTGCCTTCGCGAATGAACCTTGGACAGATTTTCGAGGCTATTCTTGGTGCTGCCGGCAAGCGGCTCGGTGTTAAGTTCGCTACTCCGATTTTCGACGGAGCGAAGCTCGATGACCTTCAGGAGTGGACCGACAAGGCAGGTCTGCCGCGTTTGTGCTCTACCCATCTTTATGACGGTGAGACTGGCGAGCAGTTTGACCAGCCTGCAACAGTCGGCATAACCTACTTCCTCAAGCTTGGACACATGGTTGAGGATAAGATGCACGCCCGTAGCATAGGCCCGTACTCGCTCATCACCCAGCAGCCGCTTGGCGGTAAGGCGCAGTTCGGTGGACAGCGTTTCGGAGAGATGGAGGTCTGGGCGCTTGAGGCGTTCGGCGCGAGCCATGTGCTTCAGGAAATCCTTACCATTAAGTCAGACGACGTTGTAGGCCGTTCAAAGGCTTACGAGGCTATAGTAAAGGGCGAGCCAATGCCGACACCGGGTATTCCCGAGTCG
The DNA here is from genome assembly GCA_937922435.1 of uncultured Prevotella sp. Lineage (GTDB taxonomy): Bacteria > Bacteroidota > Bacteroidia > Bacteroidales > Bacteroidaceae > Prevotella. The sequence continues at coordinate 13,098 of CAKZVT010000049.1, read as the reverse complement.
CTTAACGTGCTGTTGCACGAGCTGCGCGGACTCGGCTTGAGCATAACCCTCGACTAACAACTGAACTCTTTACATAACAAATACAACATAAGAAATATGGCTTTCAAGAAAGATTCTAAGATAAAGAGTAATTTTACGAAGATTACCATCAGCCTTGCGTCGCCTGAAGAAATCCTCGAAAATTCTTATGGTGAGGTGACAAAGCCTGAGACTATAAATTACCGTACTTACAAGCCTGAGCGCGACGGTCTGTTCTGCGAGCGTATTTTCGGTCCTACCAAGGACTACGAGTGCGCCTGCGGAAAGTACAAGCGCATAAGATATAAAGGTATAGTCTGCGACCGTTGCGGCGTAGAGGTTACCGAAAAGAAGGTGCGCCGTGAGCGTACCGGACACATCGAATTGGTTGTTCCGGTTGCCCATATCTGGTATTTCCGTTCGCTGCCCAATAAGATAGGCTATCTGCTCGGACTTCCTACTAAGAAGCTCGACGCTGTAATCTATTACGAGAAGTACATAGTGGTGCAGCCGGGTGTAATGGAAGGCAAGAAAGACGCCGAGGGCATGGAGGTGAACGGTTCGCACAAGATGGACATGCTTACAGAGGACGAGTACATCGACATAATGGACAATCTGCCCGACGGCAACGAGTATCTTGACGACAGCGACCCCAACAAGTTCATCGCCAAGATGGGTGCCGAGGCTATTTATGACCTGCTCGTCAATATCGACCTCGACACCCTGTCTTACGAGTTGCGCGACCGTGCCAACAGCGACTCCTCACAGCAACGCAAGACCGAGGCGTTGAAGCGCCTGCAAGTGGTCGAGGCGTTCCGTGCGAGCCGCAACATCAACAAGCCCGAGTGGATGATAATGAAGATTATCCCCGTCACTCCGCCCGAGCTTCGTCCGCTCGTGCCGCTTGATGGTGGACGCTTCGCTACATCAGACCTCAACGACCTTTACCGTCGCGTCATCATACGTAACAACCGCTTGAAGAGGCTTATGGAAATCAAGGCTCCCGAGGTCATCCTGCGCAACGAGAAACGTATGCTTCAGGAGGCTGTCGACAGCCTTTTCGACAACTCGCGCAAGAGCAGCGCGGTCAAGAGCGAGTCTAACCGCCCGCTGAAGTCATTGTCTGACTCGTTGAAGGGTAAGCAGGGACGTTTCCGCCAGAACCTTCTCGGTAAACGTGTCGACTATTCTGCACGTTCGGTTATTGTCGTAGGACCGGAACTTAAGATGGGCGAGTGCGGTCTGCCTAAGCTGATGGCGGCAGAGCTTTACAAGCCGTTCATCATCCGCAAGCTCATCGAGCGCGGCATTGTTAAGACCGTTAAGAGCGCCAAGAAGATTGTCGACCGTCGTGAACCCGTCATCTGGGACATTCTTGAGAATGTGATGAAGGGACATCCAGTGTTGCTTAACCGTGCCCCGACGCTTCACCGTCTCGGTATACAGGCGTTCCAGCCTAAACTTATCGAGGGCAAGGCAATCCAGCTTCACCCGTTGGCTTGTACGGCGTTCAACGCCGACTTCGACGGCGACCAGATGGCCGTACACCTCCCGTTGAGCAATGAGGCCGTGCTCGAGGCGCAAATACTGATGCTCCAAAGCCACAACATCCTCAATCCGGCAAACGGCGCGCCTATCACCGTGCCTTCGCAGGACATGGTGCTCGGACTTTACTACATCACCAAAATACGTCCGGGTGCAAAGGGTGAGGGGCTTACGTTCTACGGACCTGAAGAGGCCATCATTGCCCGCAACGAAGGCAAGTGCGACTTGCACGCCTTGGTAAAGGTGGTAGTAAAGGATGTCGACAAGGACGGCAACTTCTATACTCACATGGTTGAGACGTCGGTAGGCCGCGTAATCGTCAATGGCATCATACCAGACGAGGTTGGCTTCGTCAACAAAATCATATCAAAGAAGAGCTTGCGCGACATCATTGCCGACGTTATCAAGACTGTAGGCTTTGCCCGTGCGTGCGAGTTCCTCGACGGTATCAAGAACCTTGGTTACCGCATGGCATACCTTGCCGGACTTTCGTTCAACCTTGACGACATCATCATACCGAAGGAGAAGGCCGCGCTTGTAGAGAAAGGTAACGAGGAAGTACGCCAGATTACCGACAACTACAACATGGGCTTCATTACCGACAACGAGCGTTACAACCAGGTCATCGATGCTTGGACGCACGTCAACAACGAGCTTGGCGACGTCTTGATGAAGGAAATGACCGAGGCCGACCAGGGCTTCAACGCCGTCTACATGATGCTTGACTCCGGTGCCCGTGGTTCTAAGGATCAGATTCGCCAGCTTGCAGGTATGCGTGGACTTATGGCGAAGCCGCAGAAGGCAGGTGCCGAGGGCGCGCAAATCATCGAGAACCCGATTCTTTCAAACTTCAAGGAGGGTATGAGCGTGCTTGAGTACTTCATTTCTACCCACGGTGCGCGCAAGGGTCTTGCCGACACCGCGATGAAGACTGCCGACGCAGGTTACCTCACACGTCGTCTTGTAGACGTTTCGCATGACGTAATCATCACCGAGGAGGACTGCGGCACGCTGCGCGGACTTGTCTGCACGGCGCTGAAGAATGGCGACGAGGTTATATCTTCGCTTTACGAGCGCATCCTCGGCCGTGTGTCAGTGCATGACATTATTCATCCTACTACCGGCGAACTCATTGTAGCCGCAGGCGAGGAAATCACCGAGCCTATAGCTCAAATCATTGAGGAGAGCCCCATCGAGAGTGTCGAAATCCGCTCCGTGCTCACCTGCGAGAGCAAGAAAGGTGTCTGCATGAAGTGTTACGGACGCAACCTTGCCACCAGCCGTATGGTACAGAAGGGCGAGGCCGTGGGCGTCATCGCCGCACAGGCCATCGGCGAGCCGGGTACGCAGCTTACGCTCCGTACTTTCCACGCCGGAGGTGTGGCTGCCAACGCGGCTGCTAACGCGTCAATCGTGGCGAAGAACGACAGCCGCATCGAGTTCGACGAGCTTCGTACCGTGCCGTTCGAGGAAGAGGGCGACAACGGTCCTGTGGCATGCGAGATGGTTGTCAGCCGTTTGGCCGAAATCCGTTTCGTCGACCCGAACACCAACATCGTTCTGTCTACCTTGAACGTACCTTACGGTAGTTCGCTCTATTTCAAGGGCGGCTCTGTGGTCAAGAAGGGCGACATGATAGCCCGTTGGGACCCGTTCAACGCCGTTATCGTGACCGAATATGCCGGTACGCTCAAGTTCCGCGATGTTATCGACGGTGTGACCTTCCACTCCGAGACTGACGACACGACCGGTCTTACCGAGAAAATCATCACCGAGTCGAAGGACAAGAGCAAGGTGCCTACCTGCGACATCCTCGACGCCAACGGCGACGTTGTCGGCACTTACATATTCCCTGTAGGCGGCCACGTCGTAGTGGAAGACGGACAGAAGGTGAAGACAGGTACTACTCTTGTAAAAATCCCGCGTACAGTCGGCAAGGCCGGCGACATCACCGGAGGTCTTCCGCGTGTCACCGAGCTGTTCGAGGCGCGCAACCCGTCAAACCCGGCCGTTGTCAGCGAAATCGACGGCGAGGTGACAATGGGCAAGGTGAAGCGAGGCAACCGCGAAATCATCGTAACCTCGAAGACCGGCGAGCAGCGCAAATACCTCGTGTCGCTGTCTAAGCAAATCCTTGTGCAGGAGCACGATGCCGTTCGCGCCGGCACTCCGCTCTCTGACGGCGTAATCACTCCTAACGACATCCTTGCCATCAAGGGTCCTACCGCCGTTCAGGAGTATATCGTCAACGAGGTGCAGGACGTTTACCGTCTGCAAGGTGTTAAGATTAATGACAAGCACTTTGAAATCATCGTGCGCCAGATGATGCGCAAGGTGCAAATCAACGACCCGGGCGACACGACCTTCCTCGAGCAGGAAATCGTCGACAAGCTCGACTTCGCCGAGGAGAACGACCGCATCTGGGGCAAGAAGGTTGTCACCGACGCAGGCGACAGCGAGACGCTCAAGGCAGGGCAAATCGTCACCGCACGCAAGCTGCGCGACGAGAACTCGACGCTGAAGCGCCGCGACTTGCGCACAGTACAGGTGCGCGATGCCGTGCCTGCTACGTCAACGCAAATCCTTCAGGGTATCACGCGTGCCGCCCTCCAGACCAAGAGCTTCATGTCTGCCGCTTCGTTCCAGGAGACCACCAAGGTGCTCAACGAGGCTGCCATCCGCGGCAAGGTGGACTATCTCGAGGGAATGAAGGAGAACGTTATCTGCGGCCACCTCATCCCGGCCGGTACAGGTCTGCGCGAGTTCGACAAAATCATCGTCGGTTCGCGTGAGGATTATGACCGCATCGAGGCCAACCGCAAGAACGTCATAGACTATAGTGAGAAAGAAAAGGTTGAGGCTGAATAAGCCAGCCTTTGCAGATAATCAAAACCGGCGCGGAACATTGTTCCGCGCCGGTTTTTCGTTATAAGCCTGCTTGCTGATTTTGTATTGCAGTTTATTCTTGCAGCATTTGGTTTGCGCAAGCGTGTGTATAAAGACTATTTAATTTTGTTTTCGCTTTGTGTCTTGTTTTTTTTGTCTGATGATAATGCAATGGCAGAAATAACAATGGCAAATACAATCATTAAAAATACACTAATTATTCCCATCTTTCCCTCCTTTTTTTATTAGATAAATTCCTACTGCAAATGCCGCGGCAAACGAGCACAATACGCCAGCTATGACAAACGGCTTGTCCATGTCGCTGAATAGTGACGACAGTAAGAATGCCGTTAGAATGTATTTCGCAACATCAAGAAACCAGTCGCCTATTTTTTGTCTCATACTGCAAAGATAGTGTTTTTATACTAAAACGTGAAATATTTTCTTATACAGAAGACGAAAAACCGGCGTGGAACATCGTTCCGCGCCGGTTTTTCATTGTGTTGTGCTGGTTGAGATTTGAATAGATTTATTCGTAGAAGCTGAACTCCGTAGGATGATACTCGTCGCCGTCTACTATCAGGCTGTTGTCTGTCCAAGTGAAGGTGGTCGTGCTGCCGCTGCCGCTTGTCTCCAACTCGGGCAGGTGCTTTGGAGCTTTGCCTAAGAGGCCGGCGTAGTACAGGCATTGCACTTCGTCGATGTCAACCGAGTAAACCTTGTAATAGAACAGCAGGCAGTTGGTGTTTGCCTGGTTGCCGTAGGTGTATGTATATGTGTGCTCGCTGCCGCTTTCCGAGAGCCAGTGTACTTTTGTCAGGTCGCCGTCAGTCCAAGTCAGGTCATACAGGCGGCCGTTGCGGTCGTCGTTCATGGCCGTGAGGTGGCCGTCGGCATCGTATTCCAATGTCTTAGTGTACACATCTTCGCCGTATTGGTCGTAGCTTGTCTGCACAATCTTCTTGGCGAAGCCCTGCTCGTTGAGCGTTATTTCGAAATCGTCGTCGCCGTCTCCCCTCATAGTCACGTAAACGTCAGCTCCTTCTGCGCCCGTTGCGTAGTTGTAGTGGAAGGTGATTGTCTCCTTGTCGTTTGTGATTTGCGTCAGATATCCGTTTTCGTAGACGAATCGGTCGCCGTCCATGTCCTTGAGCAATTTGCCTGTGAACACGTTGGTGAGCGGCGACAGGTTCTCGGGCAGGTCGGTGTCGGGCGTCTCGGTTGTGTCGTCGGTTACGAGGTAAGTCCACGACTCGTCGCGTCCGTATTCGTCTTCCCATTTGTCATGTATCACGGCGCGGTTGCCGTCGAAGGTGATTGTGCAATAGTCGCCCGTCCAGTCTCCGTCCCATGCGTAATACAGCTGGCCTGCGCCGCGGTTTTTCCATTTCCACTCGGCTACGCCGATAGAACCGTCGAGGTATGACACTAAGTATGTGCCCGACTTCGACCAAACCACTTCTATCGGCATGTCATAGCCTTCCTCGCCCGGATTTTCAGGCGTTACGGTCATGTCGTCGGTCTTGCCGGTCTCCTTGTCGTAGTACACGTCGCGTATTTTCTCAATCCTCCATGTGCGGCAGAGGGCGTTGGTAATGTTGTCGCCGCCCATGGTCGGGGCTTTCTCTGCGGAGTAACTGGTTGTCGTTCCGTTGGTTGTAATCTCGATGCCCTTCACGTCGTCGCCGCTGTATTCCAGCTTGATTGTTCCGAAGCCTTCGAGTGCGAACTCGTTGCCGCCGAGGCTTGTGAACGTTCCGTAGATTATGCCGCCGTACTCCGTCGAGCGTGTCGCGCCGCGCTTTGCCAGCAGCGCCATCCTTGTCTTTCCGCCGGCCTTTGGCGCGAGGCCGTAGCCGCCGTAGCTGCGCGTCACGATGTAGTTGCCGCTTGCGCTAAGCTCGATGCTCTCGTAGGGCGAGCCGGCCGACGTGATTTCATACTTTCCGCTTACCTCTTCATACTGCGGCGTGGGCAGGTCGATGTTGCCTATGCCGCCGCCCTCGTCGTCGCTGCACGCTGTGAAACACGTAGCCGTCAGCATCAAGGCTGCGGCCATTGCCAGTAACTTGATTTTCTTCATAATGCTTTGTTTTTTAGTTGATAAAGATGTTTGTCGTTGGAAACATTTACACAAAAAGAGCCTTCGCAGCCGCGGTGGTGCGGTTGCGTGCGCTGTGGTTGCTGTAAACAATGTGGTGTCGTTGCTGCGGCAAATCTTCCTGTCTGTTGCATCGAATTGTCTCCGGCCTGTCCACGCGTGTACGTGGGTGTCAGCCTTGTGAAAATTCTGCAAGACGGGACGCAGACGTTCATGTAAGTGTAAGGAGAAGAGCCGTCCCATTACTTTCAGCCGTGTTGCGGATGCGCTCCGGCCGAATTGCCAAGGTAATGTAATCTCCTTTCAGAAAAACTGATTTGCGCTGCAAATTTACTGCATGTATTTGTATCTGCATGGCTGTTACAAGTTAAATTTGCTTAACTGATGTTTTGGGGATGGAAAGGTTGCGCATTGCGAAAGGCCGTGAATTGCCCTGCAAAAGGCCACCTTTTAGCGTGTAAAAGGTGGCCTTTTGCAGGGCGTTTTACGGCCTTTTGCCAAACCGCTGGCTGTCAGCGGTTTGGCCGTGCATACGGAAAGAGCCGCCCAAACACATCGTTTGGGCGGCTCTCGCGCTTTGTATTGACGGTCTTTACGGTTCGTTCGGGCGGCTATTCATCACCGTTTCTCCTCCTTGCCGTATAGTCGTCTCGCCTTCTCACCGTCTCACTTTCTCACCTTCAATTCACCTTTTGATGAATTTCTTGCCGTCGCGGATGTAAATGCCGGGTGCGAGCGGCTCCTTCACCTCCATGCCTTGCAGGTTGTATATTTTGCCGTTCGGCTTGCGCTCTACGGTTACTTCGTTGATGCCTGTTGAGGTTGTGGTGGTAAGGCTTACGCGAAGTGCGCACTGCTTGCCCTTCAGGGTAAACGTCATGCTGCCTTCGACAGGCACTGCGAGGCTGATGTCGTGCGTCTTGTAGACGGGCTGTCCGGCGTTCTTCATCGGGAACACGTAGTCGGTTTCGCCGTATTCCACTCCGCAGACTTCGGCAATGTAGCTGTCTTTGTCTTCGTACTTGTTGTAGCCGTAGAAACTTACTTTTGTCACTTTCTTGCCTTCGGGAATGTTGACGGTGAACTGCTCGGCAGAGAACTTTACGAGGTCTGTTCCGCTCTCTTTGCCGTATGTCTTCTCGGCGTCATTGCTTATGCTGAAGCCGTCGTCGAAGTTCCATGTGAAGCCGTCGGTTGAAGAGTCGGCGTATGTTGTCTGGTCGAGTACGTAGACCACGCTCTGCGACGGGTCGTCGCCTTCACCTTCAAACTCCTCTTGGCCGCTAAGCATTGTTCCGCCCTCGTTGCCTCCGTCCATGATGTCCTGCACGAGGCTGTTCATGTATTTCTCAAGGTTCGAGTAACCGTCGATGCCAATAGCCGCACCGTCGGCGGCGTTGTTCTTGTCAAGGCCGTTGGCGTCTTCCCAGTCGTCCGGCATGCCGTCCTGGTCGGTGTCCGTTATGGTTGTTCCCGTCAGTTCGGGCCATGCGCTCCAGTCAGCCCCTGCGTTGGGGAACGCCTGCTTGAGGTCGTCTTGCGAGTCGATGATGCCGGTAAGTTTCTTCGTGTCTGACGATGTACCCGTGCATGAAGCCTCGCCGTTGCGCGTGTCGTTGACTATCAGCTCGTCCACCCAGTCGCGGTGCAGCGACGCTCCGGCGTATGCCAGCACGCGCTCGTAGGCGTCTTGGGCGGAGTGCGTCGTAACGCTTGTGAACTCGATTGGCGCGTCGAGTTGCATCTTCTCTTTTGCCTCGTCGGTCAGCATGTTGTCGAGCTTGCTGTTGTCGTCAAACTGGTTGTCTATGCCGTATTTCCAGTTGTCTTGTATCACTTGCGGATGGTCGGGGTTTACGTTGCCGTTCACGTAGAACGTGCCCCACTTGTGCAGGCTTGGATACCAATCGTTTGGCGTGCCGTCATCGTTGGTGCAGTAGTCGGTCGTGCGTATGCCTATTTTCGCTATGCGCTGCTGTAGTGCCGTGCCTTTGGTGCGTGTGGCAGGCCCTGGCTTGTAGTAGTTGTTCACGATGTTGACGTTCATGTTCTCGCCGCCGTAGCATCCATTGCCGGCCCAGTTGTAGAACACGTTGTTGCGCATGTCCATGCGCTCGTCAAGCTGCGTGCTTGGTCTCGGACCGAGGCGCGGCACGCGCGAATCGTGGTGCGCCATCAGGTTGTGGTGGTACGATGCGCCCGAGCCGCCCCAGTTGCCGCCGTAGCCGTGAGTGCCTTTGTGGTGCCCGGAGTTGCGCAGGCTCTGCGATGCGATGCACCATTGCACGGTCAGGTTCTTACTGCCGTACACCGAGAGGCACTCGTCTATGCTCCAGCTTACCGAGCAGTGGTCTACAATGATATTCTGCTTGTCCATTCCGCCGAGGCCGTCGCCCTCGTGTCCTTTGTCACCTTCAGTTTTGCTTACATATTTGTTGCCCAGGCGGAAGCGCATGAAGCGTATGATTACGTTGTCTGCTGAGATGACGAACGGATAGTCGGCAATGCAGATGCCGCCGGGCGATGTCTGTCCGGCTATGGTTACGTCGCCTTTGTTGAGTTTAAGTTCGGACGTGAGGTGAATTGTGCCCGATACGTCGAACACGATAGTGCGCTTTCCACTGCGTCCGCATGCCCAACGGAAAGAGCCCTTCTGGTTGTTGTCTTCAAGCGTGGTGACGTGATAGACCGTACCTCCGCGTCCGCCGGTGGTGTACATTCCGAAGCCTTCCGCTCCCGGGAACGCCGGCGTCTGCTGTGCTTGTGCGCCGTTGGCGACGAGGAGCAATCCCATTGCCAGCAGCAGAGAGTGTAAAAATCTTTTTAGCATGATACCTGTAATTTTAGTTGAATAGATAAAAACTGTCGGCCTTGCCGCGGACGACGCGCAACGCGTGCTCCGCGGCAAGGCCGTAAATTGATGGCTCTGTTATTGCCTCATGACCTTGCGCACGGCCTTCGAACCGTCTGTCATGGTCTTCACTTCGATTACGATTCCGCGGTACGTGCCGTTAACGAGAGTGCCGTCAATGCTGTAGTAAGCCGTGCTTACGGCCTCGCCTGCTTCGCCGGTCTCAACCTCGTCGATGCCGCTTGTCGTGGTGTTTGATGCTTCACCGAAACCTCCGTGGCTGTTGGCTGCACGTACTGTGTAGTTCTTTATGTCGCCTTCTGCCACGTCATAGCTTGTGCTTGTTGTCATGCCGACAAACCGGCCGTTGTTGAATACCGCGTAGGCTATTGCTCCATCAACCGCATCCCATGTTATGCGGTTCTCTCCTTCTGTGCGGAGCTGGCCGAGCTTCTTCTGTGCTGCGAACTCGTCAGGCGTCCAGTCGGTAAACACTTTGTCGAGCGCAAAGCCTTTTGCTTGCTCTTCAGTGAGTATTGTTTCGTAAGTGTTCGATTTGTCGTCCTTGGTGAATGTGAGTTCGAGGTGGTCGGGTGAAATCACCTTTCCGCTTTCGTCCATAGTGTTGTATTCCACAAACCTGTCGGCCGGAACGTTCATGCCGCCGAGCGTCCAGCGGTTTTCGTTGAGCCTGTCAGGCTGCAGCAGCGTAGTGTTCAGGTATGCGCAGCGTGCGAGGTTCTGCCATGCGCGGCCGAAGTTGAACTTCTCCGCCTTGCTGTCTACAGTGCATTCGTTGAACACGTAGCCGAATTCTGTTGTCGTGGTCGGCGCGGTTATGGTGCATTCTCCGCTTCCGTCGGCATTGCGCGGCTCAACGGTCAGGGTGCAGCGGTTGAAGAATACGTCTCCGCCTCCGCAGATGAAGTCAACCGTTCCGTGTATGTCTGAATCCTCGAAGTAGAACTGTGCGTCGTTGTTGTTTGAATAGTATGTGTCCTGGTAAGACAGCATCCTTACGTTCTTGCATATTGTGCGGTTGCCCTTGTCCTGCAATACTACGGCGCGTCCGGCGAAGCCCGGCTGGTAGTAGTTGTATGCATTCTTGAGCGTAACGTCCTGTATGTAAGTGTTGCTGCCGGTTACAAGGAATGTGGCTGACACGCCGATGCCTTCTTCCTCGGCCTCGTTTACGATAATGGTGTTGTCCATGCTTTGCCCGATAAGCGAGATGTTGTCGCCCGAAATGGGTGTTAGCACTTCGTGTCCGAGGTCGTAAGTGCCGTCGGGTAGGAATATGTAAGTGCGCTCGTCGGCTGAAGCCTGTGCGTTGGCGATGTCGATTATGTTGAGCAGGTTAAGCCCGTCGTTCTGCTTCACTACGTAATATCCCTGCTCGTTCTTTTCTACAGGAGAGCCTTCAACGTTGATTATGGAGATTTTGTGAAGGTAAGTCTCGTTGCTTGTGGTGAGCGTTATCGTGCCGGCAGCGCCCGTGTATTCCATCATTATAGTCTTTCCGTCGGTTTCGCTGTAGCCGCTTGCGGTTGTGATGGGGTTGCCGCTGGCGTCGCTTAGGGTAATTACCGCGTCTGCCTTGCTGTATCTGCAAATTGTCGCCATGATGTATGCGTGTCCGCCTACGAGCAGGTCGATGTGCCCTTCCTTCTCAAGCGTCCATCCGTGTGTGGCGTCATGCCATTGCGCTCCTTCGGCGTTGAATGCCTCGTGGTCTTCGTCGTAGAAATATTCGTCGGTCAGGTTGAATGTGTAGCGTGCCGTAGTGCTTGCCGTCTCGATGTCAGTTGCTACGGCGTACAGGGTCAGGTCAGACGTTACCACATCCTCCACGCTGTACTTGCGTCCGCCGTCAGCCTCCACAAACCAGCCGCGGAAAGCCTTGCCGCCTGCTACTGTTACCTTTGCCCCGTCGTTGAGCGTTCCTATTTTTGCATCCTTTTCAACCTTCTGTGTGTTGTCGATGACGGTCTTGCCGTCAGTGTCGAGATAGGTCAGTGTGAAGTAAGGCTTGTGCTTGAACGTCGTGTTGTATGTCATGGTCTCGCCGTTGGCGGTCACTTTGATTACAACCAGCACCGTATGTTCGTCCTGCTTGGTGTAGGTTATCTCGCCGTCTACGTTGCCGTTGTCGCATGTTATGCCGGTGACGGGATTGTCGGCAGACGGCAGTTCGACAGCGTTTGCTATTTCGATGGTGGCTTCCTGCACGCCTTCGGCCGTCTCGGTGAACACGTCTACGGCCTCGTATGTAACACCGTTGAACGTGAACGTTGCAAGCGCGGGATACTTAGACATGTCTACCATGCCGTAGAGCGCAAGGTCGGTGATGTAGGCGTTTTGGTCAAGTCCGCCCGAGTAGTTCTCGAACTTGATTTTGCAGTTCTCCCTGTTTACCTGCAATTCCAGTGTCTCGCCCTTGCTGTCGCCAACCGACTTGTCGTGAAGCACAACCCAGTCGGCATCGCCGTCGCCTTTTACCGATACCTTTATGCCGCGCGTACCGCCGGTGGCCGCCTGTGTGAGCACGATTTTCGACAGCGATTTTATCGGCGTTGTCTCGACATAAGGCTCTACGGCTTCACCTAATTCGCTTTTGTATTTGCCTGTTATGATATAGCCAAGGCCCTTGTCTTCAAGGTTTGCGAACTTGTCTTGCTTGCCGTCGGGGTCGACACCGGCTCCGCAGAAAGTGAACGTAACCTGCTCGTTGCTGTACTTTGTCGTCACCTCGTGGGTGGTGGGAGTAGTGATGTTTTTCTTCCTGTCGATTTCAGGCCATTCGGTGAACGAAGTCGAATATATTTCCCTGCTTTGTATTTCGGAAACGAACGTTACGCTGATTTCCCAAAGATAGCAGCCGCCCGTGGCTACGATTTCCACGTAGCCAGCCTCTGCCTCGGCAGCTGTCGCCTTGTGCTCGGTAGGGTTTACCAAGTCGGCCGCTTCTCCGCCGATGGTGAAGTTGCCGTAGTTGGGGCTTGGAGTCAGCTTTACTATGTCCCTTGCCGACTTTACAGGTACGCGGATTATTGTGCCTTCGTTGACCTGTGCGTCGGCATCCCTGGCTTCAGAGTTGAACTTGCCGTTTGTGGCATCTATATAAAGGCTTACGCCTTCGACGTTGGAAGGCACTTCGCCTGTATTGCCTTGCAGGGCTACGACTCCGGCTTCAATGGGGATTTTGTTCTTGAAGTCCCATGTGGCTGTTACGTCTTGTGCGCTAACTTGCATTGGAAGAAGTCCCCCCCCCAATAGGGCGATAAGCGCATAGACAAATGCGTGTAGATGATTTTTTACCATAGATTTGTTGTTTTGATTAGTAATATATTAATAATGTATAAGGTTTTCTCCGTAGCCTGGCATACAAGCCGCGCACGGCTGTAGCACAGCATTGGTCAGGAAAAGTAGTTTGTGTATTTTTCAAGGATGCCATTGCCCTGCGCAATGGGGCGTTCCCCATATTGCATGGTGCGGCAAACTTTGGTTGCAAAGATATGTATAATATTCGAAATGCAAGTGTTTTTTGTAAGGAAATATGCCATTTCTCCGTTTTTTCCCGTTTCTACCGTCAGCCTGCAAGGGTGCGGATGAACAGTGAAAGGCGGTTCATCCGCAAATCTATTGGATGAAATACAAGGTCTATTAATGAAATCATTTGTTCCGCCGGATTTGCAAT
>CAKZVT010000048.1 GCA_937922435.1 uncultured Prevotella sp. | reverse complement strand
TCACGGCGGTCTTCGACGTGTGGGCGATGTTGTCGGACATGTTTATTATGCCCTGTGCGAGGTTGCCGGGGTCGGACACGACCCATTGCGCGCTTGCCTGTGCGAGGCAGAACGTCGCAGCGGCGGCCAGTAAAAGAATCCTTTTCCTCATTGCACAGCCCCCTTCCTCTTATAGTCACCGTATGGCGAGAACGTCAGCACGTCCGTATTTTCGTCGTAAGACACACCAACGCGGTAGCCCATGTCGATGAACATGTTGCCGCCGTCCTCCATGAGTACGAACGTCTGCGGCTTCAGCCTGCGCTGCCTGCCGCCCTTCGACATAAGCGTCACCTTGTGGGTGCCGCCGTCATTGCGGATAACAACGTCGGGCTTGCCTTCCGTACTTTCCCAGTGTCCGCACAACCTTTCCATGTCCGCCTGCTGCCATGACGCGCAGCCTTGCAGTGTCAACGCCGCAACGGCGGCCAAGACGGCCTTGAGCCGTTTTCTTTTCATTGTTTTGGCTTGTCTTTTCATTTTTCCTTTGTTTTTGGTTTCATGTGTCGTTGAATTTTCGTTTAGCCTCGCGCCTTTGCGCGGCCAGCCGCCTGACGGCCTGTTCGAGGTCGCCGCCGAGTTCTCCGGTAAGGCGCATAAGTTCCGTCTTTTCCGTTTCCTCCGTCGTGTAGACCAGATATTCCTCGTCGCTCACCTCGGTGGCGTAGACGGCCGAGTGTGTTCCGCCAAGCCCTATCCACACCTCGCGGTATGGCGCGCCGGGGCGGTTGGCCTGGTTGATTGAGAGTATCTGGTCCTTCTCCTTGTCGCTGAGTCCGAGCAGCTTCTGTATGTGGGAGAACTTGTTGAGGTATTTCCTCTGGTCGAGGAGTATCTTGCAGTCGGAGTTGTTGATGATGGCCTCCTTGACGATGGGCGACGATATGATGTCGTCAACCTCCTGCGTCACAACCACGGCCTCGCCGAAATACTTGCGCACGGTCTTGAACAGGTAGAGTATGTAACCGCTCATGTTAGCTGACATGAGGGCCTTCCAACACTCCTCTATGAGTATCATCTTGCGCACTCCCTTTAGGCGGCGCATCTTGGCGACGAACGTCTCCATTATGACGAGCGTAACCACCGGCAGCAGCACCTTGTTGTTGGAGATGTTGTCAAGCTCGAAGACGACGAAGCGTTTTGACGAGAGGTCGAGTCCCTTATCGGAGTTGAGCAGGTAGTCATAGTCGCCGCCGCGGTAGAACGGTTCGAGGACATTGAGGAAGCCGTCTATGTCAAAGTCCTTCTCGCGCACGTTCTTTTCCTTTATTATATTCCGGTACTCGTCGCGCACGAACTCGTAGAAGCCGTTGAAGTCGCCAGTCTGCGGGTTCTCGGTTATCCTGCGGATGTAGGCGTTCACCGCTCCAGACAGCGCAACTTCCTCCGAACGCCTCGGCGGCTCGTCCTCGCGCTTCCACAGGGTCAGTATAAGCGTTTTTATGCTTTCGCGCTTCTCCACGTCGAACTCACCGGTGTCGGTGTAGAACGGGTTGAACGAAATCGGGTCGTCCTCCCTGTAAGTCACGTATATGCCGTCCTCGCCGCGCGTCCTCGCGTTTATAAGGCCGCAAAGTCCCTGGTAGCTGTTGCCCGTGTCCACGAGCAGCACGTGCGCGCCCTGCTCGTAGTAGTTGCGCACGAGGTGGTTGGTGA
>CAKZVT010000047.1 GCA_937922435.1 uncultured Prevotella sp. | reverse complement strand
TCCCACGAGCGCCGCGCTGCTTCCTCGCCTGTCCCATTCTGTCAAAGAACGCGCTTACAACTTCGTTTTGAAGTGAAAGCGAATGCAAAGGTAAGGGGTTTGTCCCAATCTTGCAAATATTTCGCCAAGAATTTTTCAAAAACATTGCAAAATTATTATATTTTTGACTTAAATCAACCATATTTTACCTTAGAACGCCAAAACCTGCCGTTTGTGAGACAATGAAGCCACCCTTCCCCAATGGCCGCACATCACAGGACGAACCATTGAAAAAGAAGCGCGGACATGCCTGCCGCCATTTGCCAGGAGACGCTTGCAGCCGCCTTTTATATTTATATAATAAGGTATAAAGGCGCGGCCAAGGCGCAACAGGCAAACGCCGGGCCGAGAGCACGGCAAAAAACACTAAGCAAACAGCGCGCCAACGCTTACAATTGACAATGCAAACAACTCCGAAGAACAACATCTGTAAGCGGAACAGACGCGTTTGCTTACGGTCTAAAACACGGCAAATTGCGTTGTAAAAGGCCGTCTTTCGCACGCTGAAAGGTGGCCTTTTGCAATGCCAAACGCTTACAGTCAGAAAAACAAAAGCCGCATGGCACACGAGCAAAAACTACTCAATTTGCAATCCGTTGTCAACAAACAAGCATAAAAAACAGTCAAAGCACCAGTGTTTTATCATTTATAAAAAACTTATTAACATAAATCACCCACCCGGTACGAATTATTAAAATATGTAATACATTGGCATCGCATTTCAGACAAAAAGGCTGATGACAACTTAGAACAACATTTTGGAATGCAAACGTATAATATTGGAAATCAAGAGGTTACAGACTGCAAAAGAAAGTGACGAGAAACGGCACGCTGAAGTCGACCACGAAGCCGTGGAAGACAGACAAAACAACGTAAGCATTGCCCGACGTGCGCGTGATGATGGGCAGCGTGGTATCCATCGTTGTAGCCCCTCCGGCGGAGATTGGCGCAAGGTGGCCGAACCAACGGGCGAGCAGCGGTGCGCAGAGCAGCGTCAGCAGTTCGCGCGAGATGTTGGCGAGCAGGGCCACAGTGCCAAGTTCCGCGCCGCGGTATTCGGTGATGAAGATGCTCGAAAGCGAATAATAACCGAAGCCCGAGCCTACGGCAAGGCAGTCGGTAAGGCTGCGGTGGGGAAAGAGCAGGCCGGCAACGGCCACGCCGCCAAGCGTGCCGGCCACCGTGACAAGGGGCAGAAGGAGCAAGCGCGGACTGACCGTACGGATGCTGCGGAGCACTGACGAGTCGCCGCCTACGCTCACTCCGACAAAGAACATGAGGGCGCATAGGGCGTAGAAACTGACATCAGAGCCTGACGCAAGCCACCCAGGAGCGATGCCGGAGACGCCTACAAGCGTGCCGACGACGAAAAACGAGACTATGACAAGACTGGACTTCAAGAGTGAAGAGTTAAGAATTAAGAGTTAAGAATTAAGAGTTAAGAAATAGGGAGAACAGGGAATACCGGGAAGCAAATGGATTTTTCACTTTTCACTGCTCCTCCTTCACCCTCCTTTCCCTGAACAGCAGGCGGCAAAGCACGGCGCACCCGAGCACGGCAAAGACGGCAAGCACGGCGGCCTCAACGCCGAGGCTGCCGAGCGAACCGACCACACGGGGATTGGCGCCGACCTCTATGCCGAGCAGGAATAGCAGCAGCCAGATGAGAACGGTTATGGCACGCGACACGAACGAGCGGCCGCGGCCACGCAAAAGGCGGCCTGCCGCTATGCCGCAAAGCATGATTAACAGAACTGTAAACATAGCGTGAGACAATGATTACCTGACAGTGAAACGCAGGCCGACGTTGAGATTGAAGTTGAACGGCTTATCCTTGTAGATTGTACTGACACCGCTGCCATTGTCAAAATAATAGCTCACGCCCGGCTCTACATAAACGCCGACCACATCGCTGACATTATACTGCACACCGGCGGAAGCCCCGACCGACCACTGCGGCCGCCCGTCGCGCACATCGGCGTCGGTCTTGGCCACCACGGCATTGCCCGACTTGGTCTCCGTATGCGACTTGCCCGACACGCAAAACTCAACCGCGCCGCCTGCCGAAGCGTAAACCTCAAGGAAGTCGGTATGCCAGATATCGTAACTGACGGCCACCGGTATGCCTACATAATGCAGCTTCTGCTCCGTGAAATAACCGCCGGAATCGTCGCCCGAAGCAATGTCTGACGAATGGTAAGAATAGTTCATGCCGGTCTCGACGCCGAAACGCCCAGGCAAGTCGAAACGCACCGACGCACCGACCTTTACCGGGTGGCGGTGCTTTACACGCACCTCAGCGGCCTCCCTGCTGCCAGTGACGGCAGACAGCAGCATGATGCCATTGTCCTGGCTGCCATCTTGCAGCATAGTATATGGACGGAACGACGCGCCCGTATTGCCTGTAGAACCTCCGATAGAGGTAAAACCGCCACCGTAAAGCAACACCGAGACACCTCCGCCACGTGTATGCACGCCGTCGGCTGAAGCCAGAAGGTTGCGGCCTTCGCCGCCACGCGAACCGTCACGGGAAGGTTCGCGCCTTACGACAACGCTCTCTCCGCCATGCCCGCGCCTGTCTTCAGCAGCGTCGCCACAGCCGGTTTCATCGGCTACAGCCACAGCAACGCTGTCGGCCGACGGCTGAACGACGCTTTGCCCGCCGCCGTCAAGAGCGGCGGCAACCGGCACAACACGCCTTACGGCGGCAGCAGCAGACTGCAGCACACCGCCATCAGCGGCAGGAACGGTAGCCTTGGCAAGCCCGCCTGCGGACACTTCAACAGCAGGAGCTACGCCAACTGCGGAATAAGGTACGCCCCTGCGGACGGAAAAATACCACACCGTAGCCGCCAAAGCCACCACACACGCTGCCACAGCCACGGCGCGGCGGCGCCACATTGGCACGACTGCGGCACGGCGGCGGCGCTTTTCAGCACTGCCGTTACCGGCTGGCACGCAATTCATGGCTGCCTGCACGGCCTCCCAAAGCCCGTCGGGCGGCGCGGCCTTACGGTCGGCAAAGCGTTTCCTAAGATATTCTATCCATTGTTGTTCCATGATACACAGATTTTTTCAGACGGACAAACCGAATAAAGACGAATACGCGAAGGCGACAGCCCGGCCAAACGGCTTAAGGCCGTTACCCGGCTGCGACGCCCCACCCTGCCGTGGAACTCCACGCGGAACGACACCGCCGCCAGTGCGCGCAGCACCTGACGGTCGGCCGGGAAGCCTCCCGTCGTCCTGCCGCTCGCGGTATTCCTTCATCTTCCGGGCAAGCAACGCCTTGGCACGCGAGAACTGCGACGCCGACGAACTCTCGCCTATTCCGAGCATTGCGGCAATCTCCTTATGGCTCTTGCGCTCGAACACGTAAAGGTTGAACACCATGCGGTAACCCGGCGGAAGCGACAGAATCATGTCGTTGAGCACGTCGTCGGGTATGCCTTCGGGTTCCGGTTCGTCGGCCATGTCAGGCAGAATGTCCTCATATTCAATAAAACCGTAATTGGAATTTTTCTTCAAAAAGCGCAAAGACTCGTTGACAACAATCCTTGCCATCCATGCTTTCAGAGAACCTTCACCGCGGAACTCGAACTTGTCCAACGACGTGAAAATCCTTATGAAGCACTCCTGCAACACGTCCTTGCGGTCGTTGTCGTCGGCTATATAACGGGCGCAGACAGCCGACAGGTACTCAACATACCTGTCATAAAGCGACTTCATGGCCCTGCCATCCCCACGCCCCAAAAGCGAAACGAGGTCGCCGTCACTGTATCCGCCGTATCCAGCCTTCATATCAAACGAGGGATTAAAAGCCCAAAAGCAAGAGGCTGCGCCACGGCACACCACACAACGCAGTATGCCGGACGGCGCGGCCGCCTGATAACCAAGCCTTAATCCCTTACAATATATCTCATCATTTCAAACGGGAAGAGTACACCGCCCTGTCGATTTGCCCCTCAACGGTTGTCGACTTGCGGCTGCAATAGTCGAACTGCACGGTCTTATCGCCGCTGTACGACTTGTATTTCAACGTCAGCTTGACGGTCTTGCCGCCGGTATCGGGCAGGCCGTCCAGGCGGAACGCCACCAGCGCGTCGCCAGCAACGCCGTTTACATCGCCGAAAGCGTTGTGCTTGAACTCAACCTCATACGGGTCGTCAGGATTTGCCCCGGTGATAAGGTTGACGTAATGCGCAACGCCTGTACTGCCCCAACGCGTGCGGAAGCGCAGCGTAAGGTAGCCGTCCTCGGCTATGTTAACCCAATCGCGCACAATCTCGATGGGGTCGTCGCCGTATTCCCCGACATCGCCGTCGGCAGGATAAGGCACGGCCTTCTTGGTAAGAATGCTGTCAATCCAGTCTACCTCGACCGACTTGTCGTAATATTCGTTGACAGGCTTCACCTCGCGATAGCACACCAAGGCACGAACCTCCTTGTCGCCATAAGGCGAGGCGGCCATGTTTACAGGGTAAAGCGTGGTGGTATCGTCAAGCTGCATGTAAAAGCCAGCGCCCTCGATGGGTTTCACCGTAACCAGGGCATTTGGCATAGGAGGATAATACCAGTAGTAAGTGTCATCGTCGTTGCACGAGCCGAAAGACAACACGGCCATCATTGCGACAGCAAGTCCGGCCAGGAATTTCATTGTTTTCATAATTCTGCAATTATTTTTTACCATTCAACAATGAAACACACGCAATGCACCCAACCTTGCGTAACTGACTATATTTTTAATCATTATTTACATAAAAAAGGATGCCGCGCCGCACAGCAGGCGCAACATCCTTAAATGAATGCCGCAAGGTCACTTCTTGGCGTTGTCAATCCCGATGCTCTCCAGATTGCCGGTAACGGGATTGAGGACAACGCTTGTAAACAGTTTCTTGCCGAAAAGGTCGCCATCCAGAGCCGCAACAGTGCCGAACTGGGCGGCATAAAGCTCGTAAGCCGCCCACTGCTCGTTGCCCCGATAGAGGGTAACCTGTATTTTCCCGGGCAGATTGACGTAAAGTCCGCCGTTGTCTTTCGCTTTCTTCTGGCTTAACAGTTCCTCATGAATGGAAGGCGTAACGTGCTTGTCCTCCACTGTTATATAATAAGGCTCGCCGCCAAGGTCGTCGGCATCGGTTATGCCCATCCACTTTGAAAAGCGGAAAAGCAACTGCTTCTCGACAGGCTTCGTGGGCACGAACCTCACCACGGCCTCCATCGTGTCGCGCTCTGTGACACCGCCGAAAAGCTGCATCAAGGCGTTCTCCTGCGTCTCAAGGTTTGCCAGCATTATACGCAGCTGCTCGCCGTCCTTGGGCATGAAGTCGGCCTGCCCCTTGTTAAGCAGGCTCTTGCTATCGCGTATGTCATAAATCTCAAGGGCGCAAAGCTCGGCCATCTTCGCCGAACTTCCAGCCGAAAGGATGTCTTCGTTCATGTAATCGCGCGGATTAAGGCGCGCAGGTTTCGGCGCAGGCTTGAACGGCTCGGGCAGCTCCACGACTTTCGGGTCGGCGTTGACCGCAAGCAAGACGCTGTTGTCGTCTATATCAACGGTCTGTATGTTGTGCTTGGAGTCGGTAGGCAACACGTAGAATTTGGAAGTGTCACGCTCGCCTACGGAATTAATGCCGAGCCCCAATATGCGGTAAGACACGACAGGCTGCATGCCCACATTGTCCATCTTCATGTATTTCTCCGCATAAACGGCAAACTCTCCAGGCGTATATGACGTCTTCTCAATCTTCACTGTAAAACGCAACTCTGTACGCGGAAGGTAGTAAGCCGTACCCTCGGCCACAGCCTTGCCTCTTTGTGCAAGCACGGCCGGGCAGCATGACACAAGCAATAAAAAAGCGATGATAAGGTTCTTCATGTCGTTATGCAAAATAAATATTATGTTTTTTTTCAATCAACAAGACGGCTGAATGCCTGCGGAAGGAACTTTATTATGTCGCTGGCGACAAGGCACTCCACGCCCAACTCCTTAGCGGCAAGGTCGCCGGCAAGGCCGTGCAGGTACATGCCGAGCATACAGGCATCGGTCTGATTGTAGCCACGCGCCAGTAAACCGGTGATGATTCCCGTGAGAACATCGCCGCTGCCGGCGGTAGCCATGCCGGAATTGCCAGTAGTATTGAATACGACTTTGCCATCAGGCATGCACAAGGCAGAGTAATGTCCTTTTAATATTATGTAGGCTTGCAGGCGCTCGGCCATATCGCGTGCGCTACTTAGGCGCTCGTAACTGTCACTGAAATGACTGCCTGCAAGACGCTCGAACTCCCTTGGATGCGGCGTAAGGACTATGCCTTTGGGCAATTGCTGCAGCCAAGCCCTATGACTTGCAAGCATATTCAGGCCGTCGGCATCAATCACAATTGGAGCTTGCGTGCGGCGTATCTGCGTTATAAGGGCTATGGCAGACGTCTCTTGCTGTCCCAATCCGGGGCCTATGCCAACAGCATCAAAACCTGAAGAGTCGACAGCTTCAGAAAAGTAAGAGTCATCCTTGCCTATGCACATTACGGCTTCAGGCACGGACACCTGCATGATAGCGTTGTTACGGCGAGGCGTGCACACCGTAACCTTGCCTGCCCCACTCCTAAGACACGCCTTCGTCGCAAGCACAGCCGCACCTGCCATGCCGTAGCTGCCTGCGACAATCAGCGCGTTGCCCATGTCGCCCTTGTGCACAAAGTCGCCACGGAGTAAAAGACGCGGACGGAGTTCGCCCTCCTCCAACATGCTATAATGCGACTGAATGGCATCCATGCCTTCCTTGCTCAAGCGTATGTCGAGGACTTTAAGTTTTCCTATAAACTTTTGGTTTTCAGGGAAAAGGAAAGAGAGTTTAACGTTCTGTAATGTCAACGTAACATCAGCCCTTATGATATTGGCCCTTACATTATATGTATTGTCTTCGGCCATAAGTCCCGAAGGCACATCTATGCTCACCACCGTGGCTGGCGACTGGTTGATGTATTTCACCAAAGAGGCGAAACCTCCGGCAAGAGGCTTGTTCAAACCAGAACCGAACAAACCGTCAACCACCAACATGCCATTGTCCAACTGCGGCGGGTCAAACTCGTCAACAACCTCTGTAAAAGCCTTAATGGCCTTACAACCTGACACTTTCTGCCGGTTGGCCTTGCAGTCTTCAGACAGATTTCCATTAATATTGAACAAATAAACGCTTACAGAATACCTTTGTTCGGCAAGCATCCTTGCCACAGCCAAAGCGTCACCGCCATTGTTGCCCGGCCCGGCGAATACGACAACAGGCGTATCCGTACCCCATGTGTCGGTTATCGCACGCGCAATAGCCCTTGCCGCACGCTCCATCAAGTCAAACGAACTGACTGGTTCATGCTCTATAGTATACTTGTCAAGCTCACGAATTTGAGCGCTTGTAAAAACCTTCATCAGTGCAAAAATACTAAATTAATACCGAACGTTTGTCAACGTTTGGCATATTTTTAGTAATTTTGTGCCAAAATATCAATAAAGTATCATGTCAACTGTAAAAATACACGACAAGACATTCAGGATTTCATATACTGAAGAAGAAATACTGAAGCACGTAAAGGCCGTAGCCAACCGCATAAACAAAGACATGGAGGGCAAGAACCCGTTGTTTCTTGCCGTACTCAACGGGTCTTTTGTCTTTGCGGCAGACTTGATGAGAATGATTACCATTCCCTGCGAAATATCATTCGTAAAACTTGCTTCCTATCAAGGCACAATGTCTACAGGAAAAATAAAGGAAGTGATAGGAATAAACGAAGACATATCCGGACGTGACATCATAATCGTGGAAGACATCGTGGAATCAGGCTTGACGATGAAACGTATGCTCGAATCATTGGGTACGCGAAACCCCGCCTCGATACATATCTGCACATTATTGCTGAAGCCTGAAAAGCTGAAAGTAAACTTGGACATTGAATACGCGGCAATGGAAATTCCCAATGACTTTATCGTAGGCTACGGGCTTGACTACAACCAGCAAGGACGCAACCTGCGCAACATATATACTTTGGTTGAAGAATAACCAAACAAACATACCATATCAAACCAAAAGATGAAGAATATTGTTATTTTCGGCGCGCCCGGTTCAGGAAAGGGCACGCAAAGCGACCTGATGATTAAGAAGTACGGATTCGGCCACATTTCAACCGGAGACGTACTCCGCAACGAAATCAAGAACGAAACGGAACTCGGCAAGACGGCCAAGCAGTATATAGACAACGGCCAACTGATACCCGACGAACTGATGATAAGCATCCTCGCAAGCGTCTACGACAGCTTCGGAAAGGAGCATGAGGGCGTAATCTTCGACGGTTTTCCCCGTACAATTCCGCAGGCCGAGGCGTTGAAAAACATGCTTGACGAGCGCGGACACAAAGTTGCGGCCATGATAGAGCTTGACGTTCCTGAAGAAGAACTGATGAAACGCCTCATCAAACGCGGACAGGAATGCGGACGTTCTGACGACAACGAAGAGACAATCAAGAAGCGTCTTGACGTTTACCACAACCAGACTGCTCCGCTGATTGAATGGTACAAGAAAGAGAACCTGCACCACCACATCGACGGACTTGGAGAACTCGACCGCATATTCGCAGACATCTGCAACGTAATTGACAACATTTAATCAAATAATTAAGAATTAGGAGTTAAGAATTAAGAAAACATGTTTGCTCCATTATCAAATTCAAAATCGTTTTCTTAACCCTTAACTCTTAATTCTTAACTCTTAATTCTTTTCACCATGCCAGAATCCAATTTTGTAGACTACGTTAAGATTTACTGCCGCTCTGGCAAAGGCGGACGCGGCTCTATGCACCTGCGCCACGCAAAATACCAGCCTAACGGAGGCCCCGACGGTGGCGACGGCGGCAAAGGCGGCAGCATATACCTGCGCGGCAACCACAATTACTGGACTCTGTTGCACCTTAGATACCAGCGGCACATCTTCGCCGAGCACGGCGGGAACGGCGGCAAGGACAAATGCCACGGCACAGACGGCAAGGATGTATATATCGACGTGCCGTGTGGAACGGTCGTCTACAATGCCGAAACAGGCAAATACGTTTGTGACGTAACCTATGACGGACAGGAAGTCCTGCTGTTGAAAGGAGGACGCGGAGGTCTTGGCAACTTCCAGTTCCGCACCGCCACAAACCAAGCCCCACGCTTCGCCCAGCCGGGAGAGCCGATGGAGGAAATGACAATAATACTCGAACTGAAACTGCTTGCCGACGTAGGACTTGTAGGATTTCCCAACGCAGGCAAGAGCACGTTGCTCTCCGCCCTTTCAAGCGCACGTCCGAAAATAGCAAATTATCCGTTCACAACGCTTGAACCGTCGCTCGGCATCGTAAGCTATCACGACCGACAGTCGTTCGTCATGGCTGACATTCCCGGGATAATAGAAGGCGCAAGCGAAGGACGCGGGCTCGGTCTGCGCTTCCTGCGCCACATAGAGCGCAACTCCCTGTTGCTGTTCATGGTGCCGGGCGACACTGACGACATAAAGAAAGAGTACGAAATCCTGCTTAACGAGCTTAAGAACTTCAACCCGGAAATGCTCGACAAGCACCGCGTACTGGCCGTAACAAAATGCGACTTGCTCGACGACGAGCTTATAGAAATGCTGAAAGAGACTACGCCAAGCGACATTCCGATAGTATTCATATCAGCCGTGACAGGCCAAGGGCTGAACGAACTGAAAGACATTCTATGGCGCGAGCTTAACAGCGAAAGCAACAAACTGAAAGACATCACGGCTGAAGACACGCTCGTTCACCGCGACAAAGACCTCGGCACGTTGCCAGAAGAGCTGCGAGTTGAGGGCGAAGACGAGATTGAGTTCATCGACGAAGACGAGATTGAAGACCTTGATGACGTTGAATATATCGACATCGACGACGACAACAATTGACAAACTTACGGGTTGGCAGGCTTCATTGGCTTGCCAACCCGTCTTTCAACATTACCGCCAATGCCACAGCCCACACTTACATATTACAACCTTTCGCCGTCCGTCACGGCGTTCAGCACCACCCGCCACGGAGGCTTCAGCCAAGGCGCATACGGCGAATTCAACATCAACAAGTTCTGTGGCGACAACGAGGGGTGCATCAGCAAAAATCTTGAAGCATTAAGCCGAACGCTCGGAATAAGCGGAAACGCAGTCATAATGCCACACCAGACGCACGGAACAGAGGTCAGGCTAATAGCAAAAGACTTACTTGCGTTGCCGCAACAGGTAAAAGATATGGTACTTGAAGGCGTTGACGCATTAATAACGGATGTCAAATACATCTGCATCGGAGTTTCAACGGCAGACTGCATACCTATAATAATCTATGACCCTGCGCACCACACAGCCGCCGCAGTACACGCAGGATGGCGCGGCACGGTGCAACGCATAGCGCAAAAGACCATTGACACCATGCACATAGCCTACGGTTCACGCCCTGAAGAGTTGCAGGCAGTAATAGGTCCAGGCATATCGCTCGGCGCATTTGAAGTAGGCGACGAGGTGTATAGCGAGTTTGCCGAAGCCGGTTTCGACATGACTACAATCAGCCATCGCGAAGACAAATGGCACATCGACCTTAAAGAGTGCAACCGCCAACAGCTTTGCGCATCGGGAATAGCCGACATCAACATTACCGTTTCGCCCGTATGCACATACACCGACTATGCCGACTACTTCTCGGCGCGCCGCCTCGGCACGGCTTCCGGCAGGATTTTCACTGGCATAATGCTGAAATAAACAATCCACATAAAAAACAAATCAACCTAAATTTATTATGAAAAAATACCTTGTTTTACTGGCCGCACTCGTCTGCGGCATCAACATCCAGGCGCAAAAATACCTGGGTGGAGACATCTCGCTGCTGCCTACTTACCAACAAAACGGCACTAAGTACAAAACCATTGACGGGAAAACGCTCTGTCCCTACAAGCTTTTCGAGCAGGCCGGATGGAACGCCATGCGCGTGCGCCTTTTCGTTGACCCGGCCAACGCGCCACAGAACAACAAGGACGAAGGCGTATGCCAAGACCTTCCGTATGTTGTCAGCCTGTGCAAGCAAATCAAGAAGCACGGCTTCAAACTGATGCTCGACTTCCATTATTCCGACACATGGGCCGACCCGGGCAAGCAGTTCACGCCGCACGCATGGGCAAAAGCCATCGAGGGCAAGAGCCGTGACGAGCAAACAAGAATACTCGCCGACTCGGTTTACCTGCATACAAAGACCGCCTTAGAGGCACTGAACAAGGCCGGAGCAACGCCTGACTTCATCCAAGTGGGCAACGAAATCACCTTCGGAACGCTTTGGCCTACGGGAAAGGTCGACCCGACAAAAGACGACAACTGGGACACTCTGCTTACATTCCTCCGCGCCGGAGTGAAGGCTTGCCGCGAAGCATGCCCCAAGGCAGAAATCATAATACACACGGAGCACGCCCAGGACTGGCTCGCCACCGAGGGATATTACGACAAACTGAAGAAAGGGGAACTCGACTACGACATCATCGGACTAAGTTTTTATCCGATGTGGCACGGCACAATAAAGCATCTCGACGTAGTGCTCGACAGCATCAAGACCGAGTTCAACAAGCCTGTAATGATAGTTGAGACAGCCTTCTACTACTCACACAAGAACGACAAGTGGGCGACCGACCCCAACAAAGACGGCGACACCTACCCCATCAGCCCCGAAGGTCAGCGCAAATTCACAGAAGAATTAGTAACGATGCTCAACCGTCACGACAACGTTACCGGCCTGTTCTGGTGGTTCCCAGAAGAGAATGAGTCGGGCGCGAACATCGTTAAGAGCTGGCTCAACCGCGGACTGTTTGACAACGAGACGGGCAAAGCCATGCCTGCAATGGAGGAGTTGAAGAAGTTTAGGTAAGAAAACCAATACCAGACACCCACCCCAACCCTCCCCAAGGGAGGGAGTTTGATTACTATTGCAATAAAAAGGCGTGATTGCCTTAATGTTTCGGCGTGATTTGTAATCCGCAAAAATAACCAAACTAATGTTATTTTAATCAGTAAAGCATACTAAACTCCCTCCCTTGGGGAGGGTTGGGGTGGGTCGTAGTTTTCACGTATGCCTCGGCCTTACGCGCTTTAACAGCAGCGTAAGGTTTTCTTTTATGCTGCGGTTGAGGATTACCAACACCACGGCGGCCAGTATGAGGGCTATGCCCACAGCCTCGCTGAAAGTAAACGCCTCGCCGAACACGAGCGCACCGATGCACACCGCAGTCACAGGCTCAAGCGCGCCGAGTATTGACGTGAGCGTACCGCCGATGTTGCGCACAGCCAGCAGCAGCGTGATGTTTGATATTACGGTGGGCGCAACGGCCAGCAGCACCACGTTGACAGCCGCCCAAGCGTCGGGCAAAGGCTGCACACCGTCCTCCAGTCCGTTCTTAACGCCGAAAATCAACGCCGTGAACACGAACACGTAAAACGCCAGTTTGCGGCTGTGCATGTCCTTCACGCGCGACTTGTTCACCGCTATTATATAACTGGCATACCCCACGGCGGAGAGCAGCACTATACCCACGCCCATAGGGTCGAGCTTCAGTTCCGTACCGTTGAGCGACAGCTTGGCGACGCCGCAGATAGCCAGCACAACGGCCGTCCACGTCACCCACGACGCCCGTTCCCTGAAAAGCACGAGCATCAGCAGCGTAACGAACACAGGATAAGTGAAATGCAGCGTCGTGGCAACGCCAGCGCCCATCACCTCGTAGCCGTAAAGCAGGAACATCGACGACGCCGTATAGAACACCGCCAGCGGCACTATCACCAGCAAGTCGCGCCAACTGACCTTAAAACTTTCCTTCTTCACCAGCATCATCAGCCCCAGCGCAGCCGTGGCCGTGACGAAGCGATAAAACAAAATACTGTCAGACGCCAGCCCCGCTTGCATCAGCGGCAGCGTGAACAGTGGTATCAGCCCGAACGTAACCGACGTGGCTACGCCATAAAGAAAACCCTTAACCTTTGCGCTCATTCCTTTTTACTTTTCAAATTCGGGGTGCAAAGGTAGTAAATTTAACCGACAAACAAAATGCTGAAGCCGTCAATCCCACCAAAAACATTACACCTTATAACCTGTCAATAACCTGTCAACAACCGCGCGAGCGTCCGTATATTGCCGACACCCTGCGTCACGATGTCTTCATAAAACGCAAACTGCTCCGTCGCCAAGTCCGAACCGTGAAAACCGCTGACAATCAACGGCTTTCCAATATGCAACCTTTTAGCCTGCAAAAGGCGGCCTTTTAGCGTGCGATTGACGGCCTTTCGTAAGACGAAATATGGCCTTTTACAGTTCATCCGTAGTCCTGTTGCTTCAATATTAGCTACTTTTTAATAAAATGACAAATATTTTGGTGAAACATTTTGGACTTAAAGGCAAAAGCTGTATCTTTGCATCATTAGAACCTGCCAAGCCTCTTAACAATGCTCAAATCGGCGGGTCGTTTTTTTATTATCCCCATATGAAAACAAGTTTCACCAAACCATATTCATCCCCTAAACAAATAGTTCAGATATTAAAGCAGCGCGGTATGCTTATGAAGGATGAGCAGAAAGTCGAAAATTATTTGATGAATATCGGCTATCACCGTTTGTCCGCCTATATCTATCCATTCTATCAAAGCCCCAAAAGTAATTTAACACTAAAAAAGGGAACGACATTCGAACAAGTCTTGACGCTTTACCGCTTCGACAAAAAACTGCGCATACTTCTTTTCAATGAAATAGAAAAGATAGAAGTGGCTATCCGAAGCGTGTTGGCGAATGTTGGATGCCAAGAATTGAATGACAGGTATTGGATAACGAAGCCGGAATATTTCGCAAATGCAGATAAATTCAATCAAACATTGGCGGTAATAGAAAAAGAGCTGACATCAAGCAAAGAGGACTACATTGTGAATTTCAGACATAATCATGTTGAAAGCTATCCACCTGCATGGATGATAACAGAAGTGCTATCCTTTGGGAACTTAAACTATATCTATTCCAATATCGCCAGCAACAAACTGATGAAACTCATCGCCGATTATTTTGGCTTGAAGCCGCAGGTCTTCACTTCTTGGCTGACGGTACTGGCTAATCTACGAAACATGTGTTGCCACCATGCAAGAGTATGGAACAGAGATTTTATGCTAACCCCGGCAGAACCACACAAAACTTCAAAAGCTTGGACAGACACATCAAAGATAGACAAGAAAAAGGTTTTCTACCGCTTGTGCATTATAAGATATTTCCTCACCAATGTTTCTCCAGGCAATCAATTCAATTCAAAAATAACAACCCTCCTGGACAAGTTCCCATCTGTGGACATAGCAGCAATGGGCTTTTGTAAAAATTGGGAAAATGAACCTTTATGGCAATAATCATTCCCATAAACAACCTTAAATATACGAGCCGTAACCACCTTCGACTAAAAATGACAGTTCGGACATTATTCAAAAACATCTAACTTTTACAAGAAAAGCACACTTCATTAAATTAACCTAAAAGGCTTGCTGGAATAAGAATAAACCACTAACTTTGCTGTATTGAAAACTTATCAGCAAAAACATATATCATACTATGAGAAAGAATTTCGGAGCAAAACCGTGGACTTATCCGCAGCCCGTGTTCATCGTCGCCACATACGACGCGCAGGGCAACGCCGACGCGATGAACGCGGCGTGGGGCGGAATTGACTATGACGACCAAATAAACATGTGCCTCAGCGCAGGCCACAAGACGGTAAAGAACCTGTTGGAGACCAAGGCGTTCACCGTAAGCATGGGCACGGAAGGGCAGCTTACGGCGTGCGACTATGTGGGAATAGTGTCGGGAAACAAGGTTGAAGACAAACTCGAAAAGGCCGGATGGCACGCCGTAAAGTCGGAATTTGTCAACGCGCCTTTGATTGAGGAACTGCCGATGACGGTTGAATGCGAGCTTATATCGTATGACCCGGAGACGTGCCACCTGGTTGGCCGCATCGTGAACGTGTCGGCCGACGAGAGCATCCTCGACGAAAAGGGCAAGATTGACCCGGCCAAGCTGCGCCCAATCTCGTTCGACCCGGTGCACAACCACTATCTCGCCGTTGGCGGAAAGGTGGGCAACGCGTTCAAGGACGGGGTGAAACTTAAATAATAAGCCCCACACTAACCCTCCCGAAGGGAGGGAAACGGGAATGCCTTTAAGGATTTAGGCATCATACGGACAACGTAAAATATATGCTTTACAAATAACAAATCATACCAGACTCGCTCCCCTCGGGGAGGGCTGGGAAGGGGCTTTATGATACATTCATCCATCGACATGGAGAGTGCGGTGCTCGAACGGGGTTTCCTGCCGTTCTTCCGCTGCGGCATTCCTGGCTTTTCCATTGAGGAAATGACGGCTGGCGAGCTGTGGTTTTCTGACGAAGAGGAAGGCCCGTGGGAGTGGAAAGGACCGGTAATACGCGAGGGGCACTGCGCCTACGGCAAGCTGTTCGCAAAGAAAGCGGGCTATGTAAGCCTTGAATGGCTGCCCCACCTTGTGAACTACCGACGCACACTGCGCTACGCCAAGGACGAGGACACCGCCGCGCTCGACGACGTTGTGCTGCAAACAATAGCGTCGGAAGGCAGCGCAACGGTGAAGGAATTGCGCCGTATGCTCGGTTTCGCGCGCGGACGGAGGCGCACTGCCGACGACCTTGTGGACGACATGCCCGGGGTTGTTAAAATACCTTTAGAACCTATACTTACGCGGCTGATGATGTCGGTGCGCGTAGTAATATCCGACTTTGAATACAACACCGACCGCCACGGACGGCCTTACGGATGGGGAGTGGCGCGATACACCACGCCCGAAAGCCTGTACGGACGGCTCGACGCAGGCTGCACGCCGCAAGAATCGCACGACAAGATGGTGCAGCATCTGCACAGAATGCTGCCATACGCACAAGAAAGCAAAATACTGAAACTCATCGGCTGAAGGGTCACACCGTGCCTTCAGCCCTTCTCCTCTTGATTACCTGCCATCGGTAAAGCAGGCAGGTGATGAAGAAATAGACTATCGTCTGCGCCCATAGGGCCACATACTCCACCCTTACATCGCCCAGCAGGGCACCCATAGTGTTCATCCTGACAAAGCCGCGCACGCCGAACGTGGACGGCGCAAGCCACGACACCCACTGCCAGAAAGGCGGAATGGCACTCTGCGGCCATGACACGCCTGAAATGAAAAGCAGCGGCACAGACGTGAACACGACAATAAGGATGACGTTCTCACGGTAACGGATGAGTCCGGAAATTATCATTGCGAAGAACACGCACGACAGGACGTATGGCAACATGAACCAGAACGTATCGCCGGGACGCAGCAACGAGGTGAAGCCGAACAAGCGCGGCACTACAAGCGCGACGTAAGCCGTAACAACGGCGTACACCATGAAGTAAGCCAAAGCGCGGCCAAGCACCGTGCGGAACACGCCGTCGTAACGCGCCGCATCGGGCAGGAAAGAACCTGTCTTGCTGCGTTCGCGCGCCGTTCCGACCGACAGGCCGACACCGAGCAACAACGTCTGCTGTATTATGAGCATAAGCACGCCGGGAATGATGAAGTTGCCGTAACCGCCGGTAGAGTTGAAGAGCTGCACCTCGTCGAAGTCGAGCGGCTTGGCGGTTATTTCGTCCTCGCGCTCCGTCCAGTTGCCTGCACGCTCTATCAGGATTTTAGAGTTCACGTTGCCGGCCACAGCAGTTGCCGTCTGGAATATGGCCTTATAGTAAAGCATGAAGCTCATGTCGCAAAACACGCTGACACGGCTCTGCTCCATGCGCGAGACGCGGGTCTGGAAATCGGTTGGAAAATATATCACGCCGAAGGCATCCTGTCGGCCGACTACGTCCTTGGCCTCGTCGAGATTGTTGCAATACCGGGCTACACGGACATCGGGCGAGGCATCGAACTGGCGTATGAACTCACGGCTCATGGCACTGTGCGACAAATCGACAACTGCCACCGGCACCTCGCGCACCACCTCATTGGTGTAAATCCAAGAATAAAGCAACGGATAAAACAACGGCACAAGGATGAAGAAGATGAGCACACCCTCGTCCTTGAAGACGGTGCGCATCTCGTCGGCCCATATATGGCACAGGTCGCCGAACCCTTGTTTTATTCGTGATATCAATCTCATCAAATACTGATATATTTAAGACTAATAAGTCAAAATAAACCCAATACGCCAGACAAACATGTTTATGGCAGATACTGATATGCCATGACGTTCTTCTTTATGCGGCCTGCCACAAGCAAAGGCAAAGCCGTGAATACGAGCAGCGCACCGATGTAAGGCCATGAATAGTCAATCGGATAGCCGTTGAATATGTTGAGCTGGTAAACCATATAATAATGCCTCAATGGGAAAAGCTGGGCTATGGCCTTGATTTCGGCATCCATTGCCGACAGCGGAAACGCCGTGCCAGACAGCGAATAGCTCAACACCGCCCACAGGCAGCAGATACTCATAGACATGCGCAACGACGGCACAAGGCCGAAAACGAATATGCCGAAAGCCTGCGACGACAGCACCGAGAGCAAACCCAGCAGCAGAATATATCCCGTTCCGCCGGGATGTGGGAATTGAAGAACGCCGAACACATAGAACATATAGCCATAGAAGATGGCAAGCCATATAAGCGTCTGCGGCAGCATCTTGCCAAAAATGGCGACGGCGATGTTGTCGCCTGAAGCCGAAAGCCACTCCTTTGCCGAATTGAACTTCAGCTCCGTACCCAAAGAATAAGCCGTAACGAGAAAGATGAACAGCATGAGACAGCCCGGCACAAGCATCGTGTTAAGGTAAACACTGTAATTTACCATAGGGTTGTTAACCGTATGCAGGTCAACGACAACAGGCTGGAGCACGCTCATAACCTGCTCTTCCGTCAATCCCTTGGCACTCAACAACGACGCTCCTACACTGGCGGAGCCAAGCGTCGATATTGTTTTCAAGTCACGGTAAAGCAATGCTCCTGCCGTATAAGACGTAGAACTGTAATAAAACGAAATCTTAGGCTGGCGCATGGCAAGAAG
The DNA here is from genome assembly GCA_937922435.1 of uncultured Prevotella sp. Classification (GTDB taxonomy): domain Bacteria; phylum Bacteroidota; class Bacteroidia; order Bacteroidales; family Bacteroidaceae; genus Prevotella. Next base: position 54,756 of record CAKZVT010000047.1, on the reverse strand, counting down.
TTCCGCCGTAGTGCCTTCGGGTATATAAAGAAACGCATAAATCTCGTTGCGCTGGATAGCACGTCGGGCTTCAGCCACACTGGCATAACGCGCCGTGACTTTAGTCGCCTGGAAAGCGTCAAGTTTCCTGACAAGCGTGCGCGTTGTCGCGGTATTGTCGTGGTCAACCACGCCCACAGGCATGTCTGTAGGCTGACCGTCAGCCATTAGGGATGTAAAGAATACGGTGACAATCACCGGGAACACAACCATGCAGAACAGATACATCAGGTTCTTGCGCATTATGCCACACTCGCGGCGCGCCACACCGTAAATCCGTTTTAACATGTCACAACTCATTCTTATCAATCCCTTTCTCGCAGTCTGCGTTATCCGCTATTCCGCAGTATTACTCCTTTATGATGAGCGACATGCCGGGGCGCAACCCTTCGAGCTTGTCTATAGGACGCGCCTTTACCTCAAATGTCTTAAGGTCATACTGGCCGTTTGTCTTCGTGGCCTTCCACACCGCATAGCTGCCCTCGTCCTTGATGTAATACACCTTCATGCGTATGTCCTTGTTGAACGCCGGACAATAAGCCGTGAACATATCGCCCACCTTGAGCCCCTTCAGCTGGTCTTCACGCACATTGAACGTTCCCCACTGGTCGCTCATGATTGAAATGCTCATGATTGGAGAACCGGCACCGACAAGTTCGCCGAGTTTCGGATAGACATCGCTTACCTCGCCTTCCATCTGTGCAACCTGCACAGTTTCCTTTACATACGAATCCACTTCCTGCACAGCACCTTGCGCCCGACGCTTCTGGGCTGCGGCAGCCTCACGTTCCTCGCGCCGTGCTCCGGCCACAGCCATGTCGTACTGGCTCTTGGCAGCCTGTGCCTGCGCCTTCATCGCCTTGTAGTTGGCATAAGCCTCGTCACGCTTCTGCGCACTCATCACGCCCTCGTCAAAAAGGCGTTGCACACGGCCGTATGACTTCTCTGCAATCTCAAGACCGGCCTTGGCCTGCTGCCATACCTCGAACGCTCCTTGCACTTGCTCGCGGCGTGCGCCCTTGTCGGCCATTGTGCTCAATGCAGCAGCCGCATCCTCCGCACTGACGGCTTGCGCCCTCTTTGCCTCAACGTCGGGTGCGTCAAGTATGGCAAGCGTATCGCCAACTTTTACGTAATCGCCCTCCTGCACACGCAATTCAAGTATGCGCCCGGGCACTTTGCTCGACACACGGTATTCTGACACTTCTACCTCACCCTGTATTGTGTCGGGGGTGCGTCCGAATGTCAGGAAGCCTATAACCCCGACAATTACTACAACCGCCGCAAAGCAGAATGTGGCAAGCAATATGTTGTTATGTTGTGTTTTCTTTTCCATTTTCTTTTATTTAATTGGGAGAACCGGGAAAACTGAGAGAACAGGGAGTGATGGGGACACCAATGGATTTTTCACTCTTCACTCTTAATTCTTCGCTCTTCACTTTCAATATATCGTTTCTCCAAGTACTTTTTTCAAGTTTGTCAATGTCAGTTTAACGTCGATGTCAGCGTCTATTTTCTGTGAGCGGGCCTGCAACCATGCGGTCTGCGCCGCCATGACGTCGGTAACATCCATCACGCCCTCCTTGAAACCAAGGTTGGCGCAACGCAGGTTTTCATCGGCTTGTTCAGTATTTTTCCTTGCCATTGCAAGTTTTTTGTTAGCCTCGTCAACCTTGTACGAGCTTTGGTTTACCTGCAACTCCACCTTCTCACGCGCCTCGTCAAGCTCAAGCATTGCAATGCTCGTCGCCGTTTTGCCTGCACGTACTTTGTAAGTGCCTTCAAACCAGTTCCATACAGGTATCCTTACGATGACACCGATATTCCATACTCCCGAGAACTTACGTTCAAAACCGTTGTAAAGCGAAGGGTTTGTCACAAGATAACCACCGGTCAACGCCACTTGCGGCAAATAAGCAGCACGTATAAGTTTGGTTGTCTGGCGGCTTATGTCTACCGTATTCTCAAGCATCTTCAGCTCCGGACGGTTTTCCATTGCTGCCGAAACGTCTGGCATAGGCATACTCTCCGCCGCCGAAACGTCCTCTTTGTCTTCATCTGCAAGGATTATATTGCCGTCCATCGGCAAACCGCAGAGCTGGCAAAGCAACATTTTTGCAAGCGACAGGCCGTTGTCAACCTGCGTGAGCTGCATTTCCGCCTCGTTGACCCTCACATCCACTTTCAGTCCGTCGGCTCTTGTCGCGACACCTTCTTTTATCATTTTGCCGACATCGCCGCTAAGTTTCTTTACAAGTTTAAGATAACTTGTGGCAAGTCTCTGCTTATGCTTCAACGAAACTACCGTCCAGTAAGCGTTGTCAACGTCGTAGACTACATTCTGCCGGCTGTTCTGCAAGTCGTTGGCGGCAAGCTGCTCGCTTATCTCTGCAATCTTGTTTGCCGCGACAATGCTTCCGCCCATATATATAGGCTGCGTAAGCATAACCGACGCCGCGAACATGTTACGCGTGTCTGTCCTGAAAGCGTCGTTGATGTTTTTCCCTATGGCATTGCCGGCCTGCTCTATACTTGGGGCTATCTTGCCTGCAATGTTTCCAAGAGCCTCGGCTGCCTGTGGAGTGATAATGCCCTGTCCGGCCATTTCAGATATTACTGACGACATGGTGTTGCCTATCTGCCCGGCCGCCGTTGTGCCGATGCTGCCTATTGCGCCTTTCTGCTTGTCGCTCAATATTGATATTTCCCTGCTCGTAAACTCATATCCGCCAAGAACGTCTACATGCGGCAGATACTTGGTCCTTGCAGCCTTGCGCGTATCGCGTGCAACGTCCTGCTTCAGTTTGGATATGCCGAGCTGCTTGTTATTGCGCAAAGCCATGGCCCGGCAACTGTCGAGCGACAACACCCGCTGCGCCCCTACGGGCAGGGCAACGGATATCAGCAAGAGCAAAATCGTTACATTCTTCATATAAAAAATGTTGTCAAAACCTACATGCAAGGCCGCAAACGCAGCTTTGCACCGATTACAGCCGCTTACTTTACAGAGAAGTTCCGCGAGCCTATCATATTGCCGTCGGCAAATACGCTTACATTGTATGTGCCTTCACCAAGAAACTCGTTCACGTTCCAATACATTGTTACGGGAGTCTCGTTTCCTGTGTATTCTACGGTCTTCTTCATCGAGTAAGGCAAGTTGCGGTTCTCATACTGGAAGGCACCGCCGCCTGACAATACAGTTCCGGCAGGCGTGGTGATACGCACGTACACGGTCTTGTTGCCGCTTGCCGCCGTCACGTTCTTGGCAATGTTGAAGTTCACCTGTATTGTCTTGCACCTCTTCACCTTCTTTGTCACCTTGCCGCGTTTGTTCTTCAGCGTCATGGTTATGCCCGTAGCGTCGAGCTGTGCTGCGATGGCAACCTTCTCCGACAACGTCTGCTTGTCGGCGTTCAGCCCCTCAATCTGCCTTGTAGCCTCGGCGTATTGTCCTTTTACGCGTGTATTTTCTTCAGTCAAGTTTTGATTCAGTCGGTTGAGAGAGTCTATTTCAAGCACATAACTGCGGATTACTGCGCGGCATGTTGCCAGTTCCTTTTTCAGTCGTGCTATTTCCCTTGCGTCAGAAGCCTTGACGTTCTTAAGCTCCTCCAAAAGCTTTTCGGTCTTCAGTTGCTCCTGCGTTAGTTGTTCTATTATCGAATCGTTGTTAATCTGCGTCTTCAGCTCGCTGTACTGGTCGGCAAACATTTGGTATTCGTTTTCCATTTCCTTTTTGTCCAGCTCGGCCAGTTCTTGCATTTCCTTGTTGGCTTGCTTCTGGTTGTTCAGGCTTATTGCAAGATACACAATGCCTGCCAACAGCAACAGACCTACTATCACAGATGGAATGATTACTTTTTTATTCATAATTAATCTTCAGATTTTTACTTGTCAAAATTATACTCATGCAAAATTAGCCTATTTCCTTCAAACGCCATCAATTTTTTCAAACTATAATACTTAAATTTGTAAAATTAGTAATTTTACCGAAATATTGAACAATATTCAAAATGATTTTTTACCTTTGCATCATGCAGGTACATGCCTGTCTTGCACAACCTTAATAGCGAAAACACAACAACATGGCAATGATTAGACAAATCATAAGCTTTTATCACGACGGATTCAAAAGCATGAGGCTCGGCAAAACGCTGTGGCTTGTCGTAATAGTCAAACTTGTCGTAATATTTGCCGTGCTAAAACTCTTCCTCATGCCTGACATTCTTCAGGAGCGGGCCGACGGCAACGAAGCCGACTACGTGTCAACGCAAATAATCAAAAGAATGAATAATGAATAATGAAAAATGAATAATCCATTACCATGCAAAACGTCAGGCTCTTAATTCTTAAATTCTTAATTCTTAACTTATAAAATATGGACAACCTATTATTAGGCATAACCACGGGCACTGTTGACTGGTCGAGGGCGCAGTTCGCGCTCACCGCCATTTACCATTGGCTCTTTGTGCCGCTTACATTAGGACTTGCCGTTATCATGGGCATCATGGAAACGTGTTATTACCGCACCGGCAAGACATTTTGGAAAGACGCGTCACGCTTCTGGCAAAAGCTGTTCGGCATCAACTTCGCCATGGGCGTGGCTACGGGCATAATACTCGAGTTCGAGTTCGGCACTAACTGGAGCAACTACTCATGGCTCGTGGGCGACATATTCGGCGCGCCGCTTGCTATCGAGGGCATTGTGGCGTTCTTCCTCGAAGCCACGTTTGTAGGCGTGATGTTCTTCGGATGGGAGAAGGTGTCACGCGGCTTCCATCTCGCCTCCACATGGCTCACCGGACTTGGCGCTACAATATCCGCCTGGTGGATACTCGTCGCCAATGCCTGGATGCAATACCCAGTGGGACAGGCGTTCAACCCTGACACAATGCGCAACGAGATGACCTCGTTCGCAGAAGTGGCCTTGTCGCCGTTCGCCGTCGACAAGTTCTTCCATACAGTCATATCGGCATGGATTATCGGAGCTATCTTCACCGTGGCCGTAAGCTGCTACCTCATGTACCGCCGCAGCAAGGACGAGCAACAGGCCGACCGTGACCGCCGCCTTGCCGTACAGAGCATGAAGATTGCCTCCATCGTCGGCCTTGTGTCGTCGCTCCTTGCCATACATACCGGCGACAGCTCGGCGTACATGGTTGCACAGGCGCAGCCCATGAAGCTTGCCGCAATGGAGGCTCTCTACGACGGCGGACAGGGCGAAGGGCTGACCGTAGTCGCCGCCGTAAACCCGTTCAGCCAACCCAACTACGCCTCCGGCGAAGAGGCGCCGATGAAAATCGCAATGCCCAACATGCTTTCGTTCCTCGCCACACGCGACTTCAACGGCTACGTTCCCGGCATAAACGACATTATACGCGGCGGATATACCCAGCCCGACGGCACTACGGCGATACCGCTTGACGAGAAGATGGAGCGCGGGCGCAAGGCTATCGCCGCGCTTTCTGGCTACCGCGAGGCTCAAACAAGCGGAGACGCAATAGCCGCAGCGAACCACCGTAAGACGCTCGACGAGAACATCAGATACTTCGGCTACGGATACATCGACAACGCCGAACAGACCGTACCTTACATTCCCCTGTGCTTCTGGGCGTTCCGCGTGATGGTTGGCCTGGGCGTTCTGTTCCTACTGTTCTTTGCCTTGTCAACATTCCTTTCATACAAGAAGGACATAACCAAGATGCGCTGGCTTCACGTCACGGGCATGGCGCTCTTGCCTCTCGGCTACATAGCCAGCGAGGCTGGATGGCTAGTCGCCGAGTTTGGCCGCCAGCCGTGGACTATCCAGGACATGCTGCCTACGTGGGTCGCCGTGTCCGACGTCAGTTCAGGCTCTGTCATGCTCACCTTCTTCGTGTTCCTCGCATTATTCACCCTGCTGCTCATCGTTGAAATCAACATAATGTGCAAGGCCATAAAGAAAGGGCCTGAATATGAAAGAAATGAATAATGTGAAAATGAACAATGAATAATGAATAATGAATAATTAAAATGATAAACGATTACGACAAAAGTCTATCGTGGCGTAAGCCAAATTATTCATTTTTAATTTTTCATTTATAATTAATAAAATGTATGTCATACGATTTCTTACAACACTATTGGTGGTTCGTCGTTTCCCTGCTCGGAGCGTTGCTGGTGTTCATGATGTTCGTGCAGGGCGCAAACTCCGTCATGTTCTCGCTAAGCGCGAACGATGACGAACGCCGCCTTATAACCAATTCCACCGGCAAGAAGTGGGAACTGACGTTCACCACGCTCGTCACGTTCGGCGGAGCGTTCTTCGCCTCGTTCCCGTTGTTTTACAGCACCAGCTTCGGCGGTGCTTACTGGGTGTGGATGCTCATACTCGTCACGTTTGTGCTTCAGGCCGTCAGCTATGAGTTCCAGCATAAGCTGGGCAATCTGCTCGGCGCACGCACCTTCCAGTGGTTTCTCGTAATCAACGGCATTGCTGGCCCGCTGCTGCTCGGCATAGCCGTGGCTACATTCTTCAACGGCTCTAACTTCATCGTCGAGAAGGCCAGCATCTTCGGCGGCGCAAATCCCATCATCAGCCGTTGGGCCAACGCCAGCCACGGACTCGACGCCCTGCTCAACGGCTGGAACTGGATATTCGGCCTCGCCGTATTCTTCCTCGCACGCATTCTCGGCATACTCTACGTCATCAACAACGTTGACAACGCAAGCATACGCCGCCGGGGCACGGTGCGTCTTGTAGGCAACTTCGTGCCGTTCCTCGTGTTCTTCATTGTCGCCGTTGTGTACATCCTGCTGAAAGACGGCTACGCCTTCGACCCCGCTACAGGTGAAACATTCATCGAGCCTGACAAGTATTTCAACAATTTCTGCCAGATGTGGCCTCTCGCCGTAACCTTGCTCGCCGGAGTCTCGCTGTTCCTGTTCGGCTGTATGAAGACAATCTTCAGCGCGACATACACGCGCGGAATATGGCCTGCCGGCATCGGTGCGGTGCTCGCAGTGCTAAGCCTGCTGCTCTGCGCAGGATGGAACAACACCGCTTACTATCCGTCTACCGCCGACCTGCAGAGCAGCCTCAACATTGCCAACAGCTGCAGCAGCGAGTTCACCCTCACGGTGATGTTCTACGTCTCGCTGCTCGTCCCGTTCGTCCTCGCCTACATAGCGTATGTTTGGAGGAAGATGGACAGGAAATAAAACACACGACACCCACCCCAACCCTCCCCAAGGGAGGGAGTTTGATTACCCTTACAATATAATAAAAGGCTTGCCTGTTCCAATATTACAGGCAAGCCTTTTAATTATGTAAAATTTATATATATATCAAGCATTCTAGACTCCCTCCCCCGGGAGGGCTGGGGAGGGGCTTTTACTTCACTTCCACCACCTTCGTCGGCCCTTGCTCCTTGTTCCTACGGTTCACCGTAGTGACAACGGCCTGCGCCAGGTTGATGAACGCCTGGCCGGTCATGGTGTCGGCGTCGAGAGCCGAAGGCTTGCCGTCGTCGCCGCTCTCGCAGATGCTCTGCACCATCGGTATCTGCGCCAACAGTGGCACGCCCATCTCCTTTGCAAGGTTCATGCATCCGTCCTTGCCGAAGATGTAATACCTGTTCTCTGGCAGCTCGGCCGGGGTAAACCATGCCATGTTCTCCACCAGTCCCAGTATGGGCACGTTCACCTTGTCGTTCCTGTACATGTCGATGCCCTTGCGTGCGTCGGCCAAGGCCACCTTCTGCGGCGTGCTCACGATGACCGCGCCGGTGATGGCCAGCGTCTGAAGCAGTGTAAGGTGGATGTCGCTCGTGCCCGGAGGCGTGTCGAGTATAAAGTAGTCAAGGTCGCCCCAGTCGGCATCGCCGATTAGCTGCTTCAGCGCGTTCGACGCCATGCCGCCGCGCCACAGCGTCGCCGTGTCGGGATTTACGAAAAAGCCTATGCTCAACAGCTTCACGCCGTATTTTTCTATGGGCTCTATGAGGTCGCGGCCGTCCTTGTTAACGGCATAAGGGCGCGCGTCCTCCACGTCGAACATCTTGGGCATCGACGGGCCGAAGATGTCGGTGTCGAGCAGACCTACTTTGTATCCAAGGCGTGCCAGCGCGATGGCAAGGTTGGCCGCAACGGTGCTCTTGCCTACTCCGCCCTTGCCCGAGCTTACCGCCACAACGTTCTTTACGCCCGGCAGCATCTTGCCCGGCTCGGGGCGTGGCTTCGACTTGGTCTCCACGTCGATTGTCACCTCCACGTCCTTGCTTACGTGGTAGTGTATTGCCGCCTCGGCGGCCTTGAGCGTCGACTTCATGAAGGGGTCGGTGTCGCGTGGGAAGATGAGCGAGAACGACACCTTCATGCCGTCAATCCGCAGGTTGTCGGCCACCATCTCGCTCTCCACAAGGTTTTTCTTTGTGCCTGGATACGTCACTGTAGCCAGGGCGTCCATTATCAGTTTCGGATATAGCGTCATAATGCTTCTGTTGTTTTCTCCGTGCAAAATTATAAAATTATCCCGTTACTCTTCGCTTTTATCCGCACAAATTATCCGCCACATGTCAGTCAGAGCATAACTATCTTGCTGTCAACACGTTATATCACACGCTCATAAAAGACAGACAAAAGGATACTTTTTATCATACGAAAGACGGCATTTCACAATGCAAAAGGCGGCCAATGAGAAGCCGATTGACCGTTAACCGTAAAAACAAGGAACAAAAAGAGAGCAAAGACTGCCGGAAACTAACAATTCCAAAAGTCTTGGCTCTATATGCTTGACCTGCCAACTCATTTTCGCTTTTCCACTCCGCTACGCCCGTTGCGCTTGTAACTGCGGTAGTCGTCGACGGGAATTTCCACGCCCGACTCCGTCAAGTCCACGCCGTGCGGCAGGCGGAACTTCATGTAGCGTATGTTCAGTCCGCGCTCAATCCACTGGCTCTCGTAGTAGGTCTGTATGGAAAGTATGCGGCGCGTGGCTTCGTCCATATCGGCTGTATGATAAAGGTCCTCCGTCATAAAGAGCACCGGCAGGCCGTTATGCGACACCATGTACCGGGTGTAAGTGAAAAGGAAGTTGCTGTCAGTCTTGAGATGCACAATGCCGTCGTCTACGAGGAAGCGGCGGTAACGCTCCATAAAGAAGGTAGAGGTAAGCCGCTTGCGCACATTCTTCATCTGCGGGTCGCTGAACGTAAGCCATATTTCCTGCACCTCGCCAGGGGCGAAAAAGCGGTCAATCAGCTCGATGTTGGTACGCAGGAAGGCCACGTTTGCCAGCCCTTCGGCCAGTGCCTGCGTAGCTCCCGTCCACATACGCGCACCCTTTATGTCGACACCGATGAAGTTGACATCGGGAAACATCCGCGCCAGTCCTACGGCATACTCGCCCCTGCCGCAGCCAAGCTCGAGCACAATGGGGTTGTCGTTATGGAAATACATCTCGCGCCAACGCCCTTTCATCTCGAAAGGTACGTTGTCAATCACTGAATACGGATACTGAAATACGTTCGCGTAACGCTCCATGTCAGCGAACTTGGCCAGCTTGCCTTTGCCCATCTTATTTAAATTAAGAGTTAAGAATTAAGAGTTAAGAGTTAAGAAAAATACCGATTAAGACATCCGGCAAAGCATATTTTCTTAATTCTTAACTCTTAATTCTTAATTTATCCGATTATCACTTTCGTCCAACCATGCACGTCAGGCTCAATGCCGTACTGTATGTTGCGCAGCTTGTTGTACAGCATTGTGCTTATAGGACCGGGCTTGCCGTCCTTGCTGATGACGTAGCTCTTGTTGTTCTCGAGGTCGTCTATCCGCGAGATGGGGCTGATTACGGCCGCAGTGCCGCAGGCTCCGGCCTCCTCGAACGTGGCAAGTTCTTCCTCGGGGATTTGCCTGCGCTCCACCTTCATGCCCATGTCCTCGGCCAGCTGCATGAGGCTCTTGTTGGTAATGCTGGGCAGTATGCTGGTAGACTTCGGAGTGACATACGTGTTGTCCTTGATGCCGAAGAAGTTGGCGGCACCGCATTCGTCAATATACTTCTTTTCCTTAGCGTCGAGATAGAACTCGCAGGCATAGCCAAGGTCGTGCGCCATCTTGTTGGCACGCAACGAAGCGGCGTAGTTTCCGCCCACCTTATATATACCGGTGCCGAGCGGAGCGGCACGGTCGTACTCGCGTATGATGACGTATGGATTGGTGGCAAAGCCTCCCTTGAAGTACGGGCCTACGGGCGTTACGAATATCATGAACATGTATTCTGAAGCCGGATGCACTCCAACCTGCGCCGACATGCCCAGCAGAAGCGGACGTATGTAAAGCGTTGCTCCGCTTTCGTAAGTCGGGATGTAGTCCTGATTGAGGCGTACAACCTTGGCAACCATCTCCTCGAACAGCTCGGTGGACACCTCGGGCATGAGTATTCCGCGGCATGTGCTTTGCAGGCGCGCGGCGTTCTCGTCCATGCGGAACACACGCACCTTGCCGTCCGGGCAACGGTACGCCTTCAGTCCCTCGAACGCCTCCTGGCCGTAATGCAGGCAGGTAGCCGCCATGTGCATCTTGATGTACTCGTCGGAGCACACTTCGATTTCTCCCCACTTGCCGTCGCGGTAGAAGCAACGGACGTTGTAGTCTGTCGGAACATAACCGAAAGACAGGTTAGCCCAATCCATATTTTTCATAATACAGCTTTAATTTATGAGTTTATTGTTGCAAAAGTAACAATTATCTTAGTAACAAACAATTTTTTACCGAATAATTTTAGGCAAGGCAAAGGCAATCGGACAGATAAGCCCGATTAGCCAGACAAGCCCGATACGCCAAGTGTCGGATTATTGATTGTCGAGTATTTTCTTGATTTCGCCGTCGGCCTTGGCCAGCTTGTCCTTGCATAGCTTGATTAGCTTCTGCGCGGTCTTGAGCTGCTGCGACAGGCTGTCGATGTCGAGCTCGTCGTTTTCCATCTTGGCAACGATGGCTTCAAGCTGCTTGATGGCTTCCTCGTAGGTTGTTTCTTTCATGTTGTTTGGTTTTTGGGAGTTATGGGAGCACTGGGAGAGCTGGGAGTAATGGGAAACGAGGTGATGCTACTCCTGCTCCTTGTCCTTGGTTACTTTTGACTTTATGCGGCCACGGCCGAACAGTGTTTCGATGACGTCGCCGTCCTTCAACGCCGCCGACGAGCGCACGGCTCGCCCGTTGTGCAGCGTTATCGAGTAGCCGCGGCGCAGCAGGCGTGCAGGGTCGAGGGCGGCGATGCGCTGCGCCAACAGTTCAAGGCGGTGGTTCTCGGCGGTCATGCGGCGTGCGGCAAGGGGCTGCACGGCCTCGGCCAGGCGGTCAAGACGATGCGAGGCTGCCTCCATGCCTGCCTTTACGGCTGCACCCATACGGGCATACAATGCGTCGATGCGCGCCTGCTGGCGTGTCCTCACGAGGGCGAACAGCACAGGCACGCGCTCCGCCAGGCGTGCAAGGCGCATCCGCTCGAAGTCCATGCGGCGGTTTACAGCGGTTGCGATGGCGTCGCGTGCGCGGTCGATGCGCTCCGCAGTACGCTTCAGGTTGTCAACAAGCAGGGCGGCGGCGGCCGTCGGCGTCTTCGCCCTTGTATGCGCAACCATGTCAACAACGCTCTCGTCGCGCTCGTGGCCGATGCCTGTTATTACGGGCAAAGGGAAGTTGGCAACGTTCTCTGCAAGCTCCAACGAGTCGAAAGCGGACAGGTCGCTCGTAGCTCCTCCGCCGCGGATTACGACCACGCAGTCATAATTCGCGGCCTCGGCGTTCACCGCATTGAGGGCGGCAATGATGCTCCGCGCCGTGCGTTCGCCCTGCATTATGGCCGGGAAGAGCGTCACCGTGAACGCGAAGCCGAACTGATTGGTGTCAAGCTGGTTGCAAAAGTCGCCGTAGCCTGCCGCCGTCTCACTGGAAATTACGGCTATACGCTGGGCAAAAGGCGGAAGGGCGAGCTGCTTGTTGAGGTCGAACACGCCCTCGGCCTTCAGCCTGCGGATGACCTCCTGGCGGCGGCGCGCCATGTCGCCGAGGGTGAACGTGGGGTCGATGTCTGACACAATCCACGAGAAACCGTAGTTTTCATGGAACTGGGCGTGCACCTTCAGCAGCACTTTCAAGCCTGCATGAAACGCCTCGCCGGTGACGCGCTCGAAGTGGGGACGCACCAGCATCCACACGCTGCGCCAGCATTTGGCCGACGCCCGCGCCACGGGCGTAACGCCGTCGGGGTATTTCTGCACAAGCTCCATGTAGCAATGCCCGCCACGCTCGCGCACCTCCGACAGCTCGGCCTCCACCCAGTAGTCGCCGGGCAGGGTCAGCTCGACGGCCTCGCGGACAAGGGAGTTAAGCTCAAAGAGAGAGAGATACCCACCCCCACCCTCCCTAAGGGAGGAAGCTTGATTAGCTTGATTGGGTGTAAAAAGAGTATCTTGATATTTCATCCTGCAAAAAATTATTGACGAAAACCTGAAAAGCGGAAAGGCAAAAAGACAGCATAACAATCAGAACTCCCTCCCCTCGGGAGAGCCGTGGGTGGGGCTTTAATATTTCATTCCTTCCCCATTTCATACGCCTTCCAGAAGTCTGGTATGCCGTAACCGTAGATATTGTCGGGCGTGGCGGCATTGTCGGCGCAGCGGCGGAGCAGGTCTACCATCTGGTATGCCGTCTTGCCGGGCAACGCCTGCCAAAGACATGCGGCCAGCCCGGCCACGAGCGGCGTGGCGAACGATGTGCCTACATCTTTTATTATAGTGCCACGGCCGGTGATAACCGCCGTCGGACTGCCCTGCGCCATCACGTCGGGCTTCACGCGTCCGTCGGTCGTAGGGCCTATGCTGCTGAACGTAGCGTTGCGCCGGTCGGGCGTAACAGCGCCCACGGTCACAATGTTGTCGGCATCGGCAGGCACGTTTATTTTCTTCCACGAGGCCATGCCGTCATTGCCCGCGCTGTTGACGAGCAGTATGCCCTTGGCGGCGAGCATCGACGCCGTGCGCGATATTAGCGCGGTACGGCCGTCAAGCTGGCGGTACGTATAGTTGTCTGACGGGCTGTCGAAGGCATGGAAGCCCAACGAACTGTTTATGATGTCTACGCCTACGCTGTCGGCAAACTCGGCGGCGGCGGCCCAGTAGTCCTCTTCGGCGAGGCTCTCGGTATATCCGTCCTCGCACCGCAGCAGCCAGTACGACGCTTCCGGGGCGGCTCCTACGAACGCGCCGGGCACGTTGGCCGCCATGACCGAGAGCACCTTTGTGCCGTGGTCCATCTCCTTGTAGACGCTTTCCGAGCGCGGCACAACGAAGTCTGCCGTGCCCACAACGCGCGCCTGCTTCAGGCACGGTATGCGGTCGGCGTTCATAAAGCCGCCGTCGAGCACGGCTATTGTCATGCCACGGCCACGGAAACCGCGGCTGTGCAGCTTCTCGCCGCCAACCATCTCGGTCTGTTCGAGCGTCACCCCGTAAGGGCTTTGCTCCACGGTCTCCCAGCTGTTGAACTCCGTGTGATACCTCGCACGCGGCGGCGTGGCATCGATGGAGTCGGGAGAAGTCCACACCCTGCGCACCGACTTGACGCAGCCGAGCAGCGCCACGCTCTTGAGCCTTGACAGATGGCGGCTGCGCACGAGCACGGTGTTGTTCCATTTGCTGCTGCTCACCACGTCGACACCGGTCGAACGTATTTCGTTGACGTAAGCCGGATTGACGGGAAGGTCGGTCGAGTCGAGCCGCAGGTGCTGGCGGTTGCGCCGCTCCAGCGCCTTGGCCGACAGGAAGTCGGCCGGCCTTTCGAGGCTGTAAGGCGTGCCGCGCTTGTCTTTCAGCTCAACGCGGAACATGTACGTCCTGCCTCCCGGGTATTTCACCTTGAGCGCATTTCCACCCGTCCGCGCGCCGACGGCGGCGGCGAAGACGAGAAACAACAACGTTGACAATAAAGGCTTCACTAACGTCACGGTTTCTTTTTTAACCTGCAAAGATAATGATTGCGATGCGAAACGCAAAATAAATGTGGGCGAAACGAGATTTTATTTTCATTCAGACATAAAAACACAGCGACGGAAAGGCCGTCCAAACAAGACGCTTCAACGGCGGAAACGACGCGTCCTGGCGGCTGAAAAGGGGCGTTTTGACGGCTCTTTCAAGACGCGTCGGCGGCAGGCTTGTAAATACCTGATTACCAGCGCCTTTCCAATATGCCGTCTTTTGGCCTGCGAAAGGTGGCCTTTCAGCGTGCGAAAGACGGCCTTTTGCACTGCGATTTGCCACCTTTTACGATTCATCCGCAGTTTGTTTAGATGGTTGATAAAAATATTTACCGTTTATTGTCTTCTACAAATCAGGCTGTCGGCAATATGTTTAGGCGGATTTATAATCCGCCTAAATTTACTATAAGGATTTGTAATCCGCTCAAACCGCGCATCTATAAGAATTATGTATATATATGGGCGGATTGCAAATCCGCAATTAAGAACCGCCGGATTGCAAATCCGGCGGAACAAATGTCTTCATTAATAAACTTTGTATGTCATCCAAACAAACTGCGGATGACCCCCTTTCGCAAAACACGGTAACGTTAAACATGGCTACATTTATCACGCAACACACTCGAAATGGCGAAAAAATAAGTAACTTTGCACTCATATTAGTCAAGAAAACAAATACAAAACACATTATGACTCCAAAGGAAATACGCAACCAAAGGCTTGCGGAGAAGATGCTCAAAAACCTGAAAAGGCGCAACTTCGAGGCCATATACTGCCCCACGGCGGCCGAAGCCGTGGAGCGAGTGTCGGCAATGATACCCGACGGCAGCACAGTGTCATGGGGCGGCTCGATGACCATACGCGACATGGGGCTTACCGAAGCACTGCACAAGCGCAACCTGCGGCTGCTCGACCGCGACCTTGCCGCCGACCGCGACGAGGCGCAGCGCATATACCGCGAGGCGTTTTCGGCCGACTTCTACCTGACGAGCGCCAACGCAATAAGCGAGGACGGCGTTGTGGTTAACATCGACGGCAACGGCAACCGTGTGGCCGCCATCACCTTCGGGCCTAAGAAGGTAATCCTCGTTGTGGGACTTAACAAGGTGGCGCAGGACGTGAACGCAGCCCTGGCACGCGCACGCTCGACGGCCAGCCCAATAAACGCGGCACGCTTCGACATCAAGACCCCGTGCCAGGTGGACGGCACGTGCCACAACTGCAACTCGCCAGAGAGCATCTGCAACTACATCCACTTCATGCGCAACTCCCACCCGGCAGGCCGCCACACGGTGGTGCTGGTGGGCGAAGACTTGGGGTATTGACGCCCACACCAACCCTCCCTAAGGGAGGGAGCTTAATTTGCCTCTGTTTTTAATACGCATAGATAGGCGAAAGACAGAGGGGTAAAAAGATAAAATTCAGATAATATTATTATAACAATTAAATAAAAACCACCATAAAGTAACCAAACTCCCTCCCTTCGGGAGGGCTGGGGTGGGTCTCAGATTATGATTGTCTGCATCGCCGAGAAACCAAGCGTGGCGCGCGACATAGCGCGCATACTGGGCGCAACGGCCTCACACAAGGGCTACATCGAGGGCAACGGCTACCAGGTGACATGGACTTTCGGCCACCTGTGTACGCTAAAAGAACCTGACGACTACACGCCGCTGTGGAAGCGGTGGTCGCTCGGCTCGCTGCCCATGGTGCCCCAACGCTTCGGCATAAAACTAATAGAAGACAAAGGTGTAGCCGAACAGTTTGCCGTAATAGAACGCCTTATGCAGGCCGCCGACGGCATAATAAACTGCGGCGACGCCGGACAAGAGGGCGAACTAATACAGCGTTGGGTGATGCAGAAGGCGCAAGCCAAGTGCCCCGTGAAGCGCCTGTGGATTTCATCGATGACCGACGAGGCCATACGCGAGGGGTTCAACACGCTGAAAGACCAGGAGGAATACAAGCCCTTGTACCTTGCCGGACTTAGCCGCGCCATAGGCGACTGGCTGCTCGGCATGAACGCCACACGCCTGTACACGCTGAAGTACGGGCAAAACCGCCAGGTGCTGTCCGTTGGACGCGTGCAGACGCCCACCCTCGCGCTCATAGTGAACAGACAGAAGGAGATTGACAACTTCAAGCCCGAGCCTTACTGGGTGCTCTCCACGGTGTACCGCGACACGCTGTTTACCGCCACAAAGGGCAAGTTTACAAGCAAGGAGGAAGGCGAGCAGTCGTTTGCCAAAATCGAGGGAAAGCCCTTTACCGTGACCGACGTTCAGAAGAAGGCCGGACGGGAAGCGCCGCCCCACCTCTACGACCTGACCTCGCTTCAGGTGGACTGCAACAAGAAGTTCTCCATGAGCGCGGAAACCACGCTCAACGTAATACAATCCCTTTACGAGAAAAAGCTGACTACATACCCCCGTGTGGACACGCAGTACCTTAGCGACGACATCTATCCCAAGTGCGCCGCCACTCTCCGTGGACTGCGTGGGTATGAAGCGTACACACAACCGCTGGCAGGCAAGCCCCTGCCAAAGAGCAAAAAGGTCTTCGACACATCGAAAGTGACCGACCACCACGCCATCATCCCCACCGGCGTTCCTGCCCAAAGCCTTACCGACCTGGAGCGAAACGTCTACGACCTAATAGCCCGTCGCTTCATCAGCGTGTTTTATCCTGACTGCAAGTTCTCCACAACAACTGCAACGGGGCGCGTGGACGACGTGGAGTTCAAGGTCAGCGGCAAGCAAATACTTGACCCGGGATGGCGCGTGCTGTACGCGAAAGACACGCCGCAGGACGACACAGACAACGCCAACCGCCAGGACGAGGAGCGCACCCTGCCTGCCTTCACCAAGGGAGAGAGCGGCCCCCACAAGCCTACACTTACCGAGAAGTGGACCACTCCGCCCCCGTACTACACCGAGGCGACGCTGCTCCGCGCGATGGAGACGGCCGGAAAGTTCGTAGACGACGAAGAGCTGCGCGCCGCCTTGAAGGAGAACGGCATCGGAAGGCCGTCGTCGAGGGCAAACATCATCGAGACCCTGTTCAAGAGACATTACATAAGGCGCGAACGCAAGCGCATAGTGGCTACGCCTACGGGCATCGAACTCATCGGAATAATCAAGGAAGAGCTGCTAAAGAGCTGCGAACTGACGGGCATTTGGGAGAAGAAGCTGCGCGACATAGAGCACAAGAAATACGACGCGGGGCAGTTCATCGACGAGCTGAAGCAGCAAATCACCGCAATAGTGAACGAGGTACTGGCCGACAACAGCAACCGCCGCATAACCGTAACGACCGACGACGACCTGAAGAAAAAGGCCAAGAAGAAGGCCACAACGCCACGTCCTAAGACGCAAACCACGGCAAAACCCGACAAACCCCAGCCCAAACAGGAGGCGCAGACGCTGCCTGCCGACGATTCCATCATAGGCCGCGCCTGCCCCGTATGCGGCAAAGGGCACATCATTAAGGGGAAAACGGCCTACGGATGCGACCGCTGGCGCGAGGGCTGTACATTCCGCCTGCCGTTCAAGCAATAAAAAACGGGATTTCAAGTTATTATAGACGTGAAGACATCTATATATATAATAATGTGCGGCTTGGCACTGCTCGTCTCCTCGTGCGGTGCCGACCACTACATGAAAAAAGGCGAGAAGGCCCTCGCCATAGGCGAATATTTCGACGCGGCGGAATACTACAAGGTGGCATACCGCAAGACTCCGGCCAAGGAAAGGGCCAAGCGCGGACAGCGTGCGGCCAAGCTCGCCTACTGCTACGACCGCATAAACTCCAACGCAAAAGCCATAGCCGCATACCGAAACGTAATAAGATACAAGCAGGACAGCATCGAAACGCACCTCGCACTGGCGCGTCTGCTCATGACAACAGCCAGCTACAAGGAGGCGGCAAAGGAGTACCAGCTCGTCCTCGACACCCTACCCGACAACGAACTTGCCAAGACCGGCCTGCTGGCAGCACAGACTGCACAGGCCGAAAAGGAAGCCGGCTCGCGATACATTGTCAAGAAGATGGACATATTCAACTCGCGCCGGGCCGACTATTCGCCGATGCTCTTCGGCGACGAGTACGACCAGCTCTACTTCACTTCTACCAGAAACGAGGCGCAGGGAGACGAACTTAGCGGCATAACGGGCACGAAGAACGGCGACATATTCTACTCGCAGAAGGACGAAAAGGGCAAATGGCAACGCCCGGAGACCATCGAGAGCGGCCTGAACTCGGAATACGACGAGGGTGCATGCTGCTTTACGCCCGACCAAAGGGAAATGTATCTCACGCAATGTGTCACCGACCCGAGCTATCCGCGGTTTGCAACAATCGTAACGTCGAGCCGCGCCGATGCCGCGTGGGGCAAGCCAAAACCGCTCGAACTGACGCGCGACACGCTGTCGAGCTACGCCCATCCGGCAATATCGCCCGACGGGCAGTGGCTCTACTTCACGTCAGACATGCCCGGAGGCAAGGGCGGTCTCGACATCTGGCGCGTCCGCCTGACCTCCGCAGGGCTTGGAGGCGTGGAGAATCTGGGCGAGCCTATCAACACGGAAGGCGACGAGATGTTTCCCACGTTCCGCCCGAACGGCGACCTGTACTTCTCCTCCGACGGGCACAAAGGTCTTGGCGGACTTGACATATACATAGCCAAGGCCAACCCGAAGACGGGACGCGTCAAGCTGGAACACCCCGGCTATCCGCTCAACTCGCAGGGAGACGACTTCGGAATGACGTTTGAAGGACCTCACAACCGCGGCTTCTTCTCCTCCAACCGTGGCGACGCACGCGGCTACGACCACATCTACAGCTTCGAGAAACCCGAGATAATACAGACCGTAAAGGGCTGGGTCTACGAGATGGAAGGCTACGAACTGCCCGAAGCCTTGGTGTACATGGTGGGCAGCGACGGCACCAACCTGAAGCTAAGCGTCAAGATGGACGGCTCGTTCACGCAAGTTATACAGCCCGGCGTTGACTACATCATGCTGGCCACATGCAAAGGTTTCCTCAACCACAAGGAGGAACTTCGCGTAGAGCCTGTGCAGGAGTCGAAGGAATACGTGCTGCAATTTCCCTTGGCGTCAATACGCGTTCCGGTGCTCATAGACAACATCTTCTACGACTTCGACAAGTATTCGCTGCGCCCGGAATCGACCGCCGCGCTCGACGAACTCGTGAAACTGCTCAACGAGAACCCCAACGTAACCATCGAACTGAGCGCGCACTGCGACTACAAAGGCAGCGCGGAGTATAACAAGACGCTGTCGCAACGCAGGGCGGAAGCCGTGGTCAACTACCTGACGGAGCACGGCATAGCCCGTGACAGGCTGTCGCCGGTAGGCTACGGAAAGGAGAAACCGAAGACCATACGCAAGAAGCTGACCGAGAAATACCCGTGGCTGAAAGAGGGAGACGTGCTGACCGAGGACTTCATTAAGAAGCTCGACCCCGAGAAACAGGAAATATGCAACCAGCTGAACCGCCGCACGGAGTTCATAGTGCTGCGCATTACATACGGCATGTACGACGAAAAGGGCAACCTGAAGAATCCTCCGCAACCGCAAAAGACTGAAAGCGGAAACGGCGGCGACGACGGTTTCTACTTCGACCTGGAGTAAACACCCACCCCAACAATCCATAATACACGCCCCAATAATCCCTGACACCCACCCCAACCCTCCCGAAGGGAGGGGGCTTGATTAGCTTTTGCTTTTGTAAAAAGACGTATCAGCAGCGGCTTATCGGCCTTATCAGGCCAATAAGTCACATCAGGCCAATAAACAAAATAATGCCAAGCTACAAGCCACAGCCAACCCATTGTCAACCAACACTTTACAAAACGCCATGCAAAAGGCCGCCTTTTAGACGCTAAAAGGCGGCCTTTTACGTTGCAATTGATGGCCTTTTGCAAGGCGAAAGGCCACCTTTTACCAAACAGTTTGTTTCAAGATACACAACATGCAACCGCCCACGGTTTTCACAAAAGGTGTAAACCAAGCGTTTACGGGCCGTGTTAAAACCACGCGTTTTGTGTTAAATAATATTCAATAAGCAAAGAAAATAAATCTAAAAATCATAAATTTGCAATAAAACCAGCCTCGGCATAAAAGCCGTGAAACGCCCTATAACAGGCAGTGTAAACATTACTGCGACACATAAAAGAACCTTCCGAGGCGGAAAGGGGCAGTCTTGGAAGATGTTAAAAACATAAAACAAGATAAGCCCCGTTGATTGTCTAACAACCTGCCTGCGACCTACGCAGGCGCAAAACAAAAAACATTACAATGATGAACAAGAGAAGTTGGAAGTATCTCGTACCGTGCCTTGCAATGGCATTGTGCTCGGTAACATTCACATCGTGCGGCGACGACGACGAAGGTGGCTCGACACCCCAAGGCCCTACGGCAACTTACGCAGGCAAACTGCCCACGCAGGTAGGCAGCTACATGTACCAATACGACGAGAAGGGACGCTGCACGAAGGTGTCGACATCTTACTATGACTTGTTGGAAATCGACTACTCCAAAGGCATAATCACCATGGACGACGGCGAGCAGGAGATGAAAATCACTTTCAACGGCAACGGCTACATCACAAAGATGTCTGGTTCGTGGAGCTACGAGGACGAATACGAGTATGAAAGCGGCAGCGGAACAACGACATTCAAATACAACGGCGACGGCAACCTGACGTCGGTGACCGCAACATCAAAAGGAAAATACTCGTACGACGGCGAAAAAGGCTCATTCTCAGGCACGAGCAAGACAACCTGCAAGTGGAGCGGAGGCGACCTCGTATCCGCCACATGGAAGTATGAAGAAAAAGCAGGCGGCTACACCAGCTGGGAAAAGGAAGAATACACCCTGGCCTACGACGGGACGCTCGACAACAAGACGAGGCAGTATCCGATGGCCTTGAGCGACCTGTTCGGCGACGACAGTTACATGCTCGCAGCCGTCGGGATGTTCGGCAAAGGCCCGGCACACCTGCCCGAAGCTGTAACATGCAAATACAGCGCCGACGATGACAGCGGGTCGAAGTACACGTCAGACGTGGAATACGGCCTGAACCCCGACGGCACCATCGACTGGGAGAGGTTTGGATACGACACTTACAACTACTCGTACTCGGCATATTCATCAGGCGACGACGAGGCTACGCCAGCCGCAAAGATGGCAAAGGCAATGCAGGCAGGCAAGAAAAAGCTGTGCGTGCGCGACTTTTTCATGCCGAAGCGCAACCGCAAGTGACGACATTGAGCCGCAAAGCGGCATATATGCAACCAAAGGTGCGCCCGATAACGGGCGCACCTTTTTCGTTTGCAAGCCGCCACCGGCACTACGCACGGCGCACATCTAAAGCACGGCCGGCGGCCATACGCACCGGCATCGGTGCGAACCTCGTAACCTCCTGACAATCAACAACTTTACAAAAGGCCGTCTTTTAGCCTGCAAAAGACGGCCTTTTACGTTGCAATTGACGGCCTTTTGCAATGCAATTCGCCGTCAATTAAAAAAACATTGAAGAATACAAGAACGCCGGTTACAATGTTTTTTCAGCTTTTCACTTCACCGTATCAACTTTTTGCAGTAACTTTTGATAATATAGGCTGCACCTCAGGAATGAAAATAAAAGTCCGTTTCACTTCCTTTTATTTTGCAATCCGCTCGGTTTGCACTATCTTTGCACCCGATAAAGAATGATTTTTATGGATAACAAACAGGCAACACTTGAACTTGGGACGAAGCCGGTAGGCAAGCTGCTGGCCCAATACGCCTTGCCGGCCATCATAGCGATGACGGCCTCCTCGCTGTACAACATGATTGACAGCATCTTCATCGGCCAAGGCGTCGGCGCACTGGCAATATCCGGCTTGGCTATAACGTTCCCCCTGATGAACCTATCGGCGGCCTTCGGAGCCGCCGTCGGCATCGGCTCTTCGACGTGCATCTCGGTGAAATTGGGGCAGAAAGACTACAAGATGGCCGAACACATATTCGGCAACAGCTTCACGCTCAACTTGGTGGTGGGCGTAGCCTTCGGCATCGTCACACTGCTTTTCCTCGACCCCATACTCTATTTCTTCGGCGCGAGCGAGAACACCATACCTTACGCACGCGACTACATGCTGGTAATCCTGGCAGGCAACGTAGTGTCGCAGACGTTCCTCGGCATGAACGCCGTGCTCCGCGCGGCCAGCAAACCCAAGCAGGCAATGGCGGCGACAATACTAACCGTCATACTCAACATTGTGCTTGCGCCCATCTTCATCTGGCCTATGGGCATGGGAATACAGGGCGCCGCGCTGGCAACCATCCTGTCGCAGCTCGTAGCACTGCTGTGGCAAATCAAGCTGTTCAGCAACCAGGAGGAAATCTTACACTTCCAGCGGGGCATATACAAGCTGAAAAGCGACATCGTGAAAAACATCACGAGCATAGGCATGTCGCCCTTCGCGATGAACGTGTGCGCCTGCGTGGTGGTAATATTCATCAACGCCGGACTGTCACACTACGGCGGCGACATGGCCGTAGGCGCATACGGCATAGCCAGCAAGGTGTCGTTCATCTTCGTGATGGTGACAATCGGACTAAACCAGGGAATGCTCCCAATAGCCGGTTACAACTACGGCGCGCAGCGGTTCGACCGCCTGATGCGCGTGTTGAAAATCGCAATGCTCACCGCCACGGCAATAACGACTACGGGCTTCGTCATCGCCGAGTTCTTCCCTTACCAGTGCGCACGCCTCTTCACGACAGACAAGCACCTCATAGACTTAGCCATTGAGGGTATAAGGATACACATGCTGGCCTTCCCAATAGTGGGTTGCCAGATGGTAATAACCAACTTCTTCCAGTGCATCGGCAAGGCCAAAATCAGCATTTTCCTGTCGCTATCGCGCCAGATGCTGTTCCTGCTGCCGCTGCTCGTAATACTTCCACCTATCATGAATGTGGACGGCGTATGGACGGCGATGCCAATATCCGACGCCGTAGCGGCCATTGTGGCATTCTACATGATGGCGAAGTACATGAGGAAATTCAAGAGGCAGATGCAGGCAATACCCACCCCAACCATCCCCAAGGGAGGGAGCTTGGACAGCCAAAGCAACATATAGCAAATAACAAGGCTTCCCCTGCAAGTGCATTCAAAAGCCCTTCCCTTCGGGAGGGGTTTGGGGTAGGTCTCAAATAAATATCGTTATGGACGACAAAAAGATAATAATCAACGTAGGAAGGCAGCTGGGCAGCGGCGGACTAATCATCGCCAAGATGCTGGCCAAGGACTTCGGGTGCAACTTCTACGACCGCGAACTGCTTAACCTCGCCGCCAAGGAAAGCGGCTTCAGCGAGAAGTTCTTTGAACAGAACGACGAGAAGAAAGGCTTTTTCCGCTCGTTGTTCCACATGCACGCACCGTTCGTGTCAGACAACAACTTCTATAGCAACAAGCTGTCGCAGGAAAGCCTGTTCCAGTTCCAAAGCGACGCCATACGCAAGGCGGCGTCGGAACACTCGTGCGTGTTCGTGGGACGCTGCGCCGACTACGTGCTGCGCGACTTCAAGAACACCGTAAGCGTATTCATTACGGCCGACCTTGACGAGCGCATCAGCCGCGTATGCAAACGTCACAACTGCACGGAGGACGAGGCGAAGAAAATCATCGAGAGCAAGGAATCTACCCGTTCGTCTTACTACAACTACTACACCGGCAAGGAATGGGGGCACAGCAGGTCTTACGACCTTTGCATAAACTCCAGCATACTGGGCATGGAAGGCACGGAAGAGTTCATAAAAGAGTTCATAAAGAAGAAACTTAATGTAGGGTTATAAGGTTTTAAGGTCATGCGGTTATACGGTCGCAATACCGTATAACCGTATGGCCCTACAACCGTAAAACCGCATACTGACATGAAAAAAATCGGCATCATCAGCGACACTCACTCCTACTGGGACGACAAATACCTGCATTACTTCGAGCCGTGCGACGAAATTTGGCACGCAGGAGACATCGGCTCGATGGAAGTTGCGGAGCGTCTGGCGGAGTTCCGCATGCTGCGTGCAGTCTGCGGAAACTGCGACGGAGGCGACCTGCGGCGCATGTTCCCCGAAAAACTAAGGTGGAAATGCGAAGATGCCGACGTGCTGATGAAGCACATCGGAGGCTATCCCGGCAACTACGACGCCAGCATACGCGCCTCAATCTACGCCAGTCCGCCACGGCTTTTCATCTCCGGACACTCGCACATACTGAAAGTGAAGTACGACAAGACGCTCAACCTGCTCCACATAAACCCCGGAGCGGCCGGCCTGCAAGGATGGCACAGGGAACGGACCATCGTCCGCCTGACCGTGGACGGCAACGACTTCAAAGACCTTGAAGTAGTTACGCTCAACGACCCGAGACGCTGCGGCGACACAATTTTTTGACAAAAACAGAGTTATATATATACGGTAATACGGTTATGAGGTTGTAAGGTTGTGAGGTTATGCCACATATCGCACCATAAACAACACAACCGTAAAGCCCCAAACCGCATAACCATAAAACCCGAAAACCGTAAAACCCAACAAAACAGCCAACAAAATGAAGACTTATTTAGTGACAGGCGCCGCCGGATTTATCGGCTCCAACTTCATCAAATACCTTCTTTACAAGAAGTATAAGGATGAAGACATCAAGGTAATAGTGCTCGACCTGCTGACATATGCAGGCAACTACGGCACAATAAAGGACGACATCGACGGCAAGAGGTGCGTATTCGTACACGGAGACATACGCGACCGCGAACTGGCCGACCGCCTTTTCGCCGAAAACGACATAGACTATGTGGTGAACTTCGCAGCCGAAAGCCACGTTGACCGCAGCATAGAGACCCCCCAACTGTTCCTCGAGACCAACATACTTGGCACACAAAACCTGCTCGATGCAGCCCGCCGGGCGTGGGTTATGGGCAAGGATGCGACGGGTTATCCCGTCTGGAAAGAGGGCAAACGCTTCCATCAAGTGAGCACCGACGAAGTGTACGGCTCGCTTGGAGCGGAAGGTTACTTCACCGAAGACACCCCGTTGTGCCCCCACAGCCCGTACAGTGCTTCGAAAACAAGCGCCGACATGATAGTAAAGGCTTACCACGACACCTACCACATGCCTGTTACCATCACGCGTTGTTCCAACAATTACGGCCCGTATCACTTCCCGGAGAAACTTATTCCGTTGATTATCAACAACATACTCGAAGGCAAGCAACTGCCCGTTTACGGCAAAGGCGACAACATAAGGGACTGGCTTTATGTAGAAGACCACTGCAAGGCAATAGACCTTGTGGTGCGTGAAGGACGCGACGGAGAGGTGTACAACGTAGGCGGACACAACGAGATGAAGAACATCGACATTGTAAAGCTCACCATAAAGACCATCCACGACATGATGGCCGATGACAAGAGCCTGCGCAACATACTGAAAAAACAGGTGAAAGACGCCAACGGAGACATCGACATAAGCTGGATTAACGACAGCCTCATCACGTTCGTTACCGACCGCCTCGGCCACGACCAGCGTTACGCTATCGACCCGACGAAAATCAAGAACGAGCTTGGCTGGTATCCTGAGACCATGTTCGCCGACGGCATCGTCAAGACAATACGTTGGAACTTGGAGCACCAAGACTGGGTGAACGAGGTAACCAGCGGCGATTACCAGAAGTATTACGAGCAGATGTACGGCAACAGATGACGTATTCGGTCATAAGGTTATGAGGTTTTAGGGTTATACGGTTTCATATTTAGAACCACCTTAAAACCTCATAACCGTAAAACCGTATAACCGCAAACAACCATGGACGCACTATCCGAAGAACTCCAAGACTTCCTCATACGCCTCGGCAAGGAGCCGCAGTGCGTAAGCGAGAAGGTGGAACACTACATAAAGCACATCATGCACCTTGTCTACGCCGACGACGAAGACATGCTGCAACAGTATTACGGGCTGTTCGGCAACGACGTGAAGCCACTTGAAGACATCGCAAGGGAACGCCACGTAAGCAACGAGACAATGCTGAAAATAATCGAAGCCAACCTCCGCAAGATGGCGGTTTCGCCCGAATGGCAGATGGTGAAACAATTAATCGACAAATAAGAAATGAAGAAAATACTATTGTTAGGCTCGGGAGAACTGGGCAAAGAGTTTGTAATCGCCGCCAAGAGGGCCGGCCAGTACGTTGTAGCCTGCGACCGTTACGCCAACGCTCCGGCAATGCAGGTGGCCGACGAGTGCGAAGTTTTCAACATGCTTGACGGCGACGCGCTCGACAAAGTGGTTGAGAAACACCGGCCGGACATCATCGTCCCGGAGATAGAAGCCATCCGCACGGAACGCCTCTTCGGCTTCGAGGAGCAGGGAATACAGGTTGTGCCCAGCGCGAGGGCGGTCAACTTCACAATGAACCGCAAGGCAATACGCGACCTGGCAGCCAAGGAACTCGGCCTGAAAACGGCCAAATACTTCTACGCCAAGACGCTTGACGAACTGAAAGAGCACTCCAAGGAAATAGGTTTCCCATGCGTAATAAAGCCCCTCATGTCGTCATCCGGCCACGGCCAGAGCGTGGTCAAGAGCGCAGACGAACTCGAAACGGCCTTCAACGCGGCGATGGAAGGCAGCCGGGGCGACGTAAAGGAAATCATAATAGAGGAGTTTATCCACTTCGACAGCGAGTTTACCCTGCTCACGGTGACGCAGAAGAACGGCCCCACCCTGTTCTGTCCGCCCATCGGACACGTGCAGAAAGGCGGCGACTACCGCGAGAGTTGGCAGCCGTATGCCATCCCCGAGGCCGACCTGAAGGAAGCCGAGCGCATGGCGGAGGCCGTGACTGGGGCGCTGACAGGTGCCGGAATATGGGGCGTTGAGTTCTTTTTGAGCAAGGACAAGGGTGTCATCTTCTCCGAACTTTCACCCCGTCCCCACGACACGGGCATGGTAACGCTCGGCCATACGCTCAACCTTAACGAGTTTGAACTGCACTTCCGCGCCGTCATGGGGTTGCCAATCCCGGCCATACACCTTGAACACGCCGGGGTGAGCGCGGTCGTACTGGCTAAGGAAGAGGCCGACCATGAGCCGCAATACAACATGCTCGACGTGCTGAAAGAGGACTACACTCGCCTGCGCATATTCGGAAAACAACAGCAACACGTAGGCCGCCGCATGGGCGTTGTGCTCTGTTACGGCGACACCGACGCAGACACAACAGCCTTGAGGGACAAGGCCAAGAGGCTGGCAGCAACCGTATTGTAAAGGTAAAAGGGTAAAAAAGTAAAAAGGTAAAACGACTGCGCATGACAGGTTTTACCTTTTTACTTTTTTACCCTTTTACCTTTATTTTTGTGTTTTACCTTTTTACCCTTTTACCTTTTGATTTTACTTGTACGTATCAATTAGCATCTTGATGAACGCCGGGTCGTTGAAGTTCACCGCTCCTTCATCGTGCATGTTCAGCTTGGCAATGGTCGACATGTCGCCGTCGGTAAGGCGGAAGTCGAAGATGTCAAGGTTAGCGGCCATCCTTTCACGGTGCGTACTCTTCGGAATGGCAACTATGCCACGCTGCGTCAGCCAGCGCAAGGCCACCTGCGAGGCCGTCTTGCCATACTTTCCGCCGATTTGTTTCAGCGTTTCGTTGCCGAATATGGCGTCAGAGCCTTGGCCGCCGAGCGGTCCCCAGGCCATCATCTTCGTGCCAAATTCTGCCAATACGGGCTGTATGCTGTCCTGCTGCATCACGGCGTTGCACTGCAACTGGTTGACCATTGGCTTCACGTCGGCGTGATATGCAAAGTCGTAGAAGCGTCCTTTCTGGAAGTTTGATACGCCTATGGCCCTCACTTTGCCATCCTTGTAAGCCTTCTCCATTGCCCGCCACGAGCCGTACACGTCGCCGTAAGGCTGATGGATGAGCAGCAGGTCGATGTAGTCTGTACGCAACTTGCGCAGCGACTCGTCGATGCTTAGCGCAGCTTTCTCCTCTCCGGCGTTGGTAAGCCAAACTTTCGTAACAATAAAAAGCTCGTCGCGCGGCACGCCGCACTTTGCTATCGCCGCGCCGACACCTTCCTCGTTGTAATAAGCCTGCGCCGTATCTATGAGGCGGTAACCCGTACTTATATCGTCGAGCACGCAACGTTCACACTCTTCCGGGCTTACGAGATACACTCCGTAGCCCAGTAACGGCATCTTGACACCGTTGCTTAATGTTGTATATTCCATATTTATTGAATAAAAAAACCAATCCAATAGACCTTACACCCACCCCAACCCTCCCGAAGGGAGGGGGCTTAATTACCCCTGATAGCGTATAAGTCCAATGAGCCTGATATACAGACAATACCCCTGAGGCATATCAAAACCCCTCCCTTGGGGAGGGGTTTGGAGTAGGTGTCACTTCAAAGCTCCCTCCTTTCGGGAGGGTTGGGGTGGGTGTCACTTAATTAATGTATCTTATAAGTTCCTATTCCGCGCACCGTCTGGAGGTCTTGGTCATCGTAAATGGGACTCTTTCCCGTGTCGAGAACGGCCATGCGGCGCATATCCTCGTCGTCGAGCGTGAAGTCGAATATGTCAAGGTTCTCGGCCATGTGCGCCTTGCTTACGCTCTTGGGGATAACCACCACGCCGCGCTGGTTGAGCCAGCGGAGCATTACCTGCGCCGCGGTCTTGCCGTGGCGGTCGGCTATTGCCTTGACGGTAGGGTTGTTGAAGATGTCGCGCCTGCCCTCGGCGAAGGGTGCCCATGCCTCGTGCTGTATGCCCTCATGCCGCATGAAGGCGTTGGCCTCGCGCTGTTGGAAGAGTGGGTTGGTCTCTATTTGGTTGACCATCGGCTTCACCTCGTTGTGCAGGAAGAGGTCTTGCAGGCGCTCGTTTGAGAAGCTCGTCACGCCGATTGCCCTGATGCGCCCCTCCTTGTACAGCCTCTCCACGGCACGCCATGCGGCGTAATAGTTGCCGTAAGGCTTGTGCAGCAGGTACAGGTCGAGGTAATCAAGGCCGAGGTTTTTCATCGACAGGTCGAAGGCGCGCAGCGCGTCGTCATACTCATAGTCCTGCACCCACAGCTTTGTGGTGACAAACACCTGCTCGCGGCGCAGGCCGCTCTTGCGCAGGGCGTCGCCCACCTGCCGCTCGTTGAAATACGACGAGGCCGTGTCGAGCATGCGGTAGCCCACCTCCAATGCGTCGCTTACGCAACGCTCTGTCTCCTCCACGGGTATTTGATACACCCCGAAGCCCACAGCCGGCATCATAACTCCGTTGTTAAGTCTTACTTCTTTCATATTGCTTGGTTATTTGTTTCGATTGCAAAGATACGCCTTGGAGCGACAAAAGATGTTATAAAATTCGTGGAGACATTTTCACTTTTCGTGGATTTTTCACTATTTTTGCACACAGTCTATGGCCAATGGAACAGCCGACGGCAAGCAGCCTCACTGCCGTTGACGGCAAAACGGCATGCCAAAGGCCGTCTTTGAGCATGCAAAAGACCACCTTTCGCGGCCTAAAAGACGACCTTTCGCAATATGATTGGCGGCCTTTTGCAAGGCAAACCGTAACACACTGACCATCAACAAATTACATCTCACCCGACAAAACACGGCAAACAGGCATACAATTCAATATGAAAAGCATGACAGACAAGCAGAACGCATTTTACAAAAAAGGAGAAGACGCCACTACGGGGATAGTCTTCGCCGACAGGGTTACGGGCTTCGGCCTCGCCGATGCGCCGGGACGCGTGTTGCACATACTGTGCCTCGGCGGCGGCATGAGCTTCATGCTGCACGACGTGAAGTATAACATCGCCTCGAGAGACTACGTTATCCTGCCCGATGCCGCACTCGCCACGGCCTTCACCGAGTCGCCCGACGCGGAGGCAATCGTAATGAGTCTAAGCGAGAGTTTTGTCGCCTCGCTGGCCCTGCGCAGCAATTACGGCATCATAGGGCACCTCTCGCTGCTGCAAAACCCCGTGATGCGCCTTGCGGAAGACGACTTCCGCACATGCCGCGAGGCTATGGAGACCCTGCGACGGCGCATGGCCGGGAGCGCGGCCCACCTGTTCCGCGACGAGATGCTGGGCCATCTGCTCATGGCCCACGTGCTCGACCTGTACGACATCCACGCGCGCGGCAGGCGTTGGGACGACGTGCCCGAGCGGGCGCAGAGCCTGCTGCGGCGGTTCATCGGGATGCTTTACGACGGCGAATACATCGCCCACCGCGACCTCGCCTACTACGCCTCGCGCCTCTGCGTGACGCCCCACTACCTCTCGGAAATATGCCGCAAGGCGAGCGGCAGACCTGCATCCTACTGGCTCGACCGCTTCACGGTGAACGAAGTGACGCGCCTGCTGCTCGACAAGAGCGTCACCCTGGCCGACATAGCGGCGCGGATGAACTTCTCGTCGCTGTCCTATTTCAGCCGCTACGTGCAGAAGCACACCGGCCTTTCGCCGTCAGACTACCGCCGCAACCACGCCTGACCGACGGCGGAAGGCCGCCAACAGAGTGTGAAAAAACGGAAAAATGACGCGCGAAAGCAAAAAATATGCTATTTTATTCGTGAAATAACGGGAAATAAGATAATTTTGCAAGCCGTAAGCCAAGAGCCCGTCAATAGGCTCAAGGAGAGATGCTCGAGTGGCTTAAGAGGCACGCCTGGAAAGCGTGTAGCCGGCAAAACTGGCACGGGGGTTCGAATCCCCCTCTCTCCGCAAGTGCAAAAGCAATACATACAGATGTCTTATGACAATTACATTCATGTATTTATGACGCACAAACGGCAACAAAAAAGCAGGCTAAGAAAGCCTGCTTTTATTGTCTAAAACATCAAACGGACAAAATCAATGTGCCGTCTTGGACTCTTTCCGCAACTGGATAAAAGCCCAAATGCCTACTATCAAGGCAACGACTCCTACTGCTCCGAATAATACTAAAAGTGCCATATAGTCCTCCTTTTACTTTTTTGACATTGCAATCAGGACGAGACCGGTAATAAAACTGCAAACAACAGCTACGCAGCCAATGCCTAAAAGCAATGTCGGATTAATACTTTCATATTTCATTATGCTTGCAAGGATAACTCCTCCAAAGACAAGTTTTGATATGTCTATGAAGAACTTGCCCGTTTCTGACAATATTGTATTGTTACGTTCATCCTTTTTCATACTGCAAAGATAGGTTGAAAATCTTATAGATGCAAAGATTTTAAATATTTCTAATCCGTGTTTCGTTTAATTATTACGTATTTTGCGGTAATAATTCTGCATTGTTTGTCAATCCGCCTGCGACTGTTTCATCCTTTGACAGCAGAATAATAAAAAATCTAAATTCTTATATCCGCAAAAGAAACTTTTATTACCTTTGCAATGTTAAACTCTAACTGAGCAGCAAAAATAATGTTTTTAATCCTTTAGGTATGGACAATCTGATTGCAAAGATTGCGATAATCACACTCCTTGTTTTTTCCCAATGCCATTACGCCAACGCCCAAAACGGCGAAGAGCAAAAGCCCGTGACCGCGTCGGTGGCTGACAGCGCAATGACGGCGGAGGCCGACTCGGCGGCAGGAACATTGGCTGACGACACGCTGGGGCTGGACTATGCCGAAGCTCCTGACTCGGTAATGGCTCCAGTCGAGACGGTAGGCTTCCACAAGATGCTGAAGACCAAGTACATCGAAGGCAGCGCGGGCTTCATGTCTTTCGTTGCTTTGGCGCTGGTGCTCGGCCTGGCCTTCTGCATAGAGCGCATCATATACCTCACCCTTTCGGAAATAAACGCCAAGCGGCTGATGGCCGACCTGGAGACACAAATAATGCAGGGCGACGTCGAAGGGGCAAAGACGGTGTGCCGTGAGACGCGCGGCCCGGTGGCGTCAATCTGCTACCAGGGACTTACGCGGATAGACGAATCGATGGAAGACATCGAGCGCAGCATAACGTCTTACGGTGCGGTGCAGGCCGCCAACCTTGAGAAGGGCTGCTCGTGGATAACGCTGTTCATCGCCATGGCACCGTCGCTGGGTTTCCTCGGCACGGTAATCGGCATGGTTATGGCATTCGAGCAAATTCAGCAAGCAGGTGACATAAGTCCTACAATCGTGGCTGCCGGCATGAAGGTGGCCCTCATAACGACCATCTTCGGACTGATTGCCGCGCTCATTCTCCAGGTGTTCTACAACTACATCCTGTCCAAAATAGAGCACATCACGAGCCAGATGGAGGAGTCGGCCATCACGCTTCTTGACATAATTATGAAATACAAGCTCACACGATGATGAAGACACGGCATAACGTACTAAGCGGACTGACGGCAGAACAGGTGTCTACGCGCGTGCTTTACGTGCTCGTCGCGCTGACGGTTGTTGTCTTCGGCGCGTTCTTCCTGATAGGTTACGACGTGCCGTTTGAGGACAACCCGGAGTTCAACGCGCCCCGGCTTACCGACCTTGTGCTCGCGTTCATCTACGTGCTCGTGCTCCTTGCCGCCATACTCGCCGTCACAGCCATAGCGGTAAGCCTCAAGGCGAGGGACAAGGCGCAAGGAAAGGCCAACAACATACCGTCGGCAAAGATTGCATGGGGCACGGCTGGGCTGCTAATAGCAAGCCTTTTGGCAACGTTCCTGCTCGGTTCGGCAGAGCCTGTACAGGTAAACGGCGTTGCATATACCGACGTGTTCTGGCTGAAAGCTACCGACATGTTCATCAATACGTCGCTGGTGCTGCTCCTGGTAGCAGTCTGCGGCGTTGCATTCGGCCTTTCGGGATATTGCAGGAAGATGGGAATTAGAAAATGATTTTGCATCGCGACAGGCGCACAGTGCCGCAACTCAACACCACGTCAACGGCCGACATATCGTTCATCTTGCTGGTGTTCTTCCTTATCATGACGTCCATGGACGCTGACAAGGGACTGCAACGTATGCTTCCGCCTATGGCGGACGAGACGCAACAGGAGGCTGCCGACGTGGAGCGCGGCAATGTATTGTCGCTCACTATAACGGAATACAACCGCCTGATGGCCGACGGCAAGCCAATAGACAAGGGCGATGTACGCCGCCGTGTAATGTCGTTCGTTAGCCACTCGGCCGACCGGCGCAATCATGTCATCGCCTTGGACATTGACCGAAAGGCGTCGTATGAAGTTTATTTCAATGTGCAAAACGAGATAGTAGCGGCTTACAACGAATTGCGGAACGGCTATGCTATAAAACGATACGGCCGTGCCTACGCTGCATGCACGCCTGAACAGCGTGCCGCCGTGAGAGCCTATTATCCGCAACGCATCACCGAAACGCCTGCCGCAACGGAGGAAGGAGGTGGCAGATGAGCTTCTTCCGCCGCCAAAGACGCGAGGTGCCGATGCTTAACACGGCTGCCCTGCCCGACCTGATTTTCACCGTCCTCTTCTTCTTCATCACCGTAACGCACATGAGGGAAGTCACCTTGAAAGTGAAATACCGAGTGCCTGAAGGTACGGAGCTTACCCGCCTTGTCAAGAAGTCTGCCGTTACATATATTTATATAGGCCGCCCTGCCGACGACATGCGCCGCTCCGTGGGCGAAGGCACGCGCATACAGCTGAACGACAAGTATGCCGACGTTGACGACGTGACCGACTATGTGGCCGAGGAACGCCGCCGCATGTCACCGGAAGGCGCCAAGGCGATGAGCGTCTCGATAAAAGCAGACCGCGAAACGGAGATGGGCATAATGTCGGATGTACGCCAGGCACTGCGCCGGGCAGGAGCGTTACGGGTGAATTATTCAGCCACACAAAAGGGCGGAAAATAATTCTTATTCATAAAAGAAAGTTTTAATCTATAGTATAAGATTGAAATTTTACTTACAATTCATTGCAAAAACAATTATTTTATCGTATCTTTGTGCCGTACAACAAGCAATATGTATTTGGCGTAAAGCCATTTAACAGTCAGTTCTAAATTAACATCAAAGTAAAAAATACACTACAAATGGCACATCACAATTTAGATTCATTAGACAAGAAAATCCTTAAGCTGATAGCCGAAGACGCAAGGATTCCGTTCTTGGAGGTGGCTCGTTCATGCAATGTAAGCGGTGCAGCCATCCATCAACGCATACAGAAGTTGAATAACATGGGCGTGTTGAAAGGGTCGAAATTCATCATCGACCCGGAGAAAATAGGCTATGAGACCTGCGCTTATATGGGACTTAACCTGAAAAATCCCGAGAAATTCGACGAGGTCGTTGACGAATTGAGGAAGATTCCTGAAGTGGTTGAGTGTCATTACACCACCGGCGACTATGACATGTTCATCAAAATCTACGCCGTAAACAACCATCATCTGCTCAACATCATCCACGACCGCCTGCAACCTCTCGGCCTTTCACGCAGCGAAACCATAATTTCGTTCAACTCGGCGTTCAGCCGCCAGCTGCCGATTGTTGACATGCCGGTTGACGATACGGACGTTGCGGCAGAGTGAAGCATCATTATCTGACCAATCATAAAACCTGTGATACATAAGTCTTTATCATGCCTTGTGCTTGTATTCGCTACCATTGCGATGCAAGCACAAGGCATTTATGTAATTGACGGGACAATAAAGAACGTGCCAGAGGGCACGTTTGTACAGCTATTCCGTAATATAGGAGACATCCTTAAAGCTGTTGACGGCGACACGATAACCGATAACAGGTTCAGGTTCAGCGGTGAAACAACGGGCAACGGAGTGGAACCGATGACGCTGTTTGCCATGAAGGGCGATACCATAAGCATGATTCTTGACGTTTATGTACGTCCCGAAAGCCATATAAACATATCAGGCGACGGCATGCTCGCATACACTTGGAACGTTGAGAGCGACATTCCCGAACAACAGACCAGGCAGAAAATAGTCATGGCGGCGCGTAAGTGGTGGGACAGGATACAGCTTATCGACATTCATGTTGACGCTCTTCGTTCAATGATGAGAAGCGGAACGTTGGCCGATAAAGACAAAGCCGCCGTACAGGCAGAGCTTGACTGTCTCGATAAAGACAAGTGTATGGCGGTGGACAGTGTGATAATAGCCGAGACTGCGGTCATGAACGGAATGGAGGTTGACGACGCTTGGATGGAAGAGTTGAACGGAAACGCCATCTTTGCGAAATCTTATGACAACGAAAAAGGCATGAACGCCGTAAGGAAACTGTATGACCGGCTGCCTGACAAGTGGAAGAACACAATGACGGGGAGCGAAATAGGCATAACGGTTTATCCCCCGAAGGAAATTGTAAAGGGCGAAGCTGCCGCCGACGGGGACTTGTTTGACATCGACGGAGGTGTTCATCACTTGGCTGACTTCAAAGGAAAATACATTTTGTTAGACTTTTGGAGCATCGGTTGCGGCCCTTGCATACAGGCCATTCCGGAGATGAAAGAGGTGGCCGAAGCCTATAAATACTCTCTCGTTATTGTCAGCCTGTCGCTCGATACGGAGGAGATATGGAAGCAAGAGTCGCCAAAGCATGGTATGACATGGTACAACCTGAACGACCTGAAAGGGCGAAGCGGCATTGCAGCGAAGTATGGCGTGTGGGGCATTCCCCATTATGTGCTGGTTTCTCCGCAAGGAACCATGACCGCGCAGTGGAGCGGTTACAGCAAAGGGAACCTCAAGGAAAATGTGAAGAAACGTCTTGGTGGCAGATAGCCGGCTGCTGCCTGCCCAATCGCAAGATGTTCAATACTTGGCAAAAGACGGCCTTTCACAGTGCGAAAGGCCGTCTTTTGCATTTTAAAAGGCCGTCTTTTACGCTGTAAAAGACGGCCTTTCGGACGGCGACAGGCAAACGCCTGGCTGTCAATGAGTTATCAGTAGTCAACTTTTTGCATAGTCAACGAAAGCGAAGCGGTAAGCGTGCTTCTCGTCTATGGCGTGCTCTTCGCGCCACATTTCGCGCCAACCGCCGTATTCCGGGAAGAAAGCGTCGGCACTGTCGGGCGTGTCGTCTATCTCGGTAAGGCAGAGACGGTCGGCTCGGCCGATAGCCTGTGCATAGACATTTGCGCCACCTATTATATAAATATCTTCCTCTTCAGAGCAGTGTTTCAGTGCTTCGTCGAGCGAAGTGTACACATCACAACCGGGAAACTTGTGCACGGTGCGGCTCAATACGATGTTCCTGCGGTTGGGAAGCGCGCCCTTCGGCAGCGACTCGAAAGTCCTCCGCCCCATTATTATGGTGTGCCCGGTAGTCAAAGCCTTGAAGCGTTTAAGGTCGTCTGGCAACCAATATAACAGCTTGTTGTCCTTGCCGATGGCGCGGTTACGCGCCACTGCGGCGATAATTGATATACGCATAATTCGGTTCTATTGTTTTCATACCCACCCCACCCATCCCTTTGGGAGGGTTGGGGTGGGTGTTTACACGCTCACCTCGGCCTTAATGTGCGGCCAAGGGTTATAGTTTTCCAGCTTAAAGTCTTCGTATTTGAAGTCGAAAATGTCCTTTATGTCAGGGTTGAGCGTCATCGTAGGCAGCTGACGAGGCTCGCGCGTAAGCTGCAACTTCACCTGTTCAAGATGGTTGAGGTACAGGTGCGTGTCACCCGTTGTATGTATGAAGTCGCCCGGCTTCAGCCCCGTTACCTGCGCCATCATCATCAGCAGCAGGGCGTAAGACGCTATGTTGAACGGCACTCCGAGGAAAGTGTCGGCGCTGCGCTGGTAAAGCTGTAGGCTAAGGCGGCCGTCAGCCACGTAGAACTGGAACAGGCAGTGGCACGGCGGCAGGTGCATCTGGTTGATTTCAGCCACGTTCCACGCGCTCACTATTATGCGGCGCGAGTCGGGATTGTGGCGGATTTGCTCCACAACATTCCTGATTTGGTCGATGTGTCCGCCGTCGTAATCGGGCCACGAACGCCACTGGTGACCGTAAACGGGGCCGAGTTCACCGTCCTCCCCTGCCCATTCGTCCCAAATGCTTACGCC
Organism: uncultured Prevotella sp.; assembly: GCA_937922435.1. Classification (GTDB taxonomy): domain Bacteria; phylum Bacteroidota; class Bacteroidia; order Bacteroidales; family Bacteroidaceae; genus Prevotella. The sequence goes on along the minus strand of CAKZVT010000047.1, from coordinate 17,643 downwards.
ATGCTCTTGCAGATACTTCACATTCGTGTCGCCGCGCAAGAACCAAAGCAGCTCGTAGATGATTGATTTCAGATGCAGTTTCTTCGTCGTAAGCAGCGGAAAACCGTCTTCAAGGTTGAACCGCATCTGGTTGCCGAAGATGCTGATAGTGCCCGTTCCCGTGCGGTCGTGCTTCTTAACGCCTTCCGTCATTATGCGGTCGAGCAGGTCGAGATATTGTTTCATTATTCCATTATTTATCTGGAAAACAGGCCGGATAAGCCAGATTGGCCGAATAAGCCAATACAGGCATGGCATATTTTCTTAACTCTTAACTTTTAATTCTTAACTTAACACTTCGTTGTTTCCCTCCGGCGTATGCGAGCTTTTGATTTTCCATTCAGCCGGATACAGGTTGTTGGCGCGGTTGCCGATGTTCTTCTCGAAACCGAGCGGCACGCCCTTGTACGCCATGAGGACATGTCCGCGCGGCGTATCAGAGGGCAACGGCACGGCCTCCTTGCGCAGATAGCAAAGAGCCTGGCCGTAGTCAAGCTCCACACTGGGGAAAGCCGACGCGTCAAGGCATATTGACAGGGCAAGGGCTTGCGACGGAATGACATCTTTTCCCTTGACTTCGCCGAGCGGTACGCCGGCTGACAGGACATTGAGACTTTTCCGCGCCGCATCATAAAACGGTTTCCACGGACGTGGTATGGCCGTGACAGTATTGCCGTCAACGACTATTTCAAAACCGTCAGGCTGCCTTAGCCACTTCTTGCAAGCATCAGCAACAGCACTGCCGCCCCCTTGCCTGCGCCCCTTCCTGGCATTCCTGCCCTTCACACGGCCGTCACCGGCAGGCTCGTCGCCCGTCTTACGCATCACGGCCATGAACAAACCTTCGCCCGATGTACGTCCCGGCAGGAAGCGGTAGACGGGCTTGTTGAAGCCAGGAAGCACCGAGCCTGTGATGCCCCAACGCCCGTCCGTGTCAACGGCGAGCACCTCCGCGCCCAGCTCTTCGCACATGTAGGCCACGTTCTCCTCGTCTTCCTTGGTGTTGAAGGTACACGTAGAATAGACGAACAGCCCTCCCGGGCGCAGGCAGCACCATGCGTCGGCCACTATTTCGCGCTGCAACCGCCAACACTTCTCCACGTTCTGCAAGCTCCACTCGCCTATGGCGGCCGGGTCTTTGCGGAACATACCCTCGCCAGAACACGGCACGTCGGCCAGCACGACGTCGAACTGAAGGCCGCTGCGGCGGAAGTCCTGCGGATAATTGTTTGTCACAATGGTGTCAGGATGACCCTGCTTCTGCACGTTTTCGGCCAACACCTGCGCACGCTGGCGCACCGGCTCGTTGCTCACAAGCAGGCTGCCTTCAGCCAGGGCGGCGCGCGCCACGGTAGACTTTCCTCCAGGAGCGGCGCACAGGTCGAGCATCGTTACAGGCCCGTCGGCGGCATACTGGCGCAGCACGCGGTCGAGAAACATCGACGAAGCCTCCTGAACGTAATACATCCCGGCATGAAGCATCGGGTCGAACGTAAAGTTTGGCCGTGCGGAAAGATACAGCCCGTCCTTGCACCAAGGCACAACGCCCGTGCTTCCGGCCACTTCAAAGCCTCTGTCTTGGCATTTCCAAGGGTTCAGCCTTATGCTTACGGGCGGCTCGGAGGCCAGCCCACGTTCAAGGACTTGCCACAATTCGTCGCCAAGGGCGGCCTTTGTCAGCCTGATGAAGTCGTCGGGCAGCGTCATTCGTGACATGTGTAAATACTTGGTTTACAAAGTTAATGCGAACAGCTGCAAAGTTACTAATTATTTAAAAGTTTTTATACAAAATGTTGTATGATTAACCTTATTAACTTAACTTTGCAGAAAAACAAGCCTGTTTTTGGCCGTTTTAGACAATAATGTCGCCGTTCCGTTTACATTATTTAGCATTGTCGGATGATTATAAACCATCATATTATTAACAAAACAACAATCAAATCATGAGTCTAAAACATCTCGTATTGCCCTTGGCAATGCTCTGCGGCGTATTGACTGCAAGCGCACAGGAAGAAGACAAAAACATGTTCAACCACCTTTCGGTCGGCATCACCGCCGGAACTCCCGGTATAGGCTTCGACGTCGCCGCGCCTATAGGCAACTATGTGCAGGTCCGCGCAGGAGTGGCTTTCATGCCTTCAATCAAGTTCGGCACAGACCTTGACATCAACGAAATGCCCAACGTTACAGGCTATACCATACCCGAAACGGTGGAAGTGGAGGCCAAGGTGGGCTTCACCAACGGCAAGCTGCTCTTCGACGTGTTCCCCTTCAAGAGCAGTTCGTTCCACATCACGGCCGGAGCTTACTTCGGTTCGTCGGCCATAATCAAGGCTTACAACAAGGAGGACGGCCTGCTGCAAGGCATAGCCGACTACAACCGCGACCATCCAAGCCTGATGATTGGCTACGAACTGGGCGACTACCTGCTCACGCCTGACAACGACGGCAACATCAATGCGGAAATAAAGACGGCCTCGTTCAAGCCTTACATCGGCCTCGGCTTTGGCCGCGCAGTGCCCAAGAAGCGCATCGGCTTCATGTTCGAGGCCGGCGTACAGTTCTGGGGGTCGCCCAAACTGTACTGTAACGGCGACCGACTTACCGAGGACGACTTCGACGGCGAGGACGGCGGACTGATGAAGACGCTAAGCAAAGTCACCGTTTATCCGGTCATCAACTTCCGCCTTTGCGGCAGGATACTTTAACCGTTGCAGGGCGGTTGTACGCCTATGTGTAACCGCCTGATTATCAACCACATTATAAAAGGCCGTCTTTCATAGTGTGAAAGACGGCCTTTTACATTGCAATTCATGGCCTTTTGCAGGGCGAAAGGCCGTCAATTGAAACCGTTGAGCAAACTTATCACCCTGTCAACCTCGTCTTCCTGCATCGTCTGGTTCAACGGAATGCTCAATTCCTCGCGGTGTATGCGTTCGGTAACGGGCAGATTCAGCTCGCCAAGTTCAGCATAACAGAGCTGCCTGTGCGGCGGTATGGGGTAGTGGATGATGGTCTGCACGCCGCCGTCGGCCAAGTATTGTTGCAGCTCATCGCGCCTTCGGCAGAGCACGGGGAAGATGTGGTGTACGCTGTTGGCGCAGAAGTCATGGCTTGGCAGCAGCAGTTCAGGGTTGTGTATCTCGCTTATATAACGCATGGCGATGCGCCTGCGCACGGCGTTGTCGCAGTCAAGATACTTCAGCTTGACGCGCAGCACGGCGGCTTGCACTTCATCTATACGGCTGTTGCGCCCCTTCATGTTGAACACATACTTGCGGCTCGACCCGTAGTTGCCCAGCGCGCGCACCGTCTGCGCCAGTTCCTCGTCGTCCGTAGTCACAGCCCCGGCGTCGCCGAGCGCACCGAGGTTCTTGCCCGGATAGAAGCTGTGGCCGGCCGCGTCGCCAAGGCTGCCCGTGCGCTTCGTGCCGAACGTGCAGCCATGAGCCTGCGCGTTGTCCTCAATCAGCTTCAGTCCGTGACGCTTGCAGATGTCCCCAAGTTTCTCCGTATATGCGCAGCGGCCATACAGATGGACGAGCATCACAGCCTTGGTACGCGGCGTTACGGCCTGCTCAACGAGGCTGTCGTCTATTTGGAAAGTGTCCAGGCGAGGCTCTACCAGCACAGGGCGCAGGCCGTTTTCGGTAATGGCGAGAATGCTGGCGATGTACGTATTGGCAGGCACGATTACCTCGTCGCCCGGCCGCATCACGCCCATCTCCATGTAAGCCCTCAATATCAGCGTTAGCGCATCAAGCCCGTTGCCGCAGCCTACACAGCATTTTGTCCCTATGTATGCGGCATATTCCTGCTCGAAGAGGCGTGTCTCCTCGCCTTGCAGATACCATCCGCCCTCCACGACGCGCCTCACCGCGTCGCCGATTTCGGCGGAGTGCATCGCCGTAACCTTGCGTAACTCAAGATAGTTGACCATAATCATGATTTTAACACCCACCCCATCCCTCCCCAAGGGAGGGTGTCTGGAATGTCTTGAAAACTGTTTTTATATTATACTTACCCAATACTTGACATGCGGCACACAACTTCTCCGCATATCAAACTCCCTCCCTTGGGGGAGGGTTGGGGTGGGTTGTCCCACTCATACGTGTCATAACACACGCCACGTCCGCCAAAACCTTCCTTCTGGAAGATAAGGGCTTCGTTGAGATATGCGCCCCCACGCTCGGTGGAACGCCCGAAGTCGAAATACCTGTAACCGCTGTACACATTGCAAATAAGCTCGCCGAACAGCGCGTCCAACGCCCCGAGGCGTTTGCCTTCGGGTGAAGCCGATATGTATTGCGTGTGCACTGTGCCGCCGTTAAGATACACTACGGTGCCTCCCAAAGGCTCGTCGCCAAGATAAGACATGTAAAGATGTATGTTGTCGGGAAAGCGCCCCATCAGCAGTTGCAGCTCTTCGAGCGTGTGTACGGGGGCTACTCCGTACTTGCTTTCAAGATTGTTGTCGAGTATTTGCCAAAAAGCTGCCACGTCGTCGCTCCGCCTTACCGTAACGCCTGCACGCAAAGCCTTCTTCATGCAGCGGCGGCGCAGCTCGCCGAACTTCAGCCTGCGGTCGAGGAATATTGTGGAAGATATGTCGCGTGAGGCAAGCCTTGCGCCGCAAACGTTAACTATTGCATACAAGTCTTCTTCCGAAGCATAGCGCGAATAAATCCAAGGCACGGCCTTGTAGACCACCTTCCGCACACCCTGCGCACGTAGATAATCGTTTAATTCACCGAAAAGCGCGCACACCTCGGCAGCCTTTGCGTCGCAGTCCATGACAAGTCCGCCATAGGTAAGCCCCTGATGGGAATACAGCGTGCCGCCGCAGATGTTGGCTGGCAGCACCGCATGGAGCCTGCCTTTCAGGTAGAACATGAGCGAGTGGTCGCTGAAGCGGTCGCTATGGTAGTCCATGTAATCGCGGCGGAACAAGAAAGTACCGTTCTTAGAGCCGCAGACAAAGGCATCCCAATCGGCTTTCCTTTCGCTTGAATAACTTGTTATTTCGAACATTTTACGTACTCCAGGAACTCGTCATAATCACGTATGTAGTCGCTCTCGTCGTAAAGCTCCGACGCGAGCACGAGGCACACCGCCCCCGAAGAGAAGTCGTCGAGCGTTCGCCAGATGCCAGTCTCTATTTCAAGTCCCTGGTACGGGTGGTTGAGCAGCACGGTTCTCTTGCTCGTTCCGTCGTCAAGCGTCACGGTGAAGCTGCCGCTCAACGCTATGATAAACTGCTTCAGGCGCTTGTGGGCGTGGCCTCCGCGGCATTCGCCTGCCGGCACGTCATACACCCAATAGACGCGTTTTATGTCGAAAGGAATGTCTTTCAGCCCCTCGACCACCGACAGGTTGCCCCTTATGTCGATGATTTTCTTTATGTCGATGATTTTCGCTTCAGATGCTTTCATACCTTATTAACGTGCGTTTCGGCCTTTTGTTATAATGTGCCACGTGAAAAATTCACTGCCGCCAAAGCCCCGTTTTCGCGCCGTAATACGGCCTGCAAGCATGAAAAACGCCATTTATCGCACGCCAATGCCGCAAAAGTGTCACTAATTAAGTAAATTTGCAACAAAATTGTCCGTTTATTCCAACCTGACGGACAAAGTGTTCTTTTTTACCTAAAAACGGTTATTATGAAACTTTTTGGGAATAAGCGCGACGGCGGTTTCCTGCCGGTATATCTTGTTTCGGTGGCATTGTTCTACACGGTCCTCGGCTTGCAGGGCTTCGACATGTGCGACGAGGGCTGGGTGCTCTCGGGCTTCCAGCAGATGTTCAACGACCCGAGTTCGGTGCAATACCTCTTTCTTTATTACCTGTCAGAGTATGTCGGGGGCTTGTGGAACGTGCTTCTCGGCGGCTGCGGCATCTTCGGTTTCCGCCTGTTGGCCATGCTCGTAATAACCGCCACGGCGTACATCGTCTACAGGATGATGAAAGGCTTAATGCCGTCGTGGTGCATAATGGCCGACATGTTCTGGGCTTTCCTTTGCGCGGATTATGGCATGATGGTGTTTTACCACGACTACCTTACGGCCTTGCTCGCCGTCGGAGCGTCATACGCCGTGTACCTGTCGCTGTCGAAGGACAGTCCGATGCTCATGGCGCTGGGCGGCTTCATCATCGGCGTAAACGTGTTCGCACGCCTGCCCAACCTGTCGCTTGCACTGCTGATACTGCTCCTTGTGCCCTACCACCTGCACCACCGCGACGCCGCAAAGACAGCACGCATGCTGCTGTACGCCGTCGTGGGGTTCGCCGCAGGCATGGCTTCGGTATTCGCCCTGATGGCGGTTTCAGGGCATTTTGGAATCTTCATGCAGGCTGTGGAGGACGGCTTTTCCGCCGTAGGCGAAGAAAAGAGCACGCATAACCTGACAGACATGCTTGTGGTTTATTTACTTAATTACAAACAGGTGCTGACCGACATGGTGCTTACCCTCGGCATTCCTGTCGCCGTAATGCTCTTGCGGAAGCGCATTCCGCCGCACACGGGCTGGTGGCAGTGCGCCGCCGTAGGCGCGGCTTACGCCGTGCTGATGACGTTCTCGTCGTCCAACACGTTTGTACTTTACGCCGTGTCTACCGCCGTGTGCGTTTGGACGCTCGCGCGGAAGGATGCAGGCATAGGCTTGAAATACCTCTCGCTAATCATCCTCGTCAACATGTACGCCCTGCCGTTGGGCAGCGATTACGGCATAAGCAACATGGGCGAGTACTGCGTTTACATGTCGGGCGCATTCGCCTTGGGCATGGCCTGGAACGCGTGCGGCAAGCTGGAAGGGCACAAGCAGGCGGCACGCATGCTGGCCTTGTGCGCCTTAATATTCACGATGTTCGTGGTGAAGCGCGGCGTTGTGAACATAGCAAGCCAGTGTTACTTCGACGCCGGTGGCCGCTGGGACAAGGTTTACAGGATAGACTCGCCGCTGGCAACAACTTATACGACAAGGAAAAACTGCGAGATGCTTGACCCGATGCTGCGCGAACTGTCAAAATACGTAAGCGAGGACGACTACCTGCTGTGTTTCCAGAACATACCTACGGTGAACTTCCTCACCAACACACGGCCTTACCTTTACAACCCGTGGGTGTGGACTTACGACCCTGCAAACATGGAAAGGAAATTCAGCCAGGCGGAACGGGAGCGCAAACGCCTGCCCGTAATAGTGCGCGACAAGTCGATGCTGCCACGCTGGTACGAGCCGTATGCCGACTGGAACAACGACCGTGCGGAAGAAACTTACTTCCACAAGAATGCAAAAATCAAGCTCATCAACCGCTTCATCGGCAAGCATGGGTACACTGTGGCGTGGGAAAACGACGTGTTCCAAATCCTGATTCCACCGGCAATGCAGCGGCCTTAACTACCGGCCGCTCTGCAAAATACGGTCTTTTGCATTCCAAAAGGCCATGAATTGCACGCTAAAAGGCCGCCTTTCGCAATGCGAAAGACGGCCTTTTACAACGCGTCTGACAATCAGGCACTTACAAAGCTACGCCCCGATGCCGAACACACGGGCGGCGTTGGCGTTGGTAGTGGCGGCCACTTCGTCCTCGCTCACGCCGTAACACTCGGCAAGACGCTTCAACACGTACAGTGCGAAGGCGCTCTCGTTGCGCTTGCCGCGCATCGGCACGGGCGCCATGTAGGGCGAATCGGTCTCGATGACGATGCGTTCGAGCGGCACGGCGGCAGGCAGCACCTCGGGCAGGTGCGACTTCTTGAACGTAAGCACGCCGCCGATGCCGAGCACGAAGTTGTCAAACTGCAACAATTCGGCCGCCTCTTTATCGTTTCCAGTGAAGCAATGGAACACGCCGCCGGGCAGGTCTTTCTTGTATTGCCGCAGCAAATTCACCATTTCGTTCTGCGCCTTGCGGCAATGGAGCATCAGCGGCAGGCGTGTCTCCACCGACCAGCGCACCTGCTCTTCTAACGCTTCAAGCTGCTCCTGCTCGAACTCACGGCTCCAATAATAGTCCAACCCTACTTCGCCAATGGCTATGAACGGATGCTCCGGCGCGTCGAGCCGCGCCTTCATCTGCGACAGAACGTCGCGCCAGTCGGCCTTTACGTCCTCCGGATGGAGGCCGAGCATAGGATAGGCGAAGCCCGGATAACGGGCGCACGCAGCCAACACGGTGTCGACCGACGGCAGATTGATTGCCGGAATGAAAACCTTGCTTACCCCTGCGGCCTTCGCACGGGCCACAACTTCGTCACGGTCAAGGGCAAACTCCTCGCCGTCAAGATGAGAATGTGTATCGATGAAATTCATTGTTTGACTTTTTGGAGAAAAGGAGTAAGGAGGCTTTAAGAAGGAGTAAGGGGAGTAAGGAGAGAAGGAGTAAGTAGATTTGCATCGGTTGTCTTTACACTGACATCATTGCAACAAAGCTAATTTACTTACTCCTTCTCTCCTTACTCCCCTTACTCCTTCTTAAAACCTCCGTCCTCCTTTACTACTTTAACTTCATTCTTACGGTAATAATACACCACGCCGAACTTCCTGCACATGTCGAAACGCGTCTCCGCAGGCTCGTCCTTGAAGTGAGCCTCGATTTGATTCCACAGCTCCAGGATGATGCTGTCAACCTCCGGGCGTATGCGTTTCAGGCTTTCAAGGGCTCGCGAGGTGTTGTCCTTCAGGCGTTTCTGCTGTTGGTAGCAGTCGTTGAAGATGTCAACATGCGTGCTTACCATGCCAACCGTGGGGTTGTAAATCGGCCTTCCGCCCTGCTTCACACGCGCTTTCTCGCCCTCTACGGCCTGCCTTCCCCAACGGATTAACGCACTTGCACCCTTCATGTTGGGCAATGCCTTAGAGTCTTCGTCCAGACCGTAGAGTTTAAGCAACGGCCTCTTGATTTCCCCACGCTCAACGGCCATCATCAAAACTTGCAGGAAATGGCTGACGTACATCGTGGCGTTGCGCTGCAGCTTGTCGATTTTTCCCACACCGCGAAGCTGCGCCGAGTATGTAAGTCGATACTGCTCGGCGGCTGTAAGAAGCCTGTCGTATGCCGGTTGGGCGCGGTTTATGGTCTGCCAGTCGACAAAACGGTTGCGCACGGTGTACAACTCGTTGCTGTCGAGCACCGTTTTCAGCGCACGTAGACGCGCCGCGTCAGTCTTTGGAAGTCTACGGTAAGGCATTTGTCAATGCATAATTCACAATTCATAATTCATAATTCACACTGCGTAATGAAAGCTCCAATTGAATAATTATGCATTGTGCATTATGAATTATGAATTAAATCAATTTTTACGTGTCATCATCTTGTCGGTATAAGCGGCAAGAACGGCCTTGCGTTCGTCAGGCAGATTGACCTTTGCAAGATACTTGCGGCTCTGCCCGAAGTAGTATTCTATTTTCTCTTCGGCCACTTTCCTTATTCCGACTTTATCGTAAATGGCGGTCACTGCGGCAATTTTCTCCTTCGGGTCGAAGTCTTTTGCCGTCACCCAACGCATCAATTCAGCACGCTGTGCATCGTCCGCACGGTTGAAAGCGTTGATGAGCATGTATGTCTTTTTGTTGCAAAGTATGTCGCCGCCCACGGCCTTTCCGAACACCGAAGGGTCTCCGTAAACGTCGAGATAGTCGTCCTGCAACTGGAAGGCAAGCCCCATCTGCTCGCCGAACTTGTACAGATTGTCGGCATCCTCGTCAGGTGCGTCGGCCAAAATTGCACCTATTTTCAGCGCACATGCAAGCAAAACGCTCGTCTTGAGGCGTATCATTTCTATGTATTCGGCTTCCGTCACGTCGGTACGTGTCTCGAAATCCATGTCATACTGCTGGCCTTCGCCTATTTCAAGAGCTGTCTCCGTGAAGAGGTCGAGCACTGGTTTTAGCTTGTCCGGACGGCATTTCAGGAAATGACTGTATGCCAACACAAGCATGCTGTCACCCGAAAGGATGGCCGTATTGGCGTTCCACTTCACGTGGACGGTCTGCTTTCCGCGCCTCATTCCGGCGTTGTCCATCAGGTCGTCGTGCAATAACGTATAGTTATGGTACGTCTCTATGGCACACGCCGACGGCAGGATGCTCTCCGGGGCGTCCTTATACATATTGTAAGCCATGAGCATCAGCGACGGGCGTATTCGTTTTCCGCCCATCGAAAGGACATACTTCACCGGCTCGTAAAGGCCCTTCGGCTCGCGGTCATACGGCAAACCGTCAAGATATTCGTTGAATTTTGCAAGGATTTCGTCAGCTGTCAACATAGTAATTAAGGTTTATGCAAATGCAGGTTATACTTCTGTTACAATTTGAAAACTACCGGAATGCAGATATAAGTGCGGCAAGGCTGCCCGTGGTCTTCGCCCGGTTTCCATTTCGGCATCAGCCTAAGCACGCGCAAAGCCTCACGGTCAAGGTCGGGACTGGCCGACTTCACCACCTTGCGGTCTGCTATTGTGCCGTCCTTGTTGACTATGAACGACACTAAAACCGTGCCCTGCCGCTTGGCACGCTGCGCCACCAAAGGGTATTTCAGGTTCTTTGTAAGCCACTGGACGAAGGCCGACATGCCACCGGGAAACTCCGGCAAACGCTCTACCACTTGGAAGTTCAGCGGATTGTCAGCGTCCCCGTCGACGGCGGTAGGCTGCAAGGTGACATCCGAAACGGCGGCAACGTCGCCGAAACCTACGCCAAGCAGCTTTTTCAGCGCGGCCTTGTCTGAAAGCGGACTGCCAGCCTTCTCTTCCTTGACGGGCTTGTCTACCACGTTGATTTTGTCCGAAACAGCGGCCTGCCTGCCGCTCGGAGCGGCGGCCATCATGTCGTCATGATGTACAGCGGGCATCATCTCGATGTCTTGCGAAACGTCGTCGAGCATGCCTTCATCGGCCTCCGGCATGCCGCCTTGTACCGTAAACTCAAGCGCGACGAGAAACAACGACAGCGCAACCACAAGCCCCAAGAGGAAGCCCGACACCCTGCGGTTATCCAAATCGGCACGATATGTCTTCTTTACGTCCACAAACAACAACGAGAATTTGCAGCCTTGGCATTGACGGGTTATACTAATACGTCGTTTTTTACGTTATTATGGTAACTCCGTGCGCAAGACAATACGTTTTCATTATGCAAAAGTAACTCTTGTATTTGAAAAAGATGTAACTTTGCGCCAAAATTAACTGATTTGGATGAAAAAAACTTTTTTCACGCTTTTGCTGGCGTTTCTCGTCGCCGCAGCTTACGCACAGGACAGCCAGACGGCGTATAACTTCCTGCGTCTGCCCGTCAGCGCCCACGCTGCAGCCCTCGGCGGAGACAACATCACCATAATAGAAGACGACCCCACGCTAATGTTCAACAACCCGGCACTGCTTTCGTCGGTCAGCGACAAGAGCATAAACCTAAACTTCATGACGTACATGGCCGGGGCGAAAACGGCCAGCGCGTCGTTCACCAAGGTACTGAAGGAGAAGGCGTCGGTGGCCGTCATGGCACAGTACATGGACTACGGAACGATGAAGGAGGTAGACATGAACAACGTGCAGACGGGCGAATTTTCGGCCAAGGACATCGCCTTGAGCGGCGTTTTCAGCTATATGCTCGGCCAAAAGCTCGCCGGAGGCATAACGGCCAAGGTCATAAACTCTTACATAGGCAGCTATTCGTCGTGGGCGGTGGGCATAGACCTCGGCCTCAACTATTACGACCCGGAGCACGAATGGTCAGTGTCGCTCGTGGCGAAAAACCTCGGAGGCCAGCTGAAAGCCTACGACAACGAGTACGAGAAGATGCCGCTCGACGTGCAGCTCGGCGCAAGCAAGCGGTTCGCAGCCCTGCCTTTCCGCCTCTCGGCGACGCTGGTTGACCTGAACCACTGGGACTACGGCTTCTTCAACCACCTTGTGGCAGGCATCGACATATTATTCTCGCAACAGATATACGTGGCTGCAGGCTACAACTTCCGCCGCGCCGACGAGATGAAAACGCTGAAAGGCACCGACGAGGAAAGCACCCACATGGCCGGCCTTTCGCTCGGAGCAGGCCTCCAGCTTGAACGTTTCAAGCTGCAACTGGCCTACGGCAAATACCACGTATCGTCAAACTCTATCATCATAAACGCTACTTACAGCCTGTAAGACCCACTCCAACCCTCATGGAGGAATGGGGTTTGATTACCTATTTTTACATATAAAACCCAAAGAAATGACAAACAATGAGCAAGGCATATCCAGCTCCCTCCCCTCGGGAGGGTTGGGGTGGGTGCCTGACAGAATGAAGAAAATCATAGTGGCCATAGACGGTTACTCGTCGTGCGGCAAGAGCACGATGGCCAAAGACCTTGCACGCGAAATCGGATACATCTACGTTGACACCGGCGCAATGTACCGCGCGGTGACGCTCTACGCCCTGCGCGGCGGCCTGTTCCGCCCCGACGGCACAATAAAGGAGGCCGAACTGAAGGCCTGCATGGGCAACATAGGCATATCGTTCAAGCTCAACACCGGGACGGGCCGCCCAGACACATACCTCAACGGGGAGTGCGTGGAGCAGGCGATACGCACAATGGAAGTGTCGGCACACGTCAGTCCCATTGCCGCCCTGCCCTTCGTAAGGCGCGCGCTCGTGGCGCAGCAGCAGGCCATGGGGCGCGATAAAGGCATCGTGATGGACGGAAGAGACATCGGAACGGCCGTTTTCCCCGACGCCGAACTCAAGGTGTTTGTCACCGCTTCGGCGGAAGTGCGCGCCCAAAGGCGTTACGACGAGCTGAAGGCCAAGGGCATGGAGGCCGACTTTGACAGCATACTGAAGAACGTACAGGAGCGCGACTACATCGACTCCCACCGCGCCGTCGACCCCCTGCGGCGCGCCGACGACGCGCTGGAGCTTGACAACAGCAACATGACTATTGAAGAGCAGAAAGCCTGGCTCTTGCAGAAATACCGCGAAGCGGCGAACAAGTAAAACGCCAAAGGCGGTTTATCAGCAATTCGAGTGTATGGCAGGTAAGCGTATTAGACTTTTACCTCCTACTACAATCCAGGCGGTCGGTAACCGTCATTCCGCGCTCCGACGCGGAATCCAGTGTATGCAGCCTACACCTTTTTACGCCCTTTGTGTTTTCTGGATTCCGCGTCGGAGCGCGGAATGACGGCTACCGACCGCCTGGATTGAAATAGGATGTGTACATGAAATGCAATCGCAAAGACAAAAGAATATACAGTAATCATATACACCTGAACTGCGAATGAACGCCAAAGGCCATCTTTCGCAATGCGAAAGGCCGTCTTTCATCCTCTAAAAGGCCGTCTTTTACACGCTAAAAGACGGCCTTTTATAATGCGCTGGGTGACAGGCAGTTACGCCATTGGCAATCGTATGACAGAAAAAACATGAATATTTCGCGCGGAAAAGCACTGCTTTTTTGCGTTTTTTTGTACTTTTGCGTTCGGCAAAAGCTTTATTATCAGTGTACAAGACATTCTGAACAAGATGAAAATAGGACTTTTCATACCATGCTACGTCGACGCCCTTTACCCCGAAGTGGGCGTCGCGGCATACAAGCTACTCAAGCATTTGCAGGTAGACGTGACCTACCCCATGAACCAGACGTGCTGCGGTCAGCCCATGGCCAACGCCGGTTTCGAGCTGAAAGCCGTGCCCCTGGCCGAGCGTTACGACGACATGTTCAAGGCGTTCGACTACGTAGTGGCTCCTTCGGCCAGCTGCGCCGCCTTCATAAGGCTCAACTATCCGCGCCTGATGAAGGGCAAACAGCGGTGCGAAACGGCGGAAAGGACGATGGACATATGCGAGTTCCTGCACGACGTGCTGCGCGTTACGTCGCTGCCGGGTAAGTTCCCCCACAAGGTGAGCCTGCACAACTCGTGCCACGGTGTGCGCGAGCTCGGCCTCTCGTCGCCCTCGGAACGCAACATACCCAAGTTCAACAAAATAAAGGACTTGCTCTCCCTTGTCGACGGCGTAACCGTCGTCGAGCCTGAACGCGTTGACGAATGCTGCGGCTTCGGCGGCATGTTCTCCATCGAAGAGCCTGCCGTGTCAACACGAATGGGCATCGACAAGCTGGAAAGGCACATCGCCACGGGCGCGGAATACGTCACCGGGCCTGACAGTTCGTGCCTGATGCACCTCGAAGGCGTGGCCCGCAGGCAGAAGAAAGACATAAAATTCATCCACGTAGTACAAATATTAGCGGCAGGACTATGAGCACACTACATTCAAAAGCGGCACAACGCTTTCAGGAAACCAATAAGGACGCACGCTGGCACGACGACACTTTCTGGTCGCTCCGCGCCAAGCGCGACGACATGGCGCACGGACTTGACGAGTGGGAGCAGCTGCGCGACGCGGCCAGTGCCATCAAACGGCACACCGTGACGCATCTTGACCGCTACCTGGAGCAGTTTGCCGGCAACGCAGAACGCAACGGCGTACACGTGCATTGGGCGAAAGACGCGGCGGAGTTCAACTCCACCGTGCTGTCAATACTCCAAGAGCACGACGTAAAGAAAATGGTGAAGAGCAAGTCGATGCTGACCGAAGAGTGCGGCATGAACCCTTACCTTGAAAGCCACGGCATAGACGTGGTGGAGACAGACCTCGGCGAACGCATACTGCAACTGATGCACAAGCAGCCCTGCCACATAGTAGTGCCGGCGGTACACATCAAGCAGGAGGAGGTTGGTCGCCTCTTCGAGGAGAAGCTGGGGAGCGAGAAAGGCAACTATGACCCCACCTATCTTACCTACCAGGCACGCCTCAGCCTGCGCGACGAGTTCATGACGGCCGGCGCGGGCATGACCGGTGCCAACTTCGGAGTTGCCGAAACGGGCGACGTGGTTGTATGTACCAACGAGGGGAACGCCGACATGTCAACCTCCATGCCGCGGCTTCACATCGTGGCGATGGGTTTGGAGAAGGTGGTGCCCGACTACCGCTCGCTGGCCGTATTCCAACGTCTGCTGTGCCGGGCGGCCACGGGTCAGCCTACAACATCGTTCACATCGCACTTCCGCAAGGCGCGGCCAGGAGCCGAGATGCACATCGTGCTCGTGGACAACGGCCGCACAAGCATCATCAGCCAGCCCGAACACTGGGAGACGCTGAAGTGCATACGCTGCGGCTCGTGCATGAACACGTGCCCCGTTTACCGGCGAAGCGGAGGCTACTCGTACACTTACTTCATACCCGGACCTATCGGAATAAACCTCGGAATGCTGAAAGACAAGGTGCGCTATGCCGACAACGTGAGCGCCTGCACGCTGTGTTGCTCGTGCGACAACGTGTGCCCCGTCAAGGTAAACCTTTCCGAACAAATATACCGTTGGCGGCAAGGGCTTGACTCAATAGGCAAGGCCGACCCCGTGAAGAAGGCAATGTCGGTGGGCATGAAGTACCTGTTCAACCATCCTCTGATGTACAACACCGCACTGAAGTTCGCCCCGTTGGCCAACCACATGCCGCGCGCGCTTATGTACAACAAGCTGAACGGCTGGGGCTACGGCCACGAAATGCCCGTGTTCAGCAAGCAGCCGTTCCATGAAATAATGAAGAAAGACCCACCCCAACCCTCCCCAAGGGAGGGAGCCGGGCGTCCTAAAGAATAACAGCTACCATCATAACAACAGCCCATCCGGCACGAGTAATCAAGCACCCTCCCTTCTGGAGGGCTGGGGTGGGTGTCAAACAAATATGCAAAATGAGCACAAAAGAAGAAATACTGTCAACATACAGGCGCAACATGAACGTCAAGGAGCAATACGACATGCCCGACCTTGACGCGCTGAAGGGCGTTGAATACGCCGACCCCGTAGCCCAGTTCATCGCCATGAGCAAGGCCGTTGGCGGCGACGTGGTGACGCTTGAGAGCGGCGCAGACGTAAACGAGGCCATAAGGAAGGCGTACCCTGCGGCAAAGGTCTTCGCCAGCAACGTGCCGGGAATAACCATTGCGCAGCGCAATCCCGACACCGTAGGCTCGGCGCAGGAGCTTAACGGCACCGACGTAGGCATCGTGCAGGGTGAAATCGGCGTGGCAGAGAACGGCTGCGTGTGGGTTCCGCAGACGATGAAGGAGCGCGCTGTTTGCTTCATCTCCGAATACCTTGTCATACTGCTTAGCCGCAACAGCATCGTGAGCAACATGCACCAGGCATACAGCCGAGTGCGCATGACCGGCTACGGGTACGGCTGTTTCATCTCCGGCCCGTCTAAAACGGCCGACATAGCGCAGGCCCTCGTCATGGGGGCGCAGGCCGCGCGCGGCGTCACCGTCATCCTGACAGACTGACGCCTCCAGCCAACCGCTTTGCGAAATGCCGCCTTTTGATTTCCAAAAGGCGGCATTTCGCGTTGTAAAAGGCCACCTTTCAGAGCGTAAAAGGTGGCCTTTTGCAACGCCACCTGCAACATGCTGCAACACAAGCAGTTACGCAACGGGCTGAAATGCGTTAGCAAACTATGGGCGTTTAGGCTCATTTTATTTTGCATTTCGCCCGAAAATCCATATATTTGCGCACTGAATTACATTACATCTAAAAAACATCCGACTATGAAAAAGAACAGAATAACGGAACTTTTCGGCATACAGTACCCTATTGTGCAGGGCGGAATGGTGTGGTGCAGCGGCTGGAGGCTGGCCTCTGCGGTAAGCAACGCAGGCGGACTGGGCCTGCTCGGAGCAGGCTCCATGCACCCCGAGACGCTTGAAGAACACATCGCCAAGATGAAAGAAGCCACCGACAAGCCTTGGGGTGTGAACGTTCCGCTGATGTACCCGGAAATAGACCGGCTGATGAAGCTCATCATCGACAGCGGCGTGAAAATCGTTTTCACCTCGGCAGGCAGCCCAAAGAAGTTCACCCCGATGCTCCACGAGGCGGGCATCACCGTAGCCCATGTGGTGTCGAGCAGCAAATTTGCACGCAAATGCGAGGAAGCCGGGGTTGACGCGGTGGTGGCCGAGGGCTTTGAGGCAGGCGGACACAACGGCCGCGAGGAGACTACCACGATGACGCTAATACCCCAAGTGCGCCGCGCAACGGGCCTTCCGCTCATCGCCGCAGGCGGAATAGCGTCGGGCGAAGCCATGCTCGCCTCGATGGTTCTCGGTGCGGAAGGCGTGCAGATAGGCACTCTCTTCGCCCTGACGGAGGAAAGTTCGGCTGCCGACGCGTTCAAACAGCGTTGCGTTTCGACGGAAGAGGGCGACACGATGCTCTGCCTTAAGAAGCTCGCCCCTACCCGGCTAATCAAGAACTCGCTATATAACAAGGTGAAAGAAGCCGAGGACGGCGGAGCGTCTGCCGACGAACTGCGCGCCATACTGGGGCAGGCTGCATCGAAACGCGGCATCTTCGAGGGCGACATCGACGGCGGAGAGCTTGAAATAGGGCAAGTAGCATCGGCCATAAAGAGCGTCAAACCCGTGGCCGAAGTCATGAAAGAGCTGGTAGAAGGGTTTGAAAGGGCGAAAGAAAACATGATGAAATAAGATAAGAAACACCCAACCACAAGCAACCCAATACCCAATCACAAGCAACCCGACACCCACCCCACCCCTCCCAAAGGGAGGGAG